>NZ_JBIAIK010000002.1:0-784200 GCF_042871385.1 Streptomyces sp. NPDC005808 | reverse complement strand
CTTTGGGGGCCGCGGCGTGCGCGCGCGCCACATTTAACCATCCCAAAACCCCCCCACATTAGAGACCCCCACTCACAGCCCCGCCCCCCCGCCGGGGGGCCGGGGGGGGGGGTCCCCCCCCGGGCCACCGGTCTCTCCTCACAGTCCGGGCCGCCGGTCTGTGCTCCTAGTCCTGGGAGGCAGGTCCCGGCAGGGGTTCCGGTGCCGGGTCGGGGCCCGGCGGCTGCGGGATCGGCGACGGCGACGGGACGGGCTCCGGTGCCGGTGACGGGCGGGGGCCCGGCTTGGGGATCGGGTCCGGGAAGGGCTCCGGGCGGTCGGGGCCCGGAGTGGGGTCCGGCTTCACAGGGTCGGGATACGGGTGGGTCATGTTGTCCTCCAGCCAGTCGGTACGTCGGCCCTGGACTTTTTCCACGCGTACCCGGCTACCGCGCACCCACTCACCCCCTCGCGCAGCGGAAGGCGACCAGGTGGGCCAGGCAGCACGGCGGATTCAGCTCCCGCGTGCCGCCTGCGCCCCCGCGGCCAGACCCGGGCGAGGGCTCGACAGGACCGGGATCGTGGTCGTCGTCAGGCGCTGGGCCGGGGCCATGGACCCCTGGGCGAGGACGATCGCGTCGGCGTCGGTGACCGCGTCGGCTGCCGCCGCCACCGTGCGGGCACAGCCGTCGATGTCGCCCGCCTCGAAGAGTGCCCAAGCGCCCTCGACGAGGACGGTTCGGATGTCGAGGGGGCGTCCGGCGGCGCGGGCCTCCTCCTCGACGAGGGCGACCGTCGGCGTCAGGGTGCTCTCCAGCGACGCGAGGACGACGACACGCGGTCCTGCGGCCACCGCCGCGGCGGCCATCGGACGGTCCGCGCGCAGTACGGGCACCTCGGCGCCCGCACGCTCGACGACGGCGCCGATGGTCGAGCAGGTGCACAGCACGGCCGCGGCGCCCTGTGCGACGGCCCGGTCGAGCACCGCCCGCACCTCGCCGGCCACCGCCTCGGGCCCCTCCCTGCGCGCCCTGGCCAGCAGTTCCCCGGCCACCAGATGCCGCAGTTCCAGTCCTGGGTGGTCCTCGTCGCGCAGTGCGTCGAAGACGGGGATGTGCGCGGGCGAGGTGTGCAGCAGGGCGAGCGGACCGGGCCGGGGAGGCGTCGAGGACCGCGGAGGCATCAGAAACGTCCCGGGTGCGCCTTGAGCCACTCGACCGCCGCCGTCTGCAGCTCCGGGTCGGCCGCCGGAGCCTCCTCGGGATGGCGGGCCGCCCACTTCACGACGTACGGGCACAGTGGCGCGACCGTGCTGTCCTCGCGCGCGGCGATGGCGTACAGCTCGCGGGCGAGGGAGCCGGCGATGCCCTTGCCCTCGTGCTCGGGTTCCACGATCGTGTGCACCGGGACGAGGGCGCGGGCGGGGGCTTCCAGGACGAAGTACTCGATGTGGCCGACGACTTCGTCCCCGGCGAAAGCCTCCAGGCGGCCGGCCGACCGGTCGTCGCGGATCTCGATGTCGCTCATGGGCACCACTCCTCGTCTTCCTCTGCAGAGGTCATTCCGCCGGTGAGGTCAGGCCGACACGGCCTGCGGGCTGCGCTCCTGGTCCGAGTCCGGTACCGGCTCGGACGGGTCCGCGCCCTGGGCCACGATCCGGTTGTCGCGGTCCACGTGCACCACCCTCGGCCGCAGTGCCCGTGCCTCGGCGTCGGAGATCTGAGCGTAACTGATGATGATCACCAGATCACCGGGGTGCACCAGATGGGCCGCCGCCCCGTTGATCCCGATGACTCCCGAACCGCGTTCGCCCTCGATGACGTACGTCTCCAGGCGGGCGCCGTTGGTGACGTCGACGATGTGGACGAGCTCGCCGGGCAGCAGATCGGCCGCGTCCAGCAGCTCGGCGTCGATCGTGACGGACCCGACGTAGTGCAGGTCGGCCTGGGTGACGGTGGCGCGGTGGATCTTGGACTTGAACATGGTGCGCAGCATGAGCCACAGCTCCTGTGGGTATGGAGGGTCGCGTCCCGGTGAGGGGTACGCGCCGACGCCCGCCAGGGTACGGCGGGCGCCCGGCCGGTGCTACGCCACGGCCTCCTTCGTGACAGCGATCTCCGTCACGCCGTCGCCCTCCTTACTGCGCTCACCGGCCGTACCCTCGCCCTCCGTATTGCCTTCACCGGCCGTGCCTTCACCGGCCGTGCCCTCGCCGGCCGTGCCCGACTTCTTGAACTGCGTCCGGTAGAGCTCCGCGTACCGCCCGTCCACCGCGAGCAGCTCGTCGTGTGTGCCCCGCTCCACGATCCGCCCGGCCTCGACGACGAGGATCACGTCGGCGGCCCGCACGGTGGACAGCCGGTGCGCGATCACCACGGCGGTCCGTCCTTCCAGGGCTTCGGTCAGTGCCTCCTGGACGGCTGCCTCGGAGGTGTTGTCGAGGTGGGCGGTGGCCTCGTCGAGGATGACGACGCGCTGGCGGGCCAGGAGCAGGCGGGCGATGGTCATGCGCTGGCGTTCGCCGCCGGAGAGCCGGTAGCCGCGTTCGCCGACCACGGTGTCGAGACCGTCGGGCAGCGAACCGACGAGATCTTCGAGGCGGGCGCGGCGCAGGACGTCCCACAGCTCGTCCTCGGTCGCGTCCGGGCGGGCAAGGAGCAGGTTCGACCGCACCGAGTCGTGGAACAGGTGACCGTCCTGCGTGACCATGCCGAGGGTCTCCCGCATCGACTCCGCGCTCAGGTCGCGTACGTCGACGCCGCCGATGCGGATCACGCCCTCGTCGGTGTCGTACAGCCGCGGGAGCAACTGCGCGATGGTCGACTTCCCGGCGCCGGACGAGCCGACGAGGGCGACGGTCTGGCCGGGTTCGGCGCGGAAGGAGACGCCGTGCAGGACTTCGGCGCCGCCGCGGGTGTCCAGGGACGCGACCTCCTCCAGGGAGGCGAGGGAGACCTTGTCGGCGGACGGGTAGGCGAAGCGGACGCCGTCGAACTCCACGGCCGCGGGGCCCTCCGGTACCTTCCGCGCGTCCGGCTTCTCCTCGATGAGGGGCTTGAGGTCGAGCACCTCGAAGACCCGCTCGAAGCTCACCAGGGCGCTCATGACCTCGACGCGCGCACCGGCGAGCGAGGTGAGCGGCGCGTAGAGGCGGGTCAGCAGCAGCGCCAGGGAGACGACGGCGCCCGGCTCCAGGCTGCCGCGCAGCGCGTACCACCCGCCGAGGCCGTAGACGAGCGCGAGAGCGAGGGCGGACACGAGCGTCAGCGCCGTGATGAACGCCGACTGCGCCATCGCCGTCCGCACACCGATGTCCCGCACCCGCCGGGCGCGCTCCGCGAACTCGGTGGACTCGTCCTCGGGGCGCCCGAAGAGCTTGATGAGCGTGGCGCCGGGCGCGGAGAAACGCTCGGTCATCCGGGTGCCCATCGAGGCGTTGAGGTCAGCGGCCTCGCGCGCCAGGCGGGCCATCCGGCTGCCCATCCGCCGCGCGGGCACCACGAACACGGGCAGCAGCGCGAGCGCGAGCAGCGTGATCTGCCAGGACAGGGTCAGCATCACGGCGAGGGTGAGCAACAGCGTCACGACATTGCTGACGACACCGGACAGGGTGTTGCTGAAGGCGCGTTGGGCGCCTATGACGTCGTTGTTGAGACGGCTGACGAGCGCGCCCGTACGGGTACGTGTGAAGAACGCGACCGGCATGCGCTGCACATGATCGAACACAGCCGTCCGCAGATCGAGGATCAGTCCCTCGCCGAGCGTCGAGGAGAGCCAGCGGCCGAGGAGTCCGAGCGCCGCCTCGGCGAACGCGATGAGGGCGATGAGTGCGGCGAGGCGAACGACGGTGCCCTCGTCGCCGCCGGACACGATCACGTCCACGACGCGCCCGGCGAGCACCGGCGTCGCGACGGCGAGCAGCGCGGTCAGCACGCTGAGCACCACGAACTGGCCGATTCGGCGGCGGTGCGGACGGGCGAAGACGGCGATACGGCGCAGGGTCGCGCGGGCGAAGGGGCGGCGTTCCTGCCGGGCGTTCATGACAGTCTGCAGCTGTGTCCAGGCTGTGGTCTCCATGCTCATGGCAGTGACGGTATGACCTCAAGCAATGTTGAGGTCAATCATTTGGCGGCACTTCCCTCGGCCCACTCGGCGCTTCTCTCCCCTCGTCCGATATGTCGGCCGACGCCTCCCGCGCCTTGCCCAGCACGTCAGCCGCCGTCTCCGCGCCCGCAACCCCCTGTTGGTACGAGGTGGAAAAGCTCTCCGAGTGTGACAGCCGTACGTCTCCCCCAGGGGCTCCCCAGCCGCACCGCCTTCCGGTCGGCTCTCCGCTCGTCCGTCCGGCCGGTCCTCTGTCTGCTCCCGCTCGCCCTCGTGACCGTGGTCGCCGTGCAGCACTGGTCCGTGCTGGCTGAGGGCTTCCACCATCTGGCGACGGCCCAGTGGCCCTGGCTCGTGGCCGCCGCCGCCGCGACCTGCGGGACCTGGGTCGCGGCCGCCGTCACACGCCAGGGTGCGGTCATGGAGCGGCTGCCGGTACGCCGGCTCCTCGCCACGCAGGTCGCCGCGGGCGCCGCCAACCACCTCTTCCCCACCGGCCTGGGCGCGAGCGCGGTCAATCTGCGGTTCATGACGGTGTGCGGGGTGCCGCTCGCCCGCTCCTCGGCCGCGCTCGCCCTGTACCTGCTCGCGGAGTCGATAGCCCGGCTGACCCTGCTGGCGGGCCTGCTGATCGCCTTCCCGGGCGCGCTGCGGCTCGGAGGTCTCCTTCCGGACGGTGCGGTCGGGCCCCTGATGGTCGGCGGCGCCGTGGTGCTGGGTGTCGCGGCGCCGGCTCTCCTGCTGGTACGGCGGCTGCGTACGGCCGTCTTCTCCTTCCTGCGTACCGCGCTCGGCGAGGCGCGTTCGGTGCACACCCGGCCGGTACGAGCGCTGGCCCTGTGGGGCGGTTCGCTCGCCTTCCCCACACTCCAGGCGGCCGGACTGGTCGCGGTGGGAATGGCGCTGGGGCTGTCGGTGCCGCCCGCGTACATAGTGGTCGCGTATCTCGCGGCGACGGTCGCGGTCGCGCTGGTGCCGACGCCTGGCGGCATCGGCTCGGTGGAGGCCGCGCTGATCATCGCGCTGGTCGCGGCGGGCGGCCCGGTCGCCGTGGCGACGGCGGTGGTGCTGGCGTACCGGATCATCACGGTGTGGGTGCCGTTGCTGCCGGGCGCGCTGACGCTGGGGGCGCTGGTCCGTCTGAAGGTGATCTGAGCCCACGCGGCTTGTGCGCGGCCGCAAGCCCGCGCCGCCTGTACGCGGTCGCGAACCGGCAACGCCTGTACGCAGCGGCGAACCGGTAACGCTTGTGCGCGGCGGCGAACCGGTAACGCTTGTGCGCGGCGGCGAACCGGTAACGCTTGTGCGCGGCCGCGGACCCGCGGATAGCCTCGGAGGACAGCAGCCCGGGGAAGGGGTCAGCGATGCCGGTCCGGATCGAACGCCAGGGTTACGTCACCACGGTCGTCCTCTCCCGTCCCGAGGCCCGTAACGCGGTGGACGGCCCGACCGCCGCCGAACTCGCGGACGCCTTCCGGGAGTTCGACGCCGACGAGTCGGCCCGGGTAGCGGTGCTGTGGGGCGAGGGCGGCACGTTCTGCGCGGGCGCCGACCTGAAGGCCATCGGCGGCGAGCGGGGCAACCGGGTCGCCGAGGACGGTGACGGGCCGATGGGACCGACCAGACTGCGCCTGTCCAAGCCGGTGATCGCGGCCGTCGCGGGGCACGCGGTGGCCGGGGGCCTGGAGCTGGCGCTCTGGTGCGATCTGCGGGTCGCCGAGGAGGACGCGGTCTTCGGGGTCTTCTGCCGCCGCTGGGGCGTTCCGCTCATCGACGGCGGTACCGTACGGCTCCCCCGGCTCATCGGCACCAGCCGCGCGATGGACATGATCCTCACCGGCCGGCCGGTGCCCGCCGCCGAGGCTTTCGGGATGGGCCTCGCCAACCGCCTGGTGCCGACCGGCCGGGCCCGCGAGGCGGCCGAGGAACTGGCCGCGGACATCGCCGACTTCCCCCAGGAATGCCTGCGCAGCGACCGCGCCTCCGTCCTGGACCAGGACGGCCTGGTCGAGACCGCGGCGATGCGCGTCGAACTCCGGCGCGGGATGGGCGTGTTGACCGAGAGCCTGGAGGGCGCCGCCCGCTTCGCGTCGGGAGCGGGCCGGCACGGCTCGTTCGATGAGTCCCGTGAGTCCCGTGAGTCCCGTGGATCCCGTGAATCAGTTTCCGGTTCAGGTCAGTTGTGAGTGCGAGCGGGTCGCGGGCCGGATCTCGCGACGACTGGTGACAGGCACACCCGCCGATGCGGCAGGATGAGCGCTCGCCCCGGATGACGAACACCAGTCCGGGCTTGATCGCGCATTCCCTGATTCGAGCAGGTGGCAAGTGACGACACAGCACATCCGGCCCACGGGCCTTCCCTCCGGCCACAAGGGGGAACGCCGATGAACCGCTCTCTCACCCTGGACGACTGGATGCTTGCCGGGATCGCAGTGGTCGCGGGCCTCATCGCGGCGTTCCTGTCGCGCATGCTGCTGCGCTGGCTCGGCAAGCACGCGCTCCGCACCAACTGGAGCGGCGACGACCTCATCGTCGCCGCCCTGCGAACTCTCGTACCCGCGGCGGCCATTGCCGGCGGAATCGCGTCGGCGGCCGCCGTGCTGCCGCTGAGCGGGTCGGTCGGGCACAACGTCAACCAGACCCTGACCGTGCTCCTCATCCTGGTCTCGACCATCGCCGCGGCCCGGTTCATCGCCGGTCTCGTCCGGTCGCTGGCCCAGTCCCGGTCGGGCGTCGCCGGGTCGGCCACCATCTTCGTCAACATCACCCGGGTCGTGGTGCTGGCGATGGGCTTCCTCGTCATGCTCCAGACGCTGGGCATCTCCATAGCCCCGCTGCTCACCGCACTGGGTGTGGGCGGCCTGGCGGTCGCGCTGGCCCTCCAGGACACCCTCGCCAATCTCTTCGCGGGCGTGCACATCCTCGCGTCCAAGACGATCCAGCCCGGCGACTACATCCGCCTCAGCAGCGGTGAGGAGGGCTACGTCGTCGACATCAACTGGCGCAACACGACGGTCCGTCAGCTCTCCAACAACCTGGTCATCATCCCCAACGCCCAGCTCGCGGGCACCAACATGACCAACTTCAACCGCCCCGAGCAGCAGATGACACTCCTCGTCCAGGTGGGCGTCGGCTACGACAGCGACCTCGACCACGTCGAGCGCGTGACCACCGAGGTCGTCGCTGAGGTGATGACGGAGATCACCGGCGCCGTCCCCGACCACGAACCCGCGGTCCGCTTCCACACCTTCGGTGACTCCCGGATCAGCTTCACCGTGATCCTCGGCGTGGGCGAGTTCAGCGACCAGTACCGGATCAAGCACGAGTTCATCAAGCGCCTGCACAAGCGGTACCGGGACGAGGGGATCCGGATTCCGGCGCCCGCGCGCAGGGTCGCCCTGCAGCCCGGCGGACTGGAGTTCCTGGAGTCGGCCATCCCCCACCAGCGGGACGCCACGACCCGGGCACCGAGCCGGGCCGAGTAAGTCCGCCCGGCCTCGTGCACGGCACCCCGCAGGCCGCCGCGGACGATGATCCGGAAGCCGAAGGCCGCGGCCCGGGGCAGACCCCTGTCGAGGTCGGGTCACTCACGAGATATCTTGATGTCGAGCAATGTTGCAGACGTGGAGCGGAGCACCCGGTGACTGACTCGACCATCATCTACACGCACACTGACGAGGCCCCGGCCCTGGCGACGTATTCGTTCCTGCCGGTGGTCCAGGCGTACGCCTCGCAGGCGGGTGTCACTGTGGAGACCCGTGACATCTCGCTGGCCGGGCGCATCATCGCCCTCTTCCCCGAGTTCCTGGAGGAGGATCAGCGCATCCCTGACGCGCTCGCGGAGCTCGGTGAGCTGGCGAAGACGCCCGGGGCGAACATCATCAAGCTGCCGAACGTCTCGGCCTCGGTCCCCCAGCTCAAGGCGGCGGTCGCCGAGCTGCAGGAGCAGGGCTACGCGCTTCCGGACTACCCGGAGGACCCGAAGTCGGACGAGGAGCGCGACATCCGCGCCCGTTACGACAAGGTCAAGGGCAGTGCCGTGAACCCGGTGCTGCGCGAGGGCAACTCCGACCGCCGCGCCCCCGCGTCGGTCAAGAACTACGCGAAGACCCACCCGCACCGCATGGGCAAGTGGTCGTCCGACTCGAAGACGAACGTCGCGACCATGGGCGTCGACGACTTCCGCTCCACCGAGAAGTCCGCGGTGATCTCCGCGGCGGGCTCGCTCCGTATCGAGCTGGCCGGTGACGACGGCTCCACGACCGTGCTGCGTGAGTCGGTACCCGTCCTCGCGGACGAGGTGGTGGACGCGTCCGTGCTGCACGTCGCCCCGCTGCGCGAGTTCCTCACGGCGCAGATCGCCCGTGCCAAGGCCGAGGGCGTGCTGTTCTCGGTGCACCTCAAGGCCACGATGATGAAGGTCTCGGACCCGATCATCTTCGGTCACGTCGTGCGTGCCTTCTTCCCGAAGACGTTCGCCAAGTACGGCGAGACGTTCGCCGCCGCCGGTCTGACCCCGAACGACGGTCTGGGCGGCATCTTCAAGGGCGTGGAGTCGCTGCCCGAGGCCGCCGAGATCAAGGCGTCCTTCGACGCGGAGCTCGCCGAGGGCCCGGAGCTGGCGATGGTCGACTCCGACAAGGGCATCACCAACCTGCACGTGCCGTCCGACGTGATCGTCGACGCGTCCATGCCGGCGATGATCCGCACCTCGGGCCACATGTGGGGCCCGGACGGCCAGGAGCAGGACACCCTCGCGGTCCTGCCGGACAGCAGTTACTCCGGCGTCTACCAGGTCGTCCTGGACGACTGCCGCGCCAACGGCGCCTTCGACCCGTCGACCATGGGCACCGTGCCGAACGTCGGTCTGATGGCGCAGAAGGCCGAGGAGTACGGCAGCCACGACAAGACCTTCGAGATCGCGACCACCGGCACGGTCCGCCTCGTCGACGAGGCCGGAAACGTCGTCCTGGAGCAGGCCGTCTCCGCCGGCGACATCTTCCGCGCCTGCCAGACCAAGGACGCCCCGATCAGGGACTGGGTGAAGCTGGCCGTCACCCGCGCCCGCGCCACCGGTGACCCGACGGTGTTCTGGCTGGACGAGACCCGCGCGCACGACGCCGTGCTCATCGAGAAGGTCAAGCGGTACCTTCCGGAGCACGACACGGAGGGCCTGGACATCCGCATCCTGTCCCCCCAGGACGCGACCAAGCTCTCCGTGGAGCGCATCCGCCGCGGCGAGAACACGATCTCCGTCACCGGCAACGTACTGCGTGACTACCTCACCGACCTGTTCCCGATCCTGGAGCTGGGCACCAGCGCCAAGATGCTCTCCATCGTCCCGCTGATGGCGGGCGGCGGCCTCTTCGAGACGGGCGCCGGCGGCTCCGCGCCGAAGCACGTGCAGCAGCTCGTCAAGGAGAACTACCTGCGCTGGGACAGCCTGGGCGAGTTCCTCGCGCTGGCGTCCAGCTTCGAGCACCTCGCGACGACCACGGGCAACGCGCGCGCCCAGGTCCTCGCCGACACCCTCGACCGTGCGACGGCGACCTTCCTCAACGAGGACAAGTCGCCGACCCGCCGCGTCGGCGGCATCGACAACCGCGGCAGCCACTTCTTCCTGTCCCTGTACTGGGCACAGGAGCTGGCGCGGCAGACAGACGACGCGGACCTCGCCAAGGTCTTCGGCCCGCTCGCCGAGACGCTGGGTGCGCAGGAGCAGACGATCGTCGACGAGCTGAACGCGGTCCAGGGCTCCCCCGCCGACATCGGCGGCTACTACCAGCCCGACCCCGCGAAGGCCGCCGCGATCATGCGCCCGTCGGCAACCTGGAACGACGCGCTCGCGACCCTCGCCTGACGCACCGTCCGCGGACCCCGGTCCGCGACCTGTGCCGCCCCGGCCGGATCCTCCGGCCGGGGCGGTTGCGTTCCGAGGCGGTTCCGTTCCGGGGCGACGAAGACCTTTCCGTAGACCGTGGTTCAGGCTCCGGGCCGTACGACGCACTTCACAAACCCGGCCGGTCTCTCGGCGAGTTGGCGGAATCCCTCGTCGAGGTCGTCCAGTCGGGCCTCGTGGGTCAGCAGCGGCTCCAGGGTCAGCCGCCGGGCGGACATCAGGTCCAGGCCGTCGCGGAGTGCCTGGAGCTGGCGATGGCGCTGTGGGGTGAAGCCGTTGACGATGGTGACACCTCGGTACCAGAGCTCGATGTCCAGTGTGCGTGGGCCGTGGTGGTGGTAACCGGCGACGCACAACGTGCCGTGTTCCGCCGTGAGTTCGCCAGCCTGCCGCAGTCCTGCCGCCGATCCCGTGAGCTCGACGACGATGTCGTACGAGCGGGGTTCGGCATCGGACGGCGCACACGCCTCGTGCGCGCCGAGACCGGTCGCGAGGGCACGGGCCTCGGGCTTCGGATCTACGCCCACGAGATGAACCGGCGCGGCTGCCGCGGCCACTTGGACGGCGATCAGGCCCATGAAGCCGAGCCCGACGACGGCCACCCGGCGCCCCGGCGCCGGCCCGCACCTGGACAGCGCCTCGACCACGCAGGCCACGGGCTCCCCGAGGACCGTGCCGGCGTTCAGGTTGCGAGGCAGTGGGAGCAGGTCCTTGGCCGGGACGTGAACGGTCTCGGCGAAGGCTCCCGAGGCGAATCCGGTGACCTGTTCCCCCACTGTCCAACCGTGCACCCCGGGGCCGATCGCGCTGATCTCGCCCGACATCTCGTGGCCCAGGCGCAGTGGCGTACCTCCGTCGTGTCCCGTCCAGGCCGGCAGTTCGGAGGTGCACAGACCGGACAGCGCCGTACGTACGACGACTTCGCCGGGGCCTGGCGGGGCGTCGGGGCCCTCGACCGTCTCACTTGTGCGGGCCGAGATCACCTGGGACCAGCGCATGTCAGTGACCTCCGTGAAGTGCCAGGTTCAGGGCTCCGCGGGCCGGCGGGACGTCGAGCAGGTGCGGTGCGGTTCCCGGCAGATCGTGGGCGAGGCGGTCGGTGACAGCGGTCCACAGGCGCCGCCGGCCGGTGATGACACCTCCGGCGAAGACGACCGTGTCGGTGCGGGCTCCGCGCTCGGCCAGCCGTGTCACCAGGCCCGCCAGCGCGTTTCCCCCCTCCTCGATGACGTCGCGGGCCAGTGCCGAGCCTTCGTCCGCCGCGTTGAAGACCGCTTGGGTGTGGCGCCCCCAGGTCTCCACGCCGCCGTCCCAGCTCATCGCGGCGGCCAGCTCGGGCAGATCCGCCGCGCCGTAGGAGCTGAGCAGAGACTTCGTCAAGGGGTCCGCGGTGAGGTCGGTGCCGGTGTCGGCCTGGGTGAGGAGCGCGCGTGCGGCCTCGCGTACGAGAGCGGAGCCTGATCCCTCGTCGCCCAGGACCCAGCCCCAGCCTCCCGCGGACAGCCGGACGCCGGAGTCGCGATGGCGCCCGACAGCGATGGAGCCGGTCCCGGCGACGACTCCGATGCCGTGCTCGAACCCGGCCGCCGGGACGAGCAGTTCGGCGTCGTTGACGACGGTGACCGGGATGCCGCCCAGTGCGGTGCCCAGGGCACCGGCGAGCAGTGAACTCTGCGCGGGCGTCTCGCACCCGTGGGCGCCGACGGCGATGCGGACGAGTTCCACGTCGTCGGCTATGGCGCGCAGCCTGGCGATGAGCCAGTCCGCCGCCCGGTGGAGGTCGCGGGTCTGCCAGTCGGTGCTCGGCACGGTGACGTCGTCGGTCACGGTGTGGGTGACGGCGTCGGCGAGGAGGATGTGGGTTTTGGTTCCGCCGATGTCGACGCCTGCTATGACGGGCCTCATGCCGCGCGCTCCTCGGTCTCGGTGCTGCAGGTGCGGGCCTTGGACGAAGACAGGGGCGGGGTCGGGATCGGGGTCATCCGACGGCCTCCTCCGTCTTGGTGTCGGCGTGGTGGAAGACGAAGTCCTCGATGTCGACGCCACGTGCCTGGGCCAGCGCACCCGCGAGTCGCTGCACGACGCTCGTCTGCAGGACCGTGCGGACCGGGAGGGAGAGGTGGCCGGGGATCGGGACGGCGTACAGCAGGCCGACTCCGGTGAGGGGGGCGGAGGTGAGGGCGAGGGTGGGGTGGCCCGCCTCGGCCAGCGTGCGGGCGAGGTCGAGTTCGCGGCCGTCTCCGACGGTGACGTGCAGGGTTCGCCCCGCCGACTCCATGGCGCCGTGCAGGTAGTTGCGGGTGACCAGAGCGGTGGCAGGGACCCGGCAGACCTCGCGCAGCAGAAGCGCCCCGGCCTCCGTGACGGATCGCGCGGCGCCCGAGGCGACGAGGTCCGCGGCGACCGAGTCGGCGGCCCGTGCCGCGAACTCGTCGACCGTGGTGCTGATCGCTCGCTCCAGTTCCTCCAGCAGCCCCGCGATGCCCGCCCATTCGGCGGTGATCTGCGCCGAGGACCGGCCGGCGAGGGCTCGGGCGACCATCGTCAGCGCGATGAGCGTGCCCGTGTAGCCGACGGTGGAGGCGTAGCTGTCGGGTTCGCTGCCGAGGTCGATGCGATGGGCCGCGTTCTCGGCGAGCGGGGACGGGGCCACGTTGACCAGGGCGGCGCGGTGTTCGGGTGCGACATACGCGAGCGCGTCGAGCGTCTCGGTGCTGCGGCCGGACTGGGACACCCCGATGACAAGGTCCGCATCGGCGAAGACCGTCTCGGGTACGAGGTCACCGGCGAGTACGCGGCGGGCGGGCAGTCCGTACTCCTCCAGCAGCCGTACGGGCAGGGCGAGCGCGGCATGGCTCGCGCCGATGCCCGTGAAGACGGGACGTCGTGCTGTCAACACGCCACGCAGTTCGTCGAGTTGAGCGGTGACATGGGGCACGATCCGTTCCAGGGCGGCGGGCTGAGCCGCTCGGCCCTGGGAGTACGGAATGGTCCCTTCGGGAGCTGCGGGCACGGGAGTTCCTTTCGTGGGGGACGCCGATGTCGGCGCCGGGATGTTGCTGCGGACGGCGTTGGGGGCGCTCGAAGCGGCGGGGGCTACTGGATGTGTGTACGAGGACCTGCGGCCGGCGGTACGAGACGTACGAGGAGACGGACACGGGGGAAGCAGCCGCCCCACGCCAGGCACGCGGATGCCCGGTGACGGAACGGAATTTCAGACCCTTGCGCGGGACTCTCTCGCTCTCACATCCCGGGCGGGCGTCGCCTCAGGCGGACCCGCCCCGCGCGAACGATGTCCGCAGCCGGTACCGGTCACCCCGGTAGGTGATGGTCGTGATCAGCACGACCCGCCCCTTGGCGTCCGTCATCGCCGACTCCATGACGAGCACCGGGTCACCGGGAGCAATGTCCAGGTGCGGAGCCAGGTCGGCGGGACAGCCGCGCGACTCGACCATCGACTCGGCGTCGAGGGGTTCGGACCCAGCGGCGGTCAGCTCGTCCAGCATGGATGCGTGGGTGAAGTCGGCCTCGCTCAGGCCGGGCGCCAGGTTCAGCGGGACCCGCGAGGAGTCGACGCCGATGGGCAGCCCGTCGAGCAGCCGGACCCTGTCCAGACGGAAGAGTTCCGTCCCGGCGGCCACCCCGAACTCGTCGCCCTCGTCGAGCGTGGCCGGGCTGACGTCCGCGCTCAGCACCAGCGAGGAGGGCGTCAGACCCTTGCGGCGTGCGGTTTCGCTGAACGACTCCAGGAAGTTGGGCCATTCCCGGTCGGTGCCGCCGCGCTCCGCGACATACCAGCCGCGTCCGTGCGAGGAGCTGAGGATCCCCTTCTCGACCAGCTCACGCAGTGCGCGCCGCAGCGTGACACGGCTGATGCCCAGTTGCCCGCACAGCTCACGCTCGGCGGGAAGGCGTCGCCCGGCAGGGAGCGAACCGTCCTTGACCCGCTGCTCGATCACCGCGACGGCCTGCACCCACAGGGGTTCGTGGTGGTCCGCGGCGATGGGCGCCAGGGTGTCCTCAGGCGTCGTGTTCACCGTGTCCTGACCTCCCCTTGTTCCTGCCGCATTTCGTGCGGTGTCGATGTGCGAGTGGGTTCCGGCCCGTCGTACGGTTCCGGTCCATTGTTCCATTGAGGTGCCCCGTTTCATCCGGCCAGCCGGTCGAAGGCCGCATCGAGTTCCTTGTCGGTGCCCCGGCGGTCGGGCTCGGCGTCGAACCGGTCGATGATGCCGACGGCGCCCTTGCGGAAGGGCGTGCCCGAGGTGAACTGCGGGAGCAGCCGGTGGAGTTTGCTGTTGTCGTAGATGAGGGAATGGCGGAAGTCCTCCGTGAGTACGGGCCCCATCCAGGGGATCTCGCGGCCGATGTCCTCGCTGGAGCGGTGCACGAGCAGCGGCTCGACGCCCGCGGCGCGGGCGAGCGAGGTGTGGATGCCGTCCCAGGTGAGGATCTCGTCCGAGGTGATGTGCAGGGATTCTCCGGTGAGGCGGTCGTCGCCGAGCAGCCCGGTGAAAGCGTGGGCGAAGTCGCGGGCGTGCATGAGGTTCCACAGTGAGGTGCCGTCTCCGTGCACGACGGCGGGCCGTCCGCGCCGCCAGCGGTCGATGACCGTCCAGCCCGCGAGGAGGGGCACGACGGTCTCGTCGTAGACGTGGGCGGGCCGGATGATCACTGCGGGGAACCCGTCGCGGCGGTAGGCGCGTTCCAGGGCCTCCTCGCACTCCAGTTTCAACCGGGGGTAGTCGAAGTTCCCGGCACGGCGGGCCGAGGACTCGTCCACGGGGAGGCGGGGCGCGGGACGGGCGTAGACGGATCCGGTGGAGATGAAGACGTACTGTCCTGTCCTGCCGGTGAACCGGGCGACGTCGGCGGCGATGTCGTCGGGGTGGTAGCCGATGAAGTTGACGACGACATCGAAGAGTTCGGTCGCGGCGAGGGCGGCGCTCATCGCGTCGGTGTCGTGGACGTCCGCGTGGAGGGCCCTGACGTTCGGCGGGACGGGTCGCCGCGTGTCACGGCCGCGCGTGACGATCGTCAGCTCCACGTCCTGCTGGGCGAGTTCGGCCACGCAGGCGGCGCTGAGCACGCCTGTGCCGCCGAGGAAGAGGACGCGCATCGTGGGACTCACCTCTTTCCGCGGGCCAGTTCGCGCCCGACCAGGTGCGTGTAACTGCGGCCGAGGAGTTCGTACATGTCGTGGTGGGAGCGGTCCATTTCCACGATGTTCCAGCGCACGGACGGGTTCGCGCGGGCGGCGGCCTCCACGTCCACGACACCGTCGCCGAAGGGCACCATGTAGTCGTCCATGCCGCGCGCCGGCCCGTCCTTGAGGTGGACGGAGACAAGGCGGTCGCCCAGCGACGCGGCGAGTGCCGCGGGATCGACTCCTCCGGTGTGGGCCCAGTAGGTGTCGAGCTGGAGGAGTACGGAGGGCTCCAGTGCGTCGAGCAGGATGTCGTACGCGGTACGGCCCTCGAAGACGTTGCGGAATTCCGCGAAGTGGTTGTGGTACGCGATGGTCATGCCGTGTACGGCGGCATTCGCGGCAGCGCGGTTGACACGGTCGGCGCCCAGGTGGATGGCGTCGACACTGGTGAACTCCTCGGGCTCCATGCTCCATACGAGGGTGTCGACACCCAACTCCTCGTACGCGTCGAGGATGTTGTCGGCGTTCTCGTCGACGGGGAAGGGGGCATGGGCGCTGCACAGTACGAGGCCAAGAGCATCCAACTCGGCGCGCACGCGTGCCGGTCGGTGCCCGTACAGGCTGATGGTCTCGACGGCCGGATAGCCGAGGGCCGCGACCTTGGCCAGGACGCCGAGCAGGTCGTCGGCTGCCTCGCTGTGCAGCGACCACAGTTGCGCCGCGATCACCGGCGGGGGTGATGTCGTCATGTGCGGTCTCCGATCGTGCGCCCGTTGCCCAGCGGCCAGCGGGTGGACCAGCTCTCCACGGTGTCCACGTCGTCGAGCCCGGCGGCCCAGAGCGCGGCCTGGCGCACCAGCTGCCGGAAGCCCGGGTTGCCCCAGGCGCGCGGGTCGTGGCCGAGAGCGCTGTAGCAGACCCGGCCCACGCCGTGCTCGCGTACGTACACGAGTGGTTCGGTATAGCCGTCGGGTCGCTCGCGGTCGGCGAGGACCGTTACGTCTTCGGCGTATTCGAGGACGTAGTACTCGTCGTCGATGGCGAAGTCGTCCAGGTGGCGGGTGACGGGGTGGCGGGTGACGGGGTGGTCGCTGCGGATCCGGACGTCGAAGCGGCCTTCGGATCCGGAGTCGCCGTGGGAGAGGTACCGGGACCCGATGAGTTCGTACGCCGTGCGGTCCGCGTCCAGGCCGCCCTCGCCGAAGCCGAAGAGGTTGCTGGCGTGCAGGGCGACGAGACCTTTCCCGGAGGCCACCAGGTCGGCCAGTGCCTGCTGTTGGCGCGGGTCGAAGACGGTCGACGAGCGGTACAGGACGTACACGTCGGCTTCTGCGGTGGCGGGCATCGGGTCGGTGAAGCGGTCGAGGCCGACGGCGCGCGCCGTGGACAGTCCGGCTTCGCTGACGATCTCCTGAAGCGCCAGGGCGGCGCCGATGAGGTCGTGGTGGAGGTCGGTTCCTTCCACCACCACCAGGGCCGAGGCGGAGCCTCGCAGTTTCATCCGGGTCCTTCCTGAAAACGGCCGCGTGCGGGGCGCGGCCGTGCGGTGCGGTTACGCCTGCTGTGCGGACTCGGCGTACTCCTTGGCCATCCGGTCGCCGCCGTTCTGCTTCCAGGTGCGCACGGCGTCCTTGAGGCTGGAGGCGGGCGAACGGCCCAGGGTGACGGCCGTGATGGCGTCCCTCATCTGCTGTTCCAGGGAGGACCCCTTGGTGTTGTACGTCTCGGAGTAGAGGTGGACGGCCGGGTTGGGCAGCAGCGCCGGGGCGGCCTTGGTCTGCCATTCGTGGTACATGCGGTCGACACCGGGCGCGCCCTGCGGATCGCACAGGACCTGTGGTCCGCCCGCGATGTAGGCAAAGCCGAGGTCCTGTTCGCGCTGGCCACGCGTGGTGAGAACGGCGACCTCGTCCTTGACGGTGTAGTCGTTGTCGCTGCCCTCGACGCCGTAGCTGAGGACGAAGGACTCGTGCGAGCCGAAAGGGGCGGCCAGGTAGTCGAGGACGCGCAGAAAGCGGTCGATCTTCTGCTTGTCGCCGGTCTTCTTCAGCATGGTCATGGCGTACGCCCCGGCACCCTGCCAGTGGGTTGCCTTGCCGCCGTCCTTCTCGAACGGATCGATCAGGCTGAACTTCAGGTCGCGGTCGTCCGCGACGATGCCGACACCGCGGACGCCGTCCGCGATGACGGCGATCTTCCCGGAACGGAAGAGCGAGTCTCGCTGCACTTTGCTCATGGTCGCGGTGTCGGGGTGGAAGTAGCCCGCCTTCTTCAGGTCGGCGAGGGCGGCGACAGCGGGTATGAACTGCTCGTGGTCGTAGTAGGTGACGAAACTGCCGTCACTCTTCTGCGTCCACCGGTTGGGCACGCCGAAGATCATCATCATGCATTCGACGGTGAGCATGTCGCCGACGCCGCTACAGAACGCGTAGATGCCGGCCCGCTTGTCGGTGACCGCCTTCGCCATCTCCTTGAGTTCGGCGAGAGTCTTCGGTGCGGGGTTGGCGCCGGCCTGCTGCAGTACGTCGCTCTTGGCGAAGAGCTGGCTGGTGAACGGCGGGTCCGACTTCGGGACACCGTAGATGCGGCCGTTGAGATAGCCGTTGAGCCAGTTCGCCTGCTGGATGCCGGCGAGGTTGGGGTACTTCTTCACGGCGTCGCCCGACAGGTACTCGCTGAGGTCGGTGAACTGGGCCTCGGCGAGCTGGGGCAGGCGGGCCACGTTCATGGCCATCGGCACGGACACGACCTCGGGCAGGTCACCACCGGCGACCAGTGCGGGGAACTTCGTGGCGAAGTCGGCGTACGGCACCCTGAGCGGCTTGAGCTGGAGGTTCAGCTCCTTGTTGAGCAGCTGCCAGTAGACGTTCTCGTCCAGCGGCGGGGCGGGCTGTCCGTAGGTCATGACCAGGAACTCGAACTCCTTGCCGTCGCCGGGCGCCTCCTTCACCGTGCGCGGGCCGTTCATCGGGAAGGACTCGTAGACAGCCATGACGCCCTCGGCGGTGGCCGGCAGCAGGGGCTTCGGCGTGTTCACGGGCTCGACGTACGTGGGTACGGGAACCGCCTTGCCTGCGGGGGCGGAGCTCACCCCTGAGCCGCCCGAACACGCGGTCAGCGCGGACAACGAAGTGGCGCTCAGCGCGGTGAAGGCGGCGCTTTTGAACAGGGTACGGCGGCTGAACTGGGGGTTGATCGGCATTCTGTCTGTCTCCTAGCCCTTGATGGCCCCGGTGAGCATGCCTTTGGACATGTGCTTGCTGAGGAAGGGATACGCGCACAGGATCGGAAGCGTGGCGATGACGACAAGGGCCATCTGCACGGACTGGGCCGGCGGCTGGTCCTGGACCTCGGCGATCGGCGCGGTCGAGCTGACGTTGCTCGCCAGCACGAAGTTCCGCATGACCAGTTGGAGCGGCCACTTGTTCGAGTCGTTGAGGTAGAGCAGCGGACCGAAGTAGTTGTTCCAGTAGCCGACCGCGATGAAGAGGCCGACGACCGCGATCACCGCTTTCGACAGCGGCAGCACCATGGACGCGAAGATGCGCCACTCCCCCGCGCCGTCCATCCGCGCGGAGTCGAAGAGTTCCTGCGGGATGGCCTGGATGAAGCCCCGCACGATCACCACGTTGAAGGCACTCACCGCGCCGGGGATGATCAGGGCCCAGTAGGTGTCGAGCATGCCGAGCTGCTTGACCATCAGGTAGACGGGGATCATGCCGGGCGCGAACAGCAGCGTGATCAGTACGAAGGACAGCAGTCCGCGCTGGAAGAGCGCTCCTCTGCGGCTGAGGCCGTAGGCGGCGAGGACCGTGCACAGGAGGCTGAAGGCCGTGCCCACCACGGTGACTCCGACGCTCACCACGATGGACCGGGCGACACCCGTGCCGTCGAAGATCTGCCGGTAGGCCTCCAAGGAGACGCTGGTGGGCCACAGCACGTAGCCGCCGTTGGCGTCGATCTGCTTCTTGGTGGCCAGACTGGTGGAGACGACCGTGAGGAAGGGGAAGATCACCACGGCGGCGATCAGGACCAGCGCGAGGCCCTTGAGGGCGAGTGCGATCGGCTTGGGCTTGCCCTGCCACACAGGGCGTTGGACGGAAGTGGTCATCGCCGGTAGATCCCTTCCTCGCCGAAGCGGTGGGCGAGCTTGTTCGCGGCGAGGACGAGGGCAAGACTGACCACGCCCTTCAGGAGGCCCGCCGCGGTGGCCACGCCCCAGTTGCCGTCCTGGACTCCGTTGAAGTACACGAACGTGTCGAGGACTTCGGCCGCTCCGGGGCCGACGGCGTCGCGCTGCAGCAGGATCTGCTCGAAGCCGACGGTGAGGGCGTCCCCCAGCCTGAGGATCAGCATCAGAACGATGATGGGACGCATGCCGGGCAGCGTGATGTGCCAGAACCTGCGCAGCGCGCCGGCGCCGTCCATGGCGGCGGACTCGTACAACTGCGGGTCGATGGCGGCGATCGCGGCGAGGAAGACGATGGTTCCCCAGCCGGCGTCCTTCCAGATGGCCTGCGAGGTGAGCAGGAGTTGGAAGGTGCCCGGGTCCGACATGATGTCGAGGCCGTTTTTCCCGTGGGTGACGAGAATGCGGCTGATGACTCCGCCGCCGCCGAGCATCTGCTGGAACAGCGCGACGATGATCACCCAGGACAGGAAGTGCGGCAGGTAGATCACCGACTGCACGAAGTTCCGCACCGCCGGCATCGCCACCGAGTTGAAGAGCACGGCGAGCAGGATCGGCACGGGGAAGAAGAGGAGCAGTTGGAGGAAGGTGATCTCGAAGGTGTTGGTCAGGGCGCCCCAGAAGAGGTCGTCCTGGAAGAGGGCCGTGAAGTTGTCCCAGCCGACCCACTGGGACTGGGTGAAGCCGAGGAACGGCACGTAGTCCATGAAGGCGACGACGCTGCCGAGCAACGGTATGTAGGTGAACAGCAGCAGGACCAGGACTGCCGGGGCCGTCATCAGCAGCAACGGCGAATCCTGCCGCAGGCGTGTGACGAAGGACTTGGCGCGAGTCGTGCCCGGCTCTTTGCCGGTCTGCTGGTGCGGGGGTGGGTGAACCGGTCGGCCCTGCAAGGACTCGGCCGGGCGTGACTGCGCGGCATTGACGGTCATGGGGACCTCTCGACACTGGGGACTGCGCAGGTACCAGAAGAGTTCGGGGAACGTACCACTTGAACCAAAGCAATACAACAAGTAGCGTCGCGGCGGGACTTGAGTGACGAACCCTCCGCACTGTCGACAGTTGGGACCCGTCTTGGACGCCTTTCGTGCTCTGCTGCCTCGCCCCGGACGGACCCAAGTCACCTCCGGTCATTGCAGGTTGACCGCCGACATGCCCATCGCTGGAGCCCACTCCCCACTGGCCGGAGCCATGCTGCGGAGCTTTCTCTCCGAGTTGCTCCACGGCACAATGCCGGGCATACCAAGCAATACCACTGAGGACCCACGGGTATTGCTCACAGACGGGGCCGATGGTTATGCCCCGGGCGCCTACACCCTGCGCGTCTCGCCCACCCAGGTCGAGATCACGGCGGGCGGCACCGAGGGGATCGCGCAGGCCCTGACCACACTGCGCCAACTGCTCCCTGACGCCGTCCACCGACGTGCGGCCGGTCCGCCCTCCGAGGGGTGGCGAGTGCCCTGCGGGCTCGTCGAGGACGAACCCGTCTTCGCCTGGCGCGGCGCGATGCTCGACGTCGCACGCCACTTCTTCCCCAAGCGGACGGTCCTGCGCTACATCGACCTGCTGGCCGCCCACCGCTTCAACCGGCTGCAACTGCACCTGTCCGACGACCAGGGCTGGCGCGTGGAGAGCCGCCGCCACCCCGAACTGCACACCGTCGGTTCCTGGCGCGCCTCCACCCGGCTCGGCCCTGACGGCCCCGACGACGGAACCCCGCACGGCGGCTACTACACCCTCGACGACCTCGCCGAGATCGCCGGCTACGCCCGGCTGCGCGGCATCACCCTCGTCCCTGAGATCGACGTGCCCGGCCACACCTCGGCCCTGCGTGCGGCGGCCCCCCATCTCGGCCGCCCCGGAGAGCCGCAGGCCGTCCTCGACACGGTGTGGAAGGGCGGCACCTCGGTCGCCCCGCTCGCCCGCACCGAGGCGTATCTGCGCGACGTGCTGGAGGAGATCATCGAGGCGACCGGTGCGCCGTACGTCCACCTCGGCGGCGACGAGTGCGCGATGGACTGGTGGGC
Organism: Streptomyces sp. NPDC005808; assembly: GCF_042871385.1. NCBI lineage: Bacteria > Bacillati > Actinomycetota > Actinomycetes > Kitasatosporales > Streptomycetaceae > Streptomyces > Streptomyces sp. NPDC005808. The sequence continues at coordinate 762,853 of NZ_JBIAIK010000002.1, read as the reverse complement.
CGAGGACCCCGAGGTGGCAGCGGCGATGGCGGCGTCCGGATACACCGAACCACGCGAGATGCACGGGCACTTCCTGCGCTCGCTCGGCCGGTTCCTGGCCGGGCTCGGCGTCCGGATGATCGTCTGGGACGAGGGCTACGTCACCGGAGGCGTGCTGCCGGACACGATCGTCATGGCCTGGCGCGGCGACGAGGCCGCGGCCCGTGCCGCGGGCACCCACGATGTCGTACGCTCCCCGCTGTTCCCGACCTACTTCAACTTCGACCAGTCCGACCTCGACGCCGAACGCCGGTCGGAGGGCGGCCCGATCACCCTGACCGACGTGGCAGACTTCGCACCCGCCCCGACCGCCTGGTCCCAGGAGCAGCGGGCCCACGTCCTCGGCGGGCAGTTCCAGATCTGGACGGAGTGGGTGCCCGACGAGCGGTACCTGGACTATCTGGCCTTCCCGCGCGCCTGCGCCCTCGCCGAGGTCCTGTGGTCCGGCGGCATCCCGGACCCTGCCGACTTCGACGCAAGGCTCGTACGCCAGTTGCGGCGGCTCGACGCGATGGGCGTGGAGTACCGGCCGCTCGCCGGTCCCCACCCGTGGCAGACCGGGGGCACCGGCGTATGGAAACGCTCCTCACCCGGCAGAATCGCGGAGACCCGCAAGTGGCTCGACTCGATCTCAGACCAGCCGTGAGCGACCGCCAGCCCGGAGGAACCCCCGTGACGAAGATCCTCGTCAGCCACATCGGCTACAACACGGCCGCCTCCAAGAAGGCGATCGTCCTGCTCAACTCACCTCAGGAAAGTGGCGACTTGGCTGCCACGGCCACGCTGGTCGGCGAGGGCACCCGGCGGCAACTGCCGGTCGGTCCCGTGGAGCACGTCGACCGCTGGTCCGTCGGCTCCTTCCGCCAGGTCGACTTCTCCGATCTGCGCACAGCGGGCGTGTACCGCATCGAGTACGGCACCGAGCGCTCCGCCGACTTCCGAGTCGACGCGACCCTCCTCCAGCAGAGCACGCTCTCGGACGTCCTGTACTACTTCCGCTCGGTGCGCTCCAGCGGCGCCATCGACCGCAAGGACCGCCACACCCGCTTCTACGGGGACGACTCCGGCCGCACGGTCGACGCCCGCGGCGGATGGCTCGACGCCTCGGGCGACCCCAGCAAGTTCCTCAGCCATCTCAACTACACCCGCATGATGAACCCGCAGCAACTACCCTTCTGCGCCTGGGCGTTCATGGAGGTCAGCGACACCCTTGCGGACCGTCACCCGCGCCTGCACCGGGTACTCGGCGACCGCCTGCGTGACGAGGCGCTGTTCGGGGCCGACTTCCTGGTCCGCTTCCAGTCGCCGGAAGGCTACTTCTACACCGCGATCTTCGACGCCCTCACCAAGGACCTCGACGAGCGCGTCATCAACGCCCCGCTCCAGGAGTGCGTGCGCACCCAGCGCTGGCAGGCGGCCTACCGTCAGGGCGGCGGCCTCGCGATCGCGGCCCTGGCCCGCGCCGCCACGCTGAACGACCACGGCGACTTCGACAGCTCCGAGTACCTGACCGCCGCCCGCCGGGGATTCGAGCATCTTGAGCGGCACAACAAGGAGTACCTGTACGACGGCGAGGAGTCCGTCATCGACGACTACTGCGCGCTGCTCGCGGCCGTGGAGCTGCTGCGGGCCGGCGCCGGGGAGCCCGATCCCGTTGTGCTGGCCGCCGCCGAGCGCCGTGCCGCCGCACTCACCGACCGCTACACCGACTCGGGCCACGGATTCGGCTACCTCCTGGGCGATGTGACGGGGCGTCCGTTCTTCCACGCCGCTGAATCCGGCCTCCCCGCCGTCGCCCTCCTGCGCTTCGCCGGCCTCTGCCCCGACTCCCCGCTCGCCCCGACCGCCCGCAGGACCGCACTCTCCCTGATGCGCGACGCGGCCCATCTCGCGGACGAGGTGGCCAACCCCTTCGGCTGTGTACGCCAGTATGTGCAGCCGACGGATTCCGCCCCGCGCACCAGCTTCTTCTACCCGCACGACAACGAGACCGGCTACTGGTGGCAGGGCGAGAACGCCAACATCTGCTCGGTGGCCTATGCGGCCCAACTGGCTGCCGAACTACCCGACTGCCCGGCCGAGTTGCGTCCGCGACTGCTGCGTCTGGCGGAGGACCAGCTGCACTGGGTGACCGGCCTCAACCCCTTCGACTCCTCCATGATCAAGGGAATCGGGCGCAACAGCGTCGAGTACCACCCGGACTATCCCAACGTCCCCGGAGGCATCCTCAACGGGATCACCTCCGGATTCGAGGACGAGCACGACATCGCGTTCATGCCCGACCACCACAGGGACACCGGCAACAGCTGGCGCTGGACCGAACAGTGGATCCCGCATTCGGCCTGGTTCCTGCTGGCCGCGGCGGCGGCCCGATGACCGCTGCCGGGCAGCCCTTCGGTCCTGCCGTCGTACGCCCTTTTCATCCGGCCGACCTGCCCGGCATGTACCGCGTGTGTCTCAGGACCGGTGACTCGGGACGGGACGCGACACCGCTCTACCGCGACCCCGACCTGCTCGGCCACATCTACGCCGCGCCCTATCCGGCCGGGGACCCCGCGCTCACCTTTGTCGCCACCGACGAGCTGGGCCCCCTCGGGTATGTCGTCGCCACGGCAGACACGTACTCCTTCGAGGTGTGGCAGGAAGAGAACTGGTGGCCCGGTCTGCGCGCCCGTTACCCTTCCGCACTCGCCGTGGACCCGGGGGACGGCACCCATGACTGGCGCCGCGTGGACCATCTCCACCGCACCCGGCCGCGCCGTGACGACCTGTACGTCCGCCACCCGGCGCACCTGCACATCGACATCCTCCCCCGCGGTCAGGGCAGCGGACTCGGCCGCCGCCTGATGGGCGCGCTGACCGCTGCCCTGCGTGACAGAGGCGTACCGGGGCTGCACCTCGGCGTGGGCAGCGGGAACCCCGGGGCACGCGCCTTCTACCTGGCGGTCGGCTTCACCGAGCTCAGCCGTCAGGAGTGGGGCTCGCAGATGGTGATGACGCTGGACTGAACGGTGTGGTCTCCGCGCGACAGAAGAATTCTCAGTGGCACGCGGACCCCCCGCCGTGCCCGCGTCCGTTGCTGTTGCGCGGCACGTCCAGGGTGGGATTGCGGTCGAAGAAACCGACCGGCTTGAGCGTGAAGCCCGTGTAGTCGACGGGCATGACGGGCCAGTCCTCGGGGCGCGGGAAGTGAGTGAGCCCGAAGGTGTGCCAGAGCACGATGTCCTCGCCGTCCACGCTGCGGTCTGCGGCCGTCCAGGACGGCAGACCGGCGCCGCCCGGGTGCTGGTTGACGAGGTCACCGGCCGGGTAGCGCTCGTCGTCGGCATGCCGGGTGACCCAGAGGTGCTTGGTCGCGAAGGCCGCTCGCGCGGTGACGGACGCCGAGTCGTCGGCGAGCAGGGTGGGGAGGGCTTCGGGCACGAGGGCGTAACCGACCGGCTGGCCCAGGCGGTTGGTGACGTCGGGGTTGACGATGTGCCAGACCCGGCCCTTGCTGCCGTCCGCGTGCCGCTGGGCCTTGCTCTCTCCGGTGAGGCGGGTGACCTGGCGGGCGAAGGCGTTGCCGTACGGATTCTTCTCGCTGATGGGGATACGGACGGCGTCGACCTCGTCGACCGCGTTGCGCTGCCCGTCGACCGACATGTCGAGTCGGGCCGAGAAGAGGTGCTGGTGGAAGGGGGCGCCGAGGCCGGGGGCGATCTCGGTGGCGAACTCCTTTCCCTCCTCGGAGTATCCGGAGGTGAAGACGACTCCGGTCGCCTTGGCCTCGCACTCGATGGTGCCGTCCAGGTAGAGGTACCAGTAGAAGCCGTAGTCGTAGTTGCCGACGGTGGTGAAGAAGGAGATGACCATACGGCGCTGGCGGCGGGTCTCGTTGGAACCCGCGAAGAGGTCGCTGTGCTTCCACAGCACCCCGTAGTCCTCCTCGTGCATGCAGATCGCGTTGCGGATGACGGAGGGCTCGCCGAGCTCGTCGGCGATGGTCACATCCGTGTAGTGGATCTCGCCCAGACAGTCACAGCCCAGCTCCAGGGAGTTGGTGTAGCGGCCGAAGAGGTACTCGCCCTGGTCGAAGTAGTTCTGCCAGAACCGGACGGGTGAGGCGTCGGCGTACGGGACGACCATCTCGGCGATCGAGGCACGGTGCACCACGGAGCGGTCTCGCCCCAATTCCCTGTCGTAGAAGGAGATCTGGTGAAGCGTCAGTCCTTCGCGGACGTTGAAGCCGATGCGCAGCGACCAGTTCTCCCACCGCAGCAGCCCGTCCTCGACGGTGAAGGACGCGCCCTCGGGCTGGGTGATCTCGATGGGCTTGAGGGTGGTGCGGGCGGGGCCGGTGTACTCCGGGTCCTGGAAGTTCCCCGACTCCCGCGGCACGGGAAGGAGTTCGTGGTCGATGATCTCCATGACGGTGCGCGCGGTGAGGTCGACGTACGCCACCAGGCCGTCCACGGGGTGGGCCCACGGGTGGTCCTGCTCATGGTCCTGGTGGAAGCCGAAGCTGCGGACGATCCGCCGGCCCGTCTCGCCCTCGTACCCGTAGTGGCCTGCCGAGAGCGGGCACGCGCGTACGGTCTCAGGGACGAGCCCGCGCCGGGCGAGCGCCGCCCGCCACCCCTCGTCGGCGTCGAGGATCTCCTGACAGGTTTCGAATTCCGAGTCCAGGATGGGCAGTTGCCCGGCGACAGAGGTGTCGATCTTCTCGAAGGTGTCGATGGTCTCGCGGGTCACCGAAACGGTCGTGTCGTACGAGTCGCCGTTCGACCTGTCGAGCAGCATCACCCGCAGCCGCCGGTCGACAGGGTCGCCCGGAGCGAAGGCGAGCAGTTCGGCCTTGGCCGGCTCATCGGGGCCGACGAAGACGAACCGTATGTCGCCGCCGAGGTGTCCGGCCTCTTCCAGCACGGCGCGGGCGGTGCGTATCTCCTCAGCGGTGAGCATCGCGAGGGGGTGGGTGGGCGTCATGTGCGTACTCCTCGGACGGGGACCGGGAAACAGCGGATCAGGCGGAGGCGGGCAGTTCGGCAGGCGCGGGCACGCGGTGTCCGCGGGCCCAGCCGAGGACGAAGGCGGCGGGGAGCAGACCGAGCAGCAGCGTGGCAAATGCCGCCGAACCACCAATCAACAAAGGGAAGTTGAGTACGGTCAACACCAGCAGCGCGATAAGTCCGAGGCCGCCGAGCGCCGGCGCCCAGAGCGTCTGCCAGCGGCGGGTGTCGCCGGCGAAGCGCCGGAAGAAGACCAGGACGGCCGCGCAGGTCAGCAGCATCAGCACATCGACGCCCGCGCTGGCGAGGCCGCCCATCCAGGTGAAGACCTCGGTGATCGGGTCCAGTCCCGCGAGGGCGAACACCGCGATCAGCACGACCGCGCTGCCCGACTGGGCCAGGGACGCCATGTACGGCGAGTGGTGGCGGGCGTGGGCACGGCCGAGACGGGCGGGCAGCGCGCCGCGGTCGGCGAGCGAGTGCACATAGCGAGCGATCACATGGTGGAAGGAGAGGACGCAGGCGAACAGGCTGGTCACGAAGAGCACTTGGGCGAGGTGTTCGGCGGACGAGCCGAGGTAGCGGTGCACGGTGGCCATCAGCATGTTCTCCGGATCGCGTGCCGCCTCGGCGACGGCCTCCTCGTCTCCCCAGGCGGAGATCAGCGCCCAGCTGGAGAGCGCGTAGAAGCCTCCGACGAGGACGAGGGCGAGATAGGTGGCGCGCGGGATGGTGCGGTCCGGGTCGCGGGCCTCGTCGCGGAAGACGGCGGTGGCCTCGAAGCCCAGGAACCCGGCGATGGCGAAGGTGACGGCGAGTCCCGGCGCTCCCGACGTGAGCCGCTCGGGGCTGACCAGTGCGGTGGACAGGCCGTGGTCCCCGCCGCGCACCAGGACCGCCGCGTTGAGCGCGAGGACGATCCCGACCTCGCCGGCCATCAGCACGCCGAGGACCTTCCCGCTGAGATCCACCTGGCGGCAGCCGAGCACACCGACCACTACGGCGACCGCTCCGGCCCAGGCCCACCAGGGCAGTTGAGGGCCGCCGTACGACTGGACGAGGCTGTCGAGCGCCACCCCGATGTACCCGTACACCGCCAGCTGGATCGCGGTGTACGTGACCAGCGCGAGGTAGGCGGACCCGAGCCCCGCGCGTCCGCCGAGGCCCTTGTCGACGTACGCGTAGAACGCTCCCGCTTCCTTGACGTACCGCGCCATCGCGCAGAAGCCGACCGCGAAGAGCAGCAGGACCACACAGCAGACGACGAAGGCGGTGGGGAAGGCGGCACCATTGCCGAGAGCGATGCCGAGCGGAACGCTGCCACCGACGACGGAGAGCGGGGCGGCGGCGGCAAGAACCATCAGCACGATGGAAGCCGTGCCGAGGGAGCCACGGAGGGCGGGCGGTGCGGTCGTGGTGGGCGGGCTCGCCGTGCTGGTCATCGCGGGCTCCTCTGCGATCGCGGTTGCCGCAAGCGGCCTGTGCCGCAGTCTCAACAGCGCGCGTTGCCGAGCCGTCACACGTCGGTGAAAGCCCCAGGCGCACCGAACGGGAGTGCGCCGCGCACGCTTTCCCGTTCCGGAACACGCACCGGCGATCTGCCGCTCATCCGGCCGAAACAGAGCGGTCCTACCGTGCGGTTCGGCACCACAGGTACGGAGGGGGCGGTTGATGAGCGTCCAGGGCACGGCTCCTTCTCCTCTCCTGCGCGGCCACTCCCCCGTCGGCGGCCTCGACCGGCGTTCCCTCGGCCCGCTGCCGGTGCTCGCCCAGTCTGTCTCCGCCGTCGCGCCGACCGCCGCGATGGCCACCACGCCGGGCCTGGTCAGGGCGGACACCGGGGTCTTCGCCGTGTGGTCGGTGGCGCTGGCGACGGTCCTCGCACTGCTGGTGGCCGCGTGCGTACGGATCTTCTCGCGCCGGATGGCCGCGCCGGGCGCCCTCTACTCCTTCACCGCCAAGGGGCTCGGCCCGGCCGCCGCGTTCTGCTGCGGTTGTGCGCTTCTGATCGGGTACGGGGTCCTTGCCATGGGCGCGCTGACCGGCTCGGGCCTGTACGCAGAACAGTTTCTGGCGCGTCTGGACATCTCGCCCGGACCACCCCAACTCACAGTTGCTGCGGTGGTGTTGGCAACGGGAACGCTCGTCGCGTACTTCCTTCTACAGGGGGTGCGGCTGTCCGCCGGGCTGACGCTCTGCCTGGAGGCGGCGTCGATCGTCCTGGCGCTGACGTTCTTCGTGGTACTGCTGGTGCGGCACGGCGCCCGTCCCGATATGCGGCAGCTCACCCCGCCGACCTCCGCGCTCGGTCCGGTGATGGCCGGTGCGCTGCCCGCCTTCGCCGCGTTCATCGGCTTCGAGAGCGCCGCCGCGCTCGGCGCCGAGACCCGGCGGCCCTTCCTGACGGTGGGGCGGGCCGTGCGATGGACCGTGATCTGCTCCGCCGCACTGTTCCTGCTCGCCGTCTACGCCCAGGTCCTCCCCACGGCCGGGGACACCTCGGTCCGGCTGCCCGCCCTGCTCGATCTGGGCGTCTCCCTCTCCTTCTTCGCCTGCGCCCTGGCGTCCGGCACCGCGCTGGTGCGGCTGCTCTTCTCGATGGGACGCGAACGGATGACCCCGCACCGCCTGGGGCGTACCCACCCCACCCACCGCACCCCGCACATCGCCATCGCCCTGGTGCTTCCGGTACTTGTCCTCGTCCCGCTGGCACTGATCGCGGCGGGGACGGCGCCGCCCGTGCTGTTCGCGCGTCTGGTGAACCTCTGTGTGTACGGATTCCTCACCGCGTACGCCCTGGTGTGCCTGGCCGCCCCTGTCTTCCTGCACCGCATCGGCGAGCTGACCCGCGGTCCGGTGGCCGTCACGGTGCTCTGCGTGCCGTCACTGCTCGCCGTCCTGCTCGCCCACGCGGCGACCGGCGGTGCCCTCATCCCCTCGCTCTTCGTGGCGCTGATGGCGGCGGGGACGGCCTGGTTCCTGTGGATGAGCAGGCGCGATCCGGCGAGCGTCGGGGCGATCGGCGTCTACGACGAGACGAGCGCCGCCGACGTGTTGCCCGAGCCGCCACGGTGAGCGGAGAGACGCTGCCACTCAGCGGCCGCCAGCCCCGCGCCGTACGCAACGCGCTTTCGGTGCTCCAGCAGGTGGCACGGGCCGGCCCGGGAGTCACCGCGAAGGAGATCTCGGCGGCGCTGCGACTCGCACCCGCCACGACGTACCGGCTGCTGAACGTGCTCGTCGAGGAGGAGTACCTGGTGCGAATGCCGGATCTACGGGGTTTCGCGCTGGGCCGCAGGGTCGCAAGCCTGGCCCCGCCCCGCCCGGTACCCGAAGTCCCCGCCGCCGCGCATGCCGTGGTCGCCCGGCTGCGGGACCGGGTGCGCTTCGGCGTCCACCTGGCGGGTATCACGGACGGCCGCGTGCACCTCACCGACCCGGACCCGGACCATCCGCCGACCGACGGCGGGCTGCTGAGAGAGCTGGCGCGCCTGCGCGACGACGGAGCGGCCGTGCGCCGCTTCGCGCTGGGCCCGCACCAGGTGTGTCTGGTCCGCCCGGTCCACAGCGCCGCGAACGGACGGCTGGCCGCCGCGCTCGCGGTGTGCGGGACGGCCGGCCGCATCGAAGCGCCCGACAACGGGCTCATCCACCACCTCAACGCGTCCGCGCAGGAGTTGACGCTCCTAGTCGTGTGATTTCCCGTTGTGTGGAATCAGATTTGTCAACGCTCACTTGATCTCGTGCGTAGGGTCTGGCCCTTCTCCGTGAGCACGGCGGATACCACACGCCTCGTGGTCGAGCTGCTCACCGACCGCGCATCAAGTCCCTTGCGCGCCTTCTGTAAAGCCGACCTCGCTACATCCTGCCGGCCCGCTCCTGGGAGGAATTCGGTCGGATCAGTGACAGCCGTGCGGCTGCTGTGGATTTCACTCACACAGCGGGGCTTCCGAAGAACCTGGTGCGGCCCGATTCGCATGTCGTCATTTTGGCCGGCTGTCCTCGTCCTGGATTGACAACGCAGAAGGAGCTCACTGAAAGGAGCCTTCCTCTTTTTCACGAGTGGAATAAGAGGATCCCTTTCCTGTTGAATCGCCCACCCGTTAGCCCCAAGCCTCACGATAGCCAAAGCGCCCGCACGTCAAAGGTCTCAATTTCGGCCCTAGGGACCCCTGGCACATCAATGCTGATTTCATAATCGTAGCGACCAGCAACCCGGCACTCCATCTTTCGGTTCCCCATCTCTGCAGGATTTCTCAGGTACGGACTGCATCTACGGTGTCAGCAATGACCAGGCCAACAAGAAGATGCACATCGCCCGCGTCAAGGGCAGTGACCTGGACAAGGTCGACGACTGGCAGTTCCTGCGGACAGACGTCACCGGCGACAACTGGATGCGCGCCGAGAACCAAGGGGACACGATCGTCCCCGGCGTTTCCAACGAGTACAGCGTCGCGCCGTGGAACAACCAGTTCGTCACCATCAGTGCGGACAGCACCCAAGCATTCAGCAACAAGGTCCGCATCTGGTCGGGGTGCTCCGCATACGGGCCCTTCGGCTACTGGGTGGACCATGACGAGGTCTGCAGAATGCCCGAGACAGGGCCCTGGGGCAGCTACGGCGACCCCAATATCTTCGCCTTCAACCCGCACGCCCATCCGGTGCTGCAGTCCTGTGACCACTGGACGTTGCCCTACAACGTCAACAGCTTCGCCAACTCCGTCTCACCAACCGGCACTCACCACCGGGACCCGAGCGTCTACAAGCCTCGGTTCATTTCCTTCCAGCTGATACCATCCGCCACCGTCACGCGCAGCAGCGAACAGTTCCAACTCATCGAGTAGAGAACACTTGACCGGCGGTGGCGCCATTCGTCAGGGCGCCACCACTGGCATCTCGGCCCGGAGGCCAGGAGGACCTATGGAACTGCGTCCCATCAGCGAGTCATGGCATAGCGTCGAAAGCTGGCTACGAGATCGCGAACGCATCCGGGAGTTGGCTCCCCCTGCTACCAGCAAGGAGATCGCCCGAGTCGAGGAACACCTCGGCATGAACCTCCACCCAGACCACACACAGCTCCTACAGGGCCACAACGGCAGCGGCAGTTTCACCCTCCCTCCCCGCTACGTAGTCCTCAGCACCAGCGAGGTCGTAGACGAGTGGCGGATCATGACGGACGTCTGGGCTGGTCACCCACACTCCCCGTACCGCCCCCATTGGGTGCCCTTCGCTTCCGACCGGGCCGGCGGGGTGCTCTACCTCGATGGCTCCCAACCCCGCGCACGCATCGGCGCTCACGATAAGGAGGGCGCCTCCCTCCTGTCGCCGCACTCCATGTGGGCGTCGCTTCCTTCACTCATGCACCACACCGCCGACGCACTGGAGTCCGGTCACATTTTGGACCGCTACCGCCGCCCCGGCGACGACGACTTCCTGCTGTGGGAGGTATTCCCAGACGCAAGCAGCAACTGACCACACAACACCCTTGAGAACGCCGCGACAGAGGCGTCCTGTCAGACGGGCTGCAAGCGGTCCCGCCTAGTACATTCATGGACATGACATTGTCGCGCTCAATCCCGACCGCTGTCATCGCGGCGGTCGCCATGTTCACGGTTGGCTGCGGGGCCCAACATGCCACCAGTAGCACCCCATTGGCCTCTAGCCCGACCCCCGACCCGTACGTCAGCATCATCCCCGCCCCGACGGCCACAGACACCGGTGGCCTTGGCGGCTTCGTTACCAGTGGACCGATTCCCTCGGCGACTCCGACCAAGGGCACCGCCTGTCTTCCTGAAGGAACGCGCGGCTCCGATGGGAGCAGCGATGCCTATGTATGCCACAAAGAGCATTGGGTGCTTCTGAAATACACCGAACCAGAACCAGGCAGCCCTTGTGGGGCGGCAGGACGCTACTTCTACGTGCACAACACTCCGACTTACGAGTGCTACGAGGGAAACTGGCGACGCATGCCCGCAACCGCGGCTCCGTCCCCGTGACTGGAACCCGGGATCCACAGGCAGGAACGCGCCTGCTCCAGCGGTCCGAGTAACCGAGCCAGCACACCGCGTTCCCCCGGCTCAGCCGGGAGGAGTGCGACAGCCGCGGGCCAGCCCGCACGCTGCTGACCGCCGCCACGGGCCCCGGGGGCGTAACGTCCCCGACCGATGAGATTGTCCTGGCGCTCCCCCCTCGACCAGGAAGTCGTAGAACAACAGCCGCACTGACACCAGGCGCTGCTGGAGCGTCGCGTTCGACAACCCTGCACCCGATTCCAGAGAAACAACGTTGGTGCCCCGACAGCTCGGCCGGGAGCTCAACTCCCGTGCATATAGGGACACATGGGCCCGCGTGGCCCGCGCCGGGTCCATGCTCTCCCGCTCGCACAACTCCAGGTACTCCGCCAGCCCCCGGGCGTAGGCATCGATCGTCCTCGGCGCCCGCCCCAAGCCCTCCCACCCTGCAACCAGACTGCAATGATCGCAAAGTCCGGAGCAGCTTCTTCCTTGCCCGCCAAGGGAGTTAAGCGGCTCGGCACGGCCGTCCGGTAGGAGGCCTTCTCCCTGCCCTGGACCTGGAAACCAACAGCTGCCCCACCTTCACGAATCAAGCACAGATACCCCTTTCGATACGCTAATGCCTTCACTTTCTGAAGATATCCAGTCCCTTGAGCCTCAGTGATGTTCATTGGTGCAGACCTATTGACTGGACTCGTTCAAGTCCCGAAACATAGCGCCCTGAGACCGGCCGCGTCCTTCCGGCCGGAAACTGCAGGTGCGGGCTGCGCCGGCGCTGGGCCGACTGGCACACGCCGCCTGGGCCCGGCCGCGTTCCAGGAAGGCATCCCCCCACATGAATCACCGTAAGCATCTGCTAATTCGCCGCCCGGACGGACATACGGACACCCCACGTCACCGTATGCGCCGGAGTCGGTGGACGGCGCTCGCCGTGGCGGTCGCGGTATCCGCGACCGGCATAGCCTCGGCCGCCTGGGCCGACGGCACAGACGGGAGCCCCGCAGTCGCGGCGGCCCCCGCCGCGGTCGCCCCCTACCTGTACAACGGCTGGGGCAATCCCCCCGACCCTGCCGAGGTCATGGACGCCACGGGCGTCAGCTGGTTCACGCTCGCCTTCGTCCTCGACGCCGGCGGCTGCTCCCCGCAGTGGGACGGCAGCCGCCCGCTCACCGGCGGAGTCGACGAACAGACCGTGAACGCGATCCGCGCCAAGGGCGGTGACGTCGTCCCGTCGTTCGGCGGTGCGAGCGGCGCCAAGCTGGAACAGTCCTGCGCCGACGCCACGGCGCTTGCGGGCGCGTACCAGAAGGTGATCGACGCCTACGGCCTCAAGGCGATCGACGTCGACATCGAGGGCGACGCCTACAACGATCCGGCCATCCAGCGGAAGACCATCGACGCACTGAAGCAGGTCAAGGCCGACAACCCGGGGTTCCTCACCTATGTCACCTTCCCCAGCGATCAGAGCGGCCCCGACGACAGCATGATCCAGCTCGCCGCCGACTCCGGTCTGGAAGTGGACGGTTGGACGATCATGCCGTTCGACTTCGGCGGCGCCGGGCAGGACATGGGCCAACTGACCATCCAGGCCACCGACGGACTCAAGAACGCCGTCAAAGCCGCCTACGGCTACAGCGACGACGTCGCCTACCGGCACAGCGGCCTCTCCTCGATGAACGGCATCACCGACGTCAACGAGACCGTCAGCACGGCCGACTTCGAGACGATCCTCTCCTACGCCTCCGCACACCACCTGGCACGGCTCGCCTTCTGGTCCGTCAACCGGGACCGTCCATGCCCGGGTGCCTACCCGAACGACGACACCTGCTCCGGAGTCGCCCAGGAGCCCTGGCAGTTCACCGACATCTTCGCCCGGTTCACGGGATGAGGGGGAGTACGACGATGATCTTCGGCAGGAATCACGGCTCCCGCACCGGGCACCGCAGAAGCCGGCGCACCGCACGTTTCGCCCTCGCCCTGGCCGTCATCGCGGGGACGGGCACTGCGGCGTTCGCCCTGCAGAGCGCCAGTGCGGCCGCGGCCGAGCCCGACCTCGGCCCCAACGTCCAGATCTTCGACCCGTCGATGTCCAGCAGTGACATCCAGGGCAAGCTCGACGCGGTCTTCGGCCAGCAGGAGACCAACCAGTTCGGCGAGGCCCGGCAGGCGCTGCTCTTCAAGCCCGGCTCGTACGACGTCGACGCCAACGTCGGCTTCTACACCCAGGTCGCGGGGCTCGGCCTGTCCCCCGACGACGTCACCATCAACGGCGCTGTGCATGCGGAGGCCGACTGGTTCCAGGGCAACGCCACCCAGAACTTCTGGCGGTCGGCGGAGAACCTCGCCGTCAACCCCACCGGTGGCGCGGACCGTTGGGCGGTCTCGCAGGCAGCCCCGTACCGCCGCATACACCTGAAGGGAAACCTGCAGCTCGATGACGGCGGCTGGTCCAGCGGTGGTCTGCTCGCCGACACCAAGGTCGACGGACAGGTCACGTCCGGCTCGCAGCAGCAGTGGCTGTCCCGCAACTCCGAGTGGGGCAGCTGGAGCGGCTCCAATTGGAACATGGTGTTCGTCGGCGACCGGAACGCCCCCGCGGGCAGCTTCCCCAGCCCGCCGTACACCACGGTCGATCAGACACCCGTCTCCCGGGAGAAGCCCTTCCTGTACATCGACGACCAGGGCGCCTACCAGGTGTTCGTGCCCGCGCTGCGCAAGGACTCCAGCGGCACGTCCTGGTCGTCCGGCGCCCCCGCCGGTACGTCGATCACGCTGGACGACTTCTTCATCGCCAAGCCGGGCGCGACGGCCGCCGAGATGAACGCGGCGCTGGACGCGGGCAAGCACCTCCTGATCACCCCGGGCGTCTACCATCTCGATGAGACGCTGAAGGTGACGAAGCCCGACACCGTCGTCCTCGGTCTGGGCCTGGCAACCCTCATACCCGACAACGGAGTTACGGCGATGTCCGTGGCCGATGTCGACGGCGTCAAGCTCGCCGGCCTGCTCGTCGACGCGGGCACGCAGAACTCCGCCACACTGATGGAGGTCGGCCCGCAGGGGGCGTCCGCCTCGCACTCCGCCGATCCGACGTCCTTGCACGACGTGTTCTTCCGCGTGGGCGGCGCCGCCGTGGGCAAGGCGTCGCAGAGCCTGGTGGTCAACAGCTCCGACGTGATCGGCGACCACCTGTGGATCTGGCGGGCCGACCACGGCGACGGTGTCGGCTGGGACACCAACACGGCCGACACCGGTCTGGTCGTCAACGGAGACGACGTCACCATGTACGGCCTGTTCGTCGAGCACTACCAGAAGAACCAGACCATCTGGAACGGCGAGAACGGCCGCACGTACTTCTATCAGAACGAAATGCCCTACGACCCGCCCAACCAGGACGCCTGGATGAACGGCTCGACCCAGGGCTACGCCGCCTACAAGGTCGCCGACTCCGTCCAGCACCACGAGGCATGGGGACTCGGCAGCTACTGCTTCTTCAGTGCCAACAACTCCGTAGCCGCCGAACACGCCTTCGAGGTACCGCAGACGGCCGGGGTGATGTTCCACGACATGGTCACCGTCTCGCTCGGTGGCACCGGCACGATCCGCCATGTCATCAATGACACAGGAGGCCCCTCGAACTCGTCGAGCAATGTCGCCAACCTGGTCAACTATCCCTGAACAAGGGTGCGTTGAAGAGACAGGTCGGTGCTGGAGGACGGGCAGGGCGAGGGTTACCCCCAAGCCGTCCCTGTAGAACCTGCAACGGGACCCAACCTCGCCGCGCTCTCGCCGGACTGGCACCACAACTCCACCGACCGCTCGCCCTTCAGCACACACAACCCCGAGGTTCGCAAGGTGGGCGCGGCAGCGTGCACCGGACATGACCGGCGGGTGCCAGGTTCACTGCCTCCGGCAAGGGGGCAGTGAACTGCGTGTACATCGCAGCCTGATCCAGAACGCGGCCAAGCGAGCGTTACCGTGCGCTCTCCAGGCTTGACTGTGTGACCGGGTGATTCCGGCCCAGGACGCGCAAGCAGTCCGCGAGCAGTGCGGGGTGCAGCTCCTCGCTCCTGAGCAGGTCGATGGGGTCACCGGTTTCGGCGAGGCTGGCAACGTATGCCGCCCGGGTTTCCAAGGTGTTGGCGTGGTACGGCCCCTGGACACGGGCGCGGTCAGCAGCGAGTAGGGCGTAGAGGCCGACCTCGTCGCCATGAAGGCCGAACTCGCACGCCTCGCCGGCCTGCATCTCCCGGCACTCCATCGTGTCCAGGTGGTCCGCCCCCAAAGCCGTGATGTGCTTGTCGACCAGCTCGGACCAGGCCTTCATGAGCTGCGCCGCCTGCGGGTACTCCGCAAGGGCGAGCTCGTCGAGCTTGTAGGCCCGGCTTTGTTGCTGCAGCTGCGCCCGCAGCAGGGAAAGAGTCCGGGCGTGGTCCGGTCCCAGCAGCTCCGTCTGTCGGGCGACCATCGACTCCAGCGCCCAGGTCGCCTGGCCATCGCCCGTCCCTGCCATCACCTCGGTCGCCTCATGCGCCCACAGCACCCTGAATCCGATGGTCGTCGGGTGGTCCGGGCCCAGGACCGAAAGGCAGGTCGCGACCATCTCGAGGGTGAGGTCCGGAGGGGCATCAACTGGATGGTTTGCAGCATAGGCATGGAGTTCATACTGCGCCTCCAGCGTCGCTGGGGCTGTCCAGCCGGCGGTCTCCTCGCGTGCGGCGACTACCGCCCTCAAGCGCCCGTACTCTTGCAGGAAATACGTCTCTCGTTCCTTTTCCGACCATGGTGTTGCCTTCACACGTGTTCCTTCTACGGGAGGCGCGAGCCGTCATAAACGGGGCGCATGCTCTGATCTGCGTTGGACCACCCACCGCCGGAGCTGGGACGAGGGCTTGGCCCCGGTGGTGGGAAGGGTTGCTCCTGCTGCTTCGGCCGCAGCGGGCGTTGCAGGAAGCCGAGCCCGCATCCGACCGCGCGCTGACGGCTTCTTGAGTCGCATATCGTCGGCGGGCCCCACCGGGAAGCGCTGGATGGTCAACAGGCGGGCCGATGCCCACACGGACATCGCATGACAGTTCTCGATCCGTACTGGCGAAGTTCCAGCTCAGCCCTGATCGAAGCCAGCACCATCGAGTGGCCCGCGATGCGGCGTACCGCTGCCGGCGCCGCCTCCAGGTGTCACGACATGACCGCACCGAGGACGGCGACAGCGACAAGCAGGCAACTCAGGGTTCTGATGAACCAAACTGCCTCGCCGTACCCAGTACGGTCCGCCGTGAACATAGCGCAGGCAGTCGCGAGGGCGGGCCACACAAGCCAATGCAGGTTGAGTGAGTGGCCAATGAAGTATGTCAGCGAAAGGTATCCCAGGACGTAGAGGGCACCTGCAATGCAGGCATCGCGCCACATGATGATCCGCTGGTTCTCTTTGCTATTCCGCTGTGCGATCAACGGGGATCTCCCTCCCTGCGTGGCTCACCAAGATCACTTCAGGCCGTCGAAGCAGGCCTTCTTTATGCTTTTGACGCCCAACAAGGTTGTGAATCCTGATCCCAGGGCAGATGCGGCACCCCTCTTTGAATTGACTCCGGAGAGGGTCGCGACAAGCTTCTTGACTCCGCCGGCCGTCTTGATTGCCTTGTAACTGGAAGTTCCAGGGTGGAAGGCGGCGGCAAGGGCACCTCCGCATTTCATGGAGTTCCAGGTGTCGCTGACCATCCCGCCACCGAGGTATTTGGTCTTGTCCCACCACTTCGGATCGGCGACGACAGGGTAGGTGGTGGACTCGTTGACGTGGATGGTCTGAATAAGTTCGTTGCCTTCGAGGCGGTAGTCGGTAGGGATACGCTGGCCGTTGGCGTCCTTGGCCCAGGGCTCGTCGAAGGTTCCGAGCAGCTTTCCGGCGGTGTCCACAACGATCAAACTGCCATCCTCGTCGATGACGGGGTGGGCGCCGCTGGGCAGGTCGAGAAGAAAACTGTGCTCAGTCGGCGCCGTAGGGTTGTTCATTGTGATCAAGGCGCTTACGCTGCCGTCCTCCCTGACCTGGGCGGCGACGTCGACAGACCCCTTCGGCTGGGCGTAGACCACGGTGCCATGGGAACTGGCTTGTGGGAATGCCAATGGCGATCCAGGCAGACCGATCGCAATCTGGATGCCGGTCGAGTCGGTCACCGTAAGCTTTCCGGAACCCGTGGCCGACATTTCCACGCGTGTGCCCCCCGCGTTCGCAACCAGCTTTCCGCCGCGAGTATGGGGGGCAGTGAGATCGGAGACGCCGGTGGCCCTCTCTATCACGGTCGCTGCCTGAACGCTCGCATCCGGTGAGGGTGCACCGGTGTCCCCGAAAGCCGGAACAGCATCGGACAGCAGAGCAGTAGCGGTCAATGCGACTATACCTGTGAGAACAGGCCTGCTGGTGGCGTAGGAGTTCATTCGTTTTCCCTCAGTAGCTTCTATGGGACGGGGGTCAGGCCGGTGATTGATGCGACGCGGCCGATCATTTAACGCTACACGCCGGCCAGGTTCCGGAAATCTCGAGGTAAATATCACTGGAACCCGGACGGCGAAATCTGCATCTGCCGCACGGCCGCCGTAAGAATTCAGTGCAGTTCATACAGTGCTGATCCGGTCATACAGTGCCGATCCAGCCGTGCGCAGTGCGCTGCTCGCGGCGCTGCTGGGCTGTGCCACGAGACTGCTACGTAGGGCCCCGCCCACGGTCTCGGCGTTTCTTGCACCAGAATGCGCCAGCCAAGGAACCCAATTCGTGGGACATCCCAACTGAACTGATTCAGCTTCGCGTCACCCTGCTATGGAGAACCGAACTGAACTTGCAAGATTACTCGGTAGCCACCCTCGGGAGTCGGTCCGGATTCCAAGCGAGCATTAATAGATTCGGCTCGAGCTCGAAGTCCACTCAATCCACGGCCAGACTCCGGAAAACCAATAGGAGGGCCAGATGGACGTCCATTGATTATAGCCACCTGGAAGTGATCGCGGCATTTCTTGAATCGCACATCGATCACGGAGCCGGGTGCATGCTTTCGGGCATTCGTCAACGATTCCTGCACGGTACGCAAAATGACCTGCCTTGCGTCACCATCAAGCGGGTCTGGAATTTCACCATGCACACGTATCTTATTTCCTGGTTCACTTCCCTCCAGCAGCCCCTCAAGGGTGAGTGCCGAACTATCTGCCGAGTGGCTCACACCTGAGGATTTCTCCTTCCTTAGTATATTATGTACATCGCTCGTGATTTTCGCGCTCCGTTCACGAATGAATTCCGCATGCCCTTCAACATGGGCGTATTCTTTCCTTTCGTCGCCGACAACCAACTTCTTGATCAGTTCCGCTCGGTTTGCAATTAGTGCAGCATGTGCTGTGACATCGTCATGCACGTCGCGAGAAATTCGGGCCAAATACTGTTCCTTCTGTTCCTTCGCGAGATTTTTCTCTTCACTGCGCAGTGACTTTTCCTTTTCTCGCTGAACGTTGCGGAGCAGAACCAGGCCTGCCGTCGTCACGAACTGATAAGGAAGTCGCATCACTACATCGAATTGGGTGTAGTCATCATGCAGAATGCCCCCGCCCTCATGTACGTATGGAATTACCACGGCAACTGCCCCAAGGAACGCAAGGAGCACTAGCAGGATTCTGCTGTGTTCCCGCTCAGGTATCTTCCACAGAGAAATGAGAGTGGCGCTCACCATCCCACTCAGGTAGGCACTGGGCAACGTTGCCCAGTAGCCCAACAATGGGTAGGTGCGGCGCAAGGCAAGCGAGCCGAGAGCTAGGACGAGAGCCGCTACTGTCCAGGAGTTCGTGAGTGAAATAGAATCGCCACACAGCTCGGATCTACCGTCTCCCAGGAGACGGCCGGCGACACTGCACGGATACATCGAGAAGGCATAGTCTACGGCTATCAGGAGAAAAAGGGTCACCTCGGTGAACCATGAGGGTCGGGCGCTCTTCATGACTGCTCCCGATCCAATCCCGAATCAATGGCGATACGTGCTGCTTTAAGACGGCTATCCACTCCTAGCTTATTCAAGATGCTGGAGACTTCCGCTTTAACTGTGTCTTGCCCCAGGAGCAGCGATCTACTGATCTGCCTGTTGGTTTTCCCTTGCATAACTTCTACCAGGATCTGCCGTTGGCGTTCATTAAGCAGCGCCACAAGGGAAGCACGAGGGTTCGCGGTGCAGGGTGAGGCAGGTTGCAAGTCGCAGATCACGCCCCATGCCTGCTCGGACGTTACGCTACCGCCTCCGGCGAGAACACGAATAGCGGATTCAAAATGGTCGCTGGCCATCGTCTTGTCCAGAAAACCTTTGGCGCCTGCTTTCAGTGCCCGCCTGACGGTCTCTTCATCATGAGCTCCGGTCATCATTGCCACGACCGGAGCCGTCGGTAGCTTGGACAATTCTTCCAGGAGCGTCAGTCCGTCAGAGTTGCTGCTGCCGTCTGCGTAGGCGGCAGCCAGCCGAACGTCAAGCAGGACGACCGTTGGGCAGGTGTCGCCTACAACGGTGACGGCTTCATCGATGGTGCCGGCCGTCCCAACAACGGTTATGTCTTCCACCGTTTCGAGGAGCCGTGCGACTCCTTCCAGGAGCAGATGGTGGTCGTCGACAAGAACCACATCGATCACTTGAACCGCCTCTGACGCTATCCGGCTGAGGAACCTTTCCGCCGGTAACCCTACTCGTCGGTCTCAGTAGACCATCCCGCGGACGTGCTGCAGTCAGCCGATCTAGCCGGTCGGTGAGGAACGTCTAGCCGCTTGGGGGGCAAACTCTCGGCTATCAGTAGCCGGTACGGGGCTGGCGGATAGCCGGGCGGTCCTACGAGAGTCTGGGCGTCTTGATTCGGCGTCAGAACAGGGAGCCGGATCCCCTTGCCCTTGTCATGCTGTTCCGAGGCCGGACAGCAGCACTGGCGCCCCCTATGAAGGAAGCTTCGGTGGAATTCGATTTGCCCTGCGAGAACAGGTGTCTGCCGCTCTTCGCCGTAGGTACAGTCCTTTGCAACCTCCGGCCAGAATTCGACAGCACGCCTGCCCTGTGAGCAGAGTTCGACTGCTGCGTTGGCAGAGAGTGGCGGGCCTGAGGTGACATGTGATATCGGCGAGGCCGCTCAAAGGCAGGCCCATTCCGGTTCTGTGGTCGGCGAACTCGGCCGGGTTCCTTTCGCGCACTTCTCCTGCTGAGTCTTCTCTCAACCCACGGGGGTGCCCCTCCTGTCACTCCCTCGTGCCAAGCGGTGCGGAGTGGCTGTTTCTGCTCCCCTCTGCCTATCGACTCTCGGACCCTGCCAGTGCCGTGTCTGACACGGCGTTACTCCCTTACTGGGTTCCCTGTCGCCAAAGCGGACGACAGGGAGTCCTCTTCCCGACCGGTGATCCCCACTGCGCTTGGCGACCGCCGGTATCCGTACAAGCACCAGCCACTTGAAGGACACTGTGACCGAACGAAGCACCCTGCCCCCTGCCCCGGACGAAGTGGCCTCCGCGCGCGACAACACCCGCGCCGGCACAGGGGAAAGGCGCCGTCACCCTCGTCGTATTGACGGCATTGACCTCGCCCGCGGTATCGCCATCCTGGGCATGCTCGGCGCACACACCCTGGATGAGCGCTTCGACGCACACCTACTCGGATGGGACCCTTCTACCTGGCTCGCTGCCGTCCACGGCCGCTCATCGATCCTCTTCGCCACGCTGCTGGGGATCTCGATAGCACTCCTGAGCGGAGGCGCCCACCCGCACAAGGGTGCGCGTCTACGCGCAACCCGGCAGCAACTGCTGCTCCGAGCCGCCTGCCTGTTCGCCATCGGATGGTTCCTCATCGAGTTCAACAGCATCTGGGTGATCATCCACATGTATGGGCTCCTGGTGGCGGGGAGCGTGTTCTTCCTAACCTGGTCTGCTCGACGGCTGTGCGCCACAGCGGTGATCCCGGCGCTCACCGGAGGCCTCCTGTGCCTATGGCTGCCCCACGGGTACGACACCACCCCGGAGTACGGCAGCTTCCTGAAGTACGTCAGCACCCTGGAGGGAGAGGCCCTCCAGAAAATGCCCGCCTTGCTCCAGTCCGTCAGCACCACGGAGGGGGAGGCGTCCCTGGGGTGGGATGCCTTCAACGGCACCTATCCTCTGCCGTTCTGGATGGCGTTCTTGCTCCTGGGCATGGCGGTGGGACGTCTCGACCTGGCCTCACTCGCTGTGCGATGGCGGCTGACCACGGTGGGCGCGGCGATGGCCATAGCGGGGTACGTCGGCGGGCTGGTCAGCACCCGGCTCTACGAAGACGGTTATGGACATGAGCTGCTGGACCTCCTGCTGAAGGCCGCCCCCGAGGGCGGAAATGGCTGGGAGCTGATCGGGGCCTCCCCGCACAGTGGGACCGTCTTTGAAGCGGTGGGCTCATCCGGAGTGGCACTGGTTATCGTCGGGCTGTGTCTACTTGCTCCTGAGGTCATCCAACGCGTGCTCTTCCCCGTCAGGGCCGCCGGCACGATGGCACTGACTCTGTACGCGATGCACGCCCTCGCGCTCTACTTCATCCCCGAACACGTGCGCGGACTGCATGTCTACGCCTGGTTCGCCGCAGCCGGCCTAGTCTTCGCAGTCGTCTGGCGAGCCTGGCGCACCCAGGGCCCTCTCGAACACCTGCTAGCTCGCATCTCCCGCCACAAGTTCGTGTGACTGGCAGGGCGGATCAGCCGGCTGCTGTCGGATTCGGACTTGCCGACGTCCAGGGCGCAGAAGACATCGATCGACGTGAAGTCGTTGCTGGTGACCGGGTTTTCATTCCCCTCCCGGCACACGACAGTTCCACCGAAGCATCACGCGCCCGCAAGTTGGAAGAGACCGCCAGCGCGCAGGTACCGGTCATCGGCGTCCACGACAGTACGGACCTCTCGGGGTGAACCGCCGGCTGCTGCTTGAGGTTCTCGCGCTGCTGCCGGAGCAGCAGCGGCGCATCGTGGCCCTGCGCTACCTCAGCGAGCAAAGCACGCACGAAACCGCGCAGCTCGCAGCGGTCTCTACCGGCACGGTGAAAAGCGCCCTCAGTCGCGCCCTGCTCAAGCTCCGCAAGGAATTGCACCACCGCGGAGTACACGGGAGCAACGCGGGAAGCTGCGTGTTCAACAATAAGCAGCAAGTGGTCCCCAACAATGGCCGAGGGCCGGTTTCGGATGTCTCCGAAACCGGCCCTGACCTGCGACTGTCTCCAGTCGGGACGACAGGATTTGAACCTGCGACCCCTTGACCCCCAGTCAAGTGCGCTACCAAGCTGCGCCACGTCCCGATGCGTTCAACTCGGAGTCACCCCCGTGTTCACGCAGGTAAACCGTACCTCACGCGAGTGGCCGGACTCGCACGGGCGGTCACCGTCCCGTCGCGCAGGGGAGGGTTACGGGGCTGAAGCCGGGGAGCGATGACGCGCTGGGCGCCCCCCGGGTTCAGTTCATCAGGCGTTGGGGTCGAACGCGATCCCGTCAGGCTTCGCCAGATCGAGGTGGTAGTTGAAGTTGCCGTCCTTGAGACCGAAGACGGCACTGCCGAAGTCGTACGCGGTCAGCTTGTCGCGCAGACCCGCGGGGTAGCCGTCCCAGCCGACCAGGCGGGGGTACTGCCAGGTCTGCTGGTGGTTCTCCGGCGGCTCGTCGGCGGAGGTCGCCGGGCGGAAGCAGTGCGTGCTGACTCCGTCCTTGTGGTAGACGATCTTGGGGTGCGTTCCGTCCCAGGTGATCTGGTCACTGCTGTAGGTGTTGAAATCACCGTGGGCGGAGGTGGAGACGTACTTGGCAACGTTGTCCTGCACCCACACCACGACGTGTTCCCAGTCGTTGCGGTGCCCGCCGAGGCTGCTGCCGGCCACCGCCTGGTCCTTCTCGAAGTAGAGGCCGTAAATGATCGCGCACCAGCCGTTGTTGCACTTCTCCCGCGAGTACCCGTTGGTGTTGTCCAGGTCCCATGAGTCGCGGCACGAGCCGTTGAGCGCCCCGGTCGGGTTGAGGCCGGGGTTTATCGTCCCGTCGGGACCGATGGCCGGGGTCGGGTAGCAGCCGTCCGTGTCGTAGTCGTAGGCCGGCTGGAACGTCTGCTCCTGGCCGTTCGCGTTGGCCGGCAGGGCCGACGGCGGGTCGGCGAGGGCGATGCCGGGAAAGGCAACGACCAACGCTACGGCGCTGCCGAAGATGAGGGAGACCTTGCCGATGCGCGAGTTTCTCTTCACTGAGTCCTCCTGATAGACCGCCATGTGGGGGCAGTTGGGGCGGTCATGTTGGCATGCTCCGCTCATTTTTCCGGCGTGCCGGCGAAAACGCCAGAGTCAGGAGGTGTCCGAGTGATGAAAGGTCAACCAATCCGGGCCGACCAATCAGTCGGAGGGCTCGACGACGGGAATTGTCAGACAGGCCTAGGCGGCGTCGCCCCGCGGCTCCCTGCCTTCGAACGCCGCAGTCAGCAGGCCGAGTACGCCGCTCGCGGTGACCCGGCGGGGGTTGGGGTACGCCGTTGTCGTGGCCTGCGCGGCGGCGACCGCCAAGTCGGCCTCCTTCAGGCCGAGTTCGGCGAGTGAGCGGGGGGCTCCGAGGTTGCCGGCCAGGTCGTGGAGGGCGCGGGGGACGTCGTCGGTGCCCAGGGCTCGGGACAGGGCGGCGATCGCTTCGGGGGTGGCAGGCGCGTTGTACGCGAGGACGTACGGCAGGACCACCGTGTGGGTCTCGGCGTGCGGCAGGCCGAAGGTGCCGCCGAGCACATGGCAAAGCTTGTGATGCAGACCCATGGTGGTGGCGCCCAGACAGGCTCCGCAGAGCCAGGCCCCGTAGAGGGCTCGGCCGCGCGCGTCGAGGTCGCCGGGGGCGGCGGCCACCTGGGGGAGGGCCCCGGCCATCGCCCGTACGCCCTCCTCGGCCATGAGGGAGACGAGGGGTGAGGCATCGGGCGCGTAAAGGGATTCGGCGGCGTGCGCGAGTGCGTTGACGCCGCTGGTGACGGTGAGGGGGACGGGTAGCCCGAGGGTGAGTTCGGGGTCGTAGACGACGGAGCGGGGCTGGACGACGGGGTCGCGTCCGGTGCGTTTGGCGCCGTGCTCGGTGAGGCCCCAGACGGAGGTCATCTCGGAGCCGGAGTAGGTGGAGGGCACGGCGACCAGCGGCAGTCCGGTGCGCAGCGCGATCGCCTTCCCGAGGCCGATCGACGATCCGCCGC
Source organism: Streptomyces sp. NPDC005808 (assembly GCF_042871385.1). Classification (NCBI taxonomy): domain Bacteria; kingdom Bacillati; phylum Actinomycetota; class Actinomycetes; order Kitasatosporales; family Streptomycetaceae; genus Streptomyces; species Streptomyces sp. NPDC005808. Next base: position 738,590 of record NZ_JBIAIK010000002.1, on the reverse strand, counting down.
CGACCGCGACACAGCCGTCGGCGCCGAGGGCCCGCGCCACCTCGACGGCCCGGTCGGCTACCTCGACGGGTACGTGCATGCGGGCCTCGGCGTGCAGCCCGGCGCAGGAGTCGCCCAGCGCGTCGGCGACCGCCCGCCCGACCGCTGAGCCCCGGCTTCCACAGACCACGAGCACCCGGTGCAGCCCGAGCCGCGCGACCTCACCCGGTGTCGCGGAGACCGCCGCGCCGGGCCGGAAGACGACCCGCGCGGGCTCGGCTCTCGTAGGAGAAGTCGAGCGCGGTGGTCATGCCGTCTCCAGTACGAGGTCGAAGTGCGTGTATCGGAAGGGGTTCGCGACGCCGAACTCCCGTGCCAGGGACGGGTCGTCGGTCTCGGCGAAGTCCTGGACCAGGCTCTCCTTGACGGCGAACACCGCGTCGGAGTCGAGGTAGGCACTGCCTGCCACGAAGATGTGCGTGGTGACCGGGGCGTGGCCCGCGGCCGAAGCGATGAAGTGGATGTGGGCGGGGCGGTAGGGATGGCGGTCGGTCGCTTTCAGGAGCTCGCCGACCGGGCCGTCCGTCGGGATCGGGTACGGGCTCGGCAGACAGGTGCGGAACCAGAAGCGGCCCTCGGCGTCCGCGGTGAAGAGCCCCCGCCCGTTGCCCGCGGGCTGGATGTCCGGCCGCTGCACGTCGTAGAAGCCCTCGGGGTCGGCCTGCCAGACGTCCAGGACGGCGCCGGGCAGCGGGGTGCCGTCCGCCGACAGCACCCTGCCCCTCACCACGCACGGCTCGCCGCTGCCCACCAGGTCGATGTTCGCGCCGAGTTCACGGACCGGCGACTGGGTCATGTGAAAGGGGCCGAGGACGGTCGACTCGGTCGCGCCCGGATCGCGGTGGCCGTTGATGGTCTCCACGAGCATCGAGATGCCGAGCACGTCCGACAGGAGGATGAACTCCTGCCGGGTGTCGCTGGACATCTGCCCGGTCGCGGTGAGGAACCCGATGGCCCGCTCCCACTCCTGCATCGTCGGCTCCGTCTCGCGGACGAAGTCGTGGAGGTGGCGGGTGAGCGCGGTCAGCAGCTCGTGCAGCCGGGGGTCGGCGGTCCGCTGAAAGCTGTCGACGACCTCTCCGGTGAGATGGGCCGTGCGATCGGTGACCTCTCCAGAGAGACGGGCCGTGCGATCGGTCGTGCGTTCGGTGCTCATTCCACTCCCCTGGTCCCGTCGGCATGTCCGAGGATCCGTCGCAGCGCCGCCGACAGCAACTCCTCGGCACCCTCGGAAGCCGCCGGACGTGTGAACGAGCACCTGGGTGACGGTCCCGGGGTCGGCGTACATCATGGTTCGTGGCCGAACAAACCGTTCTGAGGCCGCTTCACAATTCGGCGGAATCGGAAATCGGAAAATAAAAGGCCTGACATATCAAATGCCGGGACCCCTCGATACATTCACGTCCCGCGGCTTGTGACAGAGCACGGAATTCCCCTACTTTCGGGGAACCCCCACAAGGAGGAATTCTCCGTGAGCATCACAAGACGAACCCTTCTCGGTACCGCGCTCGCCGCCACGGCGGGAGTCGGCACAGGCGCATTCCAGCAGGCGGTCGCCGCACCGGCCGCGAGCCCACCGGGCGATGTCGTCGGCAAGATATCCGTCGGCTATCAGGGCTGGTTCGCCTGTACAGGCGACGGTGCCCCGATCAACGGCTGGTGGCACTGGAGCCAGGACATGAGCCGTCCGCCGTCGTTGTCCAACACCACCATCAAGTCGTGGCCCGACATGCGCGAGTACAGCCGCGGATTCGCCACCGGGTACCCCAACCTGAACAACGGCGCGGCCGCGACCCTGTTCACGTCGTGGGACCAGCAGACGGTCGATACACACTTCCGTTGGATGCGCGAGAACGCGATCGACACCGCCGCACTGCAGCGTTTCAACCCGTTCGGCTCGGAAGGTCCGACACGGGACGCGATGGCGCAGAAGGTACGGCAGGCCGCGGAGGCCAACGGCCGCAAGTTCTACATCATGTACGACGTCACGGGCTGGACGTCCATGCAGTCCCAGATCAAGGAGGACTGGACGTCGAAGATGAAGGCGCATACGTCGTCGACTGCCTACGCACGGCAGAACGGGAAGCCGGTCGTGTGTATTTGGGGCTTCGGCTTCAACGACTCGGGACGCCCCTTCGAGCCCGCTCCCTGTCTGGACGTCGTCAACTGGTTCAAGGCGCAGGGCTGTTACGTCATCGGAGGCGTGCCCACGCACTGGCGCACCGGCATCGAGGACTCACGCGCCGGTTTCTCGGACGTGTACCACGCGTTCAACATGATCTCGCCGTGGATGGTGGGACGGATCTCCAGCGCCGCCCAGTCCGACCAGTTCTTCACCAGCGTCAACACACCTGACCAGGCGGACTGCAACGCCCATGGCATCGACTACCAGCCGTGCGTGATGCCGGGCGACCTCCAGGAGCGCCATCGCGCCCACGGCGACTTCATGTGGCGGCAGTTCTACAACATGGTCCGCGTCGGCGCGCAGGGCATCTACATCTCGATGTACGACGAGTTCAACGAGGGCAACCAGATCGCCAAGACCGCCGAGACCGGCGCCTCCGTACCCGCCGGTTCGGGCCTCTGGGCGCTGGACGAGGACGGCACGCCCTGTTCCGCGGACTACTACCTGCGGCTGACGCGGGACGGCGGCCGCATGCTGAAGAAGGAGATCGGCCTGACGGCCACGCGGCCCACACCGCCGACCCTGTGAGAAGAAATCGGTCCGCCGGCCTACGCCCCCCCCGGCCTGTGACCAGGAGCCTCAGACGCGGTCCCGGCCCCGCAGCCGGGGGGTGAACGCGGCATGAAACAGCGTGGAGGCCGCCCCCACCGCGGCGGCCTCCGCGCTGAGCACGGAGCGTTCCACCTCGACGCGGCGCAGCCGGCGCGCGGTGGGGAACTCGTTGACGGTGCGGCCGATCTCGTCGAGGTAGAACTCCGCGACGTCATCGGTGAAGAACGGGCCGCCGAGCACGATCAGGTCGATGTCGAGCAGGTCGACGAGCCCGAGGGCGCCGCCGCCGACCGCCCGTGCCACCTCCCGTACCGCGCTGACCGCGGCGGGGTCGCCGGCGGCTGCCGCCCGTCCCACGGCTCGGTAGGCGGCGGTGCTGCCACCGTCACCGGGCACCCGCAGACCGAGCCGGGCGGCGAAGTCCGGCACGGAGACCGGTGGGTTGCACTCCGGCAGCAGCTCCGGACGGCCGTCGCCCGCCATCCGCCCCAGGGCGATCGCGCACAGCTGCCCGAACTCGCCCGCGTTGGCGCTCACTCCGCGGTAGAGGTCGCCGTTGAGGTACAGCCCGGAACCGACGCCCGTCCCCAGATACAGGTAGGCGAAGTCCCGGGCCCTGCGGTCACGTCCGATCCACCGCTCCCCCGCCGCCGCCGCGAGTGAGTCCTTCTCGATGAGCACCCGGCACGGGAAGTGGTCCTTGAGGAGGTACAGCAGCGGCAGGTCGTCCCAGGCCGTCATGAGCGGCGGGTTGAGCACGGTGCCGGACGCGATGTCCACCGGCCCCGGCACGGCCACGCCCACACCGAGCAGACTGTCCTCACGTACGGCGCCCTGCGCCTTCTCCAGGGCTTCGTGGCCCAGCGCGACGACCTGGGCGACGAACTCGCCGGGGTCGATGTCGGCGCTCACCGGTCTCGTACAGGTACAGACGATCGCGCCGTCGAGGTCGATGACGACGGCGGTGAGCAGTTCGGGGTCGATGTGCAGGCCGAGGGCGTGCGCGGCGGTGCCGCAGAGCCTGACCGGGGTCCGCGGCTTGCCCGAGGTCGCCCGCCGCTGGGCGTCCTCGACGAGGACGCCGCGGTCCAGGAGCGAGCGGGCGATCCGGGAGACCGACTGCTGGGTGAGACCCGTGCGGTGGGCTATCTCGCCGCGGGTGATGCTGCCGGAGAGACGTACGGACTCGATGACCACGCACTCGTTGAAGGAGCCCAGGTCGATCTGGTTGACGCCGCTGAACGAGGCCGGGTGGGTGGGGAGTTCGCCCCGATGGGGCGCGCCGCGCAGGTGTTCGGCGACGTTCTCGCGAAGCCAGTGGACGGATTCCGCGGGCGGTCGGTGTGTGGTCCGTCGCAGGGCGGCGACGAGGTCGAGGTACACGCGCCTGGAGGACTCGGGATGGCTGGTGCTGTCGAGCGCGATCATGGCGCGCAGGAAGCCGCGCCAGGTGGTTCTGGCCGGGAGGTCGTGGAAGGTGACGGGCCAGTGGGCCGGGCGGTGCTCCTGAGTGGGCCGGGAGCCTTCGTTCTCCCACAGCACGATGGAGTGCAGCGTGATGTCCGGGTGGTGCTCGGCCGCGGCGGTCAGATACGCGAGCAACGTCCGGTCGCCGTCGCCGCCGGGATCCGCTTCGGAAGCGGTGGTCGCCGCACGGAGCGTGCACAGCGCCCGGTCCACGCTCTCCAGGACGTCCTCGCCGATCACCGTCGCGGCAGGGACGGCCCGCGGTGCCTGGGGCCGGGTCCCCGCGAGGAGGACGGCGCGCAACTGATCGACGTAAAGGCCCATGACCCAGATGTCCGCCCCGGGCAGGGGTGGCCTGGTCGGTACGTACGGAGCGGGTGACTCGTCGGGCGGGAGTCGCCAACGGCGGCGGATCGAGGCCACCGTCGCGTGGGAGAGGCCGAGTTCGCGGGCGATGGCCCTGCTGGCGCCGCTGCCGCCGGGTGCCAGCAGGGCTCGGGTGATGACCTCGGCCTCGTCGACCGTTGCGGGCCTGCCGGTGCGCGGGCGCTGGCGCAGGCCGGGCAGTCCCGCACTGTGCCAGCGGTGGCGCCAGCTCCCGACGGTCTGCCGTGACACGCCGAGACGGCGGGCGATGTCGGCGTCGCGGAGTCCCTGGGAGGCGAGCAGGACGACATGGGCGCGGGTGGCGAGCGGACCTTCGCCGGCGGCCCAACCGCGCAGCACGGCAAGGGCTTCGGGCGCGAGGCCCAAATCGGGGTGTGGCTCAGTCACCGTCGCTGTCCTCCTGGCGTTGCCCTGCTCGTCGGAGCCGCAGCGTGCGGATCTGGAACGGTCTCAGGGTCAGCGGGACACGGCCGTGCCGATGGGTGCGGGCTGTGGGGTGTTCCTCCAGGAGGTCCGTCTCATGGACCCCCTCGACGGCGAAGTCCGCGCAGAGCACGGCGTGGGTTCGTCCGCCGCGTGCTTCGTAGAGCCGTACGACGACGTCGCCGCTGCGGTCGTCGGCCAGTTTCACCGTCTCCACGACGACATCGGGGTGGTCGACGCGGACGAGCGGCGGCTGCGCGCCGGTGGCCGGGCCCGGGCGGAGCGGGAGGTTGACGGCGTATCCCTCGGTGATGGCGTCACCGAGGGTGGCACCGGGGCGCAGGGTGTGCCGGAAGCGGTGGAGGCCCCGGTCGGCGTACGGGTCGGCGCCGTTCGTCGGGTGCAGCAGCGTGTGCCGTACGACGGTGGTGGTGCCGCCGCCGTCGCGGGTGTGCCGGCTGACGTCGTGGCCGTAGGTGGAGTCGGTGGCCAGGGCCACACCCCAGCGGTGCTCCGCCACGTGGATCCAGCGGTGGGCGGCGAACTCCGGGGAACTCCCGTCGGCGCTCTCGTGCGTGGGACGGGCGACGTGCCCGAACTGCACGTCGGCGTGGCCGAGTTCGGCATGCACGTCGAGCGGCCAGGCCAGTTTGAGGACGGTGTCCCGCTCGCGCCAGTCGACTTCGGTGTCCACCGTCAGGGCGTGGCTTCCGGCGGTCAGCGTCAGGTCCTGGACGAACGTCGAGCGTCCGGTGCCGCGTCGGACGCGCACGGTCGCCAACAGGGGCCCGCGCGCAAGCAGTTCGATTCGGTCGGCGCCGAGCAGGTCCTGGCCCTGTTCGCCGCGCAGGAGTTGGAGGAGGTTGCCCGCGCCATCGGGGGCGAGGGCGTCCCGTCCGGTGGCGAGGTCGACGGCCGAGCGGACGAGACCTGACGCGTCCACGCGCACCCTCAACAGCCCGTTGTCCAGGACCTGTTGGCCATCGACCGTGGTGTGAGCGGTCACGCGTGGGGTGCGGTCGAGAGGAAGGCCGGTGAGCCCGGCGCCGAGAGCGGGTGCGTCGGCGAGTACCGCGAGCCGCCCGTCGGGCAGGACCTGAGCCGTGTCGGACGGCTGGCCGGTTCCCGCGTCGAGGGTGACGACCTCGCGGCGGGGGTGCGGCGCGGCGTTCCAGACGACGGCGCCGTCGGGTTCCCCGACCGCGCGGCGCACCAGGCGGGTGAGCCGGCGGTGCAGATCGCGGTGCTCGTGTTCGGTGTCCTCGTGGACCCAGGCGATGGAGCTGCCCGACAGGATGCTCTGGCTCTGCTGGAGCAGTACGCGCCGCCACAGGGCGTCGAGTTCGTCGTACGGGTAGGGAACGCCGTGGCGCACGGCGGCGGTCGCCGACCACAGTTCCGCCTCGTGCAGCAGGACTTCGCTTCGGCGGTTGCCGCGCTTGGTGCGGGCCTGGCCGGAGTACGTACCGCGGTGCGCCGCGAGGTCGAGTCCGCCCCGCCGGACGGGCGGGCGCGGGTATTCCTCCCGCGCCTCCCGGAAGAACTGCGCGGGGTGGCGCATGGCGACTCGCGGTGACCCGGCCAGGTCGGCGAGCCTGCGGGCTCGCTCCAGGGTGTCGCGGCCGGGTCCCTCGGTGGCCCGGCCGAGAGGCAGCAGGGAGCGTGTGGTGGCCGACCCCGTGTCGGCGAAGTCGGTTTCGGCACTGGTGAGCGCCGCGCTGTCGGGTGCGAGGTGGGTGTACAGCGTGGTGCCGTCGATGCCCTCCCAGCGGAAGGTGTGGTGGGTCGGCGACGCGGGGTATCCGGCGGCAGGGCGCCTCGCGAGGAGCCAGCGGGCGCCCGCGAGGGCGGCGACCTGCGGGAAGGCGGCCGAGGCTCCCCTCGCTCCGGGCAGCCAGGCGCCTTCGCTGTCCGCACCGAGTTCGTCGCGGAAGAAGCGGCGGCCGAGGACGAACTGGCGTACCAGGGCTTCGCCGCCCGCCAGTTCGACGTCCGGCTCGACCCAGGTGCCGCCCACGGGTATCCAGTTGCCGTCGGCGACGGCCTTGCGCAGCCGCTCGAAGACGTGCGGCTGCTGATCCCGCATCCAGGCGTAGTGCTGGGCCGAGGAGGCCCCGACGACGAGTTCCGGGTACTCCTCGGCGAGGGTGACCAGCGTGCTGAAGGTGCGGGCACAGCCACGGGCCGTCTCGCGCAGCGGCCACAGGCCCCCGAAGCCGAGAGGGGCGTACCCGACGCCCGCGAACACCTGCTCCGACGTGTGGGCGCCTTCCGCGAGTACCGGCGCGAGGACTCGGCGTGCCGCCGCGGCGGTGCGGGCGACGGCGTCGGGGTCGACGGCGTCGACCGCCTGCTCCAGGGCAGTCCGTATCCGGTGGCGGCGCGGGAGTTCGGCGGGCAGGGCGCGCATGAGACCGTCGAGGGTCTCCATGTCGTGCAGCAGGTGCCATACGTCGTCGTCGCGTACGGCGAGGTCGGCGCGCCGGAACCGGTACAGGGGCGCGTCACCGGCGGTGACCGGGTCGCCGTAGTGGAGTCCGCTGCCGGTGGCCGCGTCGATGGTCGGGTTGGCGGCGGCTTCGAGGAGGAGGCGGACGGGTTCGCCGCCCCGGGCCGAGGCCGTGACGGGGACGGCGCAGGTGTGCGTGTGCAGACCGTGCAGCGGGATGCCGTGTTCGTCGTGGACGAGGGCTTCGGCCTGGCAGCCGCCGGCGGGGCCGCGGTCGCCGCCGAGGTCGATGAGGGCTTCGACGCGGCGGCCCGCCCACCGCGCCGGAACGTTCGCGCCGACGCGGAACCAGGTCGTCGACCACGGGCTGCCCCAGGGCTCTCCCACCGTGAACGGGGCGTAGTCGGCGCGCAGCGCGACACTCACGGGCACCGGTTCTCCGGGAATGTGCCAGGCGCCGATGTCCATGGGCAACCGCTGCGGATACAGGGCGGGGCGGAGCCGTTCGCTGAGGAATTCGGCTATGCGCTCGTCGCCGGACTTTCTCCGGTCATGCATCGGAAGCCCTTCCTGTCCAGCCAGTAACCGCCATGTAAAACCATGTGTGTTATCAAGTCAACGCCTCTCACTCGTTCCTTCTTCTCGCAGATCGCAACGTGGCTGAGAGGAATTGTCAGGGGAATTCAGCTCCAGGAAAGGACGTTCACGTCAATTAATTGGGCTGACATTCCGAGCGCGTCTGAAGGCGGCAGGAGAGCCTGCCGCCTTCGGTCGGGAGTTACTGCTCCACGCGCTCGGGCCGCTCGCACGTGGTGTTCACCGGCAGGGACCTGCCGCCGCGGGCGGCGTCCAGCAGGGTCAGCATCACGTCCAGTACGTGCTGGGCGAGTTCGGCCGACGCGCGATGCGGACGCCCCGAGGTGATCGCCTCGGCGAGGTCGCCAAGTCCCGTGCCACGTCCGGCTGCCGGGTATCCGGCCAGGACGGGCAGGGGTTCCCAGCCGCCGCCGCGGTGGAGTTCGACGAGGCCCTCGAAATTGTTGGGGTCGGGGACGGAGAGCGAGCCCTCGGTGCCGTGGACCTCTATTCGGGGCAGCCGGGCGGCGCGGACGTCGAAGCTCATGACGAGAGTGGACAGAGCGCCGTCGGCGTGTTCCAGGACGCCGGTGATGTGGGTGTCGACCTCCACCGGGAAGCGGGTTCCCGCCCGGGGGCCGCTGCCGATCTCGCGTTCGGCGCGGGGCCGGGACGAGGCGCCGGTGACGCGTACGACAGGGCCGAGCAGGTGCACGAGTGCCGAGAGGTAGTAGGGGCCCATGTCGAGAAGGGGTCCGCCGCCCGGCCGGTAGTAGAACTCGGGGTCGGGGTGCCAGGGTTCGGGGCCCGCCGAGGCCATGAACGCGGTGGCCGCGACCGGCCTGCCGATGAGTCCGTCGTCGACGGCCTTGCGGGCGGTCTGGGTGCCGGTGCCCAGGACGGTGTCGGGCGCGCAGCCCACACGCAGTCCGCCGGCCCGGGCGGCGCCGAGCACCGACTCGGCCTCCTCGCGGGTCGCCGCCAGGGGTTTCTCGCCGTAGACGTGTTTGCCCATCGACAGGGCGACGAGGGCGACTCCGGCATGGGCCGCGGGGATCGTGAGGTTGAGGACGGCGTCCACGTCGTCCCAGGTCACGAGGTCGACGACGGAAGCGGCGACCCGCACGTCGCCGGATGCCCGGGAAGCCGCCTCCTTCGCCCGGTCGAGGTCGAGGTCGGTGACGGCGGTGAGCCGTACGCTGTCGAGGCGGGCCAGCGTCTCCAGGTAGGCCCCGCTGATCTTGCCCGCGCCGACCATGCCGATCCTCAGCGGCTCGCCCACAACAGCCCCCTCTCGGTGAGCGCCCGCACCTCGGGCACGTCGAAGTCGTCCGGCTTGTGTCCGACGGTGGACACGAACACCCGGCCCGCGCCCCGCTTCCTGGTCCACACGGCGGGCGTGACGACGGCCCGGTCCCGCTCCTCGTCGGGCTCGAGCGTGATGATCGGCCGGTGGCCTTCCCAGCCGCGCCGGACGACGAGTACTCGTCGCGGTGCGTTGTTCGCGGGTACTCGTCGCAGTGCGTCTGTCACGGTCGTTGTACGCTCCCGTCGGTGTTGCGCAGCAGGGCCCAGCGGTCGTGTTCCAGCGGTTCCGGCACGGGATGGCGGCGGGCCGCCACCTCGTCGAAGTCGACGCCGTGGCCGGGGACTTCGGGCGGTACGAGAAGACCGTCGCGTGCGAGGACGGTGCCGGGGAAGACCTCGGCGACAGCGGGTCCGAAAGTCGCCGCCTCCTGCACTGCGAAGGCGTGACTGGAGACGTCCAGGGCGAGGGTCGCCGCCTGGGCGACGGGGCTGACGTCGGCCGGTCCGTGCGGGGCGAGCCGTACGCCTTGCAGCTCGCACAGCGCGGCGATCTTGCGCGCGGGGGTGAGTCCGCCGAGCGTCGGGACGCGCAGCCTCGCGAAGTCGATGTCGGGCCCGCCGAGGAGTGCGGTGAACTGGGCGCTGTCGCTGAAGAGTTCGCCGACGGCAAGGGGTACCGGGGACGCCGCGTGCAAGCGCGCGAAGTGCCCGGAGTCCTCGGGCGAGAGGAGGTCCTCGACGAAGTAGAGGCCCGCGTCCTCGACGCGCCGGAGGAAGTCCCGCGCCTGCCGCGGATCGAGCCGTTCGTGCACGTCGTGCAGCAACTCGACCTCGTCGCCGACGAGTTCGCGCACCCGGATGAGGATCCTCGGGACGGTTCTCAGGTACGCGGCCGAGTCCCAGGGGACGCGCCGGGCCCGTACGGCGGCCGGGTCGACGGCCGCTCCCCCGGTGCCGTACGTGTCCGCGCCGGGTACGGCGATCTGGACGCGGACGTGCCGGTACCCGCGCTCCCGGGCCGCGGCCACCTGGTCGGCGATCTCCCGCTCGTCGGCGCCGTCGACGTGCGTGTAGGCCTCGGCGCCGCTGCGTACCCGGCCGCCGAACAGCGAGTACAGGGGCGCCCCGAGGCGTTTGGCCTTGAGGTCCCAGAGGGCGACGTCGACACCGCCGAGGGCGTTCCCGGTGACCGAACCACCTCGCCAGTAGGCACTGTTGAGGAGCAGCCGATGGATGTCCTCGATGTCGTCGGGATCCCGTCCGATGAGCAGCGGGGCGAGGTACTCGTCGAGGACCGCGCGGACGGCGAGGGTGCGCTGCGGATCGCTGGCGCAGCCGAGGCCGTAGAGCCCCGGCTCGTTGGTCTCGACGCGCACGACGAGGTGGGGGCAGCCGTGCGGGGCGGTCAGGAACGTGCGGACGGCAGTGATGCGGATCTTCGCGCCGCGTTCCTCGACCCAGGGGGCCGGGGCGAGCACGGGAGCAAGGACGGGCGTGCGGGCACCAGGCTGAGCCATGCAAACTCCCGCGTACAGATAGCAGAATGACGTACTACCATCCGAACGTACGAAGCGCCCACTGGGTTTGTCAACGGGCCTGCCAAATATGACATCGAGGTGGCCGGAACGCCATCCCCGGGGCGCAAAGGACCTCTCAGCGCTGCCCGATCCGCTTCAGCAGAGTCCGCAGGGAGTGCGCCGCCTCGGTCACGGCCTGCGCCACCTCCTCCATGCGCGCGTCGTCCATCCTGCTGCGGGGCGCCGAGCAGCTGATCGCGTCGCCGCCGTCCGGGGCCACCCCGAGCGCGACGGCCACGCACCGGATGTCCACCGCGTTCTCGCCGTCGTCCACGGCCCAGCCGCGCAGGCGCGTCCGGGCGAGCTGGCCGAGCAGGGCGTCCGGCTCGACGACGGTGTCCGGCGTCAGCCGCTCCAGTGGCCAGTCGAGCCGGCGCTGCACCTCGGCCGGGTCGTACTGACAGAGCACCGCCTTGCCCAGGGCGGTGGCGTGCGCGGGAAGTCTGCGCCCCACCGCCGAGTACATCCGCAGGGCGTGCCGGGACTCGCGTTTGGCCAGGTAGACGATGTTCGTGCCGTCGAGCCTGCCGAGGTGGACGGCCTCCCCCGTCTCCTCGGCGAGGGCATCGAGGACGGGACCCGCGAGGCTCGTGACGTCGTCGCCCTCCAGGTAGGCGGTGCCGGTCAGCAGTGCCTTGAGACCCAGGCTGTAGCGGGTGCCGGAGGCGTCGACGTCCACCCAGCGGCGCGCCTGCATCGTGCGCAGAATCGCGTGCAGGCTGCTCTTGGGCACCGACATGGCGCTCGCCATCTCGGCGAGCGAGAGCCTGGCGCCGTCCTGCCCCAGGAGTTCGAGCACTTCGAGCACCCGAGCGGCGGACTTGACCTCTTCGACCTTGCGCCCGCGCGCTGTCGCTGTCACCGATTCCACTGGTTTCCGCCTCCCCGCCCCGGCGCCCCTCGGCTGACCGGTGAACACCTCATCGCAGCATGCGTCTTGACGCTATATCACTACGACTCTAAGTTCAGTCACTCCAACGTCATTCGGCCTTCTGAACGGTAGACCACCCTAGGTAGGGGCCCATGCGGATACCTGTTGCACGAAAAGCCCGGCTTGTCGTGGCGGCCGTGGCCACGGCGCTCTCGCTCACCTCCCTCACCGCCTGTGGCGGCTCCTCCGGTTCGGGGGACTCCGACTCGCTGGAGATGTGGACGTTCAAGCAGTCCCATGTGAGCGCGCTGCGCACCGCCGCCGAGGAGTTCGAGAAGGAGACCGGCATCTCGGTCAGCGTCGAGGCCTACACCCCCGACGACGCCTACACGACCAAGGTCCAGAGCGCGGCGAAGACCGGTGACCTGCCGGATGTGCTCGAAGTGCACTCGGACGGCGAGGACCGGGTCCTGGGCGCCGCCGGGATCGTGTCGGACCTCAAGGACGACTTCAGCGGCGACTGGTCCGGGCGTATGCAGCAAGCCGTCAAGGAGTCCGGGCTCGTCACCGAGCTGCGGTACCAGAACTCCGTGAACAAGGAGGCCAAGGACCACGGCATCGAGAAGGGCGCCCGCTACAGCGTGCCCCTCTCCGTCGGCACCTTCGGCATCGTCTACGCCAACAAGAAGATGCTGGCCGATGCCGGCATCACCAAGGCCCCCGCGAACTGGGGGGAGTTCCTCGCCGCGCTCAAGGCGACCAAGGCCAAGGACTCGAAGAACGGCGGGCTTTCGCTGGGGCTGAAGGTCCAGGCAACGGGACTGACCTGGGTGCTACAGCCGCTGGCATACGCCCAGTTGGGGCGGGAGGCCTACGAGAATCTGTGGGCGAAGGACACCAGTGGCGACTTCGCTTCGCCGAACGGCGTCAAAGTCCTCTCGATGTACGACGAGTTGACCCCGTACTGGATGCCCGGGTCCCAGACCCTGACGATCGATCAGGCGGACCAGGCGTTCGCCCAGGGCAAGTCCGCCTTCGCCGTGGGCGGTACGTTCACGCTCGCGTTCCTCAAGCAGAACGGCATGAGCCCCGACGACGTGCTCGCCTTCGGTCTGCCCGCCCCCGCGGACGGCGCCGTGCCGGACCGGGCGCTCGGTCCGCTCGCCCTGACCGGCCTCAGCGTGACCTCGACGAGCGATCAGCCCGAGAACGCGAAGAAGTGGATGGAGTTCCTCTCCCAGCAGGACGTCGCCACGCAGTTCGCCAAGGACTCACTGGACCTGCCCGCCACCGAACTCGGCGCGGAATCGGCCAAGATCCTCGGCCCCACGCTCAGCGCGATGGTCGACAGCTTCAAGGGCACGCCCGAGACGACGTACGACCCCACGCGCAACGACGCGTACCAACCGATCGGGTACGAGCAGGACGACGCCGGCGCGATCCTCGCCGACCTGACACCGCTCAAGCAGACCTCGGTCGAGGAGACCGGTCAGAAGCTCAGGAGTCTCAACCAGTCGTACTGGAAAGCGGCGGGCCAGTGACCACTGCTCCCCGGCGAACCGCGCCGAAGGCGGTGGAGCGCACGGGTGACCGCCCGGTGAAGCCGGCGGCCGCTCCCCCGGCGCCCCGCCGTTGGCGCGGGTACGAAGCCGTCTCCGGGTATCTGTTCGTCGCCCCGGCGGTGGTGCTCTTCGCGGTGATGGGCCTCTACACGGTGGGCTACGGCTTCGCGCTGTCCTTCGCCACCTGGAACGGCTTCTCACCGAACTGGACCTGGGTCGGCCTCGACAACTACGCCGATCTGCTGTGGCGCGACCCGGTCTACGCTCCCCGGGTGCGGCACGCCGCGCTCAACACCCTCTGGGTAATGCTCGCCGCGCCCGCCCTGACGGTCCTGGTGTCGTTTCCGCTGGCCGTGCTGCTCAACCAGGTCAAGCGGTTCCAGTCCGTGCTGCGGTCCGTGTACTTCCTGCCGTACGTCACCAGCGGCATCGCCGTCTTCTTCGCCTGGCAGTACATCCTGCAACCGGACGGCGCGGTCAACTCCCTGCTCGGCAGCGTCGGCCTGGGCTCGCTGGAGCAGCCGCAGGGCTGGCTCGGCAATCCGTCGACCGCCATGCCGACGATGATCGTCGTGACGGTCTGGGGGCACGTCCCGGTCGCGATGCTCCTGTATCTCACCGGACTTCAGGGCATCGACCGCAGTGTCCTGGAGGCCGCCCAGCTGGACGGCGCGGGCTGGTGGCGTACCAACCTGTCCGTCGTCTGGCCGCTGGTGCGTCCCATCACGGCGATCGTGATGCTCCTGAACCTGCGCGAGTCCCTGCAGGGCTTCCAGACCTTTCTGGTCATGACCTACGGCGGACCGGGCGACCACACGAACGTCCTCGGCCTGGAGGCGTACCGCCTGGCGTTCCTGAAGAACCTCTCGCCCACGCTGGGGCTGGCCAGCGCGCTCGGCTGGATCCTCTTCGCCGCCGCCCTCGTCCTGGCCCTGATCAACCTTCGAGCACTGCGGAGCAAGACATGACGACGATCGCTCCGGCCCGCTCCGGTCGCCGTACACCAGGTGGCGCCCGCAAGGTCGTGGCCCGCACGGTCGTGGGCGTGCTGCTCGCCGCGTACGGCCTGGTCAGCGTCTATCCGTTCCTGTGGATGGTGTCGGCCGCCTTCAAGGACCAGATCGAGGTCGTACGCGGCGGGCATCTCATCCCCGACAACCCGACGTTCCAGACGCTCACCGACACCTGGAACGAGCTGCACTTCTTCGACTTCTTCCTGAACAGCCTGCTGGTGACCGGGTACACCGTGGTCCTCACGCTGGTGATCTACGCGGCCGCCGGATACGCGTTCGCGGTCCTTCGTTTCCCGGGACGCGGATTCCTGCAGAAGCTCTTCATCTCCCTGCTGTTCGTGCCGGGGATCACGGTGATGCTGCCGATCGTGCTCCTGGAGAACAAGCTGGGCATCCTCGGCACGCACTGGGGACTCGTCCTGCCGTTCGTCAACGGCGGCGCCCCGCTGTCGATCCTGCTCATGACCGGCGCGTTCCTGGCGGTGCCCGGAGAACTGCGGGACTCCGCCCGGGTGGACGGCGCGAGCGAGCTGCGGATCTTCACCAGGGTGTATCTGCCGCTCGCCCAACCCGCCCTGATCACGGTGGCGTTGCTCACCGCCATCCCGACCTGGAACGAGTTCCTGCTCACCCGCGTGTCCCTGAACGACCCGTCGACCTACACGCTTCCCCTCGGTCTGCAGACACTGTCCGCGGAGAACGTGCCGCACTACAACAACCTGATGGCGGGCGCCCTGATCGTCGTCATCCCGGTGATCCTGCTCTTCCTCAGTCTCCAGCGGTACTTCGTCAACGGGCTGGTCGGGGCGGTGAAGGGCTGATGCGCGTCCTGGTCACCGGTGCCGCGGGCCACATCGGGCAGCACGTCCTGACCAGGCTGTTCGCGGCCTCGTACGACGTCGTGGCCACCGACGTCGTACCGTTCGAGGCGCCGCTCGCCGAGCGCGTGCACATCGGGGACCTCCAGGATCCCGACCTGGTACGCAAGGCGGTCGACGGGGTGGAGGCGGTCGTCCATCTGGGGGCGATTCCGCACCCGAACACGGACGATCCCAGTGCTCTGTTCGCCACCAACTGCCTGACCGCGCACCGCGTGCTCGACGAGGCGGGCCGCGCGGGCGTCCGCCGGATCGTGGCCGCCTCCAGCATGGCGGCCGTCGGGCTCGCCTGGTCACCCGTCCCGGTTTCGCCTCTCTATGTGCCGCTGGACGAGGAACACCCCTCGCTCGTCCGCGATCCCTACGGCCTGTCGAAGGCCGTCCTTGAGGAGACCGCCCGCAGCACGCACCGCCGTTGGGGCACCGACATCGTCTGCCTGCGCTTCCCGTTCACCGGCAGCGGGCAGCGGCTGCGCGACCAGCTCGCCGAGGTCGCCGCGGACCCGGGCGCCCACCGCCACGACCTGTGGGGCTGGCTGCACACGCGGGACGCGGCAGCCGTGGTCCACCAGGCGTTGCGCGCGGACTTCACGGGATGCCACGTGCTCAACGTCGCCGCCGCCGACACCTCCTCCCCCCTTCCCTCGGCGGAGTTGATGGACCGCTATCACCCGGGCGTGCCGACCTTCTCGTCGCTGCCCGGCCGCACCTCCCTGTTCGACACGACGGCCTGCACCGAACTGCTCGGGTTCGTCCCGCGGTACGGCCGGCCCGGCAACCAAGGAGAGTGAAATGAACGTTCCCCAGTACCCCGGCTCCCTGTCCCGAAGAGGGTTACTCGCGGGCGGAGCGGCCGTCGGGGCCGCCGCGCTCGCCGCCGGTACGGCACCCACCGCCGCGGCCTCCGTACGGCCCAAGGGCGTCTCCGCGAACGCGCACATCTTCTACTACCCCTGGTACGGATCCCCGAAGGTGAACGGCGAGTGGCGGCACTGGCAGCAGGGCGATCTGACCCCGCCCGACAACATCAGCGCCAACTACTTCCCGGTGCTCGGCGCCTACGACTCCGGCGACCTGCACGGGGCGGTCGCCCGGCACATGCGCTGGCTGCGACGGGCCGGCACCGGTGTGCTGGTCAGCAGCTGGTGGGGGCAGGGCAGTTACGAGGACCGGATGGCGCCCGTCGTCCTGGACGCGGCCGCCGCCGCGGGGATCCAGGTCGCCTGGCACATCGAGCCGTACAAGGGCCGGGACGCCGCGTCGGTCGTCGCGGACATCCGCTATCTGACCGGCCTCTACGGCGATCACCCCGCCTTCCACCGCGCCGCACAGTACGGCGACCGGTGCGCGTACTACGTGTTCAACAGCCTGCTCACCGTCGACTGGTCGGCGCTGCACGAGGTCGACGACATCGCGATCGTCATGGCGCAGACCTGGGATCTGTCCCGCATCGGCGACTTCGGCGGCGTCTACACCTACGACGCCATCGCGACCGCCAACCGCCCCGACTGGACCGGGGTGGCCGCGTTCTGCGCCGAGCGCGGCATGGTGTGGTCGCCGTCGCTCGGCCCCGGCTACCTGGACGACCGGGCGGTCCCCGGCAACACGAGCCCGACCCTGGACCGCGCCGACGGCCGCACCTACGACCTGGTGTGGGAGTACGCGCTGGAGAGCGGCCACGGTGACGCCCCGCCGGACTGGGTGAGCATCACCTCGTTCAACGAGTGGCACGAGGGCACCCAGATCGAACCGGCGACGGCGCGTACGCCGGGCACCCTCGACTACCTCTCCTACGAGGGTGCCTACGGACGGCGGGGCGCACGCGCCGAGACGGTCTATCTGGACCGGACCGCCCAGTGGGTGGCCCGCTTCGAGGCCGCGCGAGCCGCCGCTCGCTGACGCCGGTACCGGCACCGACACCGACACGGCGGCAGGGGTGGTGTCACCCGGTGAGGGTGATGTTCGTCAGGCCCTTGCCGCCGCTGGAGGTGTTGGAGGACGCGACGGTGTTCTTGGTGGCGCAGCCGCTGTTGTCGGTGACGTTGATGCCGTAGCCGGGCGCGGAGCCGAGGGTGAACTTGTTGTTGGTGAACTTGTTGCCGCAGCCGTAGGGGTCGTAGACGTTGTGGACCTGGAAACCGTCCGTATACGGGGTGGACACGGTGTTCGCGTCGATGACGTAGTTGTCGCCCTTGACGTCGATCGTGGAGTCGCCGGAGTTCTGGTTCTTCTCGCCGGTTCCGTCGAGGGTGTTGCCACGGATCGTGCCGCCCTTGGTGCCTTCCTTGATGTCGATGCCTTCGGCGGCGACATTGGGGCCGATCTTGTTGTTGAGGACCTGGACGTAGTCGGAGGCGTCCACGCCGGTGGGGCCGGCGTACTGGTCCCAGTTGCTGTTCGCGGAGCCGATGTAGACACCTTCGCCGTACGAGGGCTGGGTGGTGCCGACGTCATGGATGTTGGAGTTCTGGATGATGCCGTGGTCACTGCCCGAGCGGAAGTGGACAGCTTCGTAGCCGATGTCGTGGACGTGCACGTCGGTGAGGGTGACGTACGGGGAGGCGTCCAGCACGATGCCCTTGACGGAGTCGTCGACGGTGATTCCCGTGACCTTCCAGTAGGGCGCGGAGCTGAGCCACAGACCGTAGCCGTTGCCGCCGTTGGACTTCAGCACGGCCTTGCTGCTTCCGGTCAGCGTGATCGCGGAGGACGAGGTGCCGTCGGCGGTGGCCTTGAACTGCCCTTCGTACACGCCGTCGGCGAGCTGAATGGTGTCGCCGGCCTTGGCGTCGGCCAGCGCCGCGGTGAGCTGCGCGGCGGTGGAGACACTGACCGTGCGGACGGCGGTGGCGGCCGAGGCGGACCCCGGCAGCGTCGCGAAGGCAAGCCCGCCCACTGCCGCGGCCGCCACCGCGGAGACGGTCAGCGCACGGCGGGTGCGCCGCCTGTGGCTGCCGGCGGGGTGGGAAAGGGATTCCGCACGGGACTCTCGCATGGGGACGACTCCGGGGATGTGGGGGGCATGGCCATGGGGGGCCAACTGGAGCCGATGATTAGGAAACGTTCCTAACTTCGGCCGGGCAACAGGGTGTTTGCCATGGTGAACCCGTGTCAAGGCCCCTGAGGAAGATCTTTGCAACGCCTTCAACGGTCTGTATACGGTCGTCGGCGCGCCGAAGTCACTCTCGGGCAACCGCCGTTCCGGTCCGACGGCCTCTCGAAGGTTGCGTCAAGGTTGGCGATAGGCATCGACGATCCGGTCGATGACGGCTGCCGTGGTGCGCACGTCGCTCGCCGAGAAGCCGCTCAGCGCCTCAGCGCCTCGGCGAGCCACTGTCTGCCCGTCGCCTGGTGAACGGCCCGGGTGGCGGGGCTTGGGAGCCCCGCCACCCGGTCATGCCGGACCCTCGGCGCACACAGTGCGCTAGGGCAACAGGTTGATCTTGAACGTGGACGTCGTGTTCTTCACGTCCAGCGCGTTGTCGCTCAACTTCAGGTTGTGGAAGGTGACTTCACCGACGGCGGGCCCCTGGCCGGCCTCCGGCATCTCGTTGGCCCACAGGCCGAACCCGGACTTCGCGTCGTAGGCGTCGCCGCTCTTGCGCGCGCCGGAGATCGTCACGTCCGTGAGGATGGTGTCCTTGATCGGGAACTGGGGCTGTCCTCCCACGTAGTTGGTCTGGAACATGATGCCGCTGTACGTCGGATCGACGATGTCGACGTTGTTGACGCGGATCCCCTGGAAGACCTTCGACGCGGAGAACATCCAGATGCCGGGGAAGGTCTGCGCTCCCCAGAAATGGCCGCCCGCGCGGACGATCGAGATGTTCTCCAGCGTCGTCGGCAGCGTGCCGAAGCCGTTCATCGGGTAGCCGAAGTCCAGCGAACTGACGGTGATGCCGGAGTAGACCAGGGTGTCGGCGATGTGGATGTTGCGGAAGGTGTTGTCGTAGCCGCCGTAGACGGCGATGCCCGCCGCGCGCCAGGTCAGGATCGACGTGAGGTTCTCGTAGAGGTTGTTCTTCTCGTCCGCCCCGCCCGCGTCGATCGCGGAGAACAGCGCGAAGCTGTCGTCGCCGGTGGCCCGCGCCTCGTTGTTGACGACGTGGTTGTCCGTGCTGCCGTTGGTCATGTTGACACCGTCGGCGAACATGTCGCGGATCCGCGAGTTCTTGATGGTGATGTTGTCGGTGTTGGCGCCCCAGTAGAGGCACACCATGTGTTCGTTCCAGATGTTGTCGATGGTGATGTCGGAGACGTTGGAGAAGTCGAACACCTTGCCCGGACCGTCGATGCGGGACGTGTAGTTGCCGAAGTACGCGAAGTTCGCGAACGACGACCCCTTCGCCGTCCCGTCCGCCCGGAATCCGATGTCGGTGTTCGTCTGCGAGGACGGCGCGCGGAAGCGCGTGAACCAAGGCCCGGCGCCGACGACCTTGACCGCCTTGCCGTACACCTGGAACTTGCTCGACGTCTCGTAGTCACCGGCAGGCAGATAGACGCCGACCAGCGTACCCGTGGTGTCCATGCGCACCTTGTCGAGCGCGTTCTGCACGTCCTGGTGTGCGAATCCGGTCGGCACGACGTACGTCGCCGGGTCCGGGTTGGGGGTCGCCGACACCTGCTCCAGGCTCACGAAGTCGATCGCGTACGTGGAGGAGTTCGCGGCGTCCTTCTGGAGCCGGATCTTGCTGCCGGCCGGGACGGTCTGGCCGAGCAGCAGGTTCGCCTCGTCGTAGATGTGCCGCGGCGCGCCCGAGCTCGGCGAGTTGCCGGGGCCGGCCTCCGCCCCGTACAGCCAGGCGTACTTGGACGTCAGGTCGATGGCCTTGAGGAACGTGCCGTTGACGTAGACGTTCAGCGTGGAGTTGATGCCACCGCCGGCCGCGGAGTCCGGGATGGAGAAGCGGGTCACCAGGGAGTTGGTGCTGGCCTTGGTGGTCCATTCCACGTAGTTGCCGGTGTTGTTGAGGGTGACTGCCTTGCGGCCCGAGGCCTCGCCGGCGATGTCGCCGACGGTGCGGTTGGGTCCGACTGTCTGGGCGCCGCCGCCCACGGTGCCGTCCTCGGCCTCGTAGTTGTCGAACGGCATGCTTGCGCCGCGGCCGACGAACAGCGACTGACTGCTGGTGTTGTTGGCGCGCTTTACCTCGAGTTCGTTGGCGTCGGGGTCGATCACCGTCTTCACGGTGAACTTGCCGTTGCCCGCGGTCCAGGTGCCCAGGTTCACCGCGGCGGCGGTGGCGCCCGCCGCGATCGCGCCGCTGTGGGCGCCGGTGAGGGTCTTCACCGTCGCGCCGGAGGCGTCGAGCACGGTGAGGGTGATGCCGTGGCTGCCGGCGGCGCTGGCCACCGTGCCCTGGTTCTTCAGGGCGACGGAGAAGGTGACCGTGTCGCCCTCGCCTGGCGAGCTGGGCGACCAGCTGACGGGTGAGGCCACCAGGTCGGAACTGGACACCGGCCTGACGACAAGGGCGGTGGGGCTGGTGTAGGAGTTGTTGGCCTCGTTCTGCTCGATGACCTTGTTGTCCGGGTCGGCACTCGCGCCGACCTGGTAGGTGCCGGCGTCACGAGCGCCGATGTCGGCGGTGACCGTCGCCGAGGCGCCGACCGCGAGTGCGCCGACGGCCGCGGTGCCGACCTTGGTGCCGCCCAGCTGGAACTGGACGTCGGTGGCGGCCGACGCTTCCGTGCCCGCGTTGCGCACGGTCGCCGTCAGCTTCACGGCGTCCGACTCGACGGGACTGGCCGGGGCCGAGGTGATGCCCGTGACCTGGAGATCCGGGTTCGGCGCGGGAGTGCCGAGAACCTGGAACTCGGCGACCTGCCCGGCGGGCGCACCCGAGTTGGCGGTGAACACCAGCTGGACGTCCGCGATGCGGCCCGTGACAGGGATCCGTACCGTGTTCGCGGTCGCCGGGTTGAAGGTGTAGTCCTGCGCGGCGACCAGGCTGGTGAACGCGGTGGCGTTCTGCTCCCGGCCGAGCACCTGGATCCGCTGGGTCCGCGTGGCCCATGCTGCGTCCGGACTCAGCTTCAGGACAACGGTGTTGACGTCGGCGTTCGCACCGAGCTTCACGGTCAGGCTGTTCGGGTAGCCCGCACCGCCCTCCCAGTACGTGCTGGTCTTGTCGTCGTTGGCGTTCGCGGCGACGAACGTGAAGACGGAGGACGACGCCGTGATCGCCTTGCCGACGGCGAGGTTCGCGTCGTCGGTCGTGGAACCGTTACGGGTGACGGTGCTGCTGTTGGCGGACTGGTTGCCCGCCGCGTCCTTGGCCCGCACGTAGTACGTCACCGTGGTCGAGGCGGGCTGGGTGTCCGTGTACGTCGTGACGGTGCCGGCGACGCTCTGACGCAGGGTGCCGTTGGCGTAGACGTCGTAGCCGGTGACCGCCACGTTGTCGGTGGACGCCTGCCAGGTGAGCTTGACCTGACCGCTGGTGGCCTCGGTGAAGGCCAGGCCGGCGGGTGCGGTCGGGGCCTGGGTGTCGCCCGATTCCCCGGTGCGGGTGACCGTGTTGCTGTTCGCGGACTGGTTGCCCGCCGCGTCCTTGGCCCGCACGTAGTAGGCGACGGTCGCCGAGGCGGGCTGGGTGTCGGTGTAGGTCGTGGCGGTACCGGCCACCGAGGCGCGCAGCACGCCGTTGGCGTAGACGTCGTAGCCGGTGACGCCGACGTTGTCGGTGGACGCCGTCCACGTCAGCCTGATCTGCCCGGTGGCGGGCTGGGTGTAGGCCAGCGCGGTGGGCGCGGTGGGCGCCTGGGTGTCACCGGTGGTCGGCCCGTACACCTCCAACTCCGCCAGTTGGCCCGCGGGTTGACCCGTGTTGGCGGTGACGAGAATCCGGACGTAGCGCGTGGTGGTGGCGTTGAAACTCAGGGTCTGCGACTGGTCGTTCGCCGCGTTGAAGGCGAGCGCCTGCGACGCGGTGAGGTCGCTGAAGTCCGAACCGGTGGTGCTGCCCTGGAGCTTGAGGGTCTGTGTGCGCGCACCCCAGTTGGTCGGCAGCCGCAGCGTCACGCGGTCGACGCGTACGGATGCGCCGAGGTCGACCTGGACCCACTGCGGGAGTGCGTTGTTGCTGCTCTCCCAGTAGCTGGCCCGGTTGCCGTCGCCCGCGTTCGCCGCGATGTACGTCTGTGTGGAGCTGCTCGCGGTGAACTGCTTGCCGGCGGCCAGGTTTCCGGAGGTGTCCGTCGCGCCGTGGACTTCGAGTTCGGAGAGCTGCGCGGCCGCCCATCCGGTGTTCGCGGTGATGTTGACGCGCACGAAGCGGGTCTGGGTGGCCGGGAACGAGATGGTGACCGTGTTCGCCGCGCTCGGCGTGAAGGCGTACGACGCCGAGGTCTTGATGGTCTCGAAGCTGGTGCCGTCGGCGCTGCCCTGCACGGCGAGCGTCTGGTTGCGGCTCTCCCAGGAGCCGGGGAGCTTCAGGACCACCTCGTCCACGCGGACGCTGGTGCCGAGGTCCGTCTGTGCCCACTGGGGGAAGCTCGATCCCGAACTCTCCCAGTACGTAGTGGCGTTGCCGTCCGTGATGCTGGCGGCGCCGTGGCCGGAATTGGAGCTGCTCGCGGTGCCGGTCTTGCCTGCGGCGAGGTTGGGGCCGCCGGCCGCGGTCGCGGTCGTGGTCAGCGCCGGGAGCCCTATGAGGGCCAGCGCGGTGGTCAGCAGAGCGGCCAGCAGGCGGCCTCTCCAACGGTGTCTGGTCATGGTTCTCCTGCCCTTGAGCGGTGTCGTCACGTGGGACGCGGAAGACTCACAAGAGAGCGAGAATCGAGTTTTTGCGTTCAGTTATTGCAGATTTGCATGGCGATGTTGTTGAGTCCACAGTCTGTGCAGAGATAGTTGCTCACTGTTGTTGATGAGGGCACAGCAGAGCCGCGACAGACACTGTCTGTCGCGGCCGGTGCTGCTGTCGGCGTCGTCGCCGGACTCGAGACGTGGCGCTAGGCCTGGGCCCTCCGCTCGTCCGAGGGCCGGTCGGGGCCGAGCCCCTCGAACCCGCGCTGGAGGCGGTCCCCCTCGATGTCGAGGTCGGGGATGTAGGTGGAGAACCACTTCGGGTGGTACCAGATCTTCGCGCCGATGATCGCCATGATGGCGGGCACCAGGGTGAGCCGGACCACGAACGCGTCGAGGAGCACGCCGACGGCGAAACTGAAGCCGATGGCCTTGACGGTCGGGTCGTCGGTGAACATGAAAGCCACGAAGATGCTGAACATGATCAGTGCGGCGGCGGTCACCACACGTGCGGACAGACCGGTGCCGCGCTCCACCGCCCTGACGGCCTCGCCGTTCTTGGTGAAGTCCTCCTTGATGCGGGAGACGACGAACACCTCGTAGTCGCTGGAGAGTCCGAAGATGATCGCGAGCATCAGAAGGGGCAGGAAGCTGATGGTCTGACTGGGCGTGATACCGAACAGGTGCTGCCCCCAGCCCCATTGGAACATCGCGACCTGCGCGCCGAAGGCGGCGGCCACCGACAGCAGGAACCCGATGATCGACTTGATCGGCACGAGAATGGTGCGGAACGCGATCGTCAGCAGAATGAACGCCAGACCGACCACGACGACCAGGAAGACGGGCAGCGCCGAGGAGAGTTTGCTCGACACGTCGATGTTGGAGGCGGTGGTGCCGCCGACCAGGATCTGGGCCCCGGAGTCACCGGCGATCTCGGCCCGGTCGTCGCGGATTCCGTTCACGAGGTCGGTGGTGGCGTCGTCGTTGGGACCGGTGCTCGGGGTCACCCGGATGACGGCGACTCCGTTGTCCACCGCCATCGGCGCGGCGGCCACGACGCCGGGAATCTTGGCCAGCCGGTCGGTGATGGGGGTGGCCGCCGAGTCGTTCGGGACACCGTCGGCGACCACCAGGAGCGGACCGTTGAAGCCGGCGCCGAAGTTGGCCGTGGTGAGGTCGTAGGCCTTGCGCGAGGTGTCGCTCTTCGGCTTCGACGATGCGCCCGGCAGTCCGAGGTCCATCCTGGTGGCGGGCAGCGCGAGCACCACGAGGAAGGCGATCCCGCCGATCAGCAGTGGCACCCGCCAACGCACCACGAACCGCGCCCAGCCGGCCCCGAAGGTGCGCTCCGGTTCGTTGGCAGCGATCTGGGCGACGCTCTCGTGGTGCCCCTGGCGAAGCGGCGTACTGATGAATCTCGCCACCTTGTTCCCGGCGAAGCCCAGCATGGCGGGCATCAGCGTCAGGGCGATGAGCAGGGCGATCAGTACGGCTCCCGCCGCGGCGAAACCCATCACGGTCAGGAACGGAATGCCGACCACGGCGAGCCCGCACAGCGCGATCATCACGGTGAGCGCGGCGAAGACGACCGAGCTGCCCGCCGTGCCGGCGGCCAGGGCGACCGAGTCCTCGATGCTCATGCCGGTGAGCAGGTTGTTGCGGTGCCGGGCCAGGATGAACAGGCCGTAGTCGATGCCGCAGGACAGTCCGAGCATCGTGGCCACGGTCGTCGAGGTCGAGGCGATCGTCATGACCGACGCCAGGGCGGAGACGCTCATGAGGGTGACGACGATGCCGATGACGGCGGTGAGGATCGGCAGCCCGGCGGCGACGAAGGCGCCGAACGTGATCGTAAGGATCACGAAGGCGACCAACAGGCCGATGAGTTCGGGCAGTTCCGAGATCGTCTGGTTCCAGCCCGGGTAGACACTTCCGGAGTACTCGACGTCCACGCCCGCGTTCCGCGCCGGGACGACGGCGGCCTCGACCGCGTCCAGGGTCGATTCCTTCACGTCGGTCGGCTGGGCGTCGTACTGCACCGACCCCAGGGCGACATTGCCGTTCTTGGAGATCGCCTTCGACGCGAACGGGTCGGTGACCAGGCCTACTTGCGGCACCTTCTGCAGCGCGTCGACCGAGGCCTCGATGCCTGCTTTGTAGGAGGAGTCGGTGACCTTGGTGTCGCCGTGGGTCGCGAACACGATCTGCGTCTGGCCGCCGCTCAGCGCGGGCAGCTTCTCCTTGAGGAGGTTGGTGGCGCGCTGCGACTCGGTCCCGGGGACCGTGAAGGTGTCGTCGGTCTTGCCTCCGCCGACGACCGAGAGGGTGATCGCGGTTCCGGCAGCCAGGATCCACAGGGCGAGGACGAGTCGGCGGCGCCGGAACGCCCATCGGGCCAGGCGGAACAGATAGACGGACACGCTTGCTCCCGGACGTGAAGGACCAGCCTGCGCCGAAGGCCGAGGGGCTCGACCGTTGCGCGCAGTGACCGATGGGCGGAGAGCCCGGATCCGCGCTCTCCGCCCACTGTCGGCTCGCCATCGGCCCACCGCGAGGAGGGGAGGCCATCCGGGGGAACGCCGACCCGGCGCCACGGGAGTCCTGACTGGGGACCGTCAGCCCGTCGCCGCAGGAGCCTCGGCTCGGGAAAGTCGGCCCGCCGTGCGGTCGACAGGGGTCGACACAAAGAGACGCATGCCAGCTTCCTTCATAGCTCAAAAGCACTTACTTGCTCAGTGATGTGCAGATTAGCTTCTTGCTCATTGCCGTGCAACTATGGCGACATGTTCCGGCGACATGACACGCACAGCGCATGACCGTGCAACCGGAACGCGCGCCGGTGGGGACGGGCGCGCACCGGGACCCGACGCCTGGGGAGGCCGTAGGGTCCCGGAGTCGCACCGGCTGCACAAGCCGGTCGACGTGAAGGCCGCGGCCCGGTGGGCACCCACTCCACCGCCGGGCCGCGGCCGACCGACCACCAGCGCGCAGCACCTATTTACACATAAGCGAGCATCAAGCTAACTTGCTCAGTCACTGGCAAGTACGTGCGCTACAACGCGGGGGGACGCCACCCATGCCCAGTACAGACACAGCCCGCCGCCCGCGGCAGTTCTGGCGGCGACGCCGCGTCATCCTCCCCGTGCTCGCGGCCATCCCACTGTTGACCGTCGGCGCCGATTTCACAGCACTCAAGTTCACCGAATGGCGAACTGCCCAGGCCTTCGAGGACGCGACCGGCGCCACGGCACAGGTCCGGATACGAGATCGTCCCGTCATCACCCAGCTGGCCGGCGGAACTCTCGACCGCGTCGACATCTCCGCGCAGCACATCCCGGCGGACTCGGCGAACCCGATCGCCGTGGCGGAGCTGGACGTCCACATGACGAACCTCAAGCGGAACTCGGACGCGGACACCGCTCAGGCCGACTCCACGACAGCGACGGCGCTCGTCACCTACCGGGACATCTCCGACGCGCTGGGCATCGAGGTGAAGGCAGGTACCGCCCCCGGGCGGGTCGTCGCGACCGTGGAGGCGCCGCTGCTGGGGCAGTTCCAGGTCAGCGCGAGGGTCGCCAAGGGAGGGCCCACCAGCATCGCCTTCGAGGATGTGCGCATCGGTTCGGATCACCTGCCCGACCCCGCGAGGCAGTTGATCAACGACATCTTCGCCAAGCCGGTCCCCCTGCGGAACATCCCGCACGGACTGACCCTGGACAGCATCTCCACGAACTCGTCGGGCCTCACCGCGAGACTGTCGGGCCGGGACGTCACCTTCAGGATGGACGGATCGTCGGAGAGCGACGCCTGACGGCCGGGGGACTGCCGGCCACCTTCGAGGGCGCCGGGGAGCGCCCAAAGAGGCCTAGGGAACGACTGGGGCCGCCCGGGCAAGCGGGCCCTGCGGGCCGGGGACGTCAGGCAGGCGCCCCCCGACGGCCCAAAGCCCCGGGGACGGGGCCGGGCAGCGGATTGCTCGATTGCCCGGTGATGCGCAGAATTGCGAGTGACTGATCATGTGCCTGCGGAATCCGTCCGCCCGGGCACGCACCGACCATCGAGGTTCCGCCATGGCCATGACCGCCGCTCCCGAGCCCAGGAGACGCAACGCCCGCGCCAACCGCGAGCGCATCCTGGCCGTGGCGCAACAGGAGCTGGGCAAGAACCCGGACGCCACGATCGAGGAGATCGCTCAGGCCACGGGCGTGGTGCGGCGTACAGTCTTCGGGCACTTCCCTGGACGCCCCGCCCTCCTGGAGGCGGTGGCGGAAGAGGTGTCGCAGTCCCTGCGCGAGGCGGTCGAGCGTGCGGGCACGCCGACCGACCCACCCGAGCGTGCCCTGGCCAGATTCGTCCTGGCGATCTGGCCGGTCGGCGACCGCTACCGGATGCTGATCGGGCTGGCTCGACGCGACCTGGGAGCGGAACGCGTGTCCGAGGTACTTGCCCCCGCCCGTGAGACGGTCACCGCGATCCTGGAACGCGGCCAGTCGTACGGCGCCTTCCACAGCAACGTCCCGGCGCCCGTGCTGAGTTCGGCCTTGGAGGCGCTGTCCCTTTCACTGCTGGAGAGCGTCAACTCCGGTGCCTGGCAGGACGACGGCACGGCTACGGCGATCGCAGCGCTGACCGCGGCCGGCGTACCGGTCGGACGCGCGGAGGCGGAACTGCGCGAGCTCTCCACCCTGTTGGCGTCCCGCAGTACCGAAGTGGCGGACGTGCCGTCCACTCCCGAGACGGGCTGACAGACCCTCCCCCGCGTCCCGCGACGACCGTGCCAGGTAGCCGCGTAGCACCTGCGAGCCGCCTCGCCCGGCGCTGAGCTCGCCAGATCAATGTGCGGGATCGTGCTGGACATGTCGCGCCGACTTCCGTACGCCGTGCCGACACTGACCGATGAAACCCGGCGGAGACCCCACAGGTAGCGTGGCGGGGTGACGGTGAGCGGCGGATATCGGGAGCTGGGCGAGGCGGCCTGGTCGTGGGTACTGGACCAGGTGCGGGACGGCGAGGGGCCCTGGCTGCCGGAGACGGTGCCGGACGATGCCAAGGACGAGGGACCGACGGAGGACCGCGACACCTTGTACTCGGGCATCGCGGGCCTGGCCCCCGTGCTGGCGGAGATCGCGCGGTACCGGGAGCTGAGCGAGAGGGAGCGGAGTCTGGCCGCGGGAATCGTGGCCAGGCTGTCGGCCCGGGAGCAGGACACGACGGAACCTTCGCTGTACGTCGGGCTGGCGGGCGATGTCCTGGCGCTGAAGCTGCTGGACCCCGGCAGGGAAGCGGTCGCGCTGCGACGGCTTTCCGCCCTGGCGACACCCGAAGGCTGGAAGACGACAGTCGAGTTCGAACCGGGTTCGGACGCACCCCTGAACGACATCATCATGGGCACCGCGGGAGTGGTGCTGACGGCGGTCTGGGCGGGCGGTGAGTTCGCGGAGGGGATCGCGACGACGGGCTGCGAGGCCCTGCTGCGGGTGGCGGACCGTACGGAGGCGGGACTGGACTGGGGTATCGGGGCGAGCACGCAGTCGCGGGCGCCGAACTACTCGCACGGCACTGCCGGGGTGGCGTCGGCGCTGGCGACGGCGGGTGCGGCGCTCGGCCGGGAGGACTTCGTCGAGGCCGCCGTACTGGGAGCCCGACACGTCCTGTCCGTGGGCTCGTTGCAGGACGGCGGCTTCATCGTCCCGCACACCATCCCGCCGTCCAAGCGGGAGGTGGAACCGGTGACGTACACCTGGTGCCACGGTCCGGCGGGCACCTCTCACCTGTTCTCGGCCCTGTCGCACGCGGGCGTGAGCGAGGTGGCGGGACACGGGGTCGACGAGCTGCGGCACCGCTGCCTGACCTCGATCCTCGGCTCGGGAGTCCCGCAGCGCCTGCGCCCCGGCTTCTGGGACAACGACGGCCGCTGCTGCGGAACGGCGGGGGTGGGAGACATCCTGCTGGACGCGGCGCAGGCCTGCGAGGGAACAGCGCGCGCGGACACCTACGCGAGGGCAGCGCGCACGATGGGCGACGCGCTGGTGGAGCGAGCCGTCAGGGACACGGCAGGCGTCCGCTGGCGTTTCCTCGAACACCGTCAGGACCCGCCCCTGCTGCCGCCCGGCACGACGTGGATGCAGGGCGCGGCGGGCATCGCCGCGTACCTCCTGCGCCTCGACCGGTTCCTGGAGACGGGTCCGAACGCCGTGGTGGTGGACCGCCCGGACCAGTGGTGGGCCGTGCCGGCGCACCTGCGGAGCACGGCCGTGCGAGGTGAGATGGCCGGACACGGGGACGTTTCCGGCCGTCGCCGCACCGGTCATGGTCGATGAGACCGGGGTCACAGATCAGGCGAGGGCAAGGTCACAGCCTTGTCCTCTGCTCCCTCTCAAGCGATCTGACCTAGCATCCGAGCATGACAGTCCTGCCCAACGACGGGCTATCGCTCGCCGCCGAGTTCCCCTCCGCATCCCATGAGCAGTGGCAGAGTCTCGTGGAAGGCGTGCTGCGCAAGTCGGGCAAGGACGTCTCGGGCGCCGCGGCCGAAGCCGCGCTGTCCACCCCACTGGAGGACGGCCTCACCACCCGGCCCCTGTACACGACGCACGACGAGGCTCCGGATCCCGGATTTCCGGGATTCACCCCCTTCGTACGAGGCGGTCGGCCCGAGGGAAGCACGGCCGGCGGCTGGGACGTACGGCAACAGCACTCGTCGCCCGACAGCACAGCGGTGCTCGGGGACCTGGAGAACGGCGTCACCTCACTCTGGCTGGTCGTCGGCGAGAACGGGATCCCCGTGTCCTCCCTCGGCCGCACACTCGACGGCGTCTACCTCGACCTGGCGCCCGTCGCCCTCGACGCGGGACGTGAAGTCGAGTCCGCGGCGCGCGAGTTGCTGCGGCTGTACGAGGAGCGAGGCGTCGCCAAAGACGCGGCGCGCGGCAGTCTCGGCGCGGACCCGCTGGGCCACGAGGCCCGTACGGGTGAAGCGTTGGAATTCGCGCCGGTCGCCGGTCTCGCGCGACTGTGCGCCGAGGAGTATCCGGGACTGCGGGCGTTGACCGTGGATGCCCTGCCGTACCACGAGGCCGGCGGCTCGGCCGGGCAGGAGCTGGGCATCTCCCTTGCGACGGGTGTCGCGTATCTGCGAGCGCTGACCGAGGCGGGGCTGACCGTCGAACAGGCCTGTGGCCAGCTGGCCTTCCGGTACGCGGCCACCGCCGACCAGTTCCTGACCATCGCCAAGCTCCGCGCGGCCCGACGGCTGTGGGCCCGGGTCGCCGAGGCGTGCGGAGCGCCGGGCGCGGGCGCTCAGGTACAGCACGCGGTGACCTCGCCGGTGATGATGTCGCGCCGCGACCCGTGGGTGAACATGCTGCGCACGACCGTCGCCACACTCGCCGCCGGGGTCGGCGGCGCCGACGCCGTCACGGTGCTGCCCTTCGATCACGCGTTGGGCCTGCCGGACGCGTTCGCGCGCCGCATCGCCCGCAACACCTCGACGATCCTGGTCGAGGAGTCGCATCTGGCGCGGGTGATCGACCCGGCGGGTGGCTCCTGGTACGTGGAACGGCTGACGGACGAACTCGCCCACGCGGGCTGGGAGTTCTTCCAGGGGATCGAGCGCACGGGCGGCCAGGCGACCGCCCTGCGCTCGGGCCGCCTCGGCCAGGACCTCGCGACCACCTGGGCGGCGCGCAGCGCGAAGCTGGCCAAGCGGCGCGAACCCATCACCGGCGTCAGCGAGTTCCCGAATCTCGCCGAGCGTCTCGTGGAGCGCGAGCCCGCTCCCGAGCCGCCGACCGGCGGACTTCCGCGAGTGCGACGCGACGAGGCATACGAAGTTCTGCGCGCCCGCTCGGACGCCCACCTCGCCGCCACCGGAACCCGGCCGCGGGTGTATCTGGCGGCCATCGGGCCCGCCGCGGCCCACACCGCTCGCACGGCTTTCGCCGCCAACCTGTTCCAGGCCGGCGGAATCGAGGCGGTCTCGGAGGGCGCGTTCGAGGACAGCGGCGCCACCGAGGTCTGTCTGTGCTCCAGCGACGCGCTCTACGAGGAGAAGGCCGGGAGCACGGCCCAGGCGCTCAGGGCCGCGGGCGCCCGGCATGTGTTCCTGGCCGGCCGTCCCGGGCAGTACACAGATGTCGACGCGTACGTCTTCACGGGCTGCGACGCCGTCGCCGTGCTCTCCGCCACCCTCGACCGCATGGGAGTGTCCTGATGGGAATCCCCGACTTCTCCGGAATCGAACTGGGGACGCCCACCGCCGACGGCGGCACGGACGAGTGGCGCAAGGCGCTCGGTGGCGACGAGGCGTTCTGGGAGACGCCGGAAGGCATCGCGGTCAAGCCGCTGTACACCGGCCGTGACCTGGAGGGCCTGGACTTCCTGGACACGTATCCGGGCATGGCCCCGTTCCTGCGCGGGCCGTACCCGACGATGTACGTCAACCAGCCCTGGACGATCCGCCAGTACGCGGGATTCTCCACGGCCGAGGAGTCCAACGCCTTCTACCGGCGCAACCTGGCGGCGGGTCAGAAGGGTCTGTCGGTCGCCTTCGACCTGCCCACTCACCGCGGCTACGACAGCGACCACCCGCGCGTGACGGGCGACGTCGGCATGGCGGGCGTCGCCATCGACTCCATCTACGACATGCGCCAGCTCTTCGACGGCATCCCGCTGGACAGGATGACCGTATCGATGACGATGAACGGCGCCGTGCTCCCCGTACTCGCCCTCTACATCGTGGCGGCCGAGGAACAGGGCGTACCGCCCGAGAAGTTGGCCGGGACCATCCAGAACGACATCCTCAAAGAGTTCATGGTCCGCAACACGTACATCTATCCGCCGAAGCCGTCGATGCGGATCATCTCCGACATCTTCGCCTTCACCTCGCAGCGGATGCCGCGCTACAACTCCATCTCGATCTCCGGCTATCACATCCAGGAGGCGGGCGCGACGGCCGACCTGGAGCTGGCGTACACGCTCGCGGACGGTGTGGAGTACATCCGGGCGGGGCGCGAAGTCGGCCTGGATGTGGACGCGTTCGCGCCTCGGCTGTCCTTCTTCTGGGCGATCGGCATGAACTTCTTCATGGAGATCGCCAAGATGCGGGCGGCGCGCCTGCTGTGGGCGAAGCTGGTCAGGCAGTTCGACCCGCAGAACCCCAAGTCCCTGTCCTTGCGCACCCATTCGCAGACCTCCGGCTGGTCGCTGACGGCGCAGGACGTGTTCAACAACGTCACGCGTACGTGCGTGGAGGCGATGGCGGCCACCCAGGGCCACACCCAGTCGCTGCACACCAACGCGCTGGACGAGGCACTCGCCCTGCCCACCGACTTCTCGGCGCGCATCGCCCGCAACACGCAGCTGCTGATCCAGCAGGAGTCGGGCACGACCCGGGTGATCGACCCCTGGGGCGGCAGCGCGTACGTGGAGAAGCTGACGTACGACCTCGCGCGCCGGGCCTGGCAGCACATCGAGGAGGTCGAGGCGGCCGGCGGCATGGCCAAGGCCATCGACGCGGGCATCCCCAAGCTGCGCATCGAGGAGGCCGCGGCCCGCACCCAGGCCCGGATCGACTCGGGGCGCCAGCCGGTCATCGGCGTCAACAAGTACCGGGTGGAGACGGACGAGAAGATCGATGTCCTCAAGGTCGACAACTCCTCCGTACGGACTCAGCAGATCGAGAAGTTGCGGCGGCTGCGGGCGGAGCGCGACGAGCGGGTCTGCCAGGACTCGTTGGACGCGTTGACCCGGGCGGCCGGCGGCGAGGGGAACCTGCTGGAGCTGGCGGTGAACGCGGCCCGTGCCAAGGCCACCGTCGGGGAGATCTCCGACGCCCTGGAGAAGGTGTACGGGCGGCACGCGGGCCAGATCCGTACGATCTCCGGTGTGTACCGCAACGAAGCCGGCGAGTCCCCGTCCGTGGACCGCACACGCACGCTCGTGGACGCTTTCGGGGAGGCCGAGGGCCGCCGCCCGCGCATCCTGGTCGCCAAGATGGGCCAGGACGGTCACGACCGCGGGCAGAAGGTGATCGCCACCGCCTTCGCCGACCTCGGCTTCGACGTGGACGTCGGCCCGCTGTTCCAGACCCCGGGCGAGGTGGCCCGCCAGGCCGTCGAGGCGGACGTGCACATCGTCGGGGTGTCCTCACTGGCCGCCGGCCATCTCACCCTCGTACCGGCGCTGCGGGAGGAGCTGGCGGCGGAGGGCCGCGAGGACATCATGATCGTCGTGGGCGGGGTGATCCCTCCTCAGGACGTGCCGACCCTGCTGGAGATGGGAGCGGCCGCCGTGTTCCCGCCCGGGACGGTGATCCCCGACGCGGCGTACGACCTCGTCCAGCGGCTCTCTGCCGACCTCGGGCACGACCTGTGATCGAACTCGACACCTACGTCAAGGGCGTACTCGACGGGAAGCGCGCGCTCGTCGCGCGCGCCGTCACCCTCGTCGAGTCCACCCGGCCCGGGCACCGGGCCCTGGCCCAGGAGTTGCTGACCGAGCTGCTCCCGCACAGCGGCCGGGCCCGGCGGATCGGCGTCAGTGGAGTACCGGGCGTGGGCAAGTCGACGTTCATCGACGCCTTCGGCACGATGCTGACCGCGCTCGGTCACCGGGTGGCGGTGCTGGCGGTGGACCCGTCCTCCAGCCGTACGGGCGGTTCGATCCTGGGCGACAAGACGAGGATGGAACGCCTGGCCGTCGACCCCGCGGCCTTCATCCGGCCCTCCCCCACCGCCGGCACACTCGGTGGGGTCGCCAAAGCGACACGCGAGTCGATCGTGGTGATGGAAGCCGCGGGCTACGACGTGGTGCTGGTGGAGACGGTCGGCGTCGGCCAGTCCGAGACGGCCGTCGCGAACATGGTCGACTCCTTCCTCCTGCTGACCCTCGCCCGCACCGGCGACCAGCTCCAGGGCATCAAGAAGGGCGTCCTGGAACTCGCCGACGTGATCGCCGTCAACAAGGCGGACGGACCGCACGAACGCGACGCGCAGGCTGCCGCACGGGAGTTGGCGGGCGCGCTCCGGCTCATGCACGGCAAGGACGGGGCCTGGGCGCCTCCCGTGCTGAGCTGCAGCGCCCGCGAGTCTGCCGGTCTGGACACGGTCTGGGACCGCCTCGAACAGCACCGCACACTCCTCGACTCGACCGGCCGGCTCGCCGCCAAACGCCGTGACCAGCAGGTCGACTGGACCTGGACGATGGTCCGCGACGAACTCCTGGGCCGTCTGCACGCCGATCCGGCCGTACGAGCCCTCACACCTGCCCTCGAACAGCAGGTCAGGGAGGGCGAGTTGACGGCCACACTCGCGGCCGAACGTATTCTCGGGGCCTTCGGCGGCAAAGGCTCCTGAACCAACCCCCTGCGATGAGGATCTGTCCGCGGATCCCGCAGCGGAGTTGGTCGACAGCCGAAAACGCGAGAGGGCCCACGGAGGATTCCGTGGGCCCTGGCTCGTGTGACGGGTCAGGTCAGTTGGCGGCGGCTACCGGCCGTCCCGCTGCGGCCTGCGCAGGTTTGGGATGGAGCAACCGCTCGGCCAGTTCGCCGAACACCAGGCCGAAGCCGCCCCACAGGGTGATCTGGATGGCAAGCGCCGAGACGCGGAAGCGCCACAGCACGGTGGCCGGGAAGTCGGCCGGCACCTCTTGGACGACGGGCAGGAACGCGTACGCCAGTCCGATCGCCACGGCGAAGGCGGCCACCGCCGAGACGGTGGCGTACCAGGTGCCCGCCTTCGGGGCGAGCCACTTGCCCAGGATGGTGGCGGCGACGACGAGGAGCACGCTGAGCACCATCATCAGCAGGTAGAGGGTGGTCCGCTTGCCGATGGTGTCGCCGTTGCCGACGGCGGGCGGGTTGGCCGGGTACTTGAGGAACGGCACGACGTACACCGCGAGCAGCGCGGCCCCCGACAGGAGCAGCGCCGTCGCCCGCGCACTGAACCGGCCCACGCGGCCGAGCGCGAAGCAGAAGGCGAGGGCGGCGATGCCGCCGAAGGCCACCCCGTAGATCAGCACACCGGTGGCGAGGCCGGCAGTGGACTGGAGGCTGCGGGAAACGAGTTCCACCTCGTGGCCGTGGTCGTGGCCCGAGGCATGGGCTTCCTCGAAGCTGATCGCGCTGTCGACGCTCGGCTCACCGAGGAAGTAGGCGACGATCAGGGCGAGCACACCGGCGCCGAGGCCGGCGAGCATGCCCCGCACGAGAAGGTTTCTTACTGTTGCGGAGTTCATCAGGCGCGCGGCGTCCTTCGTCAGTGGCAGGGGAAGCCGAGGAGGTGGCGGGCGTCGTGCACCCACTCGTGGACTTCCTCGCCGGAGACGACGGAGGTGGCGCCCTGCTCAGCGCCGACGAAGTACAACAGGACCAGCATCAGGATGCCGAAGAAGACCGCCCAGGGGGCGATGTCCTTGAGCGGCAGCTTGGCCGGGATGACGGGGGTGGTTGTCGGCTGGGCGACATGCTGCGCCATGGCAGGACCTCCTCTGGGAGTTCGCGTCCCATCTCGGTGGTGCACATGACGACGGCCACGGGTCTGACTCCGGGTGCGCCCCAAGGGGCGTCCCATTTACAGTGGCGCGACCGTGCCGGATTCTCACCGGCTTCCGTCTCGCCGTCGTCGATAACGGACCGACGGTACCGTGTGTCGCGTGCATGGCCAAGACCGCGTCACCTGGCGTGATCTTCCTCTCGTGCCTGGTGACGCGGCCGGTGCGACGCGTGGGTCACCGGTGACACGACTCGGGCCGCGGCGTGTCGAGAAGGCGCCCATGCCCACCTTGACCAGCGATCGCGAACACCGCCCGGAACAGGCGGCGTTCGAAGCGGACGCTTCCGGCGACGGGGGCTCCAAGGCGCGGCCGACGGCCTCTCGGCCATCGCCGCCGCGGGCAACGGAGGCGGCAGTTCTGCGGCCCGACGGTCAGGCCGTGTCCGTCTCCGGACCAACCGGTGGGGCCCATGCCCACCCCGACGACCGGAAACGGCACACGAAAAGGGCCCCCGCAGGCTCTCGCCTGCGAAGACCCTTCGCACCGTCGGGACGACAGGATTTGAACCTGCGACCCCTTGACCCCCAGTCAAGTGCGCTACCAAGCTGCGCCACGTCCCGATGCGTCCGACCAGCGGTGAACCGCGTGATCGTGCGAACAGAACTTTACCCCACCCAAGGGCTGCTCCGTTAATGGCGCGAGCGCGCGACAATCGGGGTATGAGCGGGGCATCTGAGGTTCGGCAGGACGGCGGGCGGGACCGGGACCCGCACGGGCGGGCGCGCAATGCCCGGCCGCGTGACGGTCTGGGGCGGCCACTGCCGTACGGCGCGGACGGGGTGGAGCGGCAGCCCGAGGGTCTCGTACGCAGCCCCGAGGAGACCGTCGCCGAGGCGCAGGCGCTGCTGGACGGGGGTAAACCGTTCCACGCGCACGAGGTGTTCGAGGACGCCTGGAAGGCCGGGCCCGAGGAGGAGCGTGCGCTGTGGCGGGGACTGGCCCAGCTCGCGGTGGGGCTCACGCACGCGGCGAGGGGCAATACGACGGGCGGTGCCCGGCTGCTGCGGCGCGGTGCCGGGGCGGTGGAGGAGTGGGCTGCGGGGACCGGCCGGGCACGTCCTTACGGGATGGTGCTCGCGGAGCTGGGCTCCTGGGCAAGGGAGTTGGCGGGAGCCGTGGAGCGGGACGGTACGGCGATCAGCGCGACGGCCTGGGCGCCGCGGCTGCGCGGACGCCGGCCGTGACGAAGCCGAGCGCCCTCCCTCCCCCGGTGCGGTGGATCCACTGTCGGTGGTGTGCGGCAGACTCTGGGTGTGCGAAAGATTCATGTCATCGGGATCGGGGCGGGTGACCCCGACCAGCTCACGCTTCAGGCGGTCAAGGCGCTGAGGGACACCGACGTGTTCTTCATCCTGGACAAGGGCGAGGTGAAGGCCGACCTCGTCCAGCTGCGCCGCGACATTCTCGACGCGCACATACCCGAGGGGACGTACCGGCTGGTCGAGGCGCGCGACCCGGACCGCGACCGGACCGCCGGGGGCTCGGCGTACTCGCCGGCGGTCGGAGACTGGCGCAGCGCCCGGGCCGAGATCTACCAGCGCCTGATCTCCGAGGAGCTGGGCGAGGAGGAGAGCGGCGCCTTCCTGGTGTGGGGCGACCCGTCGTTGTACGACAGCACGCTCGGGATCCTGGAGGAGATCCTGGAGCGGGGCGGGGTGTCGTTCACGTACGACGTGGTGCCCGGCATCAGCAGTGTGTCCGCGCTCGTCGCCCGGCACCGGACGGGCCTCAACCGGGTCGCCCGGCCCGTTCAGATCACCACCGGCCGCCGCCTCGCGGAGGGCTTCCCGGACGGCGTCGACGACGTGGTCGTCATGCTCGACGCCCACCAGGCCTTCCGGCAGTACGCCGACGAGGACATCGACATCTACTGGGGCGCCTACATAGGCACTCCCGACGAAATCCTCGCCTCGGGCCCCATAGCCGAGGCGGGCCCCCGTATCGAGCGGCTGCGCGCCGAGGCCCGCGAGCGCAAGGGATGGATCATGGACACTTACCTGCTGCGCAGGCACCCGAAGGGGTAGCACGTTCGGCAGCTGCGGGGCCTGTACGCCGGGCGGGTCGTCCCGCATGCACCTGGATCACTCCGGTGTGAAAGTGACGAATGTGACGACCACCGAGGAAACCGTGCCGCCCGCCGCGGAGACGCCCGCACCGCCGGTGCTGGACAAGCGGCGCCGCAATGTCGTCTTCGTGACGATCATGCTGGGCATGCTTCTCGCGGCCCTGGACCAGACGATCGTGGGCACCGCCCTGCCGACGATCGTGTCGGATCTCGGCGGCGCGGCGCACATGTCGTGGGTGGTGACGGCGTACCTGCTGGCGGAGACCGTCGCCACAGTCCTGGTCGGCAAGTTCGGTGACCTGTTCGGCCGCAAGGTGGTCTTCCAGGCCTCGGCGATCATCTTCATCACCGGTTCCTTCCTGTGCG
Source organism: Streptomyces sp. NPDC005808 (assembly GCF_042871385.1). Lineage (NCBI taxonomy): Bacteria > Bacillati > Actinomycetota > Actinomycetes > Kitasatosporales > Streptomycetaceae > Streptomyces > Streptomyces sp. NPDC005808. The sequence goes on along the minus strand of NZ_JBIAIK010000002.1, from coordinate 700,570 downwards.
GCCTCTCGCCGAACATGACGATGCTCATCCTCTGGCGCGCGGTCCAGGGCGTCGGTGCGGGGGGTCTGATGGTCACCGCCATGGCCTTGATCGCGGATGTCATCCCGCTTCGGGAGCGTGGCAAGTACCAGGGCGCGATCGGTGCCGTCTTCGGCGTCGCCACCGTCATCGGACCGCTGCTCGGCGGTCTGTTCACGGACCATCTGACCTGGCGCTGGGCCTTCTACGTCAACGTGCCGATCGCGATCGTCGTCGTCATCGCCGCGGCCCGCACCATTCCCGTCGTGAAGTCGGCGGTCCGCCCCGTCATCGACTATCTGGGCATCGCGTTCGTCGCGATCGGTGCCAGCGCACTGATCCTGGCGACCAGTTGGGGCGGCAACGAGTACGCGTGGGGCTCGGGCACGATCATCGGCCTGTTCGTGGGCGGTGTGATCGCGCTCGGCCTGTTCTGCTGGGCCGAGACCCGCGCTGCCCAGCCGACCCTGCCGATGCGCCTGTTCGCCAACCCCGTCTTCACGGTCTGCTCGATCCTCAGCTTCATCGTGGGCTTCGCGATGCTCGGTGCGATGACGTTCCTGCCGACCTATCTGCAGTACGTCGACGGCGACTCGGCCACGGTCTCCGGCGTCCGTACGCTGCCCATGGTCATCGGCCTGCTCATCGCTTCCGTCTTCAGCGGCAACGTGGTCAGCAGGACCGGCCGGTACCGGATCTTCCCCATCGCCGGCTCACTGGTGATGGCGGTGGGGCTCTATCTGCTCTCGCTGATGGGCCCGGACTCCAGCGCCTGGCTGGAGTCGCTGTACATGTTCGTGCTGGGCACCGGGATCGGGCTGTCCATGCAGGTGCTGACCATCGCCGTGCAGAACACCGTGCTCTACGCCGACCTCGGCACCGCGACCTCCGGCGTCACGTTCTTCCGTACGCTGGGCAGCTCTTTCGGGACAGCCGTCTTCGGCACGATCTACACCAACTCTCTGAAGCCGAACCTGACCGACGGGGTCGCGGAGGCCACCCGCACCGGCGCGGCGGATCCGGCCGCGATCGCCCAGGCCTCGCAGAGCCCGGAAGCGCTGAACAGACTGCCGTCGGCGGCGGCCGAACCCCTCGTCAGGGCGTACGCCGACACGCTCCAGACCGTCTTCCTCTGGACGGTCCCGGTAGCGGTCCTCGGCTTCTTCGTGGCCCTGTTCCTCAAGCAGGTGCAGTTGCGTGACAGCGCGCGAATGGGCTCGACCGACATGGGTGAGGGCTTCGCGTCCCCCTCCAGCGCCGACTCGCAGCGGGTCCTGGAAGCCTCGGTCGGAAAGATCATCGGCGGTACGGAGCTCGACACCGCGCGCCGTATCGTCACCGATTCCGACACCCGCCTCGATGTGGCCGGGGCGTGGGCCGTGATGCAGGTGGAGCTGTTCACCCGGTTGGTCGGCCATGCGAGTCTCGGGCTGATCGCCGCCCGGCGCCGGCTGCCTCCGGAGGTTCTGGTGCCGGTCTTCGACCGTATGGTCGAGGAGGGCTACCTCACCCGCGACGGTTCACTCTTCTCGCACACCGCGGCGGGCGAGCGGGAGGCGCAGCTCATCGGCAGGGCGTGGGGCACCTGGCTCGCCCAGCGTGTGGAGCAGGACATCGGCCGCCCGTCGGGCGAGGACCTGCGCGCCGCCGTCGACTCCATCGCCAAGCGCCTGCTGGTCGAGGACCTGACCAATGGATGGCCGCCCGGCCGGCAGCTCCAGCCCGCCTCCGCCGCAACCGGCTGACGCACCCAGCTGACGCGCCCGTCAGCTCGCGCCGAGGTCCGGTCGGGCACCCAGCTGGCGCGCCCGTCAGCTCGCGCCGAGGTCCAGTCGGGCGAGGGCCGACGAGACGTCCGGGACCGCGCTGACGCCGTCCGGAAGGGGCGGGCGGCGTACGAGAACCACCGGCAGCCCCAGGTCACGTGCGGCCGCGAGTTTCCCCGCCGTCGCCTCTCCCCCGCTGTCCTTGGTCACCAGGACGTCGATGCGATGCTCCCGCAGCAGGATTTTCTCGCCGTCCACCGTGAACGGACCGCGCGCCAGCAGCACCTCCGCGTCCGGGGGAAGCGGAGGCTCGGGCGGCTCGACCGAACGGACGAGGAAATGGAGTTCGGGCAGCTCCGCGAAGGCCGCGAGGCCCAGGCGGCCCGTGGTGAGGAAGACCCGGCGGCCCAACTCCGGGAGCAGCGCGGCGGCTTCGCCCAGGGAGGCCACCGAGTGCCAGCGATCGCCGGGGCCGGGGCGCCAGCCGGGGCGGCGCAGCGCCACAGCCGGAACGCCGGTCGCCGCCGCAGCCCGAGCAGCGTTCGCCGTGATGCCCGTCGCGAAGGGGTGCGTCGCGTCCACCACCGCGTCCACACGATGCTCGCGCAGCCACCGGGCCAGACCGTCCGCCCCGCCGAATCCCCCGATCCGCACTTCTCCGTCGAGCGCGCCGGGCCGGGACACGCGCCCCGCCAGGGACGTGGTCACCCGCACTCCGGGGCACGCCGCCAGTAGGCCGGCGAGTTCTCGTGCCTCGGTGGTACCGCCGAGGACCAGGACGTGGGGGGACATGGGGTCGAGCGTACGGTCAGCGCAGCAGCAGCTGCGCTCCGCCCACCACCGTCGCCCCGATCACCAGTCGCTCGAAGAGCCGCTGGTTGATCCGGCTCACGGCCCACTTGCCGAGGACCGCCCCCGGCAGCACGAAGACCACCAGCGCCGCGTCCAGGAGCAGCGAGTTCCCGTCGATCAGGCCAAGGCCCACGCTGAACGGCACCTTCGACACATTGACGATCAGGAAGAAGAAGGCGGCGGTGCCCAGGAAGCCGAGCTTCCGGAAGCCCGCCGACAGGAGGTACATGGACATCACGGGGCCGCCCGCGTTGGCGACCATCGTGGTGAATCCGCCGAGCACGCCGTAGGAACGGGCCTTGATCCGGCCCGTCTGCGTCGCCACCGATTCGGGTTCCTCGTCCTTCTTGGCGGCCCGCCTGCGCCACAGGGTGACCGCCGCCATCATCAGCAGGATCGCGCCGATCGAGGTGCGTACGACCCCGTCGTCGGCCCACACCAGGAAGAGCGTGCCGAGGACGACTCCCACGGCGACCGCCGGGAAGAGCCGCCAGAGCGTGGGCCAGTGGGCATGGCGCCGGTAGGTGAGCACCGCCAGTACGTCCCCAGCGATGAGGATGGGCAGCAGCACCCCCGTCGAGGCGCGCGCGGGCAGCACGGCGGCGAAGATCGCCAGGCTGACCGTGTTGGCCCCGCTGACGGCGGTTTTCGAGAAACCGACGAGCAGGGCCGCGGCGGCGAGCGCTGCGAACTCCCAGACAGATATGTGCCAGAGCGTCATCGTGTTCATGCGGGGACCGATGTTATGCCCACGTATCTCTTTGCGTAAGGACCGTCTCGCCCATTGGCCCCTGGGGCGCTGGCGGACCGGCACCGCACGACTGTCAGCCCGCCCGCTCTCGGGCACGGGCGCCGGCCTCCGTGACACCCGGTCGATCGCCGTGACGTGATTGCGGTGCGCGACCAGTCGTCCGGGGGCCCGAGGTCAGGCGCCCCCCGCCGCCTCTCCTCCGGCACACGGATCGTCCGCGAGTCCCAGTCGGACGAAGGCACCCGCGAACGACGCGAAGCCTTCGTCGCCCAGCGGTTCCACGACGCGGCGGCGCACCGAGTCGGCGAACACCCTGGCCGCGGCGGTGGCGGTCTCGCGGCCCTGCGGTGTGAGCGCGGCGTACGTCACCCTGCGGTCCGAGGTCGACGGCCGGCGCTCGACGAGTCCGGCGTCGGCCAGCTTGTCGACGACTCCGGTCGTCCCGGCGGTGGAGAACCCGAGCGTCTGGGCGACCAGTCGCATCGGGGCCGCCTGCTCCGCAGTGGTGGCCAGGAAACACAGCACTTCGAGCAACGACGGCGGCAGACCGATCTCGCGCTGCGCGTCACCGAGGAGTTGGTCCGACAGTTCCCGGAATCCGGTCGCCAGGGAGTTCCAGCGCTGGAGCAGTTCCGCCTCCTCGGCGCTCGGCGACCCGGTCGCGCCGGCACTGGGGCACTCCATCGAGGCAGGCCACTCGACCCGCCCCGCAGCTTGCTGGGTCTCCCCCATGCATTCGCTCCCGTCCACCGATCCACCGTCCCGACCCGCTTGCCGAGGATACCCCGCCCAGCTATTATCTCGCTAACTACCTAATAGCTGACGACATATTGAGTCTTCAATCTTCCGCGCGTGAACGAGGTACGGGTTCCGGCCCCTGGATCACGCGGATTCCCCCGAACATCACTCTCGAAGGGCCCGACCGATCATGTCCGACACCACCTCGAACTCCCATTCCTCCGGTTCGCTCACGGAGGTCGGTCCCGGCCGCTGGACGCTCGACCCGGCCGGCACGTCGGTCCGCATCCAGAACAGGACGATCTGGGGACTCGTCAACGTCAAGGGCGTCTTCACCAAGGTCAGCGGCGAGGGCGAGGTGCTCGCCGGGGGCGGTGCCCACGGCAGCATCACGATCGACGCCGCCTCCCTGGACACCAAGAACACCAAGCGTGACGTGCATCTGCGCTCCGCGGACTTCTTCGACGTCGACAAGCACCCCTCGCTCGTCTTCACCGCCACCGGTGTCACGCCGTCCGGCGACGGCACCGCCCAGGTCACCGGTGAGCTGACCGTGCGCGGTGTGAGCCGCACACTCTCCTTCACCGCGGAAGCCGCCGAGATCTCGGCGGACGCCGTCACCCTCACCGCCGAACTCCCGGTGGACCGCAAGGAGTTCGGCATGACCTGGAGCCAGGCCAACATGATCAAGCCGCTGACCCTCGTCACCCTCACCGCGCGGTTCGTACGCCAGTCGTCCTGACGCCCCCTTCGCATACAGGTGCGCGCGGCTCGAAGGACCCCGCTCCATGGCTCGGAAGTGGTACGAGTCACGGTCGACCTGGAGGGTCTGACCTGGAGCGGCGCGCACCAAGCGGGGCCATGGAAAGTACGATCAACGAATGGCTGACACGACCGAAACCACGCCCGGCTGGCTGAGTCCCGACGACCTCGAGCTGGCGCGCGCACGTATGCCGATCCTCTACGTCGAGGCCGTGCCGGTGCGCGTCGACGACAACGGCGAGGTGACCAGCATCGGACTGCTGCTGCGCATCGGCCCGGACGGGACGGTGAGCCGTGCCCTCGTCTCCGGCCGGGTGCTGCACCACGAGCGGGTCCGGGACGCCCTGATGCGCCATCTGGAGAAGGACCTCGGCCCGGTGGCCCTGCCCCGGGTCCCGGCCTCCCCGCAGCCCTTCACCGTCGCGGAGTACTTCCCGACGCAGGGGACCACGCCCTTCCACGATCCCCGCCAGCACGCGGTGTCGCTCGCCTATATCGTGCCGGTGGCCGGCGACTGCCGTCCCCGGCAGGACGCTCTCGACCTGGTCTGGTTCAGCCCCCAGGAGGCTTCCTCGCCGGTGGTCCAGAACGAGATGCCGGGCGGACAGGGAGTCCTCCTCAAGCAGGCCCTCGCGCACGTCGGCTGCCTGTCCTGACCGCGGCCCTTCGGGCCACGGCCAGCGTGGAGTGAGCCCGCAGGCGCGGCTTCAGCGCAGGTCCGCCCGCACAGGGCTGTCGTCGAGGAAGCCGCCCGACTGGTGCTGCCACAGCTTCGCGTAGGCGCCTTCCGAGACAAGCAGCTCCTGGTGGGTGCCCTGCTCGACGATCCGTCCGCGGTCGAGGACGACGAGCTGGTCCATGTTGGCGACCGTGCTCAGCCGGTGAGCCACCACGAGCGCCGTCCGGCCCTCCATGAGCCGCCACAGCGCCTCCTGGACGAGGACCTCGCTCTCGGAGTCCAGGGCGCTGGTCGCCTCGTCGAGCAGCAGGATCGGCGCGTCGCGCAGGATCGCCCTGGCGAGCGCGACCCGCTGGCGCTGCCCGCCGGACAGCTTCACACCTCGCTCGCCCACCATGGTGTCGAAGCCTTTCGGCAGCACATCGGCGAACTCCGTGACGTGTGCCGCCTCGGCCGCGCGGCGGATCTCGGCGTCGGTGGCGTCCGGCCGGGCGAACGCGATGTTGTCCCGCAGCGAGCGGTGGAACATCGCCGGGTCCTGCGGCACGTAGGCGGTCAGGCCCCGCAGGTCTGCCTGGCGCAGCCTGCTGATGTCCTGCCCCCCGATCAGGATCCGGCCGCCGTGGATGTCCGTCATCCGCAGCAGCAGCCTGGCAAGCGTGGTCTTGCCTCCGCCGGACCGGCCGACGAGACCGATCTTCGCTCCGCTGGGCACGGTCAGGTCGAGTCCCTCGAAGAGCGGTTCCGCGCCCGCGTGGGCGAAGGTCACTCCTTCGAAACGGACGTCTGCGGCCCGGGACCGCAGCGGCTCCGGCGCTGCCGGGTCGAGCACGGTCGGCGGCGTCAGCAGCAGTTCGGTGAACTGACCGGCCTCCGTCATCGAGCTCTCCACGCGACGGTAGATCTGATTGAACTCGAACATGATCCGGGTCGCGTTGGTGTAGTACATGAAAGCGACCACGACCGACTCGACGCCGTTGCCGCCCCCGCTGAGCGCGACCGCGAGCAGCAGGCCCAGCGCGTTGGTCAGCACGGACATCGGCGCGACCAGTGTGTCGATGCGCAGGTTGCCGTAGTCCCACGACCTCAGCGTGAGCCGCCGCGACACCGCGACGCGTGACCGGTGCTCGGCAGCCTCGCGCTCCTCCGCGGCGAACGCCCGGACGGTGTCCATGTTCATCAGACTGTCGGCGACGTGCCCCGACACCCGGGCGATCGCCTCCTCACGTTGGTCGACCAGTGCCTGGCGGCGGCGGATGAGGGGCACCACGCACAGTGCCGTCAGCGCGATCATCACCAACAGCCCTACGACGAGCAGCGGTTCGTAGAGCCACAGCACCACCGAGCCGAACGCCAGCGGTACGAAACTGCCCACGACCTGGAACGCCATCGTGTCGACGAAGTCCTCGAAGCGGGAGGCGAAGCTCAGCACCCGCTTGGTCAGCGACCCGGCGAAGTTGTCGTGGAAGAACGCGGCGTCCTTGGCGAACAGTTCGTCCATGCCGATCACATACAGGTGCTCGATGCCGAGGGCGTCGACGCGGTTCAGGCAGTGCAGGCCGATGCGCCAGAGCGTCTCCGCGAGCAGCAGGACACCCCCGAAGGCAAGGACGTAGGGCAGTGTCGTGCCGATGGCGATATCGGCGTCGTCGGCGATTTCACCGACGAGCTTCGCGATGACCAGCGGCGCGATGTAGTTGATGCCGATGTTGCCGAGCGCCGGCAGCAGCATCGCGGGCACCGTCAGCCGCCGGAGCCGGGCCAACTCCCGTCCGTAATAACGAAGCGCGAGGAGTACCGAGCCCTTGCCCGGTAAAGCCCCGCGCGATTCAGTCGTTCCCATCCCAACCTCGCTCGGACCGGTCCCCGACGGACGGGGCACGAAGACGGAGCCTCCGCGCGGCTCTCGGCGACGCCGATGTGCGAGTACGGGCAGGCAGGACTCGAATTGTCCTGTGCCGCCGACTGCGGAGTCCAAGCGTTTTTCTCGGCCGGCGGGACATCGGCCAGCAGGACGTCAGCCACCGGCACCTCAGAGCCAACGGCACGCCCGCACTCGGAGCCGCGCGGGCCGCTCTCGCCTCACCAGCCGGTCAGGAGCAGGTGGTTGAGGAGCAGGGCCAGAGCGGCCTGTGCGGTCAGCCAGGCGCGGGGACGGGTGAGGAAGGCGCAGGCCGCAAGCAGCCACATCACGAACGGCAGCCAGATGCGTTCCGTCTCCGCCTTGCTCATGCCCGAGAGGTCGGCGATGAGGAGCGCGAGCAGGGCGGCGAGGACGAGCAGGGCGAGGCGGGATTCGGGCGCGGGTGTGCGCAGGCGGGCGCGGATGTCCTTGCGTACCGGCGCCGCGCCGGCCCGCCGCAGGCCCGCCACCGTCGCCGGGCCCGCGATCAGCACCGTGCACGCGAGGTTCGCCCACACCCAGTAGCCGTACGGCCGGATGCCACCGGCCCCTTGGTAGTAGCGGGTCACCAGCAGGCGGTACGCCTCCCACCAGTCGAAGCCGGCGAGGGTGAACGCGAGCGGGACGACGAGGACCCCGGCGACCACGTACGGGAGGGGACGCAGGCGCCGCGTACCGAGCAGCAGGACGGCAGCCGCAATCACGGCGATCAGTGTCAGCCCGTACGAGAGATACAGGGTGAGGCCGAGGAGGAGCCCGGCGGCGAGGCCGGTCGCCCGCGGCCGGTGTCCGGTGACCGCGAGGGCGAGGAACGCGAGGGCCCAGGCGGCGACCGCGGCGAAGTAACCGTCCGCGGACGTGCCCATCCAGACGGCGGCCGGGGCCAGGACGAGGAAGGGCGCGGCGCGGCGGGCGAGGGCCTCCCCGGAGAGGGCTCGTACGGTGACGAGCACCGCGACCGCCGCCGTCGCCCCGACGGTGATGCACCAGACGCCCGCCCAGGCCCCGCCCCCGAGTCCGATCCGGTCGAGGAGGACGAAGGTGAGCGTGGCCGCCGGGGGGTGCCCGGCGACGTGCGGGGGCCAGGGGTCGGGAGTCCCGATCACGATGTGGTGCGTGAAGTCCCGCAGTGCGTGCGGGATGTCGTGGAAGCGGTCGATGACCTGGAGGTACTCGTACCTGGTCGTCAGCCGCTGGGCGATCCCGCGCTGCCAGCCGTCGACGAGGGCGAGGGAGAACGTCCACGCCATGCCGGTTCCCCAGATGCTCAGCAGCAGCGCGCGCCAGGGCAGTCGGGCGGCGACGAGCGGGCCGTAGGCGACGACCGCGACGGCCACCACGATCGCGGCCGGGGTACCGGGGCCGACGTGCGGATCCCACCGGGAGAACAGCGGCGGCCAGCCGACGTGGAGCGTTCCGTCGCGGTGCTCGATGGCGGTGCCGACCAGCGCGGCGGCCAGCACGAGCAAGGCGGCGGCCAGGGCCGCGGACAGGTCACGGAGAAGATCGCGGTTCACACCAGCACGTTAGGGCGGGGTCCGGTCTCCGCGGCCTCCAACAGGGCGAACGTCAGAGTTTCGTCATGGTTCGCGGACCCCTCCGTGGGCTGTCCCGCGCCTACGGTCGAGGCATGCCACGGTCCCCTTCCTCCCCCGCTTTCTGGCGCAGTCCACTGCGCGGCCCCTGGTTCACCTCCGTGCTGGGCCTCGTGCTGCTCGGCGGCATCACGGTGCTGTTCGTGACGGGTCTCCTGTCGTACGCCGCCTACAACCCGGGGCTGTCCGGGGTGAACGACATGACCCCGGACAAGGGTCTGCTCGGCTTCTATCTCTTCTCCTGGCCGACCGGCCCGCACTGGCTGTACCGGCTGACGCAGGGCGTCCACGTCACGCTCGGCATCACCTTGATCCCCGTACTGCTGGCGAAGCTGTGGTCGGTGGTGCCGAAGCTGTTCGCGCTGCCGCCGGCCCGGTCGCTCGCGCACGCGCTGGAGCGGATCTCACTGCTTCTGCTGGTCGGAGGCGCCCTGTTCGAGTTCATCACGGGCGTGCTGAACGTCCAGCTCGACTACCTCTTCCCCGGCTCCTTCTACACGTTGCACTTCTACGGCGCCTGGGTGTTCTTCGCGGCGTTCGTCACGCACGCGGTGCTGAAGATGCCGACAGCCGCACGTAATCTGCGCCACCTGCGAGATGAACGCCCGGCGGGGGACGAGGAGTTGGTGTCCCCGGATCCGGCCGAGCCCACCGTCTCGCGACGCGGCGCCCTCGGCTTCGTCGGCGGCGGATCACTGCTGCTGTTCGCCACGACGGCGGGCCAGAGTTTCGACGGGCCGCTGCGGGAGACGGCCCTGCTGGCGCCGCACGGCGGCCCCGAACCGGGTTCCGGGCCCGGCGCGTTCCAGATCAACAAGACGGCCCGGTCGCGCGGGATCAGCACGGCGGAGACGAGCGCGGAGGCCTGGCAGCTGGTTGTCGAGGGACGCGGCCGGACGGTCCGCCTGAGCCGGACCGAACTGCTCCAACTACCTTTGCACAGCGCCGCGTTGCCCATCGCCTGTGTAGAGGGCTGGTCGACTTCCGACCAGAGGTGGCGAGGGGTGCGGTTGCGGGACCTGGCCCGGCTCGTGGGCTATGACCGGGCGCCCGACGTCCTGGTGGAGTCGCTCCAGCTACACGGTGCGTTCCGCCGGGCGGCCCTGCGTGACAACCAGGTGAGTGACCCGGATTCCTTGCTCGCCCTGTTCGTCAACGGCGCGCCGCTCACCCCCGACCACGGGTACCCGGCGCGGATCATCGTCCCCGCGGCACCCGGTGTGCTCAACACCAAGTGGGTGGCCCGGATGACCTTCGGTGACCTGTAAGGAGACGTGTCATGCGACGACCGTTCAGGACCGCCGCCATCGGCAGTCCGCTGCAACTCCTGCTGCTCGCCTGCTCGTTCGCGCTCGCCGGTTACGCGGGGGTGCGGCTGCTCGCGGGCGACTGGTTCGGGGTGGCCCTGTGGTTCGTGGGTGCGGCGGTGGTGCACGACCTGGTGCTGCTGCCGCTGTACGCAGGGGCGGACCTGGCTCTCTCCCGCGTGCTGGGCACGGTCGGCCGCCGGGGGTGGACGGTCTTCGTCCGGGTACCGGCGGCGCTCTCCGGCCTCCTGCTGCTGGTGTGGTTTCCGCTGATCAGCGGGCGGGTGGCGGACCACTACCGGTCCGCGACCTCCCTGTCCGGCGACGGGTTCCTCACCCGCTGGCTGTTGATCACGGCCGCGCTGTTCGGCGGCTCCGCGGCGCTGCTGGTGCTGCGGTTGCGCAGGGCGACGAAGGAACGACCGCCCGCCTCCCACTGACCGTCCACCTGCCAGCCCGCGCGCACCGCCCGCCTCAGCAGAGCCGCCGTGCCGAGGCGGGCCCACGGGAAGGCCGGGCCGACGGCGCCGTGGGTATCTGCGACGCGGACGACATGGACGTGGACGCGTTCGTCGACGTCCATGTCCGGCACGGCCTCGACGATCAACAGGCCTCCGGGTGCGAGGAGTTGGGACATCCGGCGGAGCAGGGCGGCCGGGTCCCCGCCGATACCGACGTTGCCGTCGATGAGGAGAGCCGTGTCCCAGCGGCCCTCACCGGGGAGTTGCTCGAACACGGACCGGCGCAACGCCTGCCCTCCCAACCGCACCGTGTGAGCGACGGCGGCCTCGCTGACGTCGATGCCGAGCGCGGGCCTGCCGAGCGCCGCGAGTTCGGCGACGAGCCGTCCCGGCCCGCACCCCACGTCGAGCACGGCGCCTTCGCAGCGCCGCAGAGCCTCCAGATCGGCCGCGTCGGCACGTGCGCACCAGCGCTCGACGTCGAGGGGGAGCAACCAGCCGTCGGGGCGACGGAGGTAGAGGGGGCCCCGGCCGGTACGGAGTGCGTCGGAGTACGGGTCGGCCGACCAGGGTGCGGAAGGGCTCACCGGCGTGGCCGGCATATGAGGCCGAGACCGTTCAGGCTTGGAGCGGGGCCATCCGGAGGCGGGCGGCTGGGGCGGGGAAAGCCGCCCGGCGGCTTCAGATCCTGCGCTCATCGGCGGCTCACCGCCCGGACACGGGCCAGCTCCGCGGCGAAGGAGCCCTGCGGCGCCAGCGCCGCGACCGCCTCCGCGTCGGCCGCGGTGTCCACGTCCCGGAGCCGGGGCAGATCGCGTACGCGCAGGCCCGCGGATGTCAGGCGGTCCCGCTGTACGGCGCCTGTGACCGGCGTCGACATCGGTACGCCGCGGAGCAGTTCGGGGTCGGGAGCGGCGAGCCCCAGCGCCCAGAAGCCGCCGTCCTCGGCGGGTCCGAAGTAGGCGTCGCAGTCGGCGAAGTCCACGGTGAGGAGGTCGGGCGTCACCTGGGGCGTGTCCATGCCGATGAGCAGCGTGGGCCCGTCGCAGCCCGCGAAAGCGGCGGCAAGCCGCTCGTCCAGACCTCCCGCGCACTGCGGTACGACGTCGAAGCCGGGCGGCAGCCACCGGCCGGGCGTGCCGTCGAGCACCAGTACGCGGCGCCGCGCGGGCGTCGCCGCCACCGTACGCAGGGTGTCCACGAGGGCCGCCTCGGCGAGCAGCGCCGCTGCACGGGGCGTGAACGGCGGCGTGAGCCGGGTCTTCACCCGTCCCGGTCGCGGCTCCTTGGCGATGACGAGCAGGGTGCTCACTGGGCGGTTCCTCCTGGAGAGGGGGCGGACGCCTGGGCGGGCGCCGGTGGTTCGGCCAGCACGCGGCGCATGTCCCGTACCGCCTGCCAGGTGCCGCGCCAGGTGCCGGTGACCTTGGAGGCGCCGGTGCGTGGCAGGTACGGCACGTCGTGCTCGGTGACGCGCCAGCCTGCGTCGGCGGCACGGACGACCATCTGGAGCGGATAGCCGCTTCGGCGGTCCGTGAGGGCGAGATCGAGCAGCGGCGCGCGGCGGGCCGCACGGAGCGGGCCGAGGTCGTGGAGATCCAGCCCCGTGCGGCGGCGCATCATCCGGGCCAGCGCGAGGTTGCCCGCCCGGGCGTGCGCGGGCCAGGCGTTCCGGCCGTGCGGGCGGCGCCGCCCGAGGACGAGGTCCGCCTCGCCGTCCCGTACCTCCCGTACGAAGGGGACGAGCAGGGCCGGGTCGAGCGAGGCGTCGCAGTCGCAGAAGCACACGAACTCCGCGGTGGCGGCGGTCAGTCCGGCATGGCAGGCGGCGCCGAACCCGCGGCGCGCCTCTCGCACCACGGTCGCGCCGAGGCTGCGGGCCAGTTCCGCGGAGCCGTCCGTGGACCCGTTGTCCACGACCAGCGCGCGCCATCCCGGCGGGATGCGGGCGAGAACCCAGGGCAGGGCGGCGGCCTCGTTCAGGCAGGGAAGGACCACGTCGACTTCCGGCTCCGTCGCGGGAAAGGGGGGATTTGCAGTCACGGCTTCACCCTACGAACTCGAAAAGGGCATATCGGACTTTGCCTCCTTACGAAACACGGACGTCGGGCCGCGCCGGCGGCACGGGGCCGAAGCCGGTGGGAGGCTGGACGCATGCAGCAGCCGTACGAATCCCCAGCCACCGGGCGTGTGCCGAGCAGGCAGGGGGAGACGGCCCCGGGCGGAGCCGGGGCCACGACGCGCGTTCTCGTCGTCGACGACGATCCGACCGTCGCCGAGGTCGTCTCCGGCTACCTCGACCGGGCGGGGTACGTCGTGGACCGGGCCGCGGACGGGCCCACCGCGCTCGCCCGGGCCGCCGCGCACTGGCCGGACATGGTGGTACTGGACCTGATGCTGCCGGGGATGGACGGTCTTGAGGTGTGCCGGCGGTTGCGGGCACACGGTCCTGTGCCCGTGATCATGCTCACCGCCCGCGGTGACGAGGACGACCGGATCCTGGGCCTGGAGGTCGGCGCCGACGACTACGTCACAAAGCCGTTCAGCCCTCGGGAGCTGGTGCTCCGGGTGGAGTCGGTCCTGCGCCGCGCCCGGCCTGCCACCGGCGCTCGCCCCCTCCACGCGGCCGGTCTCACCGTCGACCCGGCTGCCCGCCGCGCCACCAAGAACGGTGCCGAACTCGCCCTCACCATCCGCGAGTTCGACCTCCTCGCCTTCTTCCTCCGGCACTCCGGGCGGGCCTGCAGCCGGGAGGACCTGATGCGCGAGGTCTGGGGGTGGGACTTCGGGGACCTGTCGACGGTCACCGTCCACGTACGCCGGCTTCGGGGCAAGGTCGAGGACGACCCGGCGAGGCCACGGCTGATCCAGACGGTGTGGGGCGTCGGCTACCGCTTCGACGCCACGCCCGGCGAAGGGACGGCCTGACGATGCACGACACCGGATCCCGCGAAGAGACGGCCTGACCATGCACGAGACCACACTCCTCGAAGAGACGGCCTGACCATGCACGACATGCTGCTCATCGCCCTCTTCGCCTTTCTCGGTGCCGCCGCGGCCGGGGTGCTCGGCGCCGGTGCGCTCTGGCTGATCCGGCGGCGGTCGCTGACCGCGTCCCTGGCTGTCGTGGCCGTCGTGGCCGTCACCGCGATGCTCGCCGGGACGCTGGCCGTGGCATGGGCGATGTTCCTGTCCTCGCACGATCTGACCGTGGTGACGACGGTCGTCGCGATGGCGGCCGTGGTGTCCCTGGCGACCGCTCTCCTCCTCGGCCGCTGGGTCGTCTCCCGCAGCCGGGCGCTCACCCTCGCCGCCCGCTCCTTCGGCGACGACGGCGACTTCGCGGCCCCCGAGGGCCCCGCCACCGCCGAACTCACAGCGTTGAGCCGGGAGTTGGCGGCCACCAGCACCAGGCTCGCCGAATCCCGCACCCGCGAGCGCGCCCTGGAGACCTCGCGCCGCGAACTCGTGGCGTGGATCTCCCACGACCTGCGCACCCCGCTCGCCGGGCTGCGCGCGATGTCGGAAGCCCTGGAGGACGGCGTCGCGGCCGACCCGGACCGCTACCTCCGCCAGATCCGCACCGAGGTCGAGCGCCTCAACGACATGGTCGGCGACCTGTTCGAGCTGTCCCGTATACACGCCGGAACCCTCGCCCTCTCGCTCTCCCGGATGTCGCTGTACGACCTGGTCGGCGACGCTCTCGCGGGAGCGGACCCGCTCGCCCGCGAACTTGGTGTACGGCTGGTCGGCGACCGGATCGAACCGGTGCCCATCGAGGTGGACGGCAAGGAGATGAGCCGCGTCCTGGGCAATCTGCTGGTCAACGCGATCCGGCGGACACCCGCCGACGGCACGGTCGCGGTCGCGGCCCGGCGGTCGGACGAGGGTGTCGTACTGTCCGTCACCGATGGCTGCGGGGGCATCCCGGAGGAAGACCTCCCGCGTGTCTTCGACACGGGCTGGCGCGGCACGCACGCGCGGACGCCTCCCGCGGGCGCGGGGCTCGGCCTCGCGATCGTCCGGGGCATCGTGGAGGCCCACCGGGGACAGGCCACCGTCCACAACGTCCCCGGCGGCTGCCGCTTCGAGGTCACGCTCCCCACGGCCGAGGCATGAGCGGGGGCGCTCTGCGAGGTGCCAGGACTTGCCCGGCGAGTCACGCCGGAGACGGGGGCTCGGCACGCCGGTCTGCGCCGACGAGGCGCCGCCGAGCTCCTGCGACCTGTGCCGCCGGACAGGCCCTACTCCCAATGCCAGTGACCTAACAGCTGCCGGACGTCATAGCCAGCGACGATTCCGCAGTTCAGAGCCCGAACGCCGCGTTAAGTCACTGGCATTGGCCCTACTCCCCTCGCAGCTTCGCCGTCGCGAACTCCCGCATTCCCTCCGTGAACCCGACCTCGGGCTTCCAGCCCAGCTCGGCCCGCAGCCGTGACGAGTCGGCCGTGATGTGGCGCACGTCGCCGAGCCGGTACTCCCCGGTCACAACGGGTTCGGGCCCGCCGTACGCCAAGGCCAGAGCACGCGCCATCTCGCCGACAGTGTGCGGCTCCCCGCTCCCGGTGTTGTACGCGGTCGACGCGCCCTCCCGTGGCTCGGCCTCCAGCACCGCCACGTTGGCCGCCGCGACATCCCGTACGTGCACGAAGTCCCGTCGCTGGCCGCCGTCCTCGAAGACCCGCGGAGCCTCGCCCCGGGCGAGCGCGGACCGGAAGAAGGAGGCGACACCCGCGTAGGGGGTGTCGCGCGGCATCCCGGGTCCGTACACGTTGTGGTAGCGCAACGACACCGCCGAACCGCCCGTGGACCGCGCCCACGCCGCCGCCAGGTGTTCCTGGGCCAGCTTGGTCGTCGCGTACACGTTCCGCGGGTCGACCGGAGCGTCCTCACCGACCAGCCCGGGCGTCAACTCCTCACCGCAGCGCGGGCACCGGGGCTCGAAACGCCCCGCGTCCAGATCGGAGACGGCCCGGGGCCCGGGTCTCACCGTCCCGTGCCACTCACACGCGTACGAACCCTCGCCGTACACCACCATCGATCCCGCGAGCACCAGCCGCCGTACCCCCGCCTCAGCCATCGCGGCCAGCAGCACCGCCGTACCGAGGTCGTTGTGTGACACGTACCGGGCGGCGTCGCCGAAACCCTTCCCCAACCCGACCATCGCCGCTTGGTGGCACACGGCGTCCACGCCCGGCAGGGCGGACGCGACCGCGCCCGCATCGCGCACGTCCGAGCCGTCGAGCAGGTCGAACCCGACCGGGTCGTGCCCCCGCGCGATCAGCGACTCGACGACATGGGACCCGATGAACCCGGCTGCGCCGGTGACCAGTACTCGCATGTGCGGAAGGCTAGGACCACGGGGACGCCATGAGGCAGCACCGCGCCTGTCATGTCACGGGTCCGTAAGACCTCGGCGGAGCCGGGCCGGCCGCCGTCCGCACATTCGGCTTCGGGTCATCCCTTATGGAAATCCATCGCTTTTATTTACGTCAAGAGGCGTGCGCCCTACAGTGCCACGAGGCACCGGGACGACGGGATAAAACGGTTGATCACCCCCGCGACGGCCGCGCACAGCCCGCCACTTGAGGTCCGTAAGTCCAGAAGATGGACATACGGGACGGAGTTTTGACAGGCGCTTGACAAATTCACCGGCCTTCGCGAACATGCAAAACATCTGCAGATTGCTGCAAATATCGCATTGCAGCACGCAATTGCTGATTGCTGCCTCCGGTTTCGCATCCAGTACGGCTGATGCACTCGGCAAGCGCGGCCGACGCGCGCCCATGCCTGACAACCCGCACGTCAGGAAGGAAACCCCCCATGTTTCGGCGCCCTCGCGCAGGGCTGAGAATGCTCACTGCGCTCGCGCTCATCCTGGCCGGAGCCGCCACGGCGGCGCCCACGGCCACGGCCTTACCGGCGGATCTCCCGCCGGCCGACTACCAGCAGGTACAACTCGCCTCGGGAGCAGCCGAGACGGGCGAGCCGATGTCGCTGACCGTGCTGCCCGACCGGTCCGTCCTGCACACCGCGCGGGACGGCACGATCCGCTACACCGACGCCGCGGGCAACACCAAGCAGGCCGCCAAGCTGGACGTCTACACCCATGACGAGGAGGGCCTGCAGGGCATCGCGGCCGACCCCGGATTCGCCACCAACCGGTACGTCTACGTGTACTACTCCCCCAAACTCAGCACCCCCGCGGGCGATGCCCCCACCACCGGAACCGCCGCCGACTTCGAGCCCTGGAAGGGGCACCTGAACCTGTCTCGGTTCACTGTGAATGCGGACGGCACCCTCGACACGGCCAGCGAGAAAGTCGTCCTGGAGGTCGCCAACGACCGCGGCCAGTGCTGCCATGTCGGCGGCGACATCGACTTCGACGCGGCCGGAAACCTCTACCTGACCACGGGCGACGACACCAACCCGTTCGACTCCTCCGGCTACGCGCCGATCGACGAACGCACCGACCGCAACCCGCAGTTCGACGCGCAGCGCAGTTCCGGCAACACCAACGACCTGCGCGGCAAGCTGCTCCGTATCAAGCCGACCGCCGACGGCGGCTACACCGTCCCGGCCGGCAACCTCTTCGCACCCGGCACCGCGAACACCCGCCCCGAGATCTACGCGATGGGCTTCCGCAACCCGTTCCGGATGTCCGTCGACCGCGCCACCGGAGTCGTCTACCTCGGCGACTACGGTCCCGACGCGGGCACCACCGACGCGACCCGCGGCCCGGGCGGCCAGGTCGAGTTCGACCGCGTCACCGAGCCCGGCAACTTCGGCTGGCCGTACTGCACGGGCACGAACACCACCGGTGAGACGTACAACGAGTACACCTTCCCGAGCGGCCCCTCCGGCGCCAGGTACGACTGCGCGGGCGGACCGGTCAATGACTCCTTCCGCAACACCGGCCAGGCCCAACTGCCCCCGGCGAAGCCGAGTTGGATCAAGTACGGACTCGACGGCTCGCCTCCCGAGTTCGGCACCGGCTCCGAGTCGCCCATGGGCGGCGATGTCTACCGCTACGACCCGAACCTGAACTCCTCGGTCAAGTTCCCGCAGTCCCTCGACGGCAAGTTCTTCGCCGCCGAGTACGGACGGCAGTGGATCAAGGCCATCGAGGTCAAGGGCGACGGTTCGTACGGCACGATCGAGGACGTCCCATGGGACGGCACCCAGGTCATCGACAGCGACTTCGGACCCGACGGCGCTCTGTACGTCCTCGACTACGGCACCGGCAGCGACAACCAAGGCCTGTACCGCATCGAGTACATCGCGGGCAGCAACCGCAACCCGGTCGCGCAGGCGTCCGCCGACAGGACCTCCGGCGCACTGCCCCTGAGCGTCCAGTTCTCCTCGCAGGGCAGCTCCGACCCGGAGGGTCAACAGCTCACCTACTCCTGGGACTTCGGTGACGGTTCGACGTCCACCCAGGCCAACCCCAGTCACACGTACACCACCAAGGGCACATACCACCCGACCCTCACCGTCAAGGACCCCGAGGGTCTCACCGGTAGCGCCAGCCTGGTGGTGACCGCGGGCAACACCGCACCGACGGTCACGCTGCAACAGCCCCTGGACGGGCAGCTGTTCTCCTTCGGTGACACCGTCCCCTTCAGGATCCAGGTCAGCGACCCCGAGGACGGCACGGTCGACTGCTCCAAGGTGAAGCTCACCTATCTCCTCGGCCACGACAGCCACACCCATGCCATCACCTCCACCACCGGTTGCAGCGGCTCCCTCACCGTCCCCGCCGACGGCGAACACGACAGCGCCGCCAACCTCTACGGCGTCTTCGACGCGGAGTACACCGACACCGGCGGTCTGACCACGCACTCCGTGCGCACCCTGCAGCCCCGTCATCGCCAGGCCGAGCACTTCACCGCACAGTCCGGCAACCAGGTCGTCGCACAGGCCACCGCGGAGGGCGGCAAAGCGATCGGCTTCACCGACAGCGGCGACTGGATCTCCTTCAAGCCGTACGCCCTGGCCGACGCCACCCGGCTGAGCGCCCGCGTCGCCTCGGCCGGAGCCGGCGGCACGATCGAGGTACGCGCGGGCTCCACGACCGGAACCCTGCTCGGCACGTTGACAGTGCCGGTGACCGGCGCCTGGGACGCCTACACGGACGTCTCGGCCAACCTGTCCGGCCGTCCCGCGGGCACCACCGAGTTGTTCCTCGTCTTCCGGGGCCCCACCGGCCAGGGCAACCTCTTCAACGTCGACGCCTTCACCCTGACCACCTCTTCCACCACCACCGGGGAAGGCGAGGCCTACACCTCCGCCTCGGGCGTGCAGGTCGCCAACCACGCGCCGGCCAGCGGAGGCAAGACCCTCGGACACATACACAACGGCGACTGGGCCGGGTACGCCGACGTCTCCACCGCGGGTGCCTCGACCTTCTCCGCGAAGGTGTCCTCCGCCGGCGCGGGCGGCACGGTCCAGATCCGCTCCGGCTCGGCGACCGGCACCCTGCTCGGCTCGGTGACCGTGCCGGTGACCGGCGGCTGGGAAACCTTCACCACCGTGAACACCACCCTCAACGGCACCGGAACCGGGCCGCTGTTCCTCACCTTCACCGGAGGCAGCGGATACCTCTTCGACATCGACACCTTCGCCCTCACCACCCTGACAGTGAAGGGGCAATGACATGCGCACCCTGATACGGCGGCTGCGGCGCAGCCCCGCGGCCCTCGCCCTCGCGCTGACCTGTGCCCTGGTGACACCCGTCGCCCAGGCGCAGGCAGTCCCCGACCAGCAGGCGGCGCCCTTCGACGTCCTGGTGTTCTCCAAGACCGCCGGATTCCGGCACGACGCGATCCCGGCCGGCATCAGCGCCCTGCAAACCCTGGGCGAGCAGAACGACTTCACCGTCACCGCCACCGAGGACGCCGCCGCCTTCACCACCGCCAACCTGTCCGGCTACGAGGCGGTCGTCTTCCTCAACACCACCGGCGACGTCCTCAACGCCGCCCAGCAGACCGCCTTCGAGACCTATGTCGACTCCGGCGGCGGCTACTTCGGCGTGCACGCGGCCGCCGACACCGAGTACGACTGGCCCTACTACGGCCGGCTCGTCGGCGCCTACTTCCAGAGCCACCCAGCGATCCAGCAGGCCACGGTCAAGAGCGAGGACCGCAGCCATCCTGCGACCGCGCACCTGAGCGCCACCTGGACGCGTACCGACGAGTTGTACAACTACCGCACGAATCCGCGCCCCGATGTCCGCGTCCTGCAGACCCTGGACGAAACCACCTACACCGGCGGCTTGATGGGCGCCGACCACCCCATCACCTGGTGCCACAGCCAGGGGGCGGGCCGCTCCTTCTACACCGGCCTCGGCCACACGATCGAGTCCTACAGCGACCCGGCCTTCCGTTCCCTGCTGCTCGGCGCCGTGCGCTACACGGCCGGCCAGGTCGCGGCCGACTGCTCCGCGGCGCCCAGTAACGCACCCGTCGAGGCCGAGTCCTACACGTCGGGCTCCGGCGTCCAGGCCGCGGGCCACGCACCGGCCAGCGGCGGCCAGACCCTGGGCCACATCGACAACGGTGACTGGGCCGGGTACGCCTCCGTGCCCACCGCGGGCGCCTCGTCCTTCACCGCCAAGGTCTCCTCGGCGGGCGCGGGCGGCACCATCGAGATCCGCTCCGGCTCGGCCACCGGCACCCTCCTCGGCTCGGTGACCGTCCCGGTGACCGGCGGCTGGGAGACCTTCACAACGGTCTCGACGACACTGACCGGCACCGCCACCGGTCCGCTCTTCCTGAGATTCACCGGCGGAAGCGGAGCCCTCTTCGACATCGACACCTTCACCCTCGGCACGGAGCCGCCCGCATCCACCGACCTGTCCCCGGACGTGCACCTCTTCTACTACCCCTGGTACGGCAGCCCGGCCGTCAACGGCAGTTGGCGGCACTGGCAGCAGGGCGGCCGCACACCGCCCGAGGACATCGGCGCCGACTTCTACCCGGCACTCGGCGCATACGACTCCGGCGACTACGCGGGCGCCGTCGCCCAGCACATGAAGTGGGTCGCCCAGTCCGGCGCCGGTGTCATCGTCTACAGCTGGTGGGGCCAGGGAAGTTACGAGAACCAGCTCGCCCAGGGCGTGCTCGACGCGGCGCAGAAGGAAGGCGTCAAGGTGGCCTGGCACCTGGAGCCGTACTCCGGCCGCACCGCTGCCTCGACCGTCGCGGACATCCAGTACATCAACAGCACCTACGGCAGCCATCCGGCCTTCTACCGCTCGGCCGAGCACGGTGACAAGGGGGCGTACTACGTCTTCCAGAGCCTGCGCATCACGGACTGGACGGCGCTCGACCAGGTCACGGGCACCAGCATCGTGCTCGCGCAGACCACCGACACCACCAAGATCGCGCACTTCTCCGGCCTCTACACCTACGACGGCATCGCGGGCGCCACTGCTCCCGGCTGGAAGCAGGCCGGCGACTACGCCCGCGCGAACAACCTGATCTGGGCACCGTCCGTCGCTCCCGGTTACCTCGATGACCGCGCGGTGCCGGGCAACACGACACCCACCGTCGAGCGGGCCGACGGGGCTGCGTACGACCGGCAGTGGTCCAACGCCCTCGACCCTGCGATCGGCGGCTCGCCGACCTGGGTGTCGGTCACGTCCTTCAACGAATGGCACGAAGGGAGTTCGATCGAACCGGCCGACTCCACCCCGCCCGCGGGCCAGGGCTACCAGACCTATGACGGCGCCTACGGCCTGACCGGCGAGGCGGCGCAGACGGCCTACCTGGACCGCACCGCGTACTGGGTGGACCGCTTCCAGACCGTGCTGCGCGACTGAGAAGGGGCCCTTCAGCCAGAGGCGTTCCGAGGAGGCGCCCGGTCCCGGCACTGCCGGGACCGGGCGCCCTTCGGAGTTTGTGGCGCATGAGTGCGCCTGTGGTCATCCCAGAAACGGCGAACGGCGAACGGCGGGCGCGTGGCCCGCCGTTCGGTCGTAAGGGCGTGAGATTCAGTTGGTGATGAGGTCGAACGACTCCCAGTTCCCGATCGCGGTGCGATTAGCGATCAGTGGGGCGGCTCCGGTGTTGTCGGCACAGACGTACATGCCGTTCGCCTGCGCTTTGAGGCTGATCGTGCCGTTGGAGTTCCTGATCTCCTGGAAGGTCTCCCAGGGGCCGATGGCATCGCGGTTGGCGATCAGTGGTTCGGCGCCGGCGTTCTCGGCGGTGACGTACTTGCCGTTCGCCCGCGACTTGAGGGCGATGTTCCCGTTGCCCAGATCCACCCGGTCGAACGCCTCCGCGGTGCCTGCGGCCGTCCGGTTGGCGATCAGGGGAGAGGCGCCCGCATCAGCGGCGGAGACGTACAGGTAGTTGGCGCGCGAGAGCAGGCTGACCGTGCCGGCCGGGGCTGTCGCGGTCCGCAGGCCCAGGGTGGACGCGGTGCCGCTGAGGGTCTTCGCGTCCTGGTTGGCGGTGCCGGTCAGCCGGGTCGAGGTGTACGAGGAGAGCGGCTTGGCGGTGCGCTCGACCACGTAGACCGTGTTCGCGGCCGTGGCGAAGGTGATCTCGGCGCTGGAGCTCGTGGTGAGGATCGCGCCGTCCGACACCCGACGGACCTGCACCTGCTGGCCGCTCCACGGGTTGACGACCGTGGCCTGCTTGCCGTGGAGGCTCTTCACCCCGACGTACTTGACCTCGCCCGCCTCACGCTCGGAACTGACCTGGAAGCCGTCCTTGGCCAGCAGCGTGAACTTGCCGACGAAGGACGAGTCGCCGGGCACGGCCGGGAACACCCGGATCTTGCCGTTGTAGCTCTGCAGCAGCGACTCGTTGAGCGCCGTCAGGTGCACGCCGAGGTACTCGAAGACGCCGTTGGTGTTGTTGGTCATGCCGTTGGGGTAGTTCTGGTACTTCTGCAGCATGGTCTTCATGCCCTGGTAGGCCTGGTCGCCCAGGCCCAGCCGGGCGGCCTGGACGGCGTCGTTGGACCACACGTTGCCGTAGGGGAAGGGCCGCTGGTTCCAGGTGTTGACCGCCGTCTGGTAGTCGGGGTAGCCGATGCCCGTCAGGTCGTAGGGCCAGATCAGCTCGGCCGAGACGTTCTCGTTGTTCCTGGTCTGGGAGATGGGCGGCTGGTGCGGCTGGTAGGCACCTCCCGAGACGACGTACGGAGTCAGGTTGTCGAGCACGTTCTGCCAGGTCGAACGCAGCCCCGCGTCGACGCCGAGTTGCTGACTGACCTGGATCGCCAGCGGGAACATGCTGCGTACGGCGGCCAGGTCGGTGATCGCGTCCTGGACGTTCCAGTACGTCTCGTGGGAGTTGGAGTTGGCCATGTGGTAGAGGCCTGTGGTGGCGTCGCGGGTCAGCATGGCCGAGTAGAACTTGGCGGTCTCCCGCATGAACGGATAGGCCACGTTCCGGAGGTAGTCGGCGTCGTTGGTGTACCGGTAGCGCGTGTACATGCTGTAGGCGGCTTCATAGCCGGTGGACAGGACGTTCTTGGTGTAGTCGCTGTTGATCGTGCCGCGCGCGTTGCCGTCCCAGCCCATGGTCTCCGGCACCCACAGACCGTCCACGCCGTACCGGGTCTGGGTGTACGCCTTCAGCGCGGCGTAGTTCCGGCTGTACAGGTTGTTGTGCCGGTCGATGAGGTCGGTGTGGTTGGAGGCGAAGAACGACAGATAGACGTCTCTCTGGTTCCAGTACCAATAGGCGTTGCTCCACTTGCTGTTGTCCTGTGTGGCGCGGAAGACGCCGTTGATGAAATGGGACGGGTAGTTGCCGAAACCACCCGCCGCGATCATGTAGGTGGACAGGTAGTAGACGTTCTCCAGGTAGTCGGCGTCACCGGAAAGGCCCGAGTACTGCACGAACGACTTGGCCCAGAAGGCGTGCCACCAGTTCTTGTAATTGGTCAACGTGGTGTTGTAGCCGGTGGACTTGACCGAGCTGAGCTGACTTCGGGCCTGGGCCACCGAGTCGTGGTTCGGGGCGTTGATCCGGCTCGCGGCCGTGAACCAGATCGTGTAGCTGGAGGTGGGGGAGATGGTCACCCGAACCGTCCGTGAGTCGACCACCTGCGTGGTGAACGCGGCGCCCTCGACGGTGGCCGCCAGCGTGTAGCCGAATCCGTTCGGATCCGCCTGACCGCGGCTCAGCCCGGCGACGCTCGCGTCGGCGAAGGTGGAGATCGTCTTCCAGGTGTTCAGATCGGGCACGTCGGCGATGTTGGTGACGGTGGCCGGGTCCCACATGCTCAGGTTGAACGACACGCTGGACACCCCGCTGCGCGAGTCGTCCACATGGATGCCCATCACCTCCGAGTTGGGCGATCCCATGACGGTCACGGTCCGGTTGGCGTCGTACTTGGTCACCAACGTGCCGTCGTACAGCGACAAACGCTGCTGGTACGTGGAATACCCGGTGTCCATCGCCGGGCTCGTCGTGAGGTTCACCAGCCCCGCCGCGTACGCGGACTGCTCGGACAGGTCGACTCCGGACGTCTGCATCGTCAGGCCGTTCTGGCTCCAAGCCATCGCGCCGGTACGGCCGTTGCCCACCGGGAGACCGTACGAGGCATTGGTGTTGGGCCTGTTGTAGACGATGTCGTGCTTGGCCAGATAGCTCGCGTGGTCGACGTTCAGCGCACCGCTCGCCTGGTTGAACGCGGCGTCCGTCGTCGAGGCGAGCGCCTCAGTGGCGGTTCCGCCGGCCAGCAGCCCCGCGAGGAGCACCATTGGCGGTAAGGACCGCAGGATTCTCATCACCATGAACACCCTTTCGGCGGACTGAAGCGCGCGAATTCCCGTATGGCGAAAGTGGGATGGGATTGTCATGTTCAGTTAACAAGGCACATAATTTCGCGTCAAGAGTCCGGGTGCGATTCCATTGGCCGGGCGGGCTGCACGGGAAGAGCCGTGTTCGGAAAGCCACTATTGGAAAATAATGGGCCTGACAAACGGCATCCCGATTTTCCAGATCGGCGTATGAACTCACACCCGACGGCACGCGATGAATTCCCGCAACCAGGCACCCCGGCGTTCGTTTCCGTCAGCCGCTTGCCGAAATGTCCGGTACCGGACGACTACGAGCACCTTCCGGACCTCGGCGCGGCCGGCGCGGACCCACCGCCCGGCATCCGCGTGCGGAACATGAAGTCCGTCAACCGGTACCAGTCGTCCGGCAGGTCCGGCTCAGGTCGCCGTTCACAGACGGCGCCAGCGCGCCGAGGCGAAGGAGAAGACGCCGAAGAGGATCAGCCCGCTCGCCACGGCGATCAGGAGCCATGGCCCCATCGGCGTCTGTGTGAAGCTGCGGAGCGTCGCGTCCACGCCCTTCGCCTCGTCCGGGTCGAAGCGGATCGCTGCGACCAGGATGAAGATCCCCGCCGCGGCGAACACCACGCCGCGTGACACACCGCCGCCCACGCCGAGACCGGTGACGACCTGCTTCGTACGGTGGCTCATGGCGCCGGTGTCGAGCTGCCGCAGGAATCGTCGCATGGCTGCCCGGACGGCGAGCACCGCACCGATGCCGATCAGCAGACAGCCGCCGGCACCCACCAGCACTTGGCCGTACGGCAATTCGAGCACCGAGGCCGTCCAGCCCTGCGACTGCGAGTTGCCGCTGGAGCCCTGCCCGCCCCCGCCGGCGTACTCCGCCGTGGCCCAGCAGATGGCCGCGTAGAAGACCGCCCGTCCGCCGTCAAGGGCTCGCGAGCCGGCCTTGCGTCGAGGCCCCCTGCCAAGGACAGCGCGGGACCCCCGCCACAACGCCATGCCGCCGAAGCCGACCGCCATCGCCCACAGCATCACCTTCCCGAACGGCTGTTCCGCCACCTGGGCCAGTGCGCCCTGCCGGTCAGCCGACTCTTCGCCGCTGCCGAGGGCGATCTGAATGGCAAGTGTGCCGACAAGGATGTACACCACGCCCCGTGCGACAAATCCCGCCCGTCCCGCGGCAGTCAGCGTTTCGTTCTGGGTGGCGCGGGCCGCGGACTTCGCGGCCCGGCCATGCCCTTGTGTGTGAGACGAGGTCATGACGTCCTCCCCATGGCGTGGGCGCGAGGTACGCGTCCACTGCTCTCCAGTGCCCCTGGCCGGGGAATTGATGCGCGGCAGGCGATGAGCCAGGGCCGTAGCGGAGCGGAGCGGGCCGCGCGTCGGCTCGGTCATCGGTCGCCAGTCGGTCGTCTCCGCTGGGCCCGCTGTTTCAGCGCCGTGGCACGCCGGCGAGTTCCTCGTGCACGACGCGGCCCACGAGTGCGCCGCCGAAGACGCCGACGACATCAGCGAGCAGCTGTAGCACCCGCAGGTCCCGCTCGCACGGGATCAGGCGATCCCGGTGCCCCCCACCAGCAGCAACGCCACATCCACCACCGCCACGGCAACCGCTGCCGCGAACGCCAACCGCTCCCAGCGGCGTCCCAGCACCGTCCCCGCGACCGCGATCACGACGGTCACCACGAGCGCCGCCGTTCCCCACCCGCCAGGTGCCTCGGCGGGCCCCAGCACCAGAACCGCGGACGCGGCCACCAGCGGCACCGGCAGCAGCAGGCGCGCACCGTCCGGGCCCAGCCGGTGCGGCCATCCCCGTACGCCCGTCGCCAGATCCCCGCGGATGTCCGGCAACACGTCACCCAGATGGGATCCGACGCCCAGCAACGCCCCGGCGGTGACGACCCACCAGGCCGGCCACGGGTGCCCCGGCAGCCCCAACGCGACGAACGCCGGGAGGCCCGCGAAACCCACCGCATAAGGCGCCCACGACCACGCTGTCGCCTTGAGTCGTAGGTTGTACGCCCACGCCGCGGCCACTCCGGCCAGGTGAACGGTGCCCGCCCACAGCCCGCAGGCGAACGACAGGGGCACGCACAGCACCAGAGCGGCGTACGCGGCAATCCACACGTCCGCGACACGGACCGTGCCGTCCACGACGGGTTTGCCGCGGCGGCCCGCGGCGATGTCCCGGCGCGCGTCGAACGCGTCGTTGCACCAGCCGACGGACAGCTGCCCGGTCAGCACGGCGGCGCCGGTCAGCACACAACGCGCGGCGCTCTGGCCGGCGGTGACGGCCAGCGCGGACATCAAGACGGTGACCGCGACGACAGGCCCGGGATGGCACGAGCCCGCCAGGCCGGCCACCCGGCCGGCCCAACTCGCTGGCGGGCCATCGGCCGTCGACTGCTCGGAAGTGCCCACCCGCCGATCGTAGGCGCCCGGACCGGCCCGCCCGGCGCACCGCGCCCCCGGGGCGAGCCGCCGGGGCGAGCCGCCGGGGCGAGCCGCCGGGGCGAGCCGCCGGGGCGAGCCGCCGGGGCGAGCCGCCGGACGGGCGATCAAGGGTGTCGAAATGCCGGACCGGGGAACACGTGCAGAGCAAGTCAGCCCCCTGCAGGAGCCCAGACGGGAACCGTATGACCCGGATCGCAGCTGTCCACGGTGCCCTCGCACCGCATCGTCGCGCGCAGCATGAGATCACGGACATGGTGGCCCGCACCTGCCTGCCCGAGGACACCGACCGCCGGGTCCTGGACCGCCTGCACCGCAGTACGAAGGTCACCTCGCGCCATATGACGCTGCCGCTCGATCGGTACGGCGAACTGGATGGATTCGGCGCCTCGAACGATGTCTTCATCGCCGCCGCCACCGACCTTGGTGCCCAGGCCGTCCGGGGCGCCTTGCACGCCGCCGGCCTGACCGCGGCCGACGTGGACCTGCTGATCTTCACCTCTGTCACCGGCATCGCCACCCCCTCGATCGACGCACGGCTGGTCGGCCGCCTAGGACTGCGGCCGGACGTCAAACGGCTGCCCCTGTTCGGGCTGGGCTGTGCGGGTGGCGCGGCCGGACTGGCCCGGATACACGACTACCTGCTTGGCCGGCCCGACCAGGTGGCGGTGCTGCTGTCGGTCGAACTGTGCTCGCTCACCTTCCAGCGCAACGACGCCTCGATGGCCAACCTGGTCGCCACGGGGCTGTTCGGCGACGGCGCCGCCGCGGTCGTCGCGGTCGGCGCGGACCGCCCAGGCCGCCCGGGCCGCCCGGACACGATCGCCGGTCCGACGATCGTGGACTCCCGCAGCCACCTGTATCCGGACACCGGGCGCGTCATGGGCTGGGACATCGGGGACACCGGTTTCAAGGTCGTCCTCGACCCGCGGGTCCCCGATGTGGTGCGCCGTTACCTCGCCGATGACGTCGAGGGGTTCCTCGGCGACCACGGGATCAAGCCGAAGGACGTGACCGCGTGGGTGTGCCACCCCGGCGGCCCCAAGGTTCTTCATGCCGTCACCGAGGCCCTCGGCCTTCCTGCCGACGCCCTGGAGGTGACCTGGCGTCATCTGGCCGACGTGGGCAACCTCTCCTCGTCATCGGTGCTCCACGTACTGCGCGACACCCTGGCCGGCCGCCGCCCGCCGCCGGGCACGCCGGGTCTGCTGCTGGCGATGGGGCCCGGATTCGCCTGCGAACTCGTCCTGCTGCGCTGGTAGTTCGGACCGCAGAAGGACACGAGGGACACGAGGGACACGAAGGACACGAAGGACACGAGGGACAGTGGACACATGATCTGGTACGGACTGCTGGTTGCCGCCGTCGCCGGCGAGCGCGTCGCCGAACTCCTGGTCGCCCGCCGCAACGAACGGTGGAGCACTGCCCGGGGCGCGACCGAGACCGGGCAGGGTCACTACCCGGCGATGGTCGTCCTGCACACCGGTCTGCTGGCCGGCTGCCTGGCCGAGGTGTGGCTGGCCGGCCGGCCCTTCCTCCCCGCCCTGGCCTGGCCGATGCTGGCCGTGCTGGTGGGTGCCCAGGCACTGCGGTGGTGGTGCATCCGTACCCTGGGGCCCCGTTGGAACACCCGGGTGATCGTCGTGCCCGGCCTGCCACTGGTGACGGGCGGCCCCTACCGGTGGCGGTGGCTGCGGCATCCGAACTATGTGGCCGTCGTCGCCGAGGGCGTGGCCCTGCCGCTGGTCCACACGGCCTGGGTCACCGCGGCCGTGTTCACGGTCCTCAACGCCGCCCTCCTCACCGTGCGCATCCGTTGCGAGAACCGGGCACTGGCCGCCGCGACCACGTCGACCACGTCGACCTCGCCCACTCCGGCGTGATCGACGTCCTGGTGGCCGGTGGCGGGCCCGCCGGGCTGGCCGCCGCCATTCACGCCGCGCTCGCCGGCCTGGAGACCGTCGTCGTCGAACCCCGGACCGGGCCCGTGGACAAGGCCTGCGGAGAAGGCGTCATGCCCGGCGGTGTCACCGCGCTGAAAGCACTGGGTGTCGAGGTCACCGGCCGCGAACTGCGCGGCATCCGTTACGTGGACGGCGCCGCCCGCGCCGAAGCGCCTTTCCACGGCCACGGCGGGCTGGGGATCCGCCGTACGACGCTGCACTCCGCGCTGCACCGGCGCGCCCTCGACCTGGGTGTGCGGATGCTGCCGGGCAAGGTCGGCGGGGTGCACCAGAGCGCGGACACCGTCACCGCCGCGGGCACCACGGCCCGGTGGTTGATCGCCGCCGACGGCCTGCACTCCCCTGTGCGCCGCGGCCTGGGGCTGGAGTTGCCGGGCATCGCCCATGGCCGCTACGGACTGCGCCGGCACTTCCGCGTCGAGCCGTGGACGGACTTCGTGGAGGTCCACTGGTCCGGGCACGGTGAGGCCTATGTGACACCGGTCGGCGACGACTTGGTGGGCGTCGCGGTCCTCAGCCGCAGCCGTCGCGGATACGACGAGCACCTGGCCGGTTTCCCGGCTCTCGCCGCGTCGCTGGAGGGTCCGGCCGCGACGGAGGTTCGCGGCGCCGGGCCGCTGCTGCAGCGGGTGCGGCGCAGAACCGCCGGCCGTGTCCTGCTCGTCGGCGACGCCGCGGGCTACCTGGACGCCCTCACCGGCGAGGGCATCGCCCTCGCGCTGGCGACGGCCGGGGCCGCCGTCCGCTGCCTGGCCGCCGGGCGACCGAAGGAGTACGAGCGCGCCTGGGTCCGGCTGACCCGACGCCACCGGCTGCTGACCGGCGCACTGCTGGCCGCGAGCCGCCGCCCCGCCACCGCCCGCCTCATCGTCCCCGCAGCCTCCCGGATGCCCCCGGTGTTCACGGCCGCGGTCCGCGCACTGCAGTAGCGGCCTGCCCATTCCCCGCGGACGCGGAGGCAGGGCGGAAGGCGGGCAGGCGGGCAAACGGCAGACGGGCAGACGGGCAGACGGCAGGTAGCCCCAGGACGAACCGCGGCGTCCGCCGGCGGCGGCAGCGACAGCGGCTCCCGAACATTGTGGATCACCGTGGTGATCCACTCGGCCACTTTCTGGGCGTCGGCGGCCTCACACAACAGCTCCAAGCCAACCGGGCTGCGCGGTTTCCCGGGGGCTGATCAGGCAGCGGCCGGCGCGATGGTCAGCAGCTTGCCCATGGCCGCCAGTACCGAGGGGTCCACTCGGTAGTACACCCAGGTACCGCGCCGCTCGGACGTCAGCAGACCCGCCTCCTTGAGCTTCTTCAAGTGGTGGGACACCGTCGGCTGGGAGACGCCCACGTCGGAGATGTCGCACACGCATGCCTCGCCGCCCTCGTGCGAGGCGACCGCGGAGAAAAGCCGCAGCCGCACCGGATCGCCCAGCGCCTTGAACATCCGCGCGGCCGTCTCGGCCTCCTGCGCGGAGAACGGGCGCTCGGTCAGCGGCGGGCAGCACGCTGCCACGGACTCGGATGCCGAGGGTTCGAGCAGCGGCAGCACCTTCGTATTCGACATGCATCTATGTTGACACATGTCGAACCAAGCGGGCCAGGGCGAACAACTCGGCCGCGAGCGAGGCGAGTCGGCAGGCGCCGCGCAAGCCGGAGGCCGCCGTAAGCCCCGACTCACCACCCCCGATCACCACCACATCGATCCGCTCCGCACTCCTTTCCCCTGATTCGACGAATGTCTATGTTGACGCCTATCAATACAGGTGTCATGCTGGGCCCCGTAAGACATCGACAGACGTCGAAGCAAAGGACGTCGAAGCAAAGGGGAACATCGTGGCTGTGCTCATTGACGGCGTGCGCACCACCGACCAGCTGCCGGTCGTGGTCATCGGAGCCGGCCCCATCGGCCTGGCTGCCGCCGCCCATCTCATCGAGCGGGACATCGAACCGCTGGTGCTGGAAGCGGGGCCGTCGGCCGGCCATGCCGTACGTGGCTGGGCGCACGTGCGCCTGTTCTCCCCGTGGGCCGAGGTCACCGACCCCGCCGCCGAGAAGCTGCTCGCCCCGACCGGCTGGGTCCGCCCCGACGGCGCCGCCTACCCCACTGGGGGCGACTGGGCTGTGCAGTACCTGCAGCCGCTCGCCGATGTCCTCGGCGACAAGGTCCGCTACGGCGTGACCGTGACCGGCGTGGCCCGCGCGGGGCGCGACCGGATCGTGGACGCGGGTCGTGACGAGCAGCCGTTCACCGTGCACATCCTGACCGCGGACGGCCACGAGGAGCGGATCACCGCCCGCGCCGTCATCGACGCCTCCGGCACCTGGTCCACCCCCAGCCCTTTGGGTGCCAACGGGCTGCCCGCCCTCGGAGAGAAGGCGGCGGCCGACCGTATCTCCTACCGCGTCCCCGACCTCACCGACCCCGCCGTACGCGCTCGTTACGCGGGCAGGAGCACCGCGGTCGTCGGCTCCGGCGCCTCCGCCTTCACCGCCCTGGCCCACCTCGCGGACCTGGCCAAGAACGAGCCCGGCACGCACGCGGTGTGGATCCTGCGTCGCGGGATCACCGGCTCCACGTACGGCGGCGGCGAGGCCGACGAACTGCCCGCCCGTGGCGCTCTCGGCCTGCGCGCCAAGGCCGCCGTCGAGAGCGGATACGCGAGTGCGGCCACCGGCTTCCGCACCGAGTCCGTCGAGCGCGACGCCGACGACCGCCTGGTGCTGGTCGACGAGGACGGCCGCCATCTCGACCCGGTCGACGAGGTCATCGTCCTGACCGGCCTCCGCCCGGACCTCTCCTTCCTCTCCGAACTCCGCCTCGCCCTCGACGAACGCCTCCAGGCCCCGACCGCCCTCGCCCCGCTCATCGACCCCAACGTCCACTCCTGCGGCACCGTCTACCCGCACGGCGTGAACGAACTGTCCCACCCGGAACAGGGCGTCTACCTGGTCGGGATGAAGTCCTACGGCCGCGCGCCCACCTTCCTCGCGATGACCGGCTTCGAGCAGGTCCGCTCCATCGCCGCGGCCATCGCCGGAGACCGGGAGGCCGCCGAGCGCGTCGAACTGACCCTGCCGGAGACCGGGGTCTGCGGCGGCGCCGGCCTGTTCGACGACCCCGACGTAGTGCAGAGCGGCGACGGCGGCGGATGCTGCGCGGCCCCCGCCACCCTCCAGATCGGCATCGGCGCCCCGGTCACCGCCTCCGGCGGCTGCTGAACTCCCCCACCCACCCAAGGAGGTTCGCCATGTCGTCCCGCGTACAGCTCGCCCTCCGCGTCCCCGACCTCGCCGCGTCCATCGCCTTCTACACGAAGCTCTTCGGCACCGAGCCCGCCAAACTCCGCGACGGGTACGCCAACTTCGCCATCGCCGAGCCGCCGCTCAAGCTCGTCCTGATCGAGGGCGCCGCGGGCGAGGAAACGCGTCTGGACCACCTCGGCGTCGAGGTCGACAGCAGCGAAGCGGTCCATGCAGCCAACACCCGCCTGGGACAAGCCGGCCTGGCCACCGAAGTGGAGGACGACACCACCTGCTGCTACGCCCTCCAGGACAAGGTCTGGGTCCACGGCCCCGGCCAGGAGCCCTGGGAGGTGTACGTCGTCAAGGCCGACACCGACTCCCTGGCCAAGGAACAGGGCAGCACCTGATGGCCTGGCGTCGGCTGCGCAGGAGCCGGGCAAAGGATCTTTCGACGACCCAGCGGAGGCCGTGCGGGTGGGACCGGCGAGTGGTGACTACGGGTCGTCTGACCGGGCCGGTCCCACCCAGGGCTCAGCGGGCCGGGATCTCCACGCTGTAGATGGACTCACCGGACTGCCGCTTGAGGTCGACAGTCATGGTCTTCTTGCGGGAGCTGATGCTGACGCTGCCGTAGTAGCGGCCGTTCAGGGCGAGGAACCGCTCCTCGGGGCCGAAGGTGGGCGAGAGCGGCTCGGCCTTGGTGCGCTGGCTGGAGCCGATCGGGCAGCCCACGAACTCCCACATGCCGTAGCGCGGGTACTCGATGGCCTGTGCCCAGTGCACGTCGGCGGTGAGCCAGACGACGTTCTTCGCCTTGATCTTCTGAAACTCGTCCATCAGCAGGCCGAACTCGTGCTCGTAGGCGACGTAGTCGTCCACCGGAGGCGCGGAGCGGATGATGGAAATCGGGCTGGAGGTGACGATCACCTTCCAGGTGGCTTTGGAGCGGCGCATGGAGTCGACCAGCCACTTGCGCTGCTCAGCGCCGAACAGGATCTTGTCCGGGCCGTCGGGAGCGTCCAGTGGCGAGGCGTACTGCCTGCCGTCCACCACGAACACCTCCAACTCCCGCCCCCAGCGTATGGACCGGTAGATCTG
This sequence comes from Streptomyces sp. NPDC005808, assembly GCF_042871385.1. NCBI lineage: Bacteria > Bacillati > Actinomycetota > Actinomycetes > Kitasatosporales > Streptomycetaceae > Streptomyces > Streptomyces sp. NPDC005808. Next base: position 667,223 of record NZ_JBIAIK010000002.1, on the reverse strand, counting down.
CTCCGGACCGGAGGAGATGGGCCAGTAGTCGTGGAAGGCCTCGCGGCCGATCGGCATCAGAGGCTCCGAGGGGCCGCGGAAGCCGTTCGTCACTTCGTGGTCGTCCCAGTTGACGATGAACGGGACCCGGGAGGCGAGCGTCTGGAGGTAAGGGTCCTCCCGCATCTCCTTGTACTTCGCCCAGTACATCTCGCGGCTGGTGGCCCGGCCGCTGGCCGCGGTGGCGACGTCGCCGTAGATGGTGTCGCCGTTGAAGATGAAGAATTCCGGGTTCTCGGCGAGCATCGAGGCGAACGTGGGGTACGGCGTCGGGTTCTGGAAGCCCGAGCCCGTGTCACCGCTCCAGACGAAGTGGACGTCGCTCTTGTCGTCCTTCTCCGGCGCCGTGACGAAGGTCGCGATCGGTCGTCTGACCGTGGTGTTCTCGCCCTCCAGCCGGACCATATAGAAGTACCGGGTGCCCGGCTCCAGGTCAGGCAACGTCACCTGCCCGATGAAGTCCCGCTCCGCGGTCAGCGTCACGGTCTCGCTCTGGAGGCCCTTCTGGACGGCGACCTGCGTCTCATCGGACCCGTACAGCACATGCATCGAGCCCTCGCGGCTGCCGCGCGCCCAGACCATCGCGCTGGTCGAGGTGACATCGCCGGTCACCACGCCGTGAGTCAGCCGCAGCGGCCCGCTGTCCGCGGTGGACTGGGCGGGCCCGGATTCCGCGGCGACGGCCGGCGAGCCCAATACCGACGCCGTCACGGTGCCGGCGATTGCGGCGCCGCCGGCCAGGAATCTGCGCCGATTCGTCGAGTTGTCCGTCGAGTGGCTGTCCATGCGCTCTCTCGCTCTCGTTCGTAAATTGGTCTGCTGGTCCGACCAATGAAGCTAGGCAGGTGTCGTGGCGCGCCAGAGGACCGAGAAGCAAACCAGAAGTAACGGTTGTCTGTTGATTCAGTGCTTCATGCGACGGAATCGAGTCAGCGGGTGCCGATTCATCAGGCTGAGCAGCAGCTGAACCGCGGGCAGATCGCCGTGATCGTCCTAGCCCACCTGCGGCACGACCAGCGCGTTGCCGACCTGGCCGGCACCAACCACATCCCCGCAACGGCCCGCTTCTGCGGCAGGTGTGAGCCGACCTGTTCCTCCCGCTGCCGGTCCGTACGGCCTGGCAGTCCCGGTTCACCGAGCTCGCGGCGAAGGCGGCCGCGGCATAGTGGAGGAACTGCATCGGCGGCTGATCGGGCTCGACGCGCTCTCCGAGGACCGAGGTCACGATCGACCTGACCAGACGGGGGAAGTCGTCCTCGTCAAGGACGGGACCGAAGTCGGGAAGCGGGTAGAAGGAGATCGGACGTCCCCGATTCAGACCCGGTGTCCACACCACCACTTCGACATCCGCGAAATAGCGTCGGGCCTCGCGCTCATGGTCGTCCGTCCAACCCTTCACCACACCCAAGATCCGCTCCAGCAGGAACTGGGTGGCCATATCCCCCGAGTCGCCGCCGCCCTCCAACACCGGGCCCGCTCAACGGCCCGCGCCCACAGCAACCCGAGTGCCCCCTTCACGGGACTGGTCTTCTGCAGGCCCGACGGCCGACCGCTGCGGCCCAGCGCTGTCCTCGACCGGCTCCGGCACCAGTCCGAAGAAGCTGGTGTCCCCCGGGTGACCGTTCACGACCTGCGCCACCTGGCCGCCACCCTCACCATCACTGCCGGCGTCCCGCTCACCGTCGCCTCCAAGGCCCTGCGCCACTCCACCCTGTCCACCACGGCCAACCTCTACAGCCACCTCACCCAACAGGCCGCCCGCGAAGCCGTCGACACCATCCAACAGAGCCTCACCCGGGCCGAGCAGAACGCCGGCCGCCAAGCCCTGCTGGAGCGAGTGCGATCACCACGCGACCACGTCAGGCGGCTCCGCGAAGCCCTTGACCGGCTCCGCTCCCCCACCCCACCCCGCTCCCGAACCACCGCGAACCGGCCCGGCACCCGGCCCGCGATCACACTGCGACCACCATCCCCGCAGACACGACAAAGACCGCCTTCTCATCGCTGAGAAAACGGCCTCTGACCTGCGACTTCAAAAGTCGGGACGACAGGATTTGAACCTGCGACCCCTTGACCCCCAGTCAAGTGCGCTACCAAGCTGCGCCACGTCCCGATGCCCGCCTGACCTGGGGTTTCCCCTGGCCGAACGTGCATCGAAACAATACCGCACTCGCGCTGGTGATCGCGCCCTCGTTTCCAGGGGGCCGTCGGAGACTCAGAGCGGGGTTGACCTGAAGTTTAGTTGAGGTTGCAGGGTGTTCCGCATGACGATTAGAGCGGAACAGGGTTACGCGTACGCCGATCTGCCCCGGTTGATGGGGCTGATGACCGGCGATGAGAAGCACGGTCCTGCGGCGACATCCACCTTGGACGCGCTGTGGGTGCTGTACGACAGGGTGCTGCGGGTGGGGCCCGAACGGATGGACGATCCGGAGCGGGACCGGTTCCTGTTGTCCAAGGGGCATGGACCGATGGCGTACTACGCGGTGCTGGCGGCCAGGGGCTTCCTGCCCGTCGCGTGGCTGCCAGGGTTCGGTTCGTACGACTCGCCCCTCGGGCACCACCCGGACCGGCTGCTGGTCCCGGGTGCCGAGATCGGCAGCGGGTCGCTGGGGCACGGGCTGCCGATCGCCGTCGGCATGGCGCTGGGCCTGCGGGCGCAGGGACTCGACGAGCCGCGCGTATGGGTGCTGACCGGCGACGCGGAGCTGGACGAAGGCAGCAACCACGAAGCGATCGCGTACGCCGGACCGGCCGGTCTGGAACGGCTGCACACGGTCGTGATCGACAACTCCTCCGCCAGTCACGCCCGGCCCGGCGGTATCGCCGCGCGGTTCGTGGCGGCCGGCTGGTCCGCTACGACCGTCGACGGCCGTGACCACGAGGCGCTGTACGCCGCCTTCACCGCCCCTCATCCGGGCCGCCCCCGAGTCGTCGTCGCCCAGGTCGAGCCGAAGTCCGCCTGAGGCGGGTTGCGGCCCGGTTTCCTCGCAAGCACCCCGAAAGGACACGAAATCCCGTGGACACCATGCGTGACCGTTTCGCCCCCGTCGTCTCCCAGCTCCTCGACGCGGATCCACGCGTCGCCGTCGTCCTCGCCGAGATCGGCGCGGACGGCTTCGAGGCGGCTGGGCGCAGACACCCCGAGCGCGTGATCAACGTCGGCATTCGCGAGCAGCTCCTCGTCGGAGCGGCTGCGGGCCTGGCGCTGACCGGGCTGCGGCCCGTGGTGCACACCTTCGCCAGTTTCCTCGTCGAGCGGCCCTTCGAGCAGGTCAAGCTCGACCTCGGGCACCAGGGCGCGGGCGCCGTGCTGGTCAGCGCGTCCGCGTCCTTCGACTGGCCCGCGGGCGGGTACACCCACATGTCGCCCGGTGATGTGGCCCTGCTCGACACCCTCGACGGCTGGACCGTGCACGTGCCCGGCCACCCGGACGAGGCCGAGACCCTGCTGCGCCAGGCGGTCGCCGCCGGGGACGACAAGGTGTACGTGCGCTTGTCCGTGCAGGCCAACGCGCAGGGGCTGCCGGTCGACGGGGCACACCTCGTCAGCGTCCGCGAAGGGCATTCCGGGGTGGTCGTCGCCGTCGGCCCGATGCTCGACGCCACGCTCGCCGCCACCGAGGGGCTCGACGTCAGCGTCCTGTACGCGACGACTGTCCGCCCCTTCGACAAGCCCGCACTACGCCGGGCGACGGAGGCGGCAGGCACCGACGTCGTCCTCGTCGAGCCCTACCTGGCCGGCACATCCACTGCCGCCGCGTCCGACGCACTCGCCGACGTGCGACACCGCGTCCTCGGGCTCGGCGTGGGCCGCCGCGAACTGCGCCGCTACGGGCGGATCGACGAGCACCTGGCCGCACACGGTCTCGACGCGGGGTCGCTGCGGAAGCGGATCGGCGACTTTCTGGGGGCCGGCGTCGGCGTCTGAAGCCTGAAGCTGTGACACCGCGACGATGAGATGAGCGTCCCCGTGGGGCAGGGGCACACCGGGGCATGCATGTAAGGCGGTCGGCGGGCCAGAGCAAGTAACCGCGTGGGGCCGGGGCATTCAGGGGCGGCGCCCTCGTAAGGCGCGCGGCACCCCGGGGGCAAGCATCCCTATGAAGCCAATGGCACGACCCGAGGACATGCGTCCACGCGAGGGCCGACGGCCCCGGGAGCACGCATCCGCGGACGATCGGCAACCACCGCGGCAGGCCGCATGCGCGTCCCCGACTGAGCACCCCTGCCCCTGCCCCTGCTCCTGCTCCTGCTCCTGCTCCTGCCAGCGCACACCTCAGCGCTGATCTCCTCGCGCAGGTGCCGGTATCGCCCCGGTCGAAGGCGGTCGCGCGGCGGGAGCGGAGGCCGGGGTGTCGACGCGCACCAGGTCACGTATCGCGGGCACCGACAGCAGGGCCGTCGCGGCGACAAGGGTCATGACACCGGCGACGAGGAGGACGTTGTCCGCGCCGAGCACCGTCGCGGCCGGTCCCGCCAGGGCCTGTCCGACGGGCATCATCGCCAAGGAGCCCGCGACGTCGTACGCGTGGATGCGGTTGAGGACGTCGGGCGCGACCTGCGTCTGCACACTGGTCGCCCACATCACTCCCCACACCGACAGACCCGCCCCCGCTATGACCGCTCCGGCCGACATGGCCGCGATGCCGAGCCCCGCCCCGACGGACGCCGGGAAACAGGCGAAGGCGAAGAGAGCCACCGAACCGACCCGCAGCATGCGGCGGGGACGCAGCCGCAGCGCGATCAGTCCCCCTATGACGGTGCCCGCGCCGAGGGCCGAGTTGACCAGGCCGTAGGCGCGCGGGCCGTACTGCTGGACCACCTCCGTCGCCACCAGGGGGACCGTCGGACCCCAGCAGAAGATCATGTACACGCACCAGATGACGATGACTCCCCAGAGCCAGGTCCGGGCCCTGAACTCCCGCCATCCCTCAACGAGTTCGGCCCTGAAGGTGCTGCCGTGGCGCACGTGGCTTCCAGGCTCGGCCGGTGGCAGCCGGAGCAGCAGCAGGCACAGGGCGCTCAGCGCGTATGTGCTCGCGTGGGCCGCGAAGACCGCTCCGGCCGAGGCGAACGCGACCAGCAGCCCGGCAAGGGCGGGGCCCGCGAGCTGAGCGGCCGATTCGGCGATCCGTATCGCGCCGTTGGCCCCCTGTACGTCCGTGGCGAGGCGCGGCACCGTACTGGCGACGCCGGGCTGGAAGACCGCGCCCGCCACGCCGTTGACCGCGCCGATCAGACAGATCTGCCAGAGGACCACGTGGCCGGCGAAGAAGAGCCCGGCCGTGAGGGCCTGGGTGACCAGTCGCACCAGGTCGGCGCCGATCATCAGCTTGCGCGTGCTGAACCGGTCGGCGATGACCCCGCCGAAGATGACCAGCCCGGCGAAGGGGGCGGCCGAGGCGGCCATCGCCAGGCCGACCGCGCCCACCCCGTAGCCGTACTGGAGCAGTCCCGCGGCCAGGGCCACCGGCAGGATGGTGTCGCCGAGGCGGGCGAGGGCTCGCGCGACGAAGAACAGGGCGAAGTCCCTTGACCAGACAGACCGCTGGGCGCGCTCGGCGGCCGGGTCGCGGCGGCCAGGGTCCTCGCCCCGACCACGCCCACTGCCGTGGGCCTCGCTCCGCGCCGTGACCTGCCAGGCCGGTGCTTTCCCGCCCATCCTGCTTCCCCTCCCCCGCTGCCCGATCCCCTGCGATTCCCCCACAGAGCCCCCGCTTCCCACTCCCTCCTCCGGATCATGCCACGGCGCACTGACAACGCCTCGGCCGTTTCAGTCGACGGACGGCAGGCCCAACTTCGGGTAGGAATCGAGCAGTCGGGTCGGGGCCGCCTGGCGCCAGGAATCGGCGAGGATGTCGCGGAGCTCGTCGTCGTCCTCCAGGGCCGCAAGACGGACACGGACCCAGGCGAAGCCCGCCTCGTGGTCGGCGATCCAGAACTTCGCGGGCTCGGCCCTGGCAAGCTCGTCCCGCTCCTCCTTCGGGCAGCGCACGGCGATGGAGGTCTCGGCCTCGGGCAACGTGGCGAACATCTTTCCCGCGACCCGGAACGTCGGCATGCTCCACGCGACCTTCTCCGTCGTGTCCGGCAGGGAGAGGGCAATACGGCGTACGTCTTCGGCATCCGGCATGAGAGGCACCGTAACCAATGGCACCGACAACCGCGGCCGGGCCACCGTCCGGCCGTCGCCCCTCCGTGCCAGGCCTCCGTCACACCGTCACGCCGTCACGCCGTCACGCCGTCACATGGTCACGCGGTACCGCCGTCGCACGGCACCGCCTTCGCGCCTTCGCGCCTTCGCGCCGATCACCGTCCCGTCGTCGCGCCTTCGCGCCTTCGCGCCTTCGCTCCTTCGCGCCGATCACCATCCCGTCGTCGCTTTGGATCAGCGTCCCGCCTTCCCTCCTGCGGCGGACGGCGGCCGAGGACGCCCTGACCGAGGACGCCCTGAACGCACCGAATCCGGGTCGCGACTGCACAGACGCAGGGCTGACCCGCGCCTCAAGGCCAGGGGCCTCCTCCGGGAGAGCGCCTCCGTGAGCCCCTCGCTGAGGCGCCTGAGTGCGGCACCTCAGCGAGGCACCTCAGTGCGGCGGGCGACTCAACCGGCACCAGCCCGCCCTATCCCTCGGCAGCCATCCTGAGCGCGTCCAGCACCGGCCGGATCAGCGGATGCCCCTCCGCTCCCCGCCGTACGGCGGCGAAGACCCGACGCGTCGGCGCCACCCCGTCGACGGGGCGGACGACCACGCCGGTGAGGTCCATGCCGCGCAGCGCCGAGCGCGGTACGAGAGCCACCCCCGCGTCGGCCGAGGCCAGGGCCACCACCGCGCGGAAGTCGTCCGAGGAGTGTTCGAGGCGGGGCTGGAAGCCGGCGCTCTCGCAGGCGAGGACCACGACCTCATGGCAGGGATTGCCGGGGTACGGGCCGATCCACGTGTCCTTGGCCAGCTCGGCGAGCGGCACCTCGTCCACATCGGCGAGGCGATGGCCGACCGGGACCACCGCGTCGAAGGGCTCGGCGTACAGCGGTACGTGCGTCAGGCGGGGGTCGTCCGCCCGCGGGGCCCCTCGGTACTCGACGGCGACGGCGACATCGACCTGCCGGTCGAGGACCATCGGCAGGCTGGCGTCGCCCTCGGCGTCCTGGACGCGGATACGGATGCCGGGCGCCGACGCGGCGAGGAGGGCCACCGCGGGGGCGACGACCAGGGCGATGCCTGTGGCGAAGGCGGCGACCGTGACCGTGCCGGCCGCGCCCGAGCTGTAGGCGGCGAGTTCCGCCTCGGCCCGCTCGAGCTGGGCGAGGACCGTGTTGGTGTGACTGAGCAGGATCTCACCGGCCGGAGTCAGCCGTACGCCCTTCGCGCCCCGTTCCACCAGTCGATGACCCGTCTCCTGCTCCAGGGCGGACAGCTGCTGGGAGACGGCCGAGGGCGTGAGATAGAGCGCGGCGGCTGCAGCCGTCACCGTGCGGTGGTCGGCCACCGCACGAAGGATGTGGAGCCGCCGCGCTTCGATCATGCGACCGATTCTCTCAGGTCGGGCGAAAAGGTCAGGCGAAAAGGTCGGGCGAAAAGGTCGGCCGAAGTGGAACGACCGAACGGGACGAAGCGAGCGGGAGAGCGGGTGAGCGGCTCTCGCTCAGGCGTCCAGCTCCGCGCGAGCGGCCACAAACGCGTCCACCGCCCGGTTCACGTCCGCCGTCGAGTGCCCGGCGGACAGCTGCACCCGGATTCGCGCCTGTCCCTGCGGGACGACAGGGAACGAGAAGCCGATGACGTACACACCGCGCTCCAGGAGGAGTTCCGCCAGGCGCCCCGCCCTCGCCGCGTCGCCGATCATGACGGGGGCGATCGCGTGGTCGCCGGGGAGGATGTCGAAACCCTCCTCGGTCATCCGGCGGCGGAACAGTGCGGTGTTCTCGGCGAGCCGGATCCGCAGGTCGTCCGCCGACTCCAGCAGGTCGAGCACCTTGAGGGAGGCGGCGGCGATCACCGGAGCGAGCGTGTTCGAGAAGAGATACGGGCGCGAGCGCTGGCGCAGCAGTGCGACGATCTCGGCGCGGGCGGCGACGTAACCGCCGGAGGCTCCGCCGAGCGCCTTGCCGAGGGTGCCGGTGATGATGTCGACACGGTCCATGACGCCGTGCAGTTCGGGAGTGCCGCGGCCACCGGGGCCGACGAAGCCGACGGCGTGCGAGTCGTCGACCATGACCATGGCGTCGTAGCGGTCGGCGAGGTCGCAGATCTCGCGCAGCGGAGCCACGTACCCGTCCATGGAGAAGACACCGTCCGTGACGATCAGCCTGCGTCGGGCACCGCTCGCCTCCTTCAACTGCTGCTCCAGGTCCGCCAGATCGCGGTTGGCGTACCGGAAGCGGCGCGCCTTGGAGAGGCGGATGCCGTCGATGATCGAGGCGTGGTTGAGGGCGTCGGAGATGACCGCGTCCTCGGCGCCGAGGAGGGTCTCGAAGACGCCGCCGTTCGCGTCGAAGCAGGAGGAGTAGAGGATCGTGTCCTCCTGCCCGAGGAATGCGGACAGCCGCTGCTCCAGTTCCTTGTGCACCTCCTGCGTACCGCAGATGAAGCGCACGGACGCCATGCCGTAGCCCCAGCGGTCGAGGGCCGCGTGGGCGGCTGCGACGACCTCGGGGTGGTCGGCGAGGCCGAGGTAGTTGTTGGCGCAGAAGTTGAGGACCTCGCCGGGGCGCCCGCCCCCCGTGACGCTCACGGTCGCCGACTGCGGGGTGCCGATGACGCGCTCGGGCTTGTGGAGGCCCGCGGCGCGGATCTCGTCGAGTGTGGCGCGCAGGTCGTCGCGCACGGAGTCGAACATCGGAAAGCTCCTAGAGATGCAGGTGACTTACACGGTCCAGTCGAGAATGACCTTGCCGCCGCGGCCGCTCGCCGCATCGGCGAAGGCCGCCTCGTGATCGCGGTGGCCGTACCGGCCGGTGATCACAGGAGCGAGGTCGAGGCCGCCTTCGAGGAGGACCGACATCGCGTACCAGGTCTCGAACATCTCACGGCCGTAGATGCCCTTGATCGTGATCATGGAGGTGACGATCCGGGACCAGTCGACCGGGAACTCCTCGGCGGGCAGGCCGAGCATGGCGATCCGGCCGCCGTGCGTCATGTTGGCGATCATGTCGCGCATCGCCTCCGGACGCCCCGACATCTCCAGGCCGATGTCGAAGCCCTCGCGCAGCCCCAGCGTGCGCTGGCCGTCGGCGATCGTCGCGTCCGAGACGTTGAGGGCGAGGCTGGCGCCGATCTTGCGGGCGAGCTCGAGTCGCTCCTCGCTGACGTCGGTGACGACGACGTTGCGGGCACCAGCGTGCCGGGCCACCGCGGCGGCCATCAGGCCGATGGGTCCGGCGCCGGTGATCAACACGTCCTCGCCGACCAGCGGGAAGGAGAGGGCCGTGTGGACGGCGTTGCCGAACGGGTCGAAGATCGCGGCGATGTCGAGGTCGACGGGGACGCGGTGCACCCACACATTCGCGGCGGGCAGGACCACGTACTCGGCGAACGCGCCGTCGCGGCCGACGCCCAGGCCGACCGTTGCACGGCAGAGGTGGCGCCGGCCGGCCAGACAGTTTCGGCACTTGCCGCACACCAGGTGGCCCTCGCCGCTGACCCGGTCACCGACCTTGATGTCGGCGACGTCGCGACCGGTCTCGACCACCTCGCCGACGAACTCGTGTCCAAGCACCAGCGGCGTCCGGATTGCCTGTTGCGCCCAGCCGTCCCAGGACCGGATGTGCAGATCGGTACCGCAGATCCCCGTCCTGAGGACCTTGATCAGTACGTCGCCGGGGCCGGCCTGCGGCTCCGGAACGTCCACGAGCCAGAGTCCGGGCTCCGCCTTCTCCTTGACCAGCGCCTTCACGCTACGGCTCCTGTGGGTGAGGTCCCGGAGGAGGGCACGCCGAAACGGCGGGCCCGTGCCGGGGAGAGGGGTGAAATCCCCTCGAAATCTGCCGTACTACGGCTCCCTGGTCCATCGAGGATTTCTTAAGCGCGGCCACAGCTCTGCTTCACGCATCCCGCGCTTCACTCCTCCAGCAACAGACCGCTCTCCCGGAGTTCGATCTGCTCCACCAGCTCCGCCGCCATCGACTTGATGGTCTCCAGCCCCGCTCTCCCCCAGGCGCGCGGCTCTGTGTCGACCGCGCAGAGCGTGCCGAGAACGATGCCCGTGTGGTCGATCAGCGGGGCGCCGAGGTAGGAACGGACACCGATCTCGTCGACGACGGGGTTCCCGGCGAACCGCGGGTAGTCGCAGACGTCCTCCAGGACGAGCGCCTTACGTCGGACCACCACATGGGGGCAGAAGCCGTACTCGCGCGTCAGACAGCGGCCCACGCCGCGTGCCGAGCCGTCCGCCGCGGTGGCAAGCGCGATCAGCCGGTCACCAGAGCCGCCGGCGCCCAGGCCACTGCCGTCCGGGGTGTGCAGGCCCGCGAAGAACTGCCGGTGCTCATCGATGAAGTTGACCATCGAGTACGGCACGGCGGCGACCTCGGCCAGCCTGTCCGCGAAGGCGTCGAAGGCGGGCTCCGCGCGCTCCCCCAGGCCTAGTCGGCGCAACCGCCGCACCCGTGCGGGAGCGTCCTTGTCCTCCGGGGTCAGCAGCAGACGCCCGGCAGGACGCCGGGGCTCGTAACTCATATACGGACTCCACGACTTGGGGCATGCGTCATACACGAGCTCCGTTGCTCGGTCGTACGGACGTCAGGTGCGGGTCACATGACCCGGTGCAGGCGGGCGTCAGGTGCGGGCCACATGACCGGGGACAGGCGGGCGTCAGGTGCGGGCCACATGACCGGGGACAGGCGGGCGTCACGTATGGGCTCCGTGACTCGGTGAGTGCGCGGGCGCGTGAGCGAGGAGATGCCGTACCAGTACAAGCAGGGTCTGCACGCCCGAGCTGGAGATCCGGGCGTCGCAGCACACGATGGGGATCTCGGGGTCGAGGTCGATGGCCGCGCGCACCTCCTCGGGGTCGTAACGGTAGGAGCCGTCGAACTCGTTGACCGCGACGATGAAGCCGAGTCCGCGCTGTTCGAAGAAGTCGACGGCCGCGAAGCAGTCCTCCAGACGGCGCGTGTCGGCGAGGATCACCGCGCCGAGCGCCCCCTCGGAGAGCTCGTCCCACATGAACCAGAACCGCTCCTGCCCGGGCGTACCGAACAGGTACAGCACGTGTTCCGGATCGAGAGTGATACGGCCGAAGTCCATTGCCACGGTCGTCTCCACCTTGTTCTCGACACCGTCGAGACTGTCGGTGGCGGCACTGACCGTGGTGAGCAGCTCCTCCGTACTGAGCGGCGCGATCTCGCTCACCGCGCCGACGAAGGTCGTCTTGCCCACCCCGAACCCTCCCGCCACCAGGATCTTCAGCGCGGTGGGGAATGGGTCAGAGCTGTCGTCGTAGTCCATCGAGCACTGCCTCCAGAAGAGACTGGTCAGTGGGGTTGTGGTCGAACACGGGGGGCTTCGCCGTCAGCGCCCCGCAGTCGACGAGGTCGGACAGCAGCACCTTGGTGACCGCCGCCGGCAGCTTCAGGTGCGCGGCGATCTCCGCGACCGAGATGGGGGCCCGGCACAGTTCGAGTGCCAGCGTGTGCTCGGGCCCGAGGTAGCCGAGAGGGGTGGCGCCGGTTGCCATCACCTGCGACAGGAGGTCGAGCTCGGTGGTGGGCCGGGTCCGGCCGTTGCTGACCGTGTAGGGGCGCACCAGCCGGCCTGCCGCGTCGTCGAGCCAGGGCCCGTCACCGGCCGCGGCCACCCTCAAGGCCTCATCGCAGAGGGTTCGGCCGCGGGCTGCCGGGGTGCGGTCATCAGATACGGCCGGACGCTCTTGACCAGCATCGCCATCTCGTAGCCGAGCACCGCCGCGTCGGCGTCACGCCCGGCCAGTACGGCGAGACAGGTGCCGGATCCGGCGGTGGAGACGAACAGCAGGGTCGAGTCGAGTTCGACGACGACCTGACGTACGTCGCCGCCGTCGCCGAAGCGCACGCCCGCGCTGCGGCCCAGGGAGTAGAGGCCAGAGGCCAGTGCGGCCATGTGGTCGGCGCTGTCCGTGTCGAGGCCGTGGACCGACTTCACGAGTCCGTCGGAGGACAGGAGCACCGCGCTCGTGGTGTGCGGCACGCGCTGCACGAGGCCGCTCATCAGCCAGTCGAGATCGGATACATGGCCGGTCGGCGCATCGCTCGCCATGGTGGATCGACTCCTTGAGGTACGCAGGTCTGCGAGAGCGGAGGGGGTGGAGGTGGGGGTGGGGGTGGGGGTGAAGATCGGGGTGAAGGTGGAGTAGCCACTGGTCATCCGGCCGGTGCGCTCCCGTCGTGCCGGGTGGTGAAGTCCTGGCCGGGCGCGGGCGCGGGTGCGGCGTCACGCGCCCCCTGCACCTCGTGGGGCGCCGACTCATGAGCCGTGTGCACCTCGGCTATGTACGCCGCGCCGATGGGCGACCCGGACAAGCCTGCCGCCTGCGGTCCGGCCGCCGAAGGTGCATCCATCGGCCGTACGCCCATGGGGGCGACGCCCCTCGACGTCACACCGTCGACTCGGGCCACCCCATCCATGTGCGGCTCGTCCATGTGCGGCTCGTCCATATGCGATCGGCCCCTATGCGGTCTGCCCATGTGCGAGGCATCCACGTCGAGTCGCTCCATGTGCGGTTGCTCCATGTGCGGTTGCTCCGTACGGGAGGCGCCGGGAACACCCGCACGGGAGTGACCCGCCTGGGAGTGACCCATATGAGCCACACCCACCACCGGCGTATCCACCCGTACGACCTCCAGCGGCGGCAGCGTGGACGAGCCGCCCAGGGGCCGAGCCTCCGTCACCGAGGTCTCCACCCGCGCCGATTCCGCATGAACCGATTCGGCATGGGTGGATTCCGCAAGCCCGACCCCGCGCTGGAACGCCGCCATGAGACCGGGGTCGTGCCCGGCGACATCCTCCGTGGCCTGACGGGGTGTGGGCCCGTCGCGCAACTGGGGTGCGATGTGTTCCTGAGCGCGCCGCGTGGGCAGTTGAGGCTTGCCCATGGTGCCGCGGACCGCACCGACTCGCGCTGTCGGCGCCATCCCCGCGTTGTCCGTCACGACGTGCCGGTCGTCGGGACGGACGCCGGGGACGGCCTCGGCCGGATTGGGCCGCTCCACGCGGGTACCGCGCATGGGTAGCGGCGCCGGACCATCGCTCCCCGCGGTCATCGCGCCCCACGGCGCCTGATCCCGCTGCGCCTGCCGAGGCAACGGAGAACCGGTACCGCTCCCGGGCAGTGCGGAAGCGGGGGCCGCCTGCGTGGCCCCAGGACCCGGCGCCGGACGTCGTCCCCCGGCCTCCGTCTCGTGGGGCCGGCCCCTGGTCACACCTGCGGGGTCGCCCTGCGCCGTGCCCAACAATGCCTGCGGCACGACGAGTACGGCTTGGACACCGCCGTAGATGTTGGTCTGCAGCCGTACGTGGATGCCGTGCCGTCGCGCGATCTGCGAGACCACGAACAGCCCGATGCGGCCGTCCTGGAGCAGGCTGGCGACATTGACCTGGTCGGGGTCGGTGAGCAGCGCGTTCATCTTGTTCTGTTCGCCCAGCGGCATACCGAGGCCCCGGTCCTCGACCTCGACGGCGAGCCCGGAGGTCACGAGGTTGACGCGCAGCAGCACTTGCGTGTGGGGGGCGGAGAACACCGTGGCGTTCTCGACGAGTTCGGCCAGCAGATGGATGACGTCGGCGACGGCGTGTCCGCGCAGCGTGCCGTCGATCGGGGGCACCAGTTTGACCCGCGAGTACTGCTCGACCTCGGCGATCGCGGACCGCAGCACCTCCGTCATGGAGACGGGGTTGCTCCACTGGCGGCGCGAGACGGCGCCGCCGAGCACGGCGAGGTTCTCGGCGTGCCGCCGGATGCGGGTGGCGAGATGGTCGATGTGGAAGAGGCCCTTGAGCAGATCCGGGTCCTCGATCTCGTTCTCCAGCTCGTCGAGGATCGAGATCTCGCGGTGCACGAGGGACTGGAGCCGCCGGGCCAGATTGACGAAGACCTCGACCTTCTGCTCGCTGCCCGCATGGCTGGAGAGCTGCGCGGCCTGCACGACGGCCGTGATGGCGCCGTCGTGGGCGCGGGAGAGATCGGCGGCGAGCAGCTCGAAGTCGTCGGCGTCCGCGGGCGGCTGGCGACGCGCCTTACGGGCGGGCGGACTCTCGCCACGGCGCAGTGCCTCGACGAGGGCGCGCAGGTCGCCCTCGGTACGGGCGGTGGTGCGGCGCAGGGCGCCTATCCGGTCCCGTACGGACGTGGCGGCGCGGTCGGCGGCCACAGCGGCGATCACGATGCCCGCGAGCGCCACGCCCAGCGCTCCCGCGAGCACCGCCCACAGCGCGAGGCCGGGCCGCGCGCCGGTGGAGCGGACGGTGAACAGCACGGCCGCGCAGGCGCTGAGGGCCACCGCGGTCGGCGGCAGCACAGCCAGGCGCAGCAGCTGGGGCCGTAGGCGGGTCTCGGGCAGCGAGGGGGCTGTGTGGGCGACCGGCCGTCCGTGCCGTCCGCCCTCACGGCGGTCTGCGCGTGCGGCCGGTGCACGAAGGTGAGACATCGGCGTCCTTGTACTGGTACGTCGGAGGTAGGGGACTCGGGTCGGCGACGGGTGGCAGGTGGGTCGGAGATCGGTCGGAGACGGGTCGGAGACGGGTCGGACATCCACTGGGGCTCCCGCGGGTCTGCTCGACTCGGTCGGGCGTCATCGCGTCGGTCGGGCGTCATCGCGGTTGCCGGTCGAGAAGAGCCGAAGAATTCGACCCCTCGTCGCCCGACGGCAACTGACAGTAGTCGGCAACGCATCATGTGCGGCGGGCAGTTGACAAAGTCCCACGGGCAGGGTCCCGCTCTGGTATGAGCCGTCGTACGACAGACCGATAACAGCCTCGGACACACGTTCCCGCAGAGCTCGGATTCGATCAGAGCTGGTCAGAAGCGGTCAGCGACAAGCGGCGAGGGCCGGGGAGCAATGTGCTCCCCGGCCCTCGCCGTAGATGTGAAACGCAGTCCTGGTGATGCGGAATTCAGCCCGCGGGTACCGTTTCAGGCTCCCCGGTGCCCTCCGTGGCTCCAGCGATGACGTCACCCGGTGTGTCGGCCGCGGTCTTCTGCACCGCGGGCCATCCGGCTGCCGGTGTGACCGCGACGGCGCGCCACCAGGACTCGGACGGGACGGTCTCGGCCGTCGGTTCGAAGGGCTCGCCGGGGCGGGGCAGCGCGACGCGCGCACCGACCGCGTCGGCGGCGGACACCGTCCCCTCGCCGGGTTCCGCCCACGGGTGGGCCGCCAGGTTGAACGTCGCCCAGTGGATCGGCATCATGACGCCGCCGGGCCGACCGCCCTCAAGCCCCCGTCGCCCACCCTGAAGATCGAGATGGGCGCGCATGCCCTCCTCGGGCGTCATGTGGATGTCGGGCCAGAACTCGCTGTACGCGCCGATCTGGATCATCGTGGCGTCGAACGGGCCGTGCTCGGCGCCGATGTCCTTGAAGCCCTCGAAATAGCCCGTGTCACCGCTGTGGTAGATCCGGTGTTCGACACCGGCCACCGCCCAGGACGCCCAGAGCGTGTGCTGGGTGTTGCGCAGACCCCGCCCGCAGAAGTGGCGGGCGGGGGTGGCGGTCAGGGAGATGCCGCCGACCTTCGTCGACTCGTTCCAGTCCAGCTCGCGCAGCCGGTCCGGCGACACGCCCCAGTGCTCCAGGTGGGCGCCGACACCGAGCGGCACCGCGAACACCGTGTCCGTGCCGGCCAGGGCCTTGATCGTCGGCAGGTCGAGGTGGTCGTAGTGGTCGTGCGAGATGACGACGACGTCGACGGGTCCGAGCGCGGCCAGCGGCAGCGGTACGGGGTGCAGCCTCTTGGGTCCGGCGAAGCCGAACGGGGAGCATCGCTCGCCCCAGACCGGGTCGAAGAGCACCCGGTGTCCGTCGATCTCGGCGAGCACACTGGAGTGCCCCATCCAGGTGAGCCGCAGTCCGCTCGGCGCGGGGCGGGCGAGGTCGGCGAGCGTCGTGGCGTGCACCGGTACAGTGCCGGCCGGGGCCCGCTGGGTGCGCCCTTCCTTGCTGAAGAAGGTCTTCGCGAACTCGCGCATCGCGCCGTCGGGCCGAGGGATACCCTCCGGGTTCTTGAAGACACCGTCCGCGAAGTTCGGCGATCTGCGGATGCGCTCCAGGCGTTCACCCGCCGGATCCGCGCCGAAGGCGGCGGGCCGCAGTGTGCGGAGCCCGGAGCTCAGGGGACGGAAACCGGTCACAGTACCTCCAGGTGGAGTCAGTCAGGCTTCCATTATGGTCGCCGCCTCCGACTGCGCCGGGGTGGTCATGTCACAGCACGGTGTCCGCGACCGTACGGCCTGTACCTCCTCAACCCCACGGAGCGCCCCCTTCTTCCTGGGTCTGGGGCGGAGGTGTGTCCGCTTCCGTCGCCAGGAGCTCAGGTACTGACTGGTGGTTCAGTACACGTAATGTGAGCGTCCGGCGCCGTCCGCCCGGCATCCTTCGGGGACACCATGTACCGAGGACTCCGACACCCCCACGGCGGTGGGCCTCGCACCGGTCGGCCGGCCCCCTGATCCCGTATCCCGAGGAGACCCCGTGACCGCCCCCCTCATGACACTCACCTGGACCGACCACGTCACCGGCCACCAGGGCTTCCTCGTGGTCGACCGGCTCGTACGAGGTGTCGCCAGCGGCGGACTGCGGATGCGGGAGGGCTGCACGCTCGACGAGGTGGCCGGGCTCGCCCGCGGCATGACCATGAAGGAAGCCCTGCACTACCACCCGGAGGGCCGCTACATCCCGCTCGGCGGCGCCAAGGGCGGCATCGACTGCGATCCCCAGGACCCTGCGGCGTACGGACTTCTGGTGCGCTATCTGCGCGCCATGCGCCCGTACATCGAGAGCTTCTGGACCACGGGCGAGGACCTCGGTCTCACCCAGGACCTGGTCGACCGGGCCGCCGAGGAGGCGGGCCTCGTCTCCTCGATCCAGGCCGTGTACCCACTGCTCGACGACGAGGAGGCCGCGAGACGGCGGCTCGCGGAGGCGTTCGCCGTCGAGGTGGACGGAATCGGGCTCGACGAGCTGGTCGGCGGCTGCGGTGTCGCCGAGTCGGTGCTCGCGGCCCTGGACCGCGCCGGGATGCCGTACGCGGGGACGCGCGTCGCCGTGCAGGGGCTCGGCACCATGGGCGGCGCCACGGCACGCTTCCTCACGCGCGCGGGATTCACGGTAGTGGCCGTCGCCGACATCAAGGGCACGATCGGCAACCCTGCGGGCCTCGACGTCGACGCGCTGCTCGCGGCACGGGACGCGTACGGGACCGTCGACCGCTCGGCGCTGCGCCCGGCCGACCGTGAACTGCCGGGTGACGCCTGGCTGTCGGCCGAGGCCGAGGTGCTGGTACCCGCGGCGGTCTCGTACGCGATCGACACCGTGAACCAGCGGTTGATCAGCGCACGCTGGATCGTCGAGGCGGCCAACATGCCCGTTCTGGCCGAGGCGGAGGAACTGCTGGCCGCGCGCGGGGTGACCGTCCTGCCGGACGTCGTGGTCAACTCCGCCGCGAACGCCTGGTGGTGGTGGACGCTGTTCGGCGACATCGGCGCGGACCCGGACATGGCCCTGGCCCACATCCGGCACTCCATGCGAGCCCTCATCGACCAGATGCTGGCCCGCGCGGACGCCGACGGGAGCACACCGCGGGCCGCCGCGCACGCCATCGTCGCCGACCGACTGCCGGTGATCGCCGAGCGGTTCGGCTGGTACGGATGACCGCGGCGGGCCGTCCGCGTCCCCGGCGCGACCTCGAAGACCGGCCGGCACCCCTGTGGCGAGGGATTAGGGTTGCCGCGTGGCAAGGGTGCGGTTGAACGTGGCGGAACGGCGTGAGGAGCTGCTGCGCGCCACGGTCGAGCAGATCGAGGCGCGGGGTGTGGCGGCGGTGCGGATCGCCGATGTGGCCTCGGCGCTCGGGGTGAGCAACGCACTGGTTCTGTACCACTTCTCGACCAAGGAGAAGCTGCTCGCCGAGGCGTTCACCTACGCCGCCGAGGACGACCTCTCCCATCTGCGCAAGCTGCTCGGCCGTCGCACCTCGGCGCTGCGCCGACTGCGGGCCGCGGTGCGCTGGTACGCGCCGACCGGGCAGGCCAAGGGGTGGCGGCTGTGGATCGAGGGCTGGGCGGCCGCCCTGCGCGAACCCGCGCTCAGAGAGGTCACCTGCCATCTCGACAAGCAGTGGAAGGCCGCGATCATCGAGGTGATCGCGGAGGGAGTGGCCGCGGGCGAGTTCCGCTGCCCGGATCCCACTGGCACGGCCCTTCGGCTGACAGCACTGCTCGACGGGCTCGCCGTGCAGATGACCGCCTACGAGGGTGCGGTGTCGCGGGCTCGGACCCACGAGTGGGTGGACGACGCACTCGCGCGCGAACTCGGCCTCGAGCGGGAGGCGTTGACGGGGGCGGTGCGCTGAGAGGCGTGAACGAGGGGTGGTTCGCGGCACCGCGAACCACCCCTCACCGACGCCGAGTCACCCCTCTGTGGAACCGCGGCGCCTCAGCCCGCTCAGGCCACCGCGTCGATCCATGTCCTGATGTCGTCCGGCGAGAGCGTCCCCTTGGCCGCCACATGATCCCCGGAGGACTCGCCGCGCAACCGCCGCCCGATCCACGGGACCAGGTATTCGCGCGCCCAGTGGATGTTGTCGCGCCGGACCTCGAGCGTGCCGCGCGGCGGGAGCGGCGGCCACGGCTGGTCCGGGTCGGCCGGTACTTCGAGGCCGAGGACCTGGCCGGCCCGGAGCGCGACGCGGGTATGGCCCTCGGGTGACAGGTGGAGGCGGTCGCCGTCCCAGGCGCGGCGGTCCTGAATCGTCTTCAGGGACCACAGGTCCAGGACGGGGCAGCCGTACCGGTCGGCGATGGCCCGGATGTGTCCGTTGTACGTGGCGATCTTGCCGCGCATGTGTTTCAGCACAGGCACGCCACGGGTGTCGAAGCCGGTCGTCACCAGGACGGTGCCGACGGCGGAGGTGAGGCCGGCGACCGCGCGCTCGAAGCGCTCCGCGACTTCGTCGGGGTCGACGCCGGGCCGGATGATGTCGTTGCCGCCCGCACAGAAGGAGACCAGGTCCGGTGCGAGCTCCTTCGCCCGCGAGAGCTGGTGCTCGACGATCTGGTCGAGCAGTTTGCCGCGGACGGCGAGATTGGTGTAGGTGAAGTCGCCCTCGGGGCGCCGGTCCGCGAGCAGTACCGCGAACCGGTCCGCCCAACCGACAAAGGCCCCGTCAGGCCCGGGGTCGCCGACGCCCTCGGTGAAGCTGTCCCCCACCGCTACGTACGACCCGATCACTGATCTGTTGCCACTCTTCGAATCGTCTGCCACATCGACCCATGATTCACCTTCGAGTGTGACCTACGCGACCGTATTTTAGGGTTGACGGGTGGTGACATAAGCCACTCATAAAGTCTGGGTCAAGCTCGGAATAAGGGCCCACCAGGGGGAGTTGAACAGCCGCCACGGCTGGACGCGGGCGCCCGAGAACGCGGCATCCTGATGACGGAACGCCGAAGGCCGGACCCCGGGGATCGTGGGGTCCGGCCTTCGGCTCGAGCGAGTTTCGTCAGCCGACGGTGACACCGTGCGAGCGCAGGTACGCGACCGGGTCCACGTCCGAGCCGTAGTCCGGCGTGGTGCGGATCTCGAAGTGCAGGTGCGGTCCGGTGACGTTGCCGGTCGCCCCGGAGAGACCGAGCTGCTGCCCCTCGGTCACGGTCTGGCCGGCCGAGACGGAGAGGGACGAGAGGTGGGCGTACTGCGAGTACTGGCCGTCGGCGTGCTGGATGACGACCTGGTTGCCGTAGGCGCCGCCCCAGCCCGCGGAGACGACGGTGCCCGCGGCGACGGACTTGATGGTGGTACCGGTCGGGACCACGAAGTCCACGCCCGTGTGGTAGCCGCTGGACCACATGCTGCCGGCGACCTTGTAGCCGGTGCCGATGGTCGCGCCCTCGACCGGAAGCGTGTAGCCGGAACTGCTGCTCGAGGCCGCGGTGTCGTCAGCCTTGGCCGTGGGCTCTGCCGCCGTCTTGGCGGACGAGTCGGACGCCTTCGAGGACTTCGACGACTTGGACGCCTCGCCGGACGACTTGGTCGTGCCGCTCGACGTGGCGGCCTTCTTGCCGATCGTCAGCTTCAGTCCCGGATGGATCAGCGCGGGGTCCTTGCCGACGGCCTCGCGGTTGTCCGAGTACAGCTTCTTCCAGCCGCCGCTGACGCTCTGTTCGTCGGCGATCTTCGAGAGGGAGTCACCTGCTCTTACCGAGTAGGTCTTCGCCGCGGTCTTCCCGGCAGCGGCGGAAGCCGAAGTGGCGGCCTTTCCCGAAGCTGAGGCCGAAGCCGTGGCAGCGGTGGCAACCTTTCCCGAAGCCGCGGAAACAGTGGAAGGCGTGGAAGCCGAGGTCGCGGCATGGGCCCCGGTGGCTCCCATGAGCGGCAGCGCGAGCGCGGCGCCACCCGTTCCGGCCACGGCAATCGAGCGCGTGAAACGCTGGGACTTGGGACGGCGGTGCTTACCCTTCGCGGGCATGACGAATTCCTCTCCGGCGCCTGCGAGGTGAGCTGTCGGGTGCGGACTGGAGATGCCCGGCCGCGCTGCTGCGCGGCTATACCCCTAGCCGTTCCGGAGACCGGAACAGGCGTCGTACCTGTGGGTCCCCCGCTCCTGCCACATACGGGTGAGTGTGCGGATTCCGGGCGGCGGCAGGATTGGGCGTCCGTCCGGATTGAGGGCGAACGTAAGCGAGATGAGACCGCATCGACAAGCATGTGGGTTTTCTGTGGATGCGCCGCCCTTGATCCACGCCGGAATTACCGTCACCCTCTGTCGACAGAGGACTTTTCCCGCCTGTCAAATCACCAGGGAATTCCGGTGGGTTGACAAAGAGGTGCGGCAACACATCGTCACGGATATGACGCTGCTCACGCACGCCCGCCCAGGACGCCTCATTCCAGGGCCAGTTGTAATTAAACAGCTAATTCGGACAGAACAGCCAGATGTGACGCGGTTGGATAACTACCGCATCGCCGTCCACCCCGGCCGCCGCCATCAATCCTCCGCAGATACGGACAGACGTGAGTAAACACTGACACCGTGGCGCGCCCGGCAGCCCGGAGGTGACGGCCCCGCACCTGCGAAGACAACGCCTGTGGACAACTCATTGCCCCAGGAATCCATGTCGTATCGTCGAGAGCGCAACGTCCGTCGGCGGGCGACGCCGAGCAGCGCCGACGGCTGACCGGGAGGAGCCCCCGTGACGCAGCAGGTCCCGTCGACCGAACCCGAGCTGACCGCTGTGCGCAACTTCCGGGACGTGGGCGGCCTGCCCACCGTGGACGGCCGCCGGGTGAAGTACGGGGTGCTGTTCCGCAGCGGACATCTCGCGCATGCCACAGCGGACGACGCCGCTTTCCTCGCCTCCCTCGGCCTCCACACGATCTTCGACTTCCGCAACGCCGCGGACCAGGAGCTGGAGGGGCCGGACGTCGAGCTGCCGGGCGTGCGGAACGTGAATCTGCCGCTGACCGACCCGGCCGACGGCTCCGAGTTCTGGAAGATGGTCCGCGACGGCGATCTTGAGCAGCTGCGCGCGCTCCTCGCGGACGGCAAGGCGGCGAATCGGATGATCAACTCCTACCGCGCCATCATCAAGGAGCGCACCGCCGAGCACTCCAAGGTGCTGCACTCGCTCGCCGAGGACAGTGTGCCCGCGCTGATGCACTGCGCCGCCGGCAAGGACCGCGCCGGCCTCTCCATAGCCGTGACACTCCTCGCCGTCGGCGTCGAGCGCGAGGCCATCGTGGCCGACTACCTGGAGTCGAACGCCACGCACCGTCGCTACAAGGTCCACCGCAGCAGCTCCTCCGCGTCGGCGTACTCCCCGGAGGTCATGGAGCTGCTCAGCCCGCTGTTCGACGCGCGCGCCGAGTACCTGACCGCGGCCTTCGAGACGATCGAGGAGACCTGGGGCAGCGTCGACGCCTACCTGGAGAAGGGGCTGGGGGTCACCCCGGAGCTGCGGAACAGACTGCGCGAGCGGCTCCTCGACTGACACCCACAGGTCACCCTGTTCCGGCCGACGAGCGCCTACTGGTTCTGCGCGCCCAGCGTGAACAGCAGGTAGACGAAGGCCGCGAAGAGGTGGCCGACGGCGACGTAGATGATCAGCCGTACCCAGAGCGCACGGGGAAGCTTGTCGTCCATGGACCGGCGCCGGCCGGATTCCGTGGGTTCGGTCATGGTGTCTCTCCCAGGGGCGGGTGCTGCGTCGCCGGGCCGAGGCACAGCGCGGCGGTGGGGCTCTGCAGCAGGGTGTGTACGAAGAGCAGCTCGGCGCCGTCCCGGTCGGCGGCGGCGATGCGGTGCGGGGTCAGCGAGTCGAAGTGCGCGCTGTCGCCCGGGGCGAGCACATGTGCGCTGTCACCGAGGCGCAGCCGCAGTCGCCCCCTCAGGACGTGGAGCCACTCCTCACCGGGGTGGACGCGCACGATGTCGCCCTGCGAGCCGTACGGGACGTGCACGCGCAGGGCCTGCATCCCGCGGCCCGAGCCGCCGGCCTGCCAGTAGGTCCAGCCGCCCGCCGCGGTCGGCTCCATGTCGGCGGCGTGTACCACGGCGTCCCGCCCGGGTACCGTCTCGCCGAGCAGCCCGGAGACAGTCGTACCGTAGATACGCGCGAGTGCGAGCAGCATCGGCAGTGAGGGTTGGCGCTGCCCGGTCTCCAGGCGCGAGAGGTGGGCGGGCGAGAGCCCGGCGGCACGGGCCGCGGCCTCCAGCGTGAGGGATTCACGACGGCGCAGCGCACGGAGCTGAGGCGCGACGACGTGCAGATCGTCAGCGGTTCCCTGCGGGGAAGGATTCATACCCTCGGCGGTGCTCATGCCTCCATTGAGCCCGAGCTTTACCTCTGAGGCAACCTTCTTGCCCCAGAGGCAAAACCCCAAGAGCCCGGCTCTCCCCAGTCTCGGCGGCTCGGCACGTCCACACCCTCACCAGTTCACCACCGCCGACCCCCCTCACCGGTTCACCACCGCCGGCTCTTTCAGCGGTTCGCCACCGCCTGCTTCACCAGGGTCTTTCCGAAGTCCCACATCAGCCCGCCTCCGCCGTGCGCGTCGTCCATCACGGCTGTGAAGGCATCCACGAAGCGGTCCACGTCCCGCTCGTCGATGACCAACGGCGGGATCAGCTTGATCACCTCCAGGTGATCGCCGGAGACCTGGGTGAGGATTCGGTGCCGTTGCAACAGCGGCACGACCACCATCTGCGCGAACAACCCCTTGCGGGCGGCCTGCAACATCGTCCAACGACCGCGCAGCTTCAGCGACTTGGGCCGCCCGAACTCGATGCCGATCATCAGCCCCCGGCCGCGTACGTCACTCAGCAGCTCGTACTTGTCCACGAGCGCCGCGAGCCGGGACTTCAACTGCTCCCCCGTGGCACGGGCGTTGGCGACGATCTGCTCGTTCTCCATGACCGAGAGCACGGCAAGGCCCGCCGCCATGGCCTGCGCGTTCGACCCGAAGCTCGCCGAGTGCACAAGTACGCGGTCGATCGACGAGTAGACCTTCTTGAAGATCCAGTCCTTGCCCAGCGTGGCGCCGACCGGCACATAGCCGCCGGACAGCGCCTTGGCCACACACACCAGGTCCGGCTCCACACCCTCCTCGTGCTGATAGGCGTAGAAGTCCCCGGTCCGCCCAAGGCCCGTCTGCACCTCGTCGACGATGAGCAGTGCCTTGTGCTTGTGCAGCAACTCCTGGGCGGCACGCAGGTATCCGGGCGGTGTCTCGTGCACCCCCTTGCCCTGGATGGGTTCGACGATGAGTGCGGCGACGTCGCCCTTCTTCAACTCCCTTGCCAGGGCGTCGAGATCACCGAGCGGGACGGCCGTGTCGGGGAGCAGGGGCGCGAAGCCGTCGCGGAAACCGTCCTCGCCGTTCACGGACAGCGACCCGGTGGTCAGCCCGTGGAAGGCGTGCGGGCAGTAGAGGATCCGCGGTTTTCCGGTCGCGTACCGGGCGAACTTCAGCGCCGTCTCGACAGCCTCCGTACCGCTGTTGCCGAAGAACACCCTGTCCAGGTGCGGGCTGTGGACGAGCAGTCGCTCCGCGAGCAGCCCGGGCAGCGGTTGGCAGTCGAAGCGTGTGAGGTCGGCGAGCGAGGCGTCGAGGACGTCGTGCAGTGCCTTGCGGACCACGGGGTGGTGGCGGCCCAGGCCCATCACCCCGAACCCGGCGAGCATGTCCAGGTAGTCCGCCCCGTCCGCGTCCCAGAAGTGCGCACCCTCGGCCCGCTCGTACACCTTGTCGAAGCCGATGGTGTGCAGCATGCGCGGGAGCTGGTGGTTGAGGTATTTGGTGTGCAGCTCGTAGCGCTCGGCCCCGCGTTCGGCGAGCAGCGCGCCGAGGTCGAATTCAGGCTCGGCGGAGAGCGACTTCTCCGAGTTCGACTTCCCGGACAACGACTTCCCGGATGAAGGCTCTCCGGAAGAAGGCTCTTCGGAAGAAGACTGCGCGAAAGGGGGCTTCCCCGAGGAGGAGGTCTCCTCGGAAGGCGCCTTCTTTGAAGGCATGGTCATTCCTGTTTCTCCTTGGACAGTTCGTCCTTGACTGCCAGACCGGCGCTGATCCGCCCGGCGATCTCCACCGGTGTGAGACCTATGTCGGCCAGCACCTCACCGCGCTTGGCGTGCGCGAGGAACTGCTCCGGAATGCCGAATCGCCGTACGGGTACGTCGACTTCCGCGTCCCCGAACGCCAGCGCTACCGCCGCGCCGACCCCGGACGCCCGGCTGTTGTCCTCGACGACGGCCACCATCCGGTGCTCGGCGGCGAGCCCCGGCATGGAGGGGTCGACCGGCTTGACCCAGCGCGGGTCCACGACGGTGCAGCCGATACCGCGGGCTTCAAGCAGTTCGGCGGCCTGGAGGCAGACCGGCGCCATGACACCGACGGCCACCAGGAGCACCGACGGCCGGTCCCCCCGGTGCAGGACGTCCATCCCGCCCACGTGGTCGACCGCGGGGATCGCCGGCCCCACCGACTCCTTCGGGAACCGGATCACCGTCGGTGCGTCGTCGACGGCGACCGCCTCCCGCAGCTGTGCCCGCAACTGGTCGGCGTCGCGCGGCGCGGCGATCCTGAGCCCCGGCACGACCTGGAGGATGGACATGTCCCACATGCCGTTGTGCGAGGCGCCGTCCACGCCGGTGACGCCGGCCCGGTCAAGCACGAAGGTGACACCGCAGCGGTGCAGGGCCACATCCATCAGGAGCTGGTCGAACGCGCGGTTGAGGAAGGTGGCGTAGACGGCGACGACGGGATGCAGTCCGCCGGTGGCGAGCCCGGCCGCGGACACCGCGGCGTGCTGCTCGGCGATGCCGACGTCCCACACCCGGTCGGGGAACTTCTCGGCGAACTTGCCGAGCCCCACCGGATGCAGCATGGCCGCCGTGATCGCCACGACGTCCTCGCGTTCCGCCCCGATCCTGACGATCTCGTCGCCGAACACCGAGGTCCAGGAGGGCCCGTTGGAGGGGGCGAGGGGCTCGCAGGTGAGCGGGTCCATCACGCCGACGGTGTGGAAGTGGTCCTCCTCGTGCGCGATCGCGGGCTCATAACCGCGCCCCTTCTCGGTCAGGCAGTGGATCAGCACCGGCCCGTGGAAGCGTTTCGCACGCCGCAGCGCGGACTCCACGGCCCCCACGTCGTGCCCGTCGATCGGCCCGACGTACTTGAGCCCGAGATCCTCGAACATGCCCTGCGGCGCGAAGGCGTCCTTGAACCCCTTCTTCGCCCCGTGCAGCGACTCGTAGACGGTGTTCCCGATGACCGGCGTGCGCAGGAGCACCTCCTTGCCCCAGGCGAGGATCTGCTCATAGCTGTCCGTCGTCCGCAGGGTCGCCAGGTGATTGGCGAGACCGCCGATGGTCGGCGAGTACGAGCGCTCGTTGTCGTTGACGACGATGATCAGCGGCCGGTCCTTGGCGGCGGCGATGTTGTTCAGTGCCTCCCACGCCATGCCCCCGGTGAGCGCGCCGTCGCCGATGACCGCGACGACGTGCCCCTTCTCGCCCTGCACCTGGCGGGCCTTGGCAAGACCGTCCGCCCAGCCGAGCGCCGTGGAGGCGTGGCTGTTCTCGATGATGTCGTGCTCGGACTCCTCACGCGAGGGGTAGCCGGACAGGCCGCCCTTTCCGCGCAGCTTGGAGAAGTCCTGACGTCCCGTCAGCAGTTTGTGTACGTAACTCTGATGGCCGGTGTCCCACAGGATGCGGTCGACGGGCGACTCGAAGGCCCGGTGGAGCGCGATGGAGAGTTCCACCACCCCCAGATTGGGCCCGAGATGACCGCCGGTCCTCGCGACCGCGTGCACCAGGAACTCCCGGATCTCGTCGGCCAGTTCACCGACCTCCGCCTCGGACAGCGCCTTCAGGTCGCGTGGTCCCCGGATGTTCTCCAGAATCGTCACGCTCGGGCCCCCTCTCGGTCCGTGCTGATCAACTCACGGTGACGGCCGGTTCGCCGGAGGCGACGCCGTCGTTCTCCATCTGCTCGGCGATCTTCATCGCCTCTTCGATGAGGGTCTCCACGATCTTCGACTCGGGCACGGTCTTGATGACCTCGCCCTTGACGAAGATCTGTCCCTTGCCGTTGCCGGAGGCGACCCCCAGGTCCGCCTCCCGCGCCTCTCCGGGGCCGTTGACGACGCAGCCCATGACCGCGACGCGCAACGGGACCTCCATCCCCTCCAGGCCGGCCGTGACCTCGTCGGCCAGCTTGTACACGTCGACCTGGGCGCGACCGCAGGACGGGCACGAGACGATCTCCAGGCGCCGCTCCCGCAGCCCGAGCGACTCCAGGATCTGCATGCCGACCTTGCACTCCTCGGCGGGCGGCGCGCTCAGGGACACCCGGATGGTGTCCCCGATACCCTCGCTGAGCAACGCCCCGAAGGCGACAGCCGACTTGATGGTCCCCTGGAACGCCGGCCCTGCCTCCGTCACCCCGAGATGCAGCGGGTAGTCGCACTGTGCGGCCAGCTGCCGGTACGCGTTGACCATGACCACGGGGTCGTTGTGCTTCACCGAGATCTTGATGTCCCGGAACCCGTGCTCCTCGAAGAGCGACGCCTCCCACAGAGCCGACTCGACGAGCGCCTCGGGCGTCGCCTTGCCGTATTTCTTCAGCAGTCGCTGGTCGAGCGACCCGGCGTTGACGCCGATTCGGATCGGGGTGCCCGCGGCGGAGGCCGCCCGCGCGATCTCCCGCACCTTGTCGTCGAACTGCTTGATGTTGCCCGGGTTCACCCGGACCGCCGCGCACCCGGCGTCGATGGCCGCGAACACGTACTTCGGCTGGAAGTGGATGTCCGCGATCACCGGGATCTGCGACTTCCTGGCGATGGTCGCGAGGGCGTCCGCGTCGTCCTGTGTGGGACAGGCGACGCGGACGATCTGGCAGCCGGACGCGGTGAGTTCCGCGATCTGCTGCAGGGTGGCGCCGATGTCCGACGTACGCGTCGTCGTCATCGACTGCACCGACACCGGCGCTCCGCCCCCGACCGCCACCGGTCCGACCTGGATCTGCCGCGAGAGGCGGCGCTCCGCGATCGGTCGGACCGGCACCTCGGGGAGGCCCAAGGAAATGGCGGTCATGTCGTCACACGCGGCTTTCCGTGAACGTCTCACGGGAGGCGCGGATGGACTCCTTGAGGGAGCTCATGGTGGCGAGGACGGCCGTCGGCTCGTAGCCGCAGTGCGCCATGCAGTTGGCACACCGGTCGTCCTTGCCGCGGCCGTAGGAGTCCCAGTCGGTCTCCTCCAGCAGCTGCTTGTACGTCTGTACGTACCCGTCGCTCATCAGATAGCAGGGTTTCTGCCAGCCGAAGAGCGAGTAGCTCGGGATCGCCCAGGCCGTGCACGGGAAGTCGACCTTGCCTTCCAGGAAGTCCAGGAAGAGCGGGCTGTGGTTGAGGCGCCAGCGGCGCCGGTTGCCGCCCGCGAAGGCCTTCTTGAAGAGCTCCCGGGTCTGCTGGACGCCGAGGAAGTGCTCCTGGTCGGGGGCCTTCTCGTAGGCGTAGGCGGGCGAGAGCATCATCTCGTCGACCTTGAGGTCGTCGTTGAGGAAGTTGAGGACCTCGATGATGGTCTGCGGGGTGTCGGTGTTGAAGAACGTCGAGTTGGTGGTGACCCGGAAGCCGCGGCGCTTGGCCTCCTTGATGGCCTCGACGGCCTCGTCGAAGACGCCTTCCTTGGCGACGGACTCGTCGTGCCGCTCACGCAGCCCGTCGATGTGCACGGCCCACGCGAAGTACGGCGAGGGCTTGAACTTGTCCAACTTCTTGCGCAGCAGCATCGCGTTGGTGCACAGGAAGACGAACTTCTTCTTGGCCACCAACTGCCGCACGATCTCGTCGATCTGAGGATGCATCAGCGGCTCACCGCCGGCGATGGACACCATCGGCGCACCCGACTCGAGCACCGCGCCCACGGCCTGCGCCACGGGCATCCGCTGCTTCAGCACCCCGGCGGGGTGCTGGATCTTGCCGCAGCCCTCACATGCGAGGTTGCACGCGAAGAGCGGTTCCAGCTCGACGATCAGCGCGAACTTGTCCCGCTTCCTGAGCTTCTGTTCAAACAGGTATGCAGCGACCTTCATGGACTGCCGAAGCGGCATGGCCATCTGGCTCACCTCCGGGGGAGCAGCAAAGAACGGTGCCATTCATAAAAAGCGGGAAGGACGGCACGAAGAACACGGAAAGCCGATATTCCACCGCGCACCGTACCGATTCGGACGAGTTCATGTTCTGGAGCGTCCACGACCACCCGTACGGCCGCAACCGGGCGCACGCCCGTGCGCACGGCGCTCTGGAGCGTGGACGCCGATTCCATGTCGACCGCGACCGCGCCGGTCGCGAGCAGAGCCGACCGTTCATGACCGCGGACGACGTGATCGGAGCCCGCGAGCGGCCCCGTGTGGACGGTGCGGCCGGGCACGGCACGCACCAGTTCCTTGACCAGTAGTTCGGTGCCCACGCACGGCGTGCTGCCGTGCGCGTCCCGGGTTTCCTCGGCGACGACCAGGTCCCCGGGGTGCATGCCAGGGGCGAGCCCCGCACAGAACCCCGTGGCCAGGACGGCCGCCTCGCGCAGCTCCGGGTCCGCGAGGATCCGGGTGACCGCCCGCTCGGCGGCCTTGGGACCCATGCCCGTACGCAGCACGGTGACGGGTCCGTCGGCGCCGCCCCGGTCGCCGCTGCGCAGCGCGAGGCGCTCGATGCCGAGCGCGCAGGCGATGAGCAGCGAGGCCGGTTCGGGCTTCGTACTCATCGACCCCCCTTGACCGCGGCGAAGGGCTCGCCGTGGACGTACCGGCCGAGCGCGGTGAGGGGGAAGACCTGGCGGTAGAGGTGGTAGTTGATCGAGAAGTCCCACGGGAACCCGGTGCCGGTGAAGTACGGCTCGTCCCAGGAGCCGTCCGGCAGCTGGGTCTCCGCGAGCCAGGCGACTCCGCGCTCGGCGGCCTTGGAGTCGCGCTCCCCCGCCGCGAGCAGTGCGAGCAGCGCCCAACCGGTCTGGGAGGCCGTCGAAGCACCGCGGCCGCTCCACTCGGGGACGTCGTGGTAGGAGCGCAGATCCTCGCCCCAGCCCCCGTCGTCGTTCTGTACGGTCTCCAGCCAGGCCACGGCCCGGCGGATCGCCGGGTGCGAGCCGGGCAGTCCGGCGGCGACCAGCGCGGGCACCACCGACCCTGTGCCGTATACGTAGTTGACGCCCCAGCGCCCGAACCAGGAGCCGTTCGCCTCCTGTTCGGCGAGCAGCCACTCGATTCCCCGGCGGGTGCGCGGATCGTTCGAGAGCCCCTCGAAGGCGAGCATCTCGACGACATGCGCGGTGACGTCGGCGGACGGCGGGTCGATGACCTCGCCGAAGTCGCAGAACGGCAGCCGGTTGGGGAAGGCACTGGTGTTGTCGACGTCGAAGGCGCCCCAGGCACCGTTCTTCGACTGCATACCGAGGTTCCAGCGCACGCCGCGCCCGATGGCGTTCTCCAGGCGCTCCGGGTCGTGGTGCTTGACCCGGCGCAGCGCGAGGACGACCTCGGCGGTGTCGTCGATGTCGGGGTAGTTGTCGTTGTGGAACTCGAACGCCCAGCCGCCCGGCGGAAGATGGGGCCGTTTGACCGACCAGTCGCCGGGCCGGACGATCTCCTCCCCCAGCATCCAGTCGGCGGCCTTCACCAGCTGCGGATGGTCGGCGGGTACGCCCGCGTCGGCGAGCGCGATCGTGGCCAGACAGGTGTCCCACACCGGTGACTGGCAGGCCTCGATCATCCGGGCGCCGTCCTCCCGCCAGATGGCGAAACGGTCCAGCGACTCCAAGCCGGCGCGAATGACCGGGTGTTGGAGGTCGTAGCCGAGCAGGTGGAGTGCGATGACCGAGTACACGGCCGGCGGCTGGATGCCTCCCCAGCAGCCGTCGTTCTCCTGCCGCTCGATGATCCAGCGCCCTGCCGTGTTCATCGCTGCTCTGCGCAGCCGCCTCGGCGCGACCTTGCGGTACTGGTGCAGAGCCTTGTCGAGGCGTTCGAAAAGGCCGTCCCAACTCGCCACCGGCGCAAGGGGCTTGACCGGGTTGGGATTGCGGGCGTCGGTGTGCAGCTCGTCGAGCGGGAACGGTGCGGGCCGCACCGGACGCTTCGCCGAGACGATGGTGAGGGGCACGATCGTCTGCCGCGCCCAGCACCCGAAGTCGTAGATGTTGAGCGGCATCCACTTCGGGAAGTAGATGAGCTCGGGCGGGAGTTCGGGCAGGTCGTCCCACTTCCACCAGCCGAACAGGGCGAGCCAGATCCGGGTGAAGACACGGGCCGAGGCGATACCGCCCCGCTCGCGGATCCACGCGGAGGCCTTCGCCATGTGCGGCTCGCCCGGGCCGTCCCCGGCCAGCCGCAGGGCGACGTACGCCTCGATGGTGGTGGAGAGTTCACCGGGGCCGCCGTAGAACGTGGCCCAAGTGCCGTCGTCGCGCTGCTCGCCGCGGATGAAGAGGCCGGCGGCGCGGGTGGTCGTCTCGTCGAGGATGCCCAGGAACTGCCGCAGGAGCAGGTCTTCGGCGTCCATCGTGACGTTCGTCTCGAGGTCGCCCTTCCACCAGCCCTGGGCGTCCTGCCGGGAGAGCAGGAAGTCGGTGGCACGCTCTATCGCGCGCGTGGCGGCGTCTCGGGTCTCGACTGTCCCGGCCGCCCCGGGAGTTGTCGTCTCTGCGGTTTCGCTGGCCGAGGCAGTGCGGGGCGGCATGGCCCCGGTACTTCCGTCGGTCGTCGCTGTCATGGCTTCCCCTTCGTGCAGTGGCATGTCTCTGCTGTGGGTCCGCCGTCGGCCGGTGCGCGTTCTCCCGCGGCACCGGCCGGCGACTACGCGAGGTTTATTCGACCGATACTGATCATCTCTTCCGTACGACGACGAAGTCGGCGAGCTCCACGAACTGGGCCCGCACCTGTTCCGGCATGTGGATCGTGTCGAGGGCCTGGACGGCGATCGCGTGCTGGCGACGCGCCTCCTCGGCGGTCCAGTCGCGGCCGCCGGCCTCCTCGATGAGCGCGGCTCGCACGGCGAACTCCTCCTCGGAGAAGTTCTGGAAGTCACTGGCCTTGGCGTCGGCGGCGAGCAGTTCACCGAGCCGCTCGGAGGCCGGGCCGCCCGCGGCGAGCGCGGCCACCACCGGCAGGGACTTCTTGCGCTGGCGCAGATCGCTCCAGGTCTGCTTCCCGGTGGACTCCGGGTCGCCCCAGATGCCGAGGAGGTCGTCGACGGCCTGGAAGGCGAGGCCGAGGTGGTAGCCGTACTTCTCCAGGGTGTCGGCCATGTGGTCGTCCGCGCCGCCGAGCACCGCGCCGATGGAACAGGCGCAGGCGAGCAGAGCGCCCGTCTTGTTGCCCTCCATCTCCAGGCACTCCTCGACGGTGACCCGCTCGCGGTGCTCGTAGGAGATGTCCTGGGCCTGGCCATCGATGAGGGCGCGGGTGGCGGCGGTCAGGCGCCGGGTGGCGCGGCCCGCCTCGGGCGTGCCGAGCTCCAGCAGCACCTCGTTGGCCAGTGCGAACAGGGCGTCGCCGACGAGGATCGCCTGGGCGGGGCCGTGCACCTTCCAGACGGTGTCGCGGTGCCGGCGCTGTTCGTCGCCGTCCATCAGGTCGTCGTGCAACAGCGAGAAGTTGTGGACCAGTTCGACGGAGACCGCGCCCGGCACGCCTACTTCGGGAGCTGCACCGGCGGCCTGCGCGGACAGGACGGCGAGCGCGGGGCGCACGGCCTTGCCGCCGTCGCCGTCCGCGGGGTTTCCCTCGGCGTCGATCCAGCCGAAGTGGTAGGCCGCGACAGTGTCCATGGGCGGCGCCAGGCGGTCCACGGCCGCCCGCAGCACCGGTGTGGCCAGGGTCCGGCCGCGCTCCAGGAGCGCGGTCACGTCCACCGCGTCGGCAGCCGTTTCGGCCGGGGGCACAGTGGGCACAGTCTCTCCTCTTGTTGCGGTACCGGGGGTGCGGGGGTCGGCCGCGCGCTGATCGAGCATCAGGCTGCCTCCTCTGCTTCGAAGAGGTGATCGCGAGGCCGGCCCAGGGCGCCCAGCGCGGCTTGCGCCGCACTGACACCGCTGCGGACCGCACTCTCCATGGTCGCGGGCCACCCTGTGGCGGTCCACGCTCCGGCCAGATACAGACCGGGAGCCTTGGTGCGAGCGCCGGGCCGCAGCCGCCCGACGCCTGGGGTGGGAGCGAACGTCGCCGTACGCTCCCGGGTCACGAAGAAGTCCGTCACCCGCGCACCGCGCGCACCGGGCAACAGCCGCTCCAGCTCCGGCAGATAGCGCTCGCGCAGTACGGACACCGGCTCGTCGATCTCGTCCTGCGCGGCCGACTGCGAGAGGGCCAGGTACTGCCCCTCCCTCAGCCCGGAGGCCTCGGTGCGGTCGAAGACCCACTGCACCGGGGAGCCGAGCGCCGCGAAGAACGGCCGCGTGAGCACTTTGCGGTCGTAGACGACATGGACGTTGAGGATCGGCGCCGTGCCGATGTCGAGAAGCCGCTCCGGGGCGTCGAGCGCACCCGCGGGCAGCAGATCGTGCGCTTCGCGATGCGGTACGGCGAGGACGACCGTGTCGGCCTCCAGCGTCTCGCCGGGAACCTGAACCCTCCAGCGTCCGTTCCCATTGGGGGAGATGGAGGTGACGCGTGTCCGGACTTCGGTACGCACGCCCGCGGAGTCGAGCGCCTTGCGGGCCAGAGTGTCGTGCAGTTCGCCCAGGGGGACGCGCGCCCAGCCGATGTCGGCCGCGCCCGGGTCGGACAGCAGACCGGTCTTGAACACCATCGCGGCGAGCCCGAGCGAGGAGTCTTTGGCCACCGCGTTGAGGGTGGCGACCCCCACCAGGTCCCACAGTGCCTCGACGGCACGCTCCGACTGACCGTGCGCGGCCAGCCAGCTGCCGAAGTTCTGCGCGTCGAGCGCCGGATCGGCGAGATCGAGCCCCTTGAGCGCCAAGGCGGCACGCCCGACTTTGGCGCGTTCGGCGAGCGACAGATGTGGATACGTGGCGAGGCTTTTCGCCAGATGTAGTGGTACGGGCAACGCGGTGCGGCCGATTCTGCCGAGCCGCCGCCCCGGTTTCGCCTCGGCGTCGAGAACGGGCACGTCGAGACGATCCTGCAGCGGGGCCAGCGAGGCTCCCTCGACGCGGTCGAGGAACCATCGGTAGGCGGTGCAGCACCGCAGATACACATGCTGACCGTTGTCCACGGTGAGGTCGCCGCGCTGGAAGGAGAAGGCGAGCCCGCCGAGCCTCGGCCGGCCTTCGAGCAGCGTCACGCGCACCCCGGCGTCGGCGAGTGCCAGCGCGGCGGTGATCCCGGCGAGCCCTCCGCCGACCACCACTGCGGCTGCCGTGCCCGGGCGGTCCGCGGTGTCCGCGGGCTGCGTGACATCACTCATCGTGCACTCTCCCCCTGGGCCGTAACGCGAAGATCGAACGGTGCGCGGCAGGCCATTGAAGTCAGGGACGCCCCGCGGCTGCGGAGGGTTGCGTGCCACTTTTCGCCATTGGAATCACCTTGGCCCAAATTGTCCATCAGGCGCGCCTCCTGACGGTCCGGCGGGATACGTGCCTGGCGTCGAGTCCCGAGAGGCCGCGCACGGCGACGTACGCCTTCTCGCGGCCCGGCAGCGAGACGCGGCCGCGCAGCACGGCCTCCGGCTCGCGCTCGATGCGGTCGAGGAGGCGCCGGTAGATGCCGGCCATGGCCGCGACGCAGGCGCCGCTGCGCCGGTCAAGCATGGGCAGCAGTCCGTAGCCCTCGGCGAACAGAGCGCGGGCCCGACGCACTTCGAAGTGCACGAGGCCCGCGAAGTCGGAGCCGGGCGGCGGCGTCGGCCCGTTGAACCCGGCCGAGCAGCCGAACTTGGCGAGGTCGTCCGCGGGGAGATAGGTCCTCCCGCCCTCGGCGTCCTCACGCACGTCCCGCAGGATGTTGGTGAGCTGGAGTGCGAGCCCGAGTGTGTCGGCATACTCCGGCGCGCGCTCGGCTCCGCGCGCCCCAGGCTCCGTACCGAACACGCCGAGCGAGAGCCGCCCGATCGCGCCGGCCACACACCGGCAGTAGACCTTCAGGTCGTCCCACGTTTCGTACGTCTCACCGCGTACGTCCATGAGGACGCCGTCGATGAGTTCGTCGAGGCCTCCGAGGGGGACCGGGAAGTGCTCGGCGGTATGGCTGAGGGCGACCGCGACCGGGTCGGTGTCGTCCTCGCCGACGGATCCGTCGCGGACCCGGGCGAGCAGTGCCCGGGTGTCCTCCAGCCTGGACGTCTTCACGTCGGTCGGGAGCGCTCCGTCGCCGATGTCGTCCACGCGCCGTGAGAACGCGTAGAGCGCCGACATCGCGCGGCGCTTTGATGTCGGCAGAAGTCTGATGCCGTACGCGAAGTTACGCGCCTGCTGACTCGTCACTGCTTCGCAGTAGCTGTAAGCGGCGAGTACCGGTGCGGGCACGTGCTGGTCCGACTCCACGGTCCGGATCACCCCTTTCCTCGCAGGGTCACTCCCACCTCGCGCAGCAATTGGAGCTTGCCGGGCTTCGGCGGGCCGGGAAGTACGTCGTATTCGGCGGCGGCGATCGCACGGATCGCCGCCCTTCCCCCCGCGACGAACCCCGCGAGCAGCAGCTTCAGCCTGCCGTGGACGCTACCCACGAGGGGGGTGCCTTCATTCAGGAGGTTCCGGGCGCGTTCTGCTTCGTATGCAACCAGTGCACGCACCGATGCGCCTGCCGTGGGCAGGGCCAGATCCGCTTCCTGGACATGGAAGCGCTTCATGTCCTCGGCGGGGAGATAGATACGGTCGCGGCCGAGATCCTCGGCGACGTCCTGGAGGTGTTCGACGATCTGCAGCGCCGTGCACACCGCGTCGGAGCGGCGGACGCGCTCGGGGGTCTCGGTGCCCGTGACGGCCAGGACGAGTCGGCCGACGGGATTGGCGGAGAGCTCGCAGTAGGCGAGGAGATCGTCGTAGGTCTCGTACCGCGTGACCAACTGGTCCTGGCGGTTCGCCGCGATCAGGCCGAGAAAGGGCTCGGGAGTGAGGCCGGCGCGCCGGACGGTGGGCTGGAGGCGACGCAGCAGCGGGTGGCGCGGGGTCGAGCCGAACACGCGGTGCAGGTCGGCCTCGAAGGCGTCGAGGAGGGCCGGTCGGTCCTCGGCCTGGGTGGGCGGCACGCCCAGCAGGCGGGCGTCAGCGCCGCCCGGGGCCAGGTCGCCGTCACCGATGTCGTCGACGAGGCGGGCGAAGCCGTACACGGCCATCAGGTCGTCGCGCCATGCCTTGGGCAGGAAGAAGGGTGCCACGGGGAAGTTCTCGTCCGCGGCCTTGTCGAGGGTGTCGCGCTCCGGGTCACCGGTGCGCGCCGTCCCGGCTTCGGTCACCGCTCGCCGCCCGGCGCGGCAACGGCCCACGCTTGGCGGAGCTGGAGAGTTTCCGTAGCCATTGCCGTCACATCTCCCGTTCTACACTGCTCACCCAATGGTGCCCATTTCGGACACGCCGCGCATACGTCCGCGCGGCGCAGCCGTGCCGGGTGCGCGCATTATCGCCCTACTTGCCGCGAATCAGCACCGGTACAGCTTACGTTGTACAACGCGGCACAGTCCGTCTGGGTGTCCTGCACATCACAACAACACACCGATTGGCGTCAAGATTCCTAAGCACGCCAGGAGTTGGCGTTTCCTTTGCAGACGCAGTGCCCCGCCGAAGGGTTCCGGCGGGGCACTGGGCGAAATGGGCTACTTGCCGGTGAACTTCTCGTATTCCTTGAGGACCTCTTCGGTGGGGCCGTCCATCCGCAGCTCACCGCGCTCCAGCCAGAGCACGCGGTCGCAGGTGTCGCGGATCGACTTGTTGTTGTGACTGACCAGAAACACCGTGCCGGCGCTCTGGCGCAGCTCCCTGATGCGCTGCTCGGAGCGCTTCTGGAACTTGCGGTCACCGGTGGCCAGGGCCTCGTCGATCATCAGGACGTCGTGGTCCTTGGCGGCCGCGATGGAGAAGCGCAGGCGGGCCGCCATGCCGGACGAGTAGGTGCGCATCGGGAGGGTGATGAAGTCACCCTTCTCGTTGATGCCCGAGAAGTCGACGATCTCCTCGTAGCGCTCCTTGATCTGCTCGCGGGTCATGCCCATCGCGAGTCCGCCCAGAATGACGTTCCGCTCACCCGTCAGGTCGTTCATGAGGGCGGCGTTGACGCCGAGCAGGGAGGGCTGGCCGTCGGTGTAGACCTTGCCCTGCTCCGCGGGCAGCAGTCCGGCGATGGCGCGCAGGAGAGTGGACTTGCCGGAGCCGTTCGAGCCGATCAGGCCGACCGCCTCGCCCCGGTAGGCGGTGAAGGAGACGCCCCGGACGGCGTGCACCTTGCGTACGCCGCGTTCCTCGCCGCGCTTGAGGATGCGGCTGAGCGCGGAGGTGGCGCTGCCCTTTCCGGTCTTGGCGCCGTTGACGCGGTAGACGATGTGCAGCTCGTCGGCGATGACGGTGGGGATGTGGGAGTCGGTGCGCTGCTCAGCCACGTCCGTACCTCTCTTCCGCCTTCCAGAAGTACACGAACCCGCCGAGCGCGACGAGGACGGCCCAGCCGCCCGCGACCGCCCAGACGTGCGGGGGCAGGTTCTCGGAGCCGTAGGAGTCGATGAGTGCGAAGCGCATCAGGTCCATGTAGATCGCGGCGGGGTTCCACTGCAGGATGTCGGCGATCCAGCGCGGCTTGTCGGCGAGCATCACGGGGATGGAGTACATGACGCCGGACGCGTACATCCAGGTACGCATGACGAACGGCATGAGCTGCGCCAGGTCCGGGGTCTTGGAACCCAGCCGCGCCATGATCAGCGCGAGGCCCATGTTGAAGAGGAACTGCAGTGCGAGGACCGGGAGGATCAGCAGCCACGAGGGGCTCGGGTAGCTGCCGAAGCCGATCGCCACGGCGAACAGCACGATCATCGAGAACAGCAGCTGTTGGAGCTGCTGCAGCGAGAACGAGATGGGCAGCGCGGCGCGTGGGAAGTGCAGCGCGCGGACCAGCCCGAGGTTGCCGGAGATCGCCCTGACGCCCGACATCACCGAGCTCTGGGTGAAGGTGAAGGTGAAGACACCCGTCACCAGGAAGGGGATGTACACGTCGATCGACATGCCGCGGTCGGCCTGCAGGATCAGGCCGAAGATCAGGAAGTACACGAACGCGTTGAGCAGCGGCGTCACGACCTGCCAGAGCTGGCCCAGCTTCGCCTGGCTGTACTGGGCGGTCAGTCTCGC
Organism: Streptomyces sp. NPDC005808; assembly: GCF_042871385.1. Lineage (NCBI taxonomy): Bacteria > Bacillati > Actinomycetota > Actinomycetes > Kitasatosporales > Streptomycetaceae > Streptomyces > Streptomyces sp. NPDC005808. Next base: position 629,199 of record NZ_JBIAIK010000002.1, on the reverse strand, counting down.
CTGCGAAAAAGCGATGATGAAGTGGCGTCTGCCCCACAGCTGCCGCACGTACTCGGCGAGCCCCGGCCGGGCACCGCTGACCGCGAGCCCGTACTTGGCGGCCAACTCGGTCGCGGAGAGCCCGTCATCGGGCGACGGTCGTTCGCTCACCGCGACTCCGCCGTCATGCGTTGTCTCACTCACAAGTGGAAACTTTCGTCTTCAAGATGCGCACAGCCTGGTCGGGCGTAGGCATGAGCCAGGGACCTGGGTACGGCCACGAATGCTCTCAGAAATGAGCTTGTCAGATGACAGGAGGTCGGCCCAGTCGGGTCAGCCGCCACACCGTACGCCACTTCATGGGACGCCTGGGACCGCACGGGCTTGTCCAGCCTTCGCGGAACCCGCCGAACCAGGCCCGCAGGGCGGGCCTCGACGGGCGGCGGGCCAGGGTCAGGAGCATCCACACGCCCAGGTAGACCGGGACGAGGGGGGCGGGGAGGTTGCGGCGCGCGAGCCAGACGCGGTTGCGGGCCACCATGCGGTGGTAGACCGCGTGCCGCGAGGGCTCGGTCGTGGGGTGGCTCAGCACCATGTCGGACCGGTAGTCGATCATCCAGCCCGCGTCGAGAGCCCGCCATGCCAGGTCGGTCTCCTCATGTGCGTAGAAGAACTCGTCCGGGAGTTCGCCGACTTCGGCGAAGACCTTCGTACGGATGGCGTTGGCGCCGCCGAGGAAAGTGGTGACCCGGGAGTTGCGCATCGGGTCGGAGGCCCGCAGCCGCGGGACGTGGCGGCGCTGGGTCACGCCCGTCTTCGGGTCGGCGATGCGGAAGCTGATGATGCCGAGCCGCGGGTCGGCCGTGAAGGCCTGGCGGCACATTTCGGCGGTGTCGTGGCGGGCGAGGAGGCCGTCGTCGTCCAGGAAGAGGAGTATGTCGACGTCGCTGCCGCCGGGGCCGAACGCCTCTATGCCGACGTTTCGGCCGCCGGGTATGCCGAGGTTCTCGGGCAGTTCGACCGTACGTATGCCTTCGGGGACGACGGGCAGGGGCGAGCCGTTGCCGACCACGACCACCTGGACCTCGTCGCCGTCCTGCTTGGCGACCGAGTCGAGCAGGGCCCGGAGTTCCTCGGGACGGTTGCCCATGGTGATGACGACCGCGCCGACACTCATCGCCGCGCGTGCCTGCGTCACCTCGCCCTCCTCCATCGCCGCGCTCACTTCAGCCTGCTGGAGGCGAGGACGGACACGAGGTGCAGCAGGGTCTGCAGGATCGCGATGCCGGCCAGCAGTGCGATGCCGAGGCGGGTCCAGAAGAGGTCGCCGCCCACCAGGTCGAGGACCGCGACGAAGAGGATGAAGAGGCTGGCCTCGACTCCGCCGACCAGCCGGTGGAACTTCAGGGCCGCGGCCGCCCGGCGGGCCAGGGCGAGTCCCGGGGAGCGCGGCGTGGACGCCTCGTCCTTGACCGACGGCAGGCCGCTGCGGGCCCGCGCCACGTCGACCAGGTCGGTCTCGGCCTTGATCAGGATCGCGCCGAGCGCGGCCAAAGTGCCCACGAAGGCCCACAGCCACTCGGGGCTCTCGGAGCCGTCCCACAGGTCCGCGCCGCGCAGGCCGAAGCCCACGAGGAGGGCCGCCTCCGACAGGTAGTGGCCGATGCGGTCCAGGTAGACGCCGGTGATCGAGGTCTGCCTGCGCCAGCGGGCTATCTCGCCGTCGACGCAGTCGAGCAGCAGGTAGAGCTGGATCAGGATCGCGCCGAGCAGGGCCCCGGTCAGGCCCGGCACGAGCAGCGCGGCACCGGCGAGGACACCGGCGACGACCATCAGATGGGTGAGCTGGTTGGGCGTGATCCTGGAGTTGACCAGGAACGGGTCCACCCGCAGCGAGATCTCTCGCATGTACAGGCGTCCCGCCCAGTGCTCACCGCTGCGCCGGTCCTTCACCCCTTCGGGGTGAACGACGGGGCGGAGTTCAGCTACTGATGGCCTTGGCATAGTCGGCGTAGATGTCCTTGATCTGGTGGGTTTTCAGGTCTAGGTGTTCGAGGATCGTGTAGCGGCCGGGCCTGGTCTGCGGAGCGAACTCCACGACCTGGCAGAACTCGTCGACGGTGAAGCCGATCTCCTCCGGTGTCACCGGCAGCCCGTGCCGGTGGAGCACCTCGCCCATGTACGCCGACTCCTCGTGCGCCCCGCGCAGATACATCGCGAAGGCCGCGCCGAGGCCGCACTGCTCGCCGTGGCTCGCCGCCCGCTTGGGGAAGAGGAGGTCGAAGGCGTGGTTGATCTCGTGACAGGCGCCGGAGGAGGGGCGTGAGTCGCCCGACACCGACATGGCGACACCGCTGAGGACCAGGGCCTCGGCGAGCACCTGGAGGAAGCTGTTGTCGCCGATGCCCCCGGGGTGGCGCAGCACGGCCTCACCGGCCTGGCGTGCCATCGCTGCGGCGAGGCCGTCGATCCTCTCGCCGTTGACACGATTCGCCAGTTCCCAGTCCGCGATCGCGGAGATGTTGGAGACGGCGTCGCCGATACCGGAGCGCACGAAGCGGGCAGGTGCCTCCCGGATCACATCGAGGTCGATGACGACCGCGATGGGGTTCGGCACACCGTACGAGCCGCGCCCGGCGTCGTTGTCGAGCGTCGCGACGGGCGAGCACAGGCCGTCGTGCGCCAGGTTCGTGGGCACCGCGACCAGGGGGAGGCCGACGCGTGCGGCGGCGAACTTCGCGCAGTCGATGATCTTGCCGCCGCCCAGGCCCACGACCGCGTCGTAGTGCCCGGCCTTCATGGCGCCGGCCAGCTCGATCGCGTCGTCGAGGGTGCCGCCGCCGACCTCGTACCAGGTGGCGCCGGGCAGATCCGGGGCGATCCGTTCGCGCAGCTTGGCCCCTGAGCCGCCGCTCACCGCGACGGCAAGCTTCCCCGAGTGCGAGATCCGCTCGTCGGACAGTACGCCCGCCAGGTCGTCCAGGGCACCGGAACGGATGTCGACGACGACCGGCGAGGGGATGAGCCTCGTCAGTACTGGCACGCGATCTCCCGTCCCTTGGCGAGGTCGTCGTGGTTGTCGATCTCGACCCACGGGACGTCCCCGATCGGCGCGACGTCGATCTGGAAGCCGCGGTTGACGAGCTCCTGGTAGCCGTGCTCGTAGAACTGCTGCGGGTCGGTCTCCCACACCGTCTTCAGGGCGTCGGCCAGCTCGTCGGCGGCCGCGCCCTCGATCAGGGTGACGCCGATGTACTCGCCGGTGGCCTCGGCGGGCTCCATGAGTTTGGTGATCTTCCTGACACCCCGGTCGGGGTCCACGACGACCTTCATCTCCTCGTCCGCGAGCTTCTTCACCGTGTCGAGGGCGAGGATGATCTTCTTGCCGCCGCCTCGGGCTGCGAGCAGGGTCTTCTCGACGGAGACCGGATGCACGGTGTCGCCGTTGGCGAGGATCACACCGCCCTTGAGGGCGTCGCGGCCGCACCACAAGGAGTAGGCGTTGTTCCACTCCTCGGCCTTGTCGTTGTCGATGAGGGTGAGCTTGAGGCCGTACTTCTCCTCAAGGGCGGCCTGGCGCTCGTACACGGCTTCCTTGCGGTAGCCGACGATGATGCCGACCTCGGTCAGACCGATCTCCGCGAAGTTGCCGAGGGTCAGGTCCAGAACCGTGATGCTGTCCTCCACACCCGCGGGGCCCACCGGCACGAGAGCCTTGGGCAGGCTGTCGGTGTAGGGGCGCAGGCGGCGGCCGGCGCCGGCCGCCAGCACGAGGCCGATCATGCGGGTTCTCCTTCATCGTGGACGGCGGGTGCCCCTGAAGACACCCAGAAGCGGATGCTTTCAGCGAGCACCAGCAGGGCCACGGCCACGGCGAGAGCCGTGAGCGCGACCGTGAACTGCTCAGCGGTGAGCAGCGCGGCGAGAACGACGACCAGCAGCGTCCTGCCTTCGTGCCCGCCGATCGCCCGCACCAGCCACTGGGGCGGCGCGCCGGCGTTGCCGCGGATGCGGTACACCGTGTCGTAGTGATGGTAGGCGACAGCAGCCACCAGGCCGAAAGCTGCGGGAAGTGCTCCGTTCACCTCCGCTTTAACTGCGAGCGCCAGAACGGTGCCGTACTCGGCCGCCCGGTAGATCGGCGGGACCAGCCAGTCGAGGGCACCCTTGAGCGGCCTGGCAAGGGCCACGGGCGACAGAAGTACGTAGATCACGGCGCCCAGGACCGGCCACCAGCTGCCGTACGGGGCGAGCGCGGCGCCGAGCACGACGAGAGCTCCGGCGCCGAGCGCGACGTACGCCGGACCACGGCGCAGGGCGCCGCGAGTGAAGCGGGTCACGAGCTCCGCGAGCGGCCCCGAGTCGGTGAGGTCCGCGAGCGCCTTGGCCGCACGGTCCGTGCGCTGGGCCTTGCGTGTGAGGGAGCGCAGGACCCGGCCCGCCGTGGTGTACGTCGCCGCGAAGGCGCAGCCGATGAGCAGGGCGTAGAAGGTGATGCGCGGTGTCGTCAGCGCGGTGAGGACGGCGATCATCGCCCAGCGCTCGCCGATGGGCAGGACGATCATGCGGCGCAGCCAGACCGTCCAGCCGACGCTGTCGAGCCTGTCGGAAAGGGCCGCGGTGGGGCTGGCCAGCGACAATGTACCGAGCGCGGTGGCGTCGTGATTCGCCTCGTTGAAGGAGAAGTCGACGACGTGCCGACAGGTCTGCAGAACCATCGCGCCGAGGGCGAGCGCCCACACGTCGTCACTGCCGCCGCCGCGGGCCGCTCCGAGGGCCAGGCCCGCGTAGTAGGCGTACTCCTTGGCGCGGTCGAAGGTCGCGTCGAGCCAGGCTCCGAGGGTGGAGTACTGAAGGGAGTAGCGGGCGAGCTGTCCGTCCGTGCAGTCCAGGACGAAGGAGAAGAGGAGCAGCAGGCCGGCCACGACGAAGCCGGCGCGGGTGCCGGTGGCTGCGCAGCCGGCGGCGATCAGGGCGGTGAGCAGTGAGGCGGTCGTCACCTGGTTGGGGGTGAGGCCACGGCGGGCGCACCAGCGGGCTATGTAGCGCGAGTAAGGGCTGATGCAGTAGGTCGTGAAGAAGCCGTCACGGGCCTTCACGGCGCTGCGCAGCCGTACGGCCTCGTCGTCGACGGCGGAGACGGCCTGCCGGGCCTCGTTGCGTTCCTGCGGGTCGGTCGGGACGGCGGCGACGAGCGTGCCGAGTTCGGGGCGGTGCACGTCCACGCCGTCTGCGTCGAGAGCCGTGGTGATGCGGTCGGCGAGGTTCTCCGTGGCCGGCGTGACGCTTCCGGAGGTGGCGCTCTCGCGGGCGATCGCACCGGTCAGCGTCCGGCGCGCGGCGGGCTGTACGGAGACGGCGCCGGGCAGTGCGGCGACGGGGAAGCGGGGGTCCGTGAGGCCGAGGCGCAGTGCGTGCACGTGTCCCACGAAGCGGGCGTCGACGACGGCGACCCGTTGGTCGGCCGGCATGGTGGCCACGATCGTCGCGGCGTCACCGGCATCGTGGGCGAGCCGCACGTCGAACCCGAGCGACCGCAGATCGCCCTCGAGCGACGATCCGGGGACCGGCTGACCGGTGAGGATGGCGGTCGACAGCGAACTCACTCCCTGGGTGGCCGGCGCGGCCTGGCGCCGGGCGTGTACGTGATGTGCGCGCCCAGGGGCTCGTCCGGGCGGCGTGTCGGCAGAGGCTATCGGATGGATGGAAGTGGCTGTTCATCGATCGTTCAGGTCCGATCAACCAGATCTGCCTTGTCGCCTCCGCCGCGATCATCATCGGGGATCGGGGGTCCGGGTCACAAACCGTGCCGCCAAATCATCCGATTAAGGACGTCCAGGTACGGACCTTCGCGGCCCGCGACGGTCGCCTCGGCCGCCCCTGGCCGCACGTGAGCCGGCCTGGACGGCGCGGCGAAGGGGGGCGCGAGATGGCGGGCGGTGTCGGCGTGGCAGAGGTGGGGGGGGCGCAGCGCTTCCGGCTCGCCGGCCCCCTGATCTTGCCGAGGCTCTGACCTGCGCATCGTTTCCGCAGGTCAGAGCATATGACAACGGTGTTCAGTGCCGCGTTGCCGGATACCCCCTGCCCGTAGTTCACTGTGATCCGGGGCATCGGACAGGGAGGCGGCTTTCATGGGGGCTGGGCACGATCACGGGCACGCGCACGCTGTTCCCAGCACGGGTACGGCGGCAGCGGCGTACCGCGGGAGGCTGCGCATCGCGCTGTCGATCACGCTCACCGTCATGGTCGTCGAGATCGTGGGCGGTCTGCTCGCCGATTCGCTCGCTCTCATCGCGGACTCGGCCCATATGGCGACGGACGCACTGGGCCTCGGTATGGCCCTGCTCGCCATCCACTTCGCCAATCTCCCGCCCACCGGGAACCGCACCTTCGGGTACGCACGGGCCGAGATCCTCGCCGCCCTCGCGAACTGCCTGCTGCTGCTCGGCGTCGGCGGCTATGTCCTGTACGAGGCGATCCAGCGGTTCATGACACCCGCCGACACCTCGGGCGGGCTGACCGTCGTGTTCGGTCTGATCGGTCTGGTCGCGAACATGATCTCGCTCACGCTGCTGATGCGCGGGCAGAAGGACAGCCTGAACGTGCGGGGCGCGTTCCTGGAGGTCGCGGCGGACGCGCTGGGTTCGGTGGCGGTGTTGATCTCCGCCGTCGTCATCATGACCTCGGGCTGGCAGGCCGCCGACCCGATCGCTTCGATCGCCATCAGTCTCATGATCGTCCCACGCACCTGGAAGCTGCTCCAGGAGACGCTCAACGTGCTCCTGGAGGCGGCTCCCAAGGACGTCGACATGGCGGAGGTGCGCGCGCACCTCCTGGCGCTCCCGGGCGTGGAGGACATCCACGACCTGCACGCCTGGACCATCACATCGGGCATGCCGGTGCTCTCCGTCCACGTGGTCGTCAGCTCCGACGCCCTGAACGCCATCGGCCACGAGAAGATGCTCCACGAACTCCAGGTCTGCCTCGGCGACCACTTCGACGTGGAGCACTGCACCTTCCAGCTGGAGCCGAGCGGACACGCGGAGCACGAGGCGAAGCTGTGTCACTGAGCCGTCGCCGTGCGATGTCGCCACCCTCGCCCTGCGACGTCGGCGACCCCTCGGCGTACGACCGTGGCGAGAGGGACCGACCGCCGTCCGGGGGGTGCACCGGGTACGCAGTCCGCCCGTTTCGGCGTAACGCATCCGGCCCGGATTCGCCCTGCCGCCCGAACATCTGACGGTCCCTGTCCTGACGGTTCCTGGTCCGTGAGACTGGGCACGATCTGGTGTCCGGCGCTTTCGGTGCGTGACGTACGTCGGCCCGCGCGTTCCCTTCCAGGCTCCCGGATGGGGACATGCGGGGAGCCGCGAAGTGCCGGGACTGCCGGTTCCGTACGGCAGACTTGAGGTTTGAAGACCGATGCGAAGGATGGGTATGCCGATCACACCTGCCACCGCGACGCACAGTTCGTCGAACGGCACCGTTGAAGCGATCTTGCTGGAACTGGTCGACGAGGACGGCAACACGATCGGTACGGCGGAGAAGCTCGCCGCCCACCAGGCGCCGGGGCAGCTGCACCGGGCCTTCTCGGTGTTCCTCTTCGACGAGCGCGGGCGGATGCTGCTACAGCAGCGCGCCCTCGGCAAGTACCACTCCCCCGGTGTCTGGTCCAACACCTGCTGCGGCCACCCTTACCCCGGAGAGGCGCCCTTCGCGGCGGCTGCCCGGCGTACGTACGAGGAGCTGGGCGTCTCCCCGTCGCTGCTCGCCGAGGCCGGCACGGTCCGGTACAACCACCCGGACCCGGCCTCCGGCCTGGTGGAGCAGGAGTACAACCACCTCTTCGTCGGGATGGTGCAGTCGCCGCTGCGACCCGACCCGGGAGAGGTCGAGGCGACAGCATTCGTGAGCGCCGCCGAGCTGGCGGAGCGCCACGCCAAGGAGACCTTCTCCTCGTGGTTCATGACGGTCCTGGACGCGGCGCGTCCGGCGGTCAGGGAGCTGACAGGACCGTCCGCCGACTGGTGAGCGGAGCGACGGGACGGTGCCGCGACAGGCGAGACATTGCCTGCCGCGGCGTTAGGGCCTGTCTGACAATTCCCGTCTGCCTGCCGACGCCAGGCCGCCCTCCGGGCGACGACGGGAATTGTCAGACAGGCCCTAGATCACGCTCGGGATGAGCGGCAGGGCGGCCCAGATCACCTTGCCGCCGCTCGACGTGTGTTCGACGTCGCACACCCCGCCCGACTCCCGGGTGATCTCCCGTACGAGCAGCAGGCCCCGGCCGCCGGTCTGCCCGTGGTCGGCCTCCAGGGCGGTCGGGCGGTAGGGGTGGTTGTCCTCCACCGACACCCGCACCCACTCGGCGCCGACGGCGACCTCCACCGCCAGCACCGGCGAGAGGAGCGCCGCGTGCCGGACCGCGTTGGTGACCAGTTCGGAAACGATCAGCAGGAGCCCGTGGGCGAGATCGTCCGACACGGGCACGCCTTGGCGGACCAGCAGATCCCGCACGGCATGCCGTGCCTGCGGAACCGAGGCATCGACAGCCGGGGCGGTGAATCGCCACACTCCCTCGTACGGAAGCGGGCCGGGAGGTCTCCCGTCGGGAGGCATCTCTGCGCCGCCCCCAGAGCTCGGGTCGGCCCCCCGCCCGAGGTCGTCCATCGTCCGGTCGCCACCCTTGCGCTCGATTGTCACCACGCAATGAGTGTTGATAGAGGGCAGGTCCGCACCGCATAACTGAACAGAAGTCAGCGATTATCGACGGCTTCTGATCGTCGGCGTATGACACGGTCAGTTGAGGGACTGTTCCTGTCCCTGTTGTGCCAACTTCGGGGTCTGTTCGGGTTGTACGGGTTTGGCGCCGGGCTCGTCCGATTCGTTCCGGACGATGGGGTGACCCGCTGTGGATAGCATCCGGTTCATGGAGCCGCAGCTGCAGCACAGCGTCACCGACGGGGTCGCCACCGTCGTCATCCACCACCCGGCCAAACGCAATGCCATGACGGCCGGCATGTGGCGGGCATTGCCGTCCTTGCTCGACGAGTTGACCGATGACGCCGATGTTCACGCGCTGGTGCTCACGGGTGCGGGCGACACGTTCTGTGCAGGGGCCGACATCTCTGCGCTGCGGAGCTCGCCGGACGAGGCACAGGGCCTGGCGGTGCTCGCCGAGGAAGCGCTCGCGGCCTTCCCGAAGCCGACGCTCGCGGCGGTCCGCGGCTACTGCGTGGGCGGCGGCTCCCAGCTCGCGGCGGCCTGCGATCTGCGGTTCGCGGCGGAAGGGTCACGGTTCGGGGTGACTCCGGCGAAGCTCGGGATCGTCTATCCGTCGTCCTCCACCCGGCGGTTGGTCTCGCTGGTGGGTCCGGCGACTGCCAAGTACCTGCTGTTCTCGGGCGAGTTGATCGACGCGGAGCGGGCGCTGCGCACGGGTTTCGTGGACGAGGTACTGCCCGAGGGCGAACTCGACAAGCGCGTCGGCGAGTTCACGCGCCTGCTGGCCACGCGGTCACTGCTGACGCAGGCGGCGGCCAAGGAGTTCGCCGACGGGCACCTGGACCGGGACGCGTACTGGACGGAGCGGGCGCGGGGCAGCGGCGACACCGCGGAGGGGGTCGCCGCGTTCCTCGATCACCGGGCGCCGCACTTCTCGTGGACCGTGCCTACGTCAGGGTGAAGCGGCTCCTGGAGCGGAGCTTCTCGACGAGGTCCGCGGGCGCCTTGTGCGGGGAACCGGCGTCGAAGGGCGGCTGCGGGTCGTACTCCGTCGCGAGCTGTACGGCCCTGGCGTGGTCGTCACCCGCGATCCGGCCGACCAGGGTGAGAGCCATGTCGATTCCGGCGGAGACGCCTGCGGCGGTGACGTACTTGCCGTCGAGGACGACGCGCTCGCCGGTGGGTTCGGCGTCGAAGCGCGCGAGCTGGTCGAGGGCCAGCCAGTGCGAACTCGCGCGGCGGCCGCTGAGCAGTCCGGCGGCGGCGAGCAGCAGTGAGCCGGTGCACACGGACGTCGTCCAGGTGCTGGTCTCGTCGGCGGCGCGCAGCCAGTCCAGAAGCGGCTCGTTGTCCATCTGCTCGTGCTGGCCCGGGCCGCCGGGAACGACCACGATGTCGGGGCGGGGCACTTCGGCGAGGGTCCTGTCCGCGGTGATGGCGAGGACTCCGGTGTCGGCGCGGACGGGGCCGGTCCGCTCGGCGACGAAGACGGTCTCCGCATCGGGCAGGCGGCTGAGGATCTCGTACGGGCCGACGGCGTCGAGGGCGGTGAAGCGGTCGAAGAGCACGATGGCGATCTGCATGGAGTTTCCCTTCAGGGGGCGGTCGCCGGGCGGAAGCGGCGGCGATACTCGGCCGGTGCCGCGCCGAGGGTTCTGACGAAGGCGCGGCGCATCGCCTCCGGGGTGCCGTAGCCGCAGGTGCGGGAGATCTCCTCGATGCCGTCGGCGGTGTCCTCCAGGAGCCGCCGGGCGTGTTCGAGGCGGACCCGGTCGACATACCGGCCCGGCGTCACGCCGGTCTCGCTCTGGAAGGCACGGGCGAAGTGGCGGGGCGACAGCCGGGCGCGGGCGGCGAGGGAATCGACACTCAGGTCCGCGCCGGGATGCTCGGAGATCCACTGCTGGACCTCCCGCAGGGGTTCGCGCTGGGCGCTCTGGGCGGCCAGCTGGGCGCTGAACTGGGCCTGGTTGCCCGGGCGCCGGAGGAAGACGACCAGATGGCGTGCGACGGTGAGCGCGGTCTCGCGCCCGAGGTCCTCCTCGACCAGCGCGAGGACCAGATCGATACCGGAGGTGACTCCCGCCGAGGTGAAGACATGGCCGTCGCGTACGTAGATGGGGTCCGGGTCGACCTCGATCGCCGGATGGTCACGGGCGAGATCGTCGCAGTACGCCCAGTGGGTCGTCGCGCGGCGGCCGTCCAGGAGGCCCGCTCGCGCGAGCAGTAGGGCGCCGGTGCAGACGGAGACCAGACGCTCGGCGCGCGGGCCGTGCTCGCGCAGCCAGTCGGTCAGACGGGGGTCGGGGTGTCGGCTGCCCGCGCCACCGGGCACGAGCAGTGTGTGTGGGGCGGGCGCGTCGGCGAGTGCGTGGTCCGGGACAAGGGTGAGGCCGCTGGAGGTGCGCACCGGGGTGCCGTCCAGGGAGGCGGTGCGGATGCGGTACGAGCCGGCCCGGCGCGTCTCGGCTCCCGCGAAGACCTCTACGGGGCCGGAGACGTCGAGGCTCTGCACATCGTCGAAGAGGACGACCAGGACGGTTCGCATGTCCTCGATTGTTCGCATGTCCTCGATTGTTCGGGTGCCGGATGATGTCCGCAACGACGAATGCCCCACCTTTCCTGCCATACGTTCGTGCCGTACGAGATACCGCCATTCCCGCCGTACCAACCAGTCGGTAATGTGCCGGGTATGACGACTCCCCTGCCGGAACGCGCCGGGCGGCGCTGCCACAACGTCCTCAACTCGATCGCGGCGACGCTGTACTTCTCGCCCGACCTGGGCCGGGAACTGGCCGCGGTCGGGATCGAGGACAGCGACGGCGCGTACTTCGCGACGCGGGCGGCGGCCATGGGCGCGGTGGGCCCGGGCACGGTGACGGCGACGTTCTACAACTTCAGCCACGAGCTGGTGGCGAAGCACGTGCCGGCGGTGTGGCAGGCGGCCTCTCCGGAGACCGTGCTCGCGGCCCGCGAGCGTGCCATCGACGCGACGCTGCGCCGGCTGCTCGGCGACGAGGTCGTCGCGTCCAAGGAGATGGCCGAGGCGGCGGAGCTCGGGCTGCGGGCGGCCGAGGCCTGCACCAGGAGCGCGCGCCCGCTGTACGCCGCCCACGCGGACCTGCCGGTCCCCGACGCGCCGCACCTCGCCCTCTACCACGCGGCCACACTGCTGCGTGAGCACCGCGGCGACGGTCACCTCGCGGCGCTGCTCGACGCCGAACTCGACCCGGTCGAGGCCCTGGTGAGCCACACCGCGACCGGCAGGGGCATGACCCCGAAGTGGTCTCTCGGCACGCGCGGCTGGTCCCGTTCGGACTGGGAGGCGGCGGTCCTGCGACTGCGGGAGCGCGGGCTGCTCGACGCCGAGGGTGAGTTGACCGGGGCCGGAGAGTCCTTCCGCAAGGAGATCGAGGCGCGGACGGACCGGCTGGACCGTGCGCCGTACGAGCATCTGGGCGCCGAGGGCGTGGAACGGCTCACGGAGTTGGCGAAGAAGCCGCTGCTGACGGCATTCGCCGCCGGTGCGTTCCCGGAGGGCATGATCGGCAAGGGATGAGGTACCCGTACGTCTTCCGGCCGTACGGGTCCGGAGACGAAAGGGGAGACATATGTTCCGCGCGATCGCAGACGTCCTGCGGCAGATCGGCTCGGCCATCGCCACGGTCGTCACGCTGCCGTTCCGTGCACTGGCACGGCTGTTCGGGGGCGCTTCACACTCCGGGCGGACCCGCAGGACCTGAGCAATCCCTTTCCGGGTGTTCGTTTCGGGCGCGGTCCGGGTTCCGGTGCCGCCCTGATCCGCCGTTGTCGGTGTCACCTGCCACAATTGCCGCGCAACCCAGTGGAGAAGGCGGTACGGGATCGTGACGACACCCCTCGTAGGGTCCATCGAAGGCAGGATCGCCGAGGAGCTCGGCGTACGGGAGCGGCAGGTCAAGGCCGCCGTCGACTTGCTCGACGGCGGTTCGACGGTGCCCTTCATCGCCCGCTACCGCAAGGAAGCGACCGAGATGCTCGACGATGCGCAGTTGCGCACCCTCGAGGAGCGGCTGCGCTATCTGCGGGAGCTGGAGGAGCGGCGCACCGCGATCCTCGAATCGGTCCGTGAGCAGGGCAAGCTCACCGCGGAGATCGAGGCGCAGATCCGGGGCGCCGAGACGAAGGCGCGTCTGGAGGACATCTACCTGCCGTTCAAGCCGAAGCGCCGCACGAAGGCGCAGATCGCGCGCGAGGCGGGCCTGGAACCGCTGGCCGAGGCGCTGCTCACCGACGCGTCGGTCGATCCGCTCGCCGCCGCGGCGGCCTTCGTCGACGCCGACAAGGGTGTCGCCGATCCGCAGGCCGCCCTTGACGGCGCCCGGTCGATCCTCACCGAGCGTTTCTCCGAGGACGCCGACCTGGTCGGCGAGTTGCGCGAGCGTATGTGGGTGCGCGGGCGGCTCGTCGCCAAGGTGCGGGAAGGCAAGGAGGAGGCCGGCGCGAAGTTCGCCGACTACTTCGACTTCGCCGAGCCCTTCAAGGCGCTGCCTTCACACCGCGTCCTCGCCATGCTGCGCGGCGAGAAGGAGGACGTCCTCGACCTCGTCCTGGAGCCCGAGGAGCCGTCCCAGCAGCCCGGTCCTTCCTCGTACGAGGGGATCGTCGCCCACCGTTTCGGGATCGCCGACCGCGGTCGTCCCGCCGACAAGTGGCTCACGGACACGGTCCGCTGGGCCTGGCGGACCCGCCTTCTCGTGCACCTCGGCATCGACCTGCGGCTGCGGCTGCGGACGGCCGCCGAGGACGAGGCGGTCAACGTGTTCGCGTCGAACCTGCGGGACCTGCTGCTCGCCGCCCCGGCGGGCACGCGCGCGACGCTGGGTCTCGACCCCGGGTTCCGAACCGGCGTGAAGGTCGCCGTGGTCGACGCGACCGGCAAGGTCGTGGCGACGGATGTCATCTACCCGCACGTCCCGGCCAACAAGTGGGACGAGGCCATCGCCAAGATCGCGCGGCTCGCCAAGGAGCACGCGGTCGAGCTGATCGCGATCGGCAACGGCACGGCGTCCCGCGAGACGGACAAGCTCGCCGGCGAACTCATCGCCAAACACCCGGAGTTGAACCTCACCAAGGTGATGGTCTCGGAGGCCGGGGCGTCGGTGTACTCGGCGTCCGCGTTCGCCTCGCAGGAGCTGCCCGACATGGACGTGTCACTGCGCGGCGCCGTGTCCATCGCGCGCCGGCTCCAGGACCCGCTCGCCGAGCTGGTGAAGATCGACCCGAAGTCCATCGGGGTCGGGCAGTACCAGCACGACCTGTCCGAGGTGAAGCTCTCCCGGTCGCTGGACGCGGTGGTCGAGGACTGTGTGAACGGCGTGGGTGTGGATGTGAACACCGCCTCGGCGCCACTGCTCTCCCGCGTCTCCGGCATCACCTCCGGGCTCGCGGAGAACATCGTGTCCCACCGCGACGCGAACGGTCCTTTCCGGTCCCGTACCACCCTCAAGAACGTGGCCCGGCTCGGCCCGAAGGCGTACGAGCAGTGCGCGGGCTTCCTGCGGATCCGGGGCGGGGACGATCCGCTGGACGCGTCCAGCGTGCACCCCGAGGCCTACCCCGTGGTGCGGCGGATGGTGAAGACGGCGGGGAACGAAGTCGCTTCACTGATCGGCAACACCGGTGTGCTGCGATCGCTCAAGCCTGTCGACTTCGTGGACGAGAAGTTCGGTCTGCCGACCGTGACCGACATCCTGAAGGAGCTGGAGAAGCCGGGGCGCGATCCCCGGCCCGCGTTCAAGACGGCGACCTTCAAGGACGGTGTCGAGAAGCTCTCCGACCTGGTGTCCGGGATGGTGCTCGAAGGGGTCGTCACGAATGTCGCCGCCTTCGGGGCGTTCGTGGATGTGGGTGTCCACCAGGATGGTCTTGTGCATGTGTCCGCGATGTCCAAGACCTTCGTCAAGGACCCCCGGGATGTGGTGAAGTCCGGTGACATCGTCAAGGTGAAGGTGCTCGAGGTCGACATTCCGCGGAAGCGGATCTCTCTGACGCTGCGGTTGGACGACGAGGCGGTGTCTCCGGAGGAGCAGCAGGGTGGGGGGCGGCCCCAGCGGGGCGGGCGACCGCCTCAGCAGCGGCAGCAGCAGACGCGTCAGGGGCGCACCGGTCAGGGTGCGGGATCGCGGCAGGCGGCGGCGCCTGCCAACAGTGCGATGGCGGACGCGTTGCGGCGGGCGGGGTTGACGGATCCCAAGCGGGGGCGGGGCTGAGGGTTCTGTGGGGCAGGGGCTGAGGTAGGGCGTTTTTTGCCCCCTCCGCCCCTACCCGTCCCTTGTTCCTGGGGCTCCGCCCCAGACCCCGCTCCTCAAACGCCGGAGGGGCTGAACTTCTTTAGCCCGTCCGGCGTTTGAGGACGAGCGCGTTCAGCGCGACAGCGGGGGCCTGGGGGCGGCAGCCCCCAGAACGGGACGGGAAGGGGCGGAGGGGGCGAACCCAGCCCTACCCACCGCTACCGCTCCGTCACCTTGCCCCCCGCCACCTCCAGCCGCCTCGTCGTATGGACGGCGTCCAGCATCCGGCGATCGTGCGTGACCAGAAGCAGCGTGCCTTCATAGGAGTCGAGGGCCGACTCCAACTGTTCGATCGCCAGTAGGTCGAGGTGGTTGGTGGGTTCGTCGAGGACGAGGAGGTTGACCCCTCGGCCCTGGAGGAGGGCCAGGGCGGAGCGGGTGCGTTCGCCCGGGGACAGGGTGGCCGCGGGGCGCAGCACGTGGTGGGACTTGAGGCCGAACTTGGCGAGGAGGGTGCGGACTTCCGCGGGCTCGGTGTCGGGTACGGCCGCGCAGAACGCGTCGAGGAGGGACTCGCCGCCGAGGAAGAGCTTGCGGGCCTGGTCGACCTCGCCGACGACGACCCCGGGGCCGAGGGCGGCCTGGCCGGCGTCCAGCGGGACGCGGCCGAGCAGGGCACCCAGGAGCGTCGACTTGCCCGCGCCGTTCGCGCCGGTGACCGCGACGCGGTCCGCCCAGTCGATCTGCAGCGTCGCCGGGCCGAAGGTGAAGTCGCCGCGACGTACCGACGCGTCACGCAGCGTGGCGACGACCGCGCCGGACCGCGGGGCCGACGCGATCTCCATGCGCAGTTCCCACTCCTTGCGCGGCTCGTCGACGACGTCGAGGCGTTCGATCATGCGCTGGGTCTGCCGGGCCTTCGAGGCCTGCTTCTCGCTGGCCTCGCTGCGGAACTTGCGGCCGATCTTGTCGTTGTCGTTGCCCGCCTTGCGCCGGGCGTTCTTCACGCCCTTGTCCATCCAGCCGCGCTGCATCTGGGCGCGCCCCTCCAGCGCCGATCGCTTGTCGGCGTACTCGTCGAAGTTCTCGCGGGCGTGCCTGCGCGCGGTGTCGCGCTCCTCCAGATACGCCTCGTAGCCACCGCCGTACAGCTTGATCTGCTGTTGCACCAGGTCGAGTTCGAGCACCTTGGTGACCGTGCGGGTCAGGAACTCGCGGTCGTGGCTGACGACGACCGTGCCCGCGCGCAGGCCGCTCACGAATCGCTCGAGCCTCTCCAGGCCGTCCAGATCCAGGTCGTTCGTCGGCTCGTCGAGGAGGAAGACGTCGTAGCGGGACAGCAGGAGGGAGGCGAGTCCGGCGCGGGCCGCCTGGCCGCCGGACAGGGAGGTCATCAGCTGGTCGAGGCCGACGCCGAGCCCGAGGGAGTCGGTGACCTCCTCGGCGCGCTCGTCGAGGTCGGCGCCGCCGAGGTCGAGCCAGCGCTCCAGGCTGGTGGAGTACGCGTCGTCCGCGCCGGGCGCGCCGTCGACGAGCGCCTGGGTGGCGTCGTCCATCACGCGCTGGGCCTCGGCCACGCCCGTGCGGCGCGCGAGGAAGTCCCGTACCGACTCGCCCTCGCGGCGCTCCGGTTCCTGCGGCAGATGTCCGACGGTCGCCGAGGGTGGGGAGAGCCGCAGCTCGCCCTGTTCCGGCGCGAGGAGTCCGGCGAGGAGTCGGAGCAGGGTGGACTTGCCCGCGCCGTTGGCACCGACCAGCCCGATCACGTCGCCGGGCGCGACGACGAGGTCGAGCCCGGCGAAGAGGGAGTGGTCGCCGTGTCCGGCGGCGAGATTCTTGGCGACGAGGGTGGCAGTCATCAGATGGCCGATCCTAACGGCCCGGCCGCCGCCCCATCGCCCCGGTTTTCAGCGTGCCCTGTTCCCCTGTCGTCGGGTTTCGCCACGGTCATCAGGGGGTCGCTCTCAGTGGACCATCGCCTCCACCAGCACACTCCCCGACGTACGCGCGACGATGAAGGACTCCCCCCGCACGGCTCCGGCGTCCAGCGCGAGCCGGTGTCGGCCCGCTTCCAGGACCCCGTCGAAGACCTCCTGCGCGTGGGTGCGGTACAGGCGGTCGAGGCGGTACGCAGTCAGTTGGACACGGCAGGTGGAGGTGACCTCGATGCCCGCCTCGCCGTCGGCGGCGACCAGGCGCGTGAGCCGGCGCAGCTCGCGCGGGCTGCGGTCCAGGGCGTGTTCTATCTGGGCGACGAGGAGCGGAATGATGGGGGCGAGGCCTTCGACGTACGCCACCTCGACGCTCGCACGTCGGAAGGAGAGACGTACGGCGGCACGTTCCTCCTCGCTGACGGCCCGGCCGAAGGCCACCGCGCCGTAGTTGCGGAGTTCGTCGGGCAGGACGTCCGTGGCGTCCCGGGTGATGTCGGCGCCGATGCCGATCGTGCGCAGGGCGGCGGCGAGTTTGGCGAGGACGGCGACGCGGGCGCCGATGAGGAGGACCCGGCGGCGGGGTCCGGTGTCGCCGTTCAACAGGGAGTGGAGAGCGCTGCGGTACTCGGCGCCGTGGAAGCGGAACGGTCCTATGCCGCGGTAGCCGTTGAGCTCGAGGTCGGGACGCTCGTCGGTCTGCCAGGCGAAGTCGCGCCACACGTAGTCGTCGCCGGCCCTCTCGATGACGGCGGTGACGGCGCCGCATTCGAGGCCCTCGCACTCGGGACAGCCGTAGATGACGTACCGGCCGCCCACGAGCGGAGCGTCGGCCTCCAGCAGGAGGCTGCGCACCTGTGCGGTGAAGATCGCGGGTGGTACGTCGGAGGCGAGTGGGGAGACGGCGTCGAGGTCGGAGAGCTGGAAAAGCAGCGGGCGGCCGTCGACGATGAAGTCGACGAAATCCCGGTGCACTTGGTAGTCACCGTTGGCGAGGACTCCACCGGCACGCATCGCCGGTGCCAGGCCGAAGGTCGCGTACTCGGCAGACATGTTGTGAGTATCCCCAGAGTGGGAGTGATCTGAGCACGGCATGACATATTCCGCTACCGTCCCCGCGTGAAGACCGAGCGGGGCGACGATGTGATCGTGGTCGGCAGTGGCGTCATCGGGCTGACGACGGCCGTTGTTCTGGGCGAGAGCGGCAGGCGCGTGCGGGTGTGCTCGCGGGAGCCCGCCGAGGGGACCACCTCGGCGGTTGCGGGCGCGCTGTGGTGGCCTTACCGCATCGAACCGGAGGCGCTCGCCCGCGACTGGGCTCTCCAATCACTCTCCGTGTACGAGGAGTTGGCGGCGCGGCCCGAGGAGACGGGCGTACGCACGGTCGAGGGCGTAATGGGCGAGTCCCGACTGGACGAGGCCTCGTGGGTGACCGCCCGGATACCGGGACTGCGTGCGGCGACAGCCGAGGAATATGCGGGGACGGGTTTGTGGGCGCGGCTGCCGCTGCTGGACATGCCGGTGCATCTGCGGTGGCTGCGTGAGCGTTTCCTGCGGGCCGGAGGGGTGTTCGAGGTCCGCCCCCTGAACGACCTCGCGGAGGCGGCGGCACCGGTCGTCGTCAACTGCACGGGGCTCGGCGCCCGCGAACTCGTACCGGATCCGGCCGTGCGCCCCGTGCGCGGGCAGCTCGTGATCGTGGAGAACCCTGGGCTCACCACCTGGCTCGTGTCGAGCGACGCGGACGCCGGGACGACCACGTACCTCTTCCCGCAGCCCGACCGGCTGGTCCTGGGTGGCACGACCGACGAGGACGACTGGTCGCTGACGCCCGAACCGGCCGCGGCCGCCGAGATCGTCGGGCGGTGTGCGGCGCTGCGTCCCGAGATCGCCGGGGCGCGGGTGCTCGGCCACCAGGTGGGGCTGAGGCCGGTGCGTGGCACGGTCCGGCTGGAGCGTGAACCGCTCCCGGACGGGCGGGTGTTGGTGCACAACTACGGTCATGGCGGTGGGGGTGTCACGGTGGCGTGGGGGTGCGCGCGGGAAGCTGCGGCGCTCGCCACCCGCTGACGATCCTCCGTGGTCGGCCCGGGATCGACGCTCCGGCCCACGGACCATCACCGCAGTCGGGCCCGACCAACCCGCCAACCCCCGGACGGTCATCCGCAGTCTCGCCTGCCCAGCGCACCGACCCATAGCGGATCGGCTCGCCAACCCCCGGACGGTCACCCGTGGTCGTGCCCGAGCGGGTCCCCCTCCGTGTCCGTACCGGGCCCGGGGCCGATGGTGATCTCGAAGTCGCCGTCGTACTGCTTGTGTCCCTCGATCACGGCGAGTTCGACCGCCTCGGAGGCCATCTCCCCCCGCACGATGAGCGGGTCCTTGCGCAGGTCGTGCAGGAGCGCGACACACATGCCGATCATCACGACGACGAAGGGCGCGGCGGCGAGGATCGTGAGGTTCTGCAGGCCGGTGAGCGCATCGCCCTCGGTGCCGACGAGCAGCATGATGGCGGCGACCGCGCCGGTCAGGACGCCCCAGAACACCACGACGAACCGGCCCGGTTCGAGCGCGCCCTTCTGGGAGAGCGTGCCCATCACGATGGACGCCGCGTCCGCTCCCGAGACGAAGAAGATGCCGACCAGGATCATCACGAGCAGGCTGGTGGCGGTGGCGATGGGGAACTCGGCCAGGACACCGAAGAGTTGACCCTCGGGCGTCGACTCGCCCCCGAGGTGCCCGGTCTCCTTCAGCTTCATCGCCGTGCCTCCGAAGACCGCGAACCAGACCAGGCTGACGCTGCTGGGTACGAGGATCACGCCGCCGACGAACTGCCGGATGGTGCGGCCGCGACTGATGCGGGCGATGAACATGCCGACGAACGGCGTCCAGGAGATCCACCACGCCCAGTAGAAGACGGTCCAGCTGCCCAGCCAGGCCGCGACGCCCTCGCCGCCGCTGGCCTCGGTGCGGCCGGCGAGCTGGGGCAGGTCACCGAGGTAGGCGAAGATCGAGGTGGGCAGCAGATCCAGGACGATGATGGTCGGTCCCGCGATGAACACGAAGACGGCGAGGACCAGCGCAAGGACCATGTTGATGTTGGACAGCCACTGGATGCCCTTCTCGACGCCGGAGACGGCCGAGGCCACGAACGCCACCGTCAGCACGGCGATGATCGCGACGAGCAGGCCGTTGCTCACCTTGTCCATCCAGTCCAACTCCGTGAACCCGGAGCCGATCTGGAGCGCGCCCAGGCCCAGCGAGGCCGCGGAGCCGAAGACGGTGGCGACGATCGCGAGGATGTCGATCACCCGTCCCCAGGCGCCGTTCGCGTGCCGCTCGCCGATGAGCGGGGTGAAGACGGCGCTGATCGTCTGGCGCCGGCGCTTGCGGAAGGTGCTGTAGGCGATACCGAGGCCGACCACCGCGTAGATCGCCCAGGGGTGCAGCGTCCAGTGGAAGAGGGTCGTGGCCATCGCTGTCTCCATGCGTTCACCGGAGTCGGCGGGGGTGGTGCCCGGCGGGGGCGTGACGTAGTGAGCCAGCGGCTCGCTCACGCCGTAGAACATCAGGCCGATTCCCATGCCGGCGCTGAACATCATCGCGACCCAGGACACCGTGCGGAACTCGGGCTTCTCACCCTCGGCTCCGAGGTGGATCCTGCCGTAGCGGCTGATCGCCAGCCAGAGCGCGAAGACCACGAAGCAGGAGGCGGCCAGCATGAAGGCCCAACCACCGTTGTGGATCAGGCCGTTGAGCATCGTGGTGGAGGCGCTCTCCAGGGAGTCGGTCGCGACCGAGCCCCAGATCACGAAGGCCACGGTGAGCACGGCGGTGACGCCGAACACCACGCGATCGGTTCGCCCGCCATGAGCCGTATCTTCTTTTTGCCCTGTCATGGGCAGCACCTTTCACGATAGGGCGTATAGGAGTTATTGCCCCCATACGCCCTATCACAGGTGTGGTCCTGCTCAGCGTCTCAGCAGTCGGTGTCGGGCTCCCCGACCGTGAGGTGGTACGGCGCGCGCTCGTCGAGGAGCAGCGGGACGAGAGCGCGCAAGGACTGACGCAGTGGTACGAGTACGCCGTCGCCCTCGCGTTGTACGCGGACGCCGTGCAGGCTCAGCTCGTCGCCCAGGTCCGTGTACTGGTCCGCCGTGAGCCGGTAGCCGCAGGGCGGGTCCTGGATCACCTCGGCCGGTTCGGCCGGGTCGTTGTCGGCGCCGCCGAGGTAGACCGGGCCGGTGTCCAGGTAGCCCGTGAGCCGGGCCGCCGAGGTTGCTGCCTCGACCTGTGCGCGACGCTCACCGGTGAAGGTGAACAAGCCCCCGAGCGCGGCGAGTTGGGAGTCGACACGGCGGCGGTTGTTGAGGGCCGGGTCGGCCTGTTCGGCGTCCGTGAGGGGGTCGACCCGGCTCTCGATGAGGAGTCCCGCGGAGTGTTTGACGCCCGACATGTTCCGCAGGATGCGTTCCTGCCCGTCCCCCGCCACCTGCTGGATCGGATCGCCGGTCACGGGGTCCGTCCAGATGCCGTACGTGCCCGTCGAGTACCCCTCGTCCTGGGCCGCGGGCCGTACGTAGTCCAGGGACAGCGTCTGCGCCTCGTCGTGCACGGCGGTGGCGGTGTTGAGGTTGCGCGGCCAGAGGTCGAAGAGGTCCTTGTCGTAGTACGGGGGCGTGGCGCCGTACTCGTGCAGGTCGTAGACGATGTCGGGATTGCGGTCACGCAGGACCGCGGCCGTCGCGCGGGCCTCGGCGGTCCGCAGGGCGAGGTGGTCGCGGTTGATGTCGACGCCGTCGCTGTTGCCGCGGGTGTCGGCGGCGCGGCCGTCCGGGTTGGCGGTGGGCACGACGAGCAGGGTGGTGGACTTCAGGAAGCGCAGGGTGCGCTGGTCCTTCGTGTACGCCAGGTCGCGGATCGTGGTGAGGCAGGCCTCGCGTCCGGACGGCTCGTCGCCGTGCTGGCTGCACACGAGGAGCACGGTGGTCGCGGCGCGGGGTGCGCCGACGCGGACGAGCTGGAGCGGGCGGCCCTGCTTGGTCGTGCCGATCCCGGCCACGGAGACGCGCTCGCTCGTCTTGTCGAGGGCCGTGAGGAAGCCCTGTTCCTCGGGCTGGCTGGTCCAGCGGGCGCCGTTGGTCTGCTCGAAGCCGGTGCGCGGCGGGGTTTGTGCCGCATACGCGGGTGCGGTCAGCAGGGGCGCGGCCAGGGCCGTGGCGGTGACCGCCACGGCCAGGGCGCGGATGGGTAAGGCGGTCAACTGCTCTCTCCCGGGACTCGGGGGGCGAGGCGCGGGTCGCGTACGCCGTCCAGGACGGCGGCGCTCGGAGCCGCGGCGGATCCTGTCGTCGCCTTGGCGAATGCCTTGGCGCCGCCGACCAGCGGGACCTTGGCCGAGGTGCGGGCCAGGTCGAGCGTCAGGGTCGGGGTGGTGGACGGCGGGTCGATGAGGTCCTTGTCGGTGCCCGCGACGATGAGGGCGAGCCGGTGGCCCTTGGGGACGACGTGGTCGGTGGCGGCGAGATCGAGGGTGATCGTGTACGCCTTGCCGGGAGTGAGCGGGACGCCCTTCGCCACCGAGGCGTAGTTGCCGAGGTCGGCCCAGCCGCGGCTGAAGACCGTGTAGTCGACGTCCGCGTTCTTCGACTGCGTCTCCTTGAAGCAGGAGCTGTCGCCGGTCGTGCTCGGACCCCAGCAGGTGCGGTCGGTGAGCGTGCTGATGCCCTCGCCCGAGGCGGCGTAGTCGCGGATTGTGTCCGGGCCGAGGTCGACAAGTACCGCCGTGAGATGGGCCGTTGGGGTCGACGGAGTGGCGGTGACCGTCACCTTGGACGAGCCGGACAGCCGCAGGTCCTGGGTCAGCGGCTGGGTGACGAAGCCGGCCTTCTCGGGGGTCGACCGGTCGATGTACGCGGCCCAGTCGGTCTCGCTGAGCTGCGGGTTGTCGGTGAAGGACTCGGTGCCGGAGCCCTTGGCCAGGCCGAGGGTGCCGACGCCCGCCGCGGAGCCCGTGGCCGGGCGGAGGGTCGTCGTGTCGGTGGCGCGGGGCGGCCAGACGCTGGAGGTCACCCACTGGTCGGGGTGGCGCTCGACGTCGGCCATCGGCTCGTCGTCGATGCCGTTGTCGTAGCCGAGGAGTTCGTGGTCGAACCAGCGGTGCAGGGTGTCGACCCACTCGGCGCGGCGGAAGTCGAAGGGGTCGACATGGCCGGTCTCCGAGATCCAGATCTTGCGGTCGACGCCGTTCTCGGCGAGCGCGTCCCACCACGGGCCGACGTGCTGGGTACGGACGTTGAGGTCCTGGGCGCCGTGGATCAGGAAGACGCTCGCCTTGACCTTGCTCGCGTCCTTCACGTAGTCGCGCTCGGTCCAGAACGAGGTCCAGTCGCCGGTGCGCGGTGCTCCGTCGACGATCTTCTGCTGGACCGCGGCGCACTTGGCGCGGGCGTCGGGGCTGTCGACGTAGTCGGAGAGCCAGTCCGGGCCGGAGTCGTAGAGCGGGGCGCCCTCGCTGAAGTAGTAGTCGTACCAGGAGGAGATCGCGCTGATCGGCACGATGGTCTCAAGGCCCTTGACGCCGGTGGCGGCGACGCCGTTGGCGATGGTGCCGTCCCAGCTCTTGCCGATCATGCCGGTCTTGCCGTTGGTCCAGGTGGCCTTGGCGGCGGCGGTCCCGGTGCGCGTGGTGTACGCCTTGGCCCGGCCGTTCAGCCAGTCGACGACCGCCTTCGCGGACTGGATGTCGGAGCGGCCTCCCACGTCCACACAGCCGTCGGAGCGGTTGGTGCCGGCCAGGTCGACGCCGACGAAGGCGTAACCGCGAGGCACGAAGTAGTTGTCGTAGAACAGCGGCATCTGGACGACGTTGCCGTTCGCGTCGTACGTCTTCTTCTGGCTCTCGTTGCCGCGACCGCAGCAGGAGTAGTACGGGCTGGCGTCCATGATCACAGGTATCTTGCGGCCCGAGGCGGCGAGTTCGCGGGGGCGGACGATGTCGACGGCGACGCGGTCGGTCTTCCCGTCGCTGTCGCCGTCGAGACCGGTGTCCACCCACACGGATTCGCGGATCGCGTTGTCGTACGAGTAGATCGGGGTGCTCTCCCGTGGGGCGCTGTGTGCAGCGACAGGGGTGAGCAGAGTCGCCATCAGGGCGGCCGTGGCCGCCGTCGCGAGCGATCTCCACGTTGTGAGGCGCATACGGCGCGCACGTATCGGCATGCGCGGAAGGTACCCCGGGTCAACTCCCGTACAAAAGAGGGTCAGTGAAAGGACTCCGGGACGGGATTGCCCATGACGGCCGAATGGCGATCGTGTGACAGGGGTGGCCGTGGACATGACCGAGGCCACAGCGACTGAATAGGCTCCGAACAGACTTCACAGCCCTACGACTTGGAGCTTGACGTGCACCGCAGACTCATCGCCCCGGGCGCTCTCGCGGCCTCCTTCCTGCTGGCGATCCCGGCATCGGCGGCCAGTTACTCCCCCGGAGCGCCGGGCATCGGCGACCCCTACTACCCGGCTTACGGCAACGGCGGCTACGACGTCTCGCACTACGATCTGCGCCTCCAGTACCAGCCGGCGACCGATGAACTGGAGGGCACGGCAACCCTCCTGGCGACCACCACGCAGGATCTCTCACGCTTCAATCTGGACTTTCTGCTCGATGTGAGCGAGGTACGGGTCAACGGCGTGCAGGCGTCGTTCGCCACGTCCGACGAGCACGAGCTGGAGATCACCCCGAAGACCCCGTTGGTCAAGGGCAAGACCGTCACCATCGTGGTGCGCTACAGCGGTGTGCCGTCGTCGAAGACCGCGTACGGGTTCACCAGCTGGCACCGCACTCCGGACGGCGGCGTCGGGGCGAACGAGCCCGAGGCGGCCTGGTGGTGGTTCCCCAGCAACGATCACCCGCTGGACAAGGCGACGTACGACGTGTCGGTCAACGTGCCCGACGGCACCCAGGCGATCTCCAACGGAACGCTCCAGTCGACCAGTTCGAAACTGGGCTGGACGCGCTACAACTGGCGGTCCAACAAGCCGCAGGCCACGTATCTCGCCACGCTCGCGGTGGGCAGGTTCGACATCACGACCGGGACGACCGAGAGCGGCATCCCGATCATCAACGCGTACAGCAAGGACCTGGGCGACAACGCCGGGGCGGCGCGGGCAAGCATCGAGCGCACCGGTGAGGTCGCCGACTTCCTCACCGGGTACTTCGGCCCCTACCCCTTCAACGCGCTCGGCGGGTACGTCCCGAACACCACCACCGGGTACGCGCTGGAGACGCAGACGCGGCCGTTCTACAGCCCGCGCCAGTTCGCGAACGGCTCGAACGTGTCCGTCGTCGTCCACGAGCTGGCCCACCAGTGGTACGGGGACGAGGTGTCCGTCGCCGGCTGGAAGGACATCTGGATCAACGAGGGCTTCGCCCGGTACGCGCAGTGGCTGTGGTCGGAGCACGAGGGTGAGGGAACGACGCAGGAACTCGCGGACTACGTGTACGCGCTGCACCCGGCGGACGACACCTTCTGGACGGTCGCGCCCGGCGATCCGGGACCGGAGAACCAGTTCGACATCGCGGTCTACGACCGAGGGGCGCTGGCCATTCAGGCGCTGCGCAACGAGGTCGGCGACGACGCGTTCTTCGCCATCCTGAAGGGGTGGCCGAGCAAGCACGCGTACGGGAACGCGTCGGTCGGCGACTTCCAGAAGTACGCGGAGGAGGTGTCGGGCCAGTCGCTCGGCCCGCTCTTCGACACCTGGCTGTTCCAGCCGTCGAAGCCGGGGGCGCCCGCGGCGCAGGACGCGTCGATCGCTCGGGCCGCGGGGACGGCCGGGACTCCTTCCGAGGTTCCCGCTCAGCCGAAGTCGTGGAAGAAGATCGCCGCGACTGATTCGGTTCACGATCACTGAGGTGTGCCGTACGGCGGGCGGGCGCCTTCGCGTTCCAACTCCTTGACGCGGGTCAGGAGTTCGTCGCGGCTGATGGCGTCCGCCCGCGTCGACGGCACCGTGCAGGCGTGGGCGCCGGCGACCGCGCCGTACAGGGCGCAACGCCGTGGCAGCTCACCGGCCAGCCATCCGACGAGGAACCCGGACGCGAAGGCGTCGCCGGCGCCGTTCGAGTCCACGACCGGGGCCGCTGGTGTGACCGCCGGGATGTGGGTCACCTCGTCGTCCGCCAGCAGGTACGCCCCGTCGGCTCCGGCGGTGGCGACGACCACCTCGGTGCGTGCGCAGACCCAGCGCGTGCAGACCAAGGGCGACGAAGTCCCCGCTCTGGCCGGCCCGCGTCTCGATACCGGGCCGGATCATGTAGCTGTCAGCGAACGGAAGCGGCAGTTCGGGCACGTACACGATCGTGTCCACACCCGCGCCTCCGCGCACGAGGACGTCGATCTGGCTGGTCATGGGGGTCCTCTCCGGCGGCCAACTCCCGAATTCAGTCTCCGTGGTCGTACACCGTCACGGCTATCCCCGGCTTCAGCAGCCGCTCCGCGATGAGCGGTTCCACACGGGACCACTTGCCACCGGCGAGACCGCAGCCGATCCGGGGCATGTGGACGGAGCCGCCGAGCTCGGCGGCCTTACCGGCCAGCAGTCCGAGGGCGTCGTCAATGGCCTCGTAGCGGACGGGGACTCCCTTGCTGCCCGTGCGTATGCCCCTCTGGCCGACCAGATTCGCCACCCACACATACCGCGCCACCTGCACGAACTGGGCCGCCCCCAGGCCGAAGTCGTTGTGCGCGCGGTCTCGGTGCCAGGCTCGATATGCAGCTTCCGGCTCCGGCCAGCGGCGGGAGACGGCGAGTACGAAGCCCTTTCCCCATCCCCCGATGTCGTTGCAGACGTGGGCGATCACCTTGACGCCCTTCCCCAACGGAGCGGTGGCGTCCCCTCGGACGTACGCGATCTCGGACATGACGCCACCGTAGGCGCCGGCACTGACAGTGGCCGCAGGCGCAGTGGGCATCCGGCATCCCATCGGGCGGCGCTTTCGCAACACTGGTGAGACAGCAATACTGTTGCGCCAGATCGCTGCACGACCCGGAGAGGCAGGGCCCGCCATGACGACCGACACCGAGGAGCCGGCGCTCACGGTCGATGAGTTGGCCGCGCGGGCGGGTGTCACGGTCCGTACGGTTCGCTTCTACAGCACGAAGGGTCTGCTGCCGCCGCCGGTGATCGGTCCCCGGCGGGTGGGCCACTACAGCCAGGAGCATCTTGCCCGGCTCGCCCTCATCGAGGAGTTGCAGCACCAGGGCATGACATTGGCGGCCATCGAGCGGCATCTTCAGCAGTTGCCGCCCGATCTGAGCGCTCACGACCTCGCCATCCACCGTGCGGTGGTGGCCTCCTGGGCGCCCGACGCGGCGGAATACGTGGCGCGCGAGGAGTTGGAGCGGCGGGCGGAGCGCTCGCTGGGCGAGGACGAGCTGGACCGGCTCGTCGCGATGGGCGTCATCACGCGGACCGCGGATTCCTTCCGCGTGGACCCGGGGCTGCTGCGGCTCGGCGTACAGCTTCTCGACGTACCCATCGCGCACGAGACGATCCTCGCGGCGCGGACCGTCCTGCTGGAGCACTCGCGCGCGGCGGCCCACGAACTGTCCGCGCTGCTGCGTGACGCGGTGGGCGAGCGCGAGTCCGTGGCGGCCGTCAAGTCACTGTCGGCACATATGCAGCCGCTGGTGGTGCAGGCGCTGCTGACGACGTTCCAGCGCTCGCTGAAGGAGGAACTCCGGGAGTGGCTCAAGGAGTCCTGAGCCACCGGGCTCTCCAAGCGGCTACAAGTAGGCGGACCCGCCCGCCACGTTGAGGGTCTGTCCGGTGACGAAGCCGCTGCCCTCGTCGACGACGTACAGCAAGGTCGAGACCAGATCGGAGGGCTCGTGGGTCCTGGGGATGGCTTGCTGGGCGCTTATGTGCTCGAAGCCGCCTTCCGCGCCGACGGTGCGCCCGGCGCCGACGGTGCGCACCATGCTCGGCGGCGCGATGGCGTTGACGGTGATGCCTGACGGGCCGAGCGCGGCGGCCAGTGAACGCGTGAAGCCGATCAGGCCCGCCTGCGAGGAGACATACGCGACCATCGCCGGCGGCGCGGTGAGGACGGCCGCCGACACGATGTTCACGATCCGGCCCCAGCCGGCCGCCTTCAGATACGGCAGTACGGCACGGGTCAGCAGGAACGGCGCCTCCAGGTTGACCCGCATGACGCGCCGCCATTCGTCGGGCGTGATGTCCTCGAAGGCCGACTCCGGGTGCACACCGGCGTTGTTGACGAGGACGTGCAGTGTCCCGAACTGGTCGATGACCCGCTCCAGCGCGGCCCCGATCTGTTCCTCGTCGGTGACGTCGGCGATCAACTCCACGTAGTCCAGCACCCGTTCGGCCGTCTCCGGCTGCGGGACGAGATCGATCCCCGCGACTCGGTATCCGCGCCCGGCGAGCGCGACGGCGAACTCCAGCCCGAGGCCCTGTGCCGCTCCGGTCACCAGGGCGGTACGTGTCTCCATGGGGCGAGTGTGATGAACCGTCAGACGCTCGGCAAGGGCGCATCCCACTCGCCGGAACGGCCCCGTCGGTGCGACGGGGATGACGGAGACCGGTTCACGGTCAGCGCCGGTCCCCGTCATCCCCGTCATCGCCGTCGTCAGCTGTCGTCAGCTGTCGCGGAACCGCTCCCCCTTCTCCGCCGTCTCGACCAGCAGGGCCGGAGGCGTGAACCGCTCACCGTAGCGCTCGGCGAGTTCACGCGCGCGTGCCACGAAAGCGGGCAGGCCCGCGGCCACGCCGGTACGGGAACCTTCCCCGGCGCCTCCCTCGTACCCGTTGATGTACTGCAGGACACCGCCGGTCCAGCCCGGGAAGCCGATCCCGAAGATGGACCCGATGTTGGCGTCCGCGACGGACGTCAGGACGCCCTCCTCAAGGAGCCGGACGGTGTCCAGCGCCTCGGAGAAGAGCATGCGCTCCTGCATGTCCCTGAAGGGGATCTCGCTGCCCGGCTTGGTGAAGTGCTCGCGCAGCCCCGGCCACAGCTTGCCGCGGCTGCCGTCGTCGCCGTACTCGTAGAAGCCCGCGCCGCCGCTGCGGCCCGTGCGGCCGAACTCGTCGACCATGCGGTCGATGACGGCCTCGGCCGGGTGCGTCTCCCAGGTGCCGCCCGCCTCCTCGACGGCCTGCTGGGACTCCTTGCGGATCTTGCGCGGCAGGGTGAGCGTCAACTCGTCCATGAGGGACAGCACCTTGGCCGGGTAGCCCGCCTGGGCGGCCGCCTGCTCGACGGACGCGGGCTCGATGCCCTCGCCGACCATCGCGACGCCCTCGTTGAGGAACTGCCCGATGACGCGTGAGGTGAAGAAGCCGCGCGAGTCGTTGACGACGATCGGGGTCTTGTTGATCTGGCGTACGAGATCGAAGGCGCGGGCCAGAGCCTCGTCGCCGCTCCGCTCGCCCTTGATGATCTCGACGAGCGGCATCTTGTCGACCGGCGAGAAGAAGTGCAGCCCGATGAAGTCGCTCTGCCGCTCGACGCCCTCGGCGAGCACGGTGATCGGCAAGGTCGAGGTGTTGGAGCAGAGCAGCGCGTCGGGCTCGACCAGGTGCTGGATCTCCTGGAACACCTTGTGCTTGAGCGACGTGTCCTCGAAGACGGCCTCGATCACGGCGTCGCAGCCGGCCACGTCCTGGGGGTCCGCCGTGGGCGTGATGCGGGCGAGCAGCGCGTCGGCCTTCTGCTGCGTCGTACGTCCCCTGGAGACGGCCTTCGCGCAGAGCTTCTCGGAGTACGCCTTGCCCTTGGCCGCCGCCTCGGCGGACACGTCCTTGAGGACGACGTCGATGCCCGCGCGAGCGCACGAGTACGCGATGCCCGCGCCCATCATCCCGGCGCCGAGGACGGCGACCTTGCGGACCTGGCGCGGTGCGATGCCCTTGGGGCGGTTGGCGCCGGAGTTGACCGCCTGGAGGTCGAAGAAGAACGCCTGGATCATGTTCTTGGCGGTCTGCCCGGTGACCAACTCGGTGAAGTAGCGCGCCTCGATGACCAGCGCGGTCTCGAAGTCGACCTGTGAGCCCTCCACGGCGGCCGCGAGGATGTTGCGCGGGGCCGGGTAGGGGGCGCCGTTCAGCTGCTTCTTCAGGTTGGCCGGGAACGCGGGCAGGTTGGCGGCGAACCTCGGGTTCGACGGCGTACCGCCCGGGATCCGGTAGCCCGGCTTGTCCCACGGCTGCTGCGACTCGGGGTTGGCGTCGATGAAGGCGCGCGCCTTGGCGAGCAACTCCTCGGTCGTGGCCGCCACTTCGTGCACGAGTCCGTTCTCCAGCGCCCGCTGCGCGGAGTACTGGGTGCCCTGGAGCAGGACCTTCAACAGCGCGTCCGCGATGCCCATCAGCCGGACGGTGCGGGCGACGCCGCCGCCCGCCGGGAGCAGACCGAGGGTGACCTCGGGCAGGCCGATCTTGGTGCCGGGGGCGTCGAGGGCGACGCGGTGGTGGGAGGCGAGGGCGATCTCGTAACCGCCGCCGAGAGCCGCGCCGTTGATGGCGGCCACGACCGGCTTGCCGAGGGTCTCGATGCGACGCAGGGCGGACTTGATGCCGGTGCCGATCTCGAACGCCTGCTGGGCGTTCTCCGGACCGACCCCCATCATCTCCTTGAGGTCGCCGCCCGCGAAGAAGGTCTTCTTGGCGGAGGTGTAGATGATGCCGCGGATCGAGTCCTTCTCGGCCTCGGCGCGTTCGGCGATCGCCGCGATCGAGGCCTGGAAGGCCTGGTTCATGGTGTTGGCGGACTGGTTGGGGTCGTCCAGGACGAGGGTGACGACGCCGGTCTCGTCCTGTTCCCAGCGGATGGTGGTGGGCTGAGTGCTCATCAGGGTTGCTCCGTTGATCCGTTGGGAAAGTTCAGACGCGCTCGACGATCGTGGCGATACCCATGCCGCCGCCCACGCACAGGGTGGCGAGGCCGTAGCGCTTGTCCTGGCGCTCCAGCTCGTCGACGAGCGTGCCGAGGATCATGGCGCCGGTGGCGCCGAGCGGGTGGCCAAGCGCGATCGCGCCGCCGTTGACGTTGACCTTGTCCAGGGACAGGCCCATGTCCTTGACGAAGCGCAGGACGACGGCCGCGAAGGCCTCGTTGATCTCGACGAGGTCGATGTCGTCGATGGTCAGACCCGCCTTGGCGAGTGCCTTGCGGGTCGCGGGAGCGGGTCCGGTGAGCATGATGGTGGGTTCGGAGCCGGAGACGGCCGCGGAGACGATCCGCGCGCGCGGGGCGAGGCCGTAGCGCTCGCCGACCTCCTTCGAGCCGACGGCGACCAGCGAGGCGCCGTCCACGATGCCGGAGGAGTTGCCCGCGTGGTGGACGTGGTCGATCGCCTCCACCCAGTGGTACTTCTGCAGCGCCACGGCGTCGAAGCCGCCCAGGTCGCCGATGTCGGCGAACGACGGCTTCAGCCGGGCGAGCGAGTCGGCGGTCGTGCCGGGGCGCAGGTGCTCGTCGTGGTCGAGGACGACGAGGCCGCTGCGGTCCTTCACGGGGACGACGGACCTCTCGAAGCGCCCGTCCTTCCACGCGGCGGCCGCCCGCTCCTGGGACAGGGCGGCGTACTCGTCGACATCGCGGCGCGTGAAGCCCTCGATGGTGGCGATGAGGTCGGCGCCGATGCCCTGCGGTACGAAGTTGGTGGCCAGGTTGGTCATCGGGTCGGCGAACCAGGCGCCGCCGTCCGAGGCCATCGGCACGCGCGACATCGACTCGACGCCGCCCGCGAGCACCAGGTCCTCCCAACCCGAACGGACCTTCATCGCGGCCAGGTTGACGGCTTCCAGGCCCGAGGCACAGAAGCGGTTCTCCTGCACTCCGGCGACCGTGTCGGGGAGTCCGGCGGCGATCGCGGCGATCCGGGCGATGTCGGAGCCCTGGTCGCCGACCGGACCCACCACACCGAGCACGATGTCGTCGATCGCGGCCGGGTCGAGGCCGGGGAAGCGGCGCTGGACCTCGTGGATGAGCCCGACGACGAGGTCGATGGGCTTGGTGGCGTGCAGGGCGCCGTTCGCCTTGCCGCGCCCGCGCGGGGTGCGGATCGCGTCGTACACGTACGCTTCGGTGCTCACTGATCAAGCCTTTCAGGAGGGTTAGCCAAGGAGGGAACGGCCGATGATCTCCTTCATGATCTCGGTGGTCCCGCCGTAGATGGTCTGGATACGGCCGTCGGTGAAGGCCCTGGCCACGCGGTACTCGGTCATGTAGCCGTAGCCGCCGTGCAGTTGAAGGCAGCGGTCCGCGACCCGCTTCTGCAGCTCGGTGGCCCACCACTTGGCCATCGAGGCGTGTACGGCGTCGAGTTCCCCGTTCGAGTGATCGACGATGCAGCGGTCGAGGAAGGTCCGGGTGACGGCGCATTCGGTGGCCATCTCGGCTATCTCGAAGCGGATGTGCTGGAGCTTGGACAGCGGCCGTCCGAAGGCCTCGCGCTCCTTGACGTACTCCGTGGTGATTTCGAGCAGGTACTCGGCGGCGGCGATCCCGGCGACCGCGATGCCGATGCGCTCCTGCGCGAGGTTGGTCATCAGATGGACGAAGGCGCCGTTCAGCTCGCCGAGCAGGTTCTCCTTGGGCACCTTGACTTCGTTGAAGAACAACTCGGCCGTGTCCTGGGCCTTCTGGCCGATCTTGTCGAGGTTGCGCCCGCGCTCGAAGCCCGCCATGCCTCGCTCTACGACGAGCAGGGACAGCCCCTTCGCCCCGCCTTCGGGCGTCGTCCTCGCCACCACGATCACCAGATCGGCGAGGATCCCGTTCGAGATGAAGGTCTTGGAGCCGTTGAGCAGCCAGTGGTCGCCCCGGTCCTCGGCGCGCGTCGTGATGCCCTGGAGGTCGGATCCGGCGCCGGGTTCGGTCATGGCGATCGCCGTGATCAGCGAGCCGTCGCAGAACCCGGGCAGCCAGCGCCGCTTCTGCTCCTCGGTGGCGAGGCCCGTCAGATACGGCCCGATGATGTCGTTGTGCAGTCCGAGCGCGATTCCGGCGGCCCCCGCGCGCGTGAACTCCTCGGCCAGTACGGCGCTGTAGCGGAAGTCGGTGTTGCCGCCGCCCCCGTACTCCTCAGGCACCGCAAACCCGAGCAGCCCCTGTTTTCCGGCCGCCCGCCAGGCGTCGCGCGAGACGATGCCGTCCTTCTCCCACTGCTCGTAGTACGGCAGCACCTCCTTGGCGAGGAAGGTGCGCACCGTCTCGCGGAAGGCGTCGTGCTCGGGCGCGAAGATCTGCCGCTTCATTCGGGACCGCCCTTCAGAAGGTCGGGGACGTCCCAGTCGTGGGCCACCTCCGCCGTGTCGGCACCCGGCTGGGCGGGGCCGCCGCGGACGGAGGTGTGGGTGACGGAGAAGCGGGGCGCGGGGGCGGGCTGAGTGATGCCGCCGTGGTCGGTGAAGGTGCCGCGGGCGGCCAGGTGCGGGTGAGCAGGGGCCTCGCGCAGCGAGAGGACCGGCGCCACGCAGGCGTCGGAACCCTCGAAGACGGCCGTCCACTCGTCCCTCGTACGGGTCTTGAAGCCGGCCGCGACCGTCTCGCGCAGTTCGCCCCAGCGCGACACGTCCTTGCGGGCCGGTGCATCGTCCTCGATGCCGAGCAGGTGCACGAACTCGTCGTAGAACTGCTGCTCCAGAGGGCCCACCGCCATGTACTGCCCGTCGGACGTCTCGTACGTCCCGTAGTACGGGCAGCCGCCGTCCAGCAGGTTGGCGCCCCGCCGGTCCTGCCAGCTCCCGGCGGCGAGCATGCCGTGGATCATCGCGGAGAGGTGCGCGGTGCCGTCGACGATGGCCGCGTCCACGACCTGTCCGGCGCCGGTCGCGCGCGCGTGGTGAAGGGCTGCGAGGACGCCGACGACGAGGTAGAGCGAGCCGCCCGCGAAGTCGCCGAGGAGGTTCGCGGGGGCCACCGGCGGTTCGTCCGGCTTGCCGATCATCCCGAGCGTGCCGGTCAGGGCGATGTACGCGATGTCGTGCCCGGCGCGCTGGGCCAGCGGGCCGTCCTGTCCCCAGCCGGTCATCCGTCCGTAGACGAGCCGGGGGTTGCGGGCGTGGCAGGCCGCGGGCCCCACGCCGAGGCGTTCGGCGACGCCGGGGCGGTAGCCCTCGACGAGGATGTCGGCGCGCTCGACCAGGCCGAGGACGCGGGCGGGCCCGTCCTGCGCCTTGAGGTCGATCACGACCGAGCGCTTGTTGCGGTTGGTGACGTCGTACTCGGGATTGATCGCGAGCCCGGCGCCACCGGGGCGGTCCACGCGGACCACGTCGGCGCCGAGGTCGGCAAGGAGCATCGCGGCGAACGGGCCGGGACCGATCCCCGCCAGTTCGACAACGCGCACTCCGGCGAGCGGGCCCTGCCCTGCCGTACCCGTCACTGCCATCAAGCCCCCAGCTCTGTGACACTACTGATGTGACATCAGTGATGTTAAGAACGTGTTCCACATCGGGCAAGCCCTCAACGAGCAAGCGCTTAGTTAAATTCCCGGGACGCCGTCGCCCGAACGGGACCCCTCAGCGGGCGTCCAGTTCCGTGACCAGCTTCTTCGGCGCGATCACGCGATAGCTCTCCTCGACCCAGTCGCAGAGCAGCTCCGCGGCCGGAGCCCCTCGCTCCTCCAGGGGTATGCGCACCCAGCCGGATCTGCCGAGGCCGTAACCGGCGGGCTCGGCGCCGGGCGAGGTCAGGGCGTGGGCGTGCGCCTCCTCGTCCTTGAGCTTCAGCGTGACGCCCAGCGGGTAGCTGCCGTCGTCCATGCCGAGGAAGACGAACACCTTCTTGTTGACCTTGGCGACGGACTCCCCCCAGGGGAACTCCTCGGTGGCGCCAGGCAGCCCGAGGGCGAACTCGCGGATCTTCTCCCAGTTTTTCAGGGCGCTCTTCGGCACGGCCACGGCGACCTCCGACCTTCTCGTCCGACCTCGTTGTCCGGCTGCTCGTACCTCACGCTAGCCTCAGCCACCGACAACGGCGCTTCGCGCACGGCTGCGCGGTGGAGGAGCAGGAGTGTCATGAGCAGGCCGAACGGGACGGATCGCGCGGATCGCACGGAGCGCGCGTACGACATCGTGCTCTTCGGAGCCACCGGGTTCGTCGGGGAACTCACCGCGGAGTACCTCGCCTCGCACGCGCCCAAGGGGCTGCGGTGGGCGATCGCGGGGCGGAGCCAGGAGAAACTGGAGCGGCTGCGTGAGCGGCTGGCCGGCGCTCCCTATACGCCCGGCACCCCCGGCACTCCCTATAAGCCCGGCACCCCCGACGACCACGCTGTGCCCGGCACCCCCGACGACCCCGCTCCGCCTGACGCCCCCGACGTCATTCGCGCGGACGTGTCCGATCCCGGGTCACTGCGTGAACTCGCCCGCCACGCGCGCGTGGTGGCCACTACGGTCGGGCCGTACGTCACGTACGGCGAGGAACTGGTGGCCGCCTGCGCCGACGCCGGTACCGACTACGTGGACCTCTCCGGCGAGCCGGAGTTCATCGACCTGACGTACGTCCGGCACGACACGCGCGCGCGGGAGACCGGCGCGCGGCTCGTGCACGCCTGCGGTTTCGACTCGATTCCGCACGACCTGGGCGCGTATTTCACCGTGCGACAGCTTCCCGAGGGCGTTCCGCTGCGGGTCGACGGGTTCGTGCGCGCCCAGGGCATGTTCTCGGGCGGCACGTTCGCCTCGGCGCTCGGCCAGTTCTCACGTGGGCGACAGGTGCTGGCCGCGGCCCGCGACCGCCGTCGGCACGAGCCTCGGCTGGTGGGACGGCGGGCGGCGGCACCACAGAGCGCTCCGCGGTTCGCCAAGGAGATCGGGGCGTGGGCACTGCCGCTCCCCACGATCGACCCTCAGGTGGTGCGACGGTCCGCGCAAGCCCTCGAACGGTACGGGCCCGACTTCCGCTACCGCCACTACGCGGCCGTCGAACGGCTGCCCATCGCGCTGGGCGGCGTCGCCGCGACGGGTGCGCTCTTCGCGGCCGCCCAGCTGCCGCCCGCCCGGCGCTGGCTGTCCGACCGGTTCAAGCCCGGGGAGGGACCGAGCGCGGCGCTGCGTGCGAAGAGCTGGTTCTCGGTGCGGTTCGTGGGCGAGGGCGGCGGGCGACGTGTCTTCACGGAGGTCGCGGGTGGCGACCCCGGCTACGGCGAGACCGCCAAGATGCTCGCGGAGTCCGCGTTGTCGCTGGCCTTCGACGAGCTGCCGGAGACGGCCGGGCAGGTCACGACGGCGGTGGCGATGGGAGACGCGCTGACGGCACGGCTCCGTGCGGCGGGCATCACGTTCCGGGTGGCGGCCACCCTTTAGAGACGTTCCAGGCGCTCAGGCGCTCAGGCGCTCAGGCGCTCAGAACGTCCACCCCGTGACCGTGTAGATCATCCCGCCTATCCAGACCACTCCGGCGATCACGGCGAGGAACAGCGCGGCCGTCACGGCGCGCTCGACGGGCTGGGTGGGGTTGGCTTCGGGCTTCGTGGCGCGGTGCGTCGTCATGGTGCCCAGCCTGCCGATCAAGGTGGTGCGCCCGCATCCGTACTCGTACTCAGAAAACGTACTCAGTCATCGCTGGGCGGCTCTCAGGGAGTCGCCTCCTGGAGCGCCCGTCTGCAGAGGGAGTCCGCGCGCCGAGTGGACTCCGGGAGGCGGTACTTCGGAGTGAGCGCGAGCGTGTGCGCGCACGCGTTGTCGAGGCTCACCCGGTGGCCGACCGACACGAACACCGGCTTCACGCCGTTCTGGGTACGTAGGGCGCGCCCCACCTCTTCCTGGCCCGCGACGAGTGGGGTCACGCTGCCGCGCCGGGCGCCCGGTTCCTCGTAGCTGAAGGTGAACGGGTTCTTGGCGACCCCGATCGTGGGCAGCCCGGTCAGCACGCCGAGGTGGCTGGCGAGGCCGAAGCGGCGCGGGTGGGCCAGGCCGTAGCCGTCGCAGACGACGAGACCCGGTGCGCAGGGCAGGGCGTCGAGTGCGGCCAGGACGGTCGGGATCTCACGGAAGGCGAGGAGCCCGGGAACGTACGGGAAGGAGACCTGGCCGACAGCGGTGACCTCGGCCACGACAGCGAGCGTCGCCGCGTCGAGCACGACGGCCGCGGCCACGACGATGTCCCGCTCGTCGTCGTACGCCACGTCGACGCCCGTCACCCGGCCCGTGCCGGGCGGCGGGCCCGCCTCTCCCAGGACCACCCGACCCCGCAACTCGTCCTGCACGGCGCGCGCTTGCTCCTCGGTGGCGGGCCAGCCCGATGGAATCCTCACGGTCGTCATGGTGGGCACGAGCGTACGACGAGGTAGCGGGCGGGCCGCCAGCGGAGGGGGCCGACAGTCCGGACACGTCCGGTCAGGCCTTCGTCAGCCCTTCAGGGACCGGGCCGGCTCCGCAGGGATGGAGACACCATCGGCCGTCGTCAGCCCTTCAGGGACCGGAGCGACCCGCAGGGTGGGCGGCATCCCGTCCGGCCGTCGTCAGCCCTTCAGGACCGGAGCGACCCGCAGGGGTGGGCGGCATCCGGTCCGCTCCGGTCGTCGTCAGTTCTTGTCGCCCAGCGCGCGCCGCAACTGCTGCTTGTTCATGTCCGAGCGGCCGTGGATGCCACGCCGCTTGGCCTCCTCGTACAGCTGGTCGTACGTGGGCCCCTGGGCGCCCTTGTGCGAGCGCTGACCGCCGCGCTTGGCGGACGACATGTCCTCGACGGAGGTCCGGCTCGCGGTCTTCGACTCGCCGGAACGGGCGCGTTCCTTGTTGACGGTGCGGGCGGCGATCTCCTCGGCGCGCTTCTCGCTCTCTCCCCGGTCGCGGGCGCTCTCCTTGATGTGTTCGTACTGGCGTTCCCGCTTGGGGCTTGAACCGCGTGGCATCACTGATCACTCCCTTTCGGGCTTCTCGGGCTTCTCGGGCTTCGGGGCAGTTCCTTTCACTTTGTTCGCGACCCGAGTACCCCGCATCCGGACGGACACCGCACAGGTCAACGCTCGAGACGGGCCACGCGGCCCTTCTCGCCGGACGCCCAGCAGCCGAGGTCGGGGGCGCAGTCCACGGTGTCGTACGAGCCGGTGTCCAGCGTGCGCCAGGTGCGGCCGCCGTCGGTGGTCAGGTCGGTGCCGGTGGGCCCCACCGCGAGCGCGGACGTACGGCTGTGCGGCAACCAGGTGACGCCGGAGCGGTACGCGGGCGGTGGCTGTGCCGCAGGCTGCCAGGTGCGGCCGCCGTCGGGGGTGACCGCCGCCGCCTGTGGGGAGGTCTGGTCGGGGTTGTAGTCGCCGCCGACCGCGAGGCCGTGGGTGCGGTCCCGGAAGGCCAGGGCGAAGACACCGCGCGCCGAGGTGCCGGCCGGGATGGGCGTGTCCGCCGCGGTCCAGGTCAGGCCACGGTCGGCGGAGTGCAGCACACGCGCGCGTGCCGCCCCACCGGTGGCCAGCCACACATCACTGGGACCCGAACTCACGAGACACTGTCCACCCGCCGCGAAGCCCGCCTCGCCTGCCTGGGCCGCCGGCATGCCCTCGTCGGGCAGCACCTTCCAGGAGCGGCCGCCGTCACTGGTGGAAAGGATGCGGAACCTGCCGTCCACCGGGTCGCTCATCGCCAGGCCGTGGCGGCTGTCGAAGAAGGTGATGCAGTCGTAGAAGGCTCTGGTGTCGGTGTTGCGGAAGGACTCGGTCCAGGTCGCGCCGCCGTCGTCGGTCCTGAACACCCGGGAGGCCTCGCCCTCACCGATGGCCAGGACCACGGCGCGCCTGGCGTCGAAGGCCTCGATGTCGCGGAACTGCAGATCCTGGGTGCCTGGTGGCGAGACGTTCCGCCAGCTCGCGCCGCCGTCACCGGTACGCAGCACGGTGCCGCCGGAACCGGCCAGCCATGCGGTGTTCCTGCTGACGGCCGACAGTCCGCGGAAGCGTACGTCCGTGCCGCTGTCCTTCAGCTCCCAATGGGGCGCCTCGGTCGCCACCCGTGCCGCCTCCTGCGCCTGTGCGGGTGCCGTCAGCGCGGCGGCGAGCGCTCCCGCGCACAGCCCCACGGTGACCATCCGGCTCGTACGTCTCGTCAGTCGCGTCTTTCCCAAGCCCCTCATGGCGGGCGAAGCTAGCCCACTCCCCCAGTGGCGTCCAGATGGCCTCCCCCGGGAACCCCGGGGCCCCCACCGAGTGTCCTCTCTCTTGTCCGGTCTCTTGTCCGGAGAGCACGGGACGAGAAATGGATCACCACAGCGAATGAAAGCGGTGACACAGGTCACTCAGGTTTCATGTGCACGGATTGGCCTGTTCCTTCGTCTCTTCTATTGACCGGCCTCATCCACCCGGAGTTCGTTCAGTCACAAGGGAGCAAGGCGTTGTCCATCGTCATCGAGCAGCCCGTAGAGGCCCGCCTCGTCGCCGCCGCGCCGAGGATGCCGAGTATTCCCGCAACCCTTCACTACGACCGGAGCGATCCCTTCGCCGTCCGCATGACCTTCCCCGCCCCCGCCACGCTGGAGGGTGTGGAGGTGTGCTGGACCTTCGCCCGCGAACTGCTCGCGTCCGGGCTGGAGGACGAGGTGGGCTGTGGGGACGTACGAGTGCGGCCGTACGGCTACGACCGCACCGTTCTGGAGTTCCACGCCCCCGAGGGCACCGCCGTGGTGCATGTGCGCTCGGGTGAGGTGCGGAGCTTCCTGTCGCGTACGACGGAACTCGTGCCCACCGGCCTCGAGCACCTCCAGGTGGACCTGGACCACGACCTAGCGGAGCTCATGCGCGGCCCCTGCTGAGCGGCTCCCCGCCCCTCCTCGACCGACCACAGCCATCAGCGCGTCGAACTCGGCGTGGTCGAGCCCTCGGCCGCCGGGCCGTGGGTTCCCGTGCCCAGCAGCTCCCCACGGCGCGACCGACCACAGCGTGCGCGGCCTGCGCGATGCCCGGTGCCCGGTGCCCGGTACCACGCTGATACGGGCCGCTCCACAGATCTTTCAGCCGCCCTCAGCCGCCCGCCGCCGCCCCGGTCGCCGCCCCCGTGGTCACCGCCACGGTGACCGCGGTACGGACCTCCTGGATGACCTTCTTCAAGGCCGGAGCCGCCGCTCCGCTGCGCTCGGTCAGTTCCTCGATGCGGTCCTTGTGGAGTTTGCGGTCCTTGCCCGGCAGAAGCGTGCGGAGTTCGGCCGCGGCCGCGAGGGCGACGAGAGCCGCGTCGCGGTCGGAGACGTCGGCGACGGGCACAGGGCCCATCAGCACCAGCCGCGCGTCCTCACGCAGTGCGTCCACGGCGGCCACCCGCTCCAGCTCGTACTCCACCGACGGGAACAGCCCGAGCACCCGCTTCTTCTCCGCCCGCAGGTACCCCTCGGCCGCGAGCTGCGCGCGTACGGCATCGAGGGTGACGCGGGCCCGCAACGTCACCCATGCCTTCCACTTCCGCGGCCGGGACTCCTCGACAAGTTCCAGGAGCCCGTCCAGGACCAGGTCCCCCGTGTGGGCGTCGGGGTCGACAGGGGTCGCGATGCCCTCCACATCCGCGAGCAGTCCGCGCTGCGCGAGTTCCGTGAGGGCTCCGGCGCGCACCAGGTGGTGGAGATGGGTCGCGCCGGTGACTTTCAGCCTCGTGGTGTCCCAGGAGAGCAGATAGAGCCGGGCGGGCAGCGAGAGCGAGCCGTCGGGCACGGGGTCTCCTTCGCGTCGTCTGAGGGCCACGCTAATTCCTTTGACACGGGTCAGGGCCGCTCCTACGGTGTGAAGCGGTCCTGTTGCCGTCGAATGGAGAAGGACGTTGCTCGTCTGAGGTCGGAGACACCGCGTCACACACAGCCAGTACATCCTGGCCCGCGTGTGCGCAGCGTGCGACCTCGGCGTACGAGCCGTCCCTCCGGTACAGGGCTTTTTCGCTGCCCTCGGAAGCGGATCCGCCTTCGGAACCGGAACCGGACCCGTCCTGGGAACTGATCCGCCTCGTACCTTGATCGTCTCACCTCGCGGTGTCCTCCACACGTGCCCCCGACCGCACCCGGCAAACCGCGAGGCCACCTTGTCAACCTTCCCCACCTCCGTCACCTGCACCTCCCTCTCCTTCGCCTGGCCTGACGGCACCGCCGTCTTCGACGACCTCCAGGTCGCCTTCGGACCCGGCAGGACCGGGCTCGTCGGGCTCAACGGATCCGGAAAATCGACCCTGTTGAAGCTGATCGCTGGAGAGCTCACCCCGGCCGATGGCACCGTCCGCGTGGCGGGCGAGGTCGGCTACCTGCCGCAGAGCGTCACGCTCGACACCGGTCTGCGTGTCGACGAGGCGCTCGGCGTCGCCGCCACCCGCGCCGCGCTGCACGCCATCGAGGCGGGTG
Source organism: Streptomyces sp. NPDC005808 (assembly GCF_042871385.1). Lineage (NCBI taxonomy): Bacteria > Bacillati > Actinomycetota > Actinomycetes > Kitasatosporales > Streptomycetaceae > Streptomyces > Streptomyces sp. NPDC005808. The sequence goes on along the minus strand of NZ_JBIAIK010000002.1, from coordinate 587,947 downwards.
ACGCGGCCGAGGAACACTTCGACGTCGTAGGAGACGACTGGGACGTCGAGGAGCGAACGCTCGCGACGCTCGGCGAGCTCGGGCTCGGCCACATCGACCTGGACCGCACCATCGGTGAGGTCTCGGGCGGCGAGTCGGTGCTGCTGCGCCTGGCCGCGCTCCTGCTGCGCCGTCCCGACGTACTCCTGCTGGACGAACCGACCAACAACCTCGACCTGTACGCGCGCCGACGGCTGTACGCGGCCGTCGAGGCCTGGTCCGGCGTCATGGTCGTGGTCAGCCACGACCGTGAACTCCTCGATCTGGTCGACCAGATCGCCGATCTGCGCTCCGGAGAGGTCACCTGGTACGGCGGCAACTTCGCCGCGTACGAGGACGCGCTCGCCGGCGAACAGGACGCGGCCGAACGCATGGTGCGTGTCGCCGAGGCCGACATGAAGAAGCAGAAACGCGAACTGGTGGACGCCCAGGTCACTTTGGCCCGGCGCAAACGGTACGGGCAGAAGATGTTCGACCAGAAGCGCGAGCCGAGGGCTGTCATGCGGGTGCGCAAACGCACGGCGCAGGTGTCCGCCGGCAAGTACCGCATCCTGCACGAGGAGAAGCTCGCCGACGCCAAGGAACGCCTCGACGACGCGGTGGACGCCGTACGGGACGACGACGAGATCCGCGTCGACCTGCCGTACACGGCCGTACCGCCGGGCCGTACCGTACTCACCCTCCTGGACCTGGAGTTGAAGTACGGCGCACGCGTGGACGGCGGTTTCGACCTGCGCGGGCCCGAGCGGATCGCGCTGATCGGGCGCAACGGCGCCGGTAAGACGACGCTGCTGCGCACGATCGCGGGCGAGCTGGACGCCGTGTCCGGTGAGGTGCAGGCCCATGTGCCGCTGCGCTTCCTGCCCCAGCGGCTCGACGTCCTCGAGGACGAGCTGAGCGTCGTGGAGAACGTGGCGCGCTTCGCACCCGCCGCCACCAACAACCGGATCCGGGCGCGGCTGGCCCGCTTCTTGTTCAAGGGGGCGAAGGCCGACCAGCCCGTGGCGACGCTCTCCGGCGGCGAACGCTTCCGCGCGGCGCTCGCCGCGCTGATGCTGGCCGAGCCCGCGCCGCAGCTCCTGATGCTCGACGAGCCGACGAACAACCTCGACATGGCGAGTGTCCGGCAGCTCACCTCCGCTCTGGAGTCGTACGAGGGAGCGCTGATCGTCGCCAGCCACGACATGCCGTTCCTGGAATCGCTCGGAATCACGCGCACATTGCTCTTGGAAGGAGGAGAACTGAAAGAAATCGGTCGGGAAGCTGTCGGGTATCCCTCCTAGCGCCTGGCAGGGCGAATCGCATAGTTTCGGGCACAGGGGTCGCCCGGCGCGGCACCCGGGACCGCCTCGCGTGGGCCTTGGGGGCTTTTGTCGGCGCGCACCGGCGCTGCATGATGTGCGCCGACGCCCCCGGCCGATTCGGAGACCCGCACGTGCCCAGCCAGAAAGCCCTCATACGCCGGCCCAGCCCCCGCCTAGCCGAGGGGCTGGTGACCCACGTCGAGCGCGAGACGGTGGATGTCGGCCTGGCGGTCGAGCAGTGGGAGGCGTATGCGGAGGCACTGCGTACGCACGGCTGGGAGACCGTCGAGGTGGATCCGGCCGACGACTGCCCGGACTCCGTGTTCGTCGAGGACACCGTGGTCGTCTTCCGCAATGTCGCGCTGATCGCCCGCCCCGGCGCCGAGTCCCGGCGCGGCGAGACCGCCGGGGTCGAGGAGGCCGTGGCGCGCCTCGGCTGCTCGGTGAACTGGGTCTGGGAACCGGGCACCATGGACGGCGGTGACATCCTGAAAGTCGGCGACACGGTGTACGTGGGGCGGGGCGGACGCACCAACGCGGCCGGGGTCGAGCAGGTGCGTGCGGCGTTCGAACCTCTCGGCGCCAAGGTCGTCGCCGTACCCGTGAGCAAGGTCCTGCACCTGAAGTCGGCGGTCACGGCGCTGCCGGACGGGACGGTGATCGGCCACCTCCCGGATGTGGACATGCCTTCGCTGTTCCCGCGCTTCCTGCCGGTACCGGAGGAGTCCGGCTCGCACGTCGTCCTGCTCGGCGGCGGAAAGCTGCTGATGGCGTCGAGCGCCCCGAAGACGGCGGAACTGTTCGCGGACCTCGGCCATGAGCCGGTTCTCGTCGACATCAGCGAGTTCGAGAAGCTCGAAGGCTGTGTGACATGCCTCTCGGTCCGACTTCGGGAGCTGTACGTCTGAATGGGTGACCGTGACCCCCGTTCACCCTCGGGACCTGGGCCTCCGGGACAAGCCTCCGGCAACCGCCCAAGGCACTTGATCTAGCTGCAAAACCCTTGCTGATCAGGGGCTCTTTACACCGCGCTTAACCTACGGTTTCGTAACCTACGGATACGTAGCCTACGATGCCGTAGGTTGCCTCCCCCGCTCACTGTTCGCGTACCCGCCCCGTCCCCCTGGAGCACCTGTGACGATCACTTCTCCCCACCTCGCAAGCCCGTCCTCCGACTGGACCGACGCTCGGCTGCTGTTCGCGCTGGAGGAAGTGGTCGAGACGGAGCTCAACCGCCACCTGACGGTGGCGAAGGACTGGATGCCGCACGAGTACGTGCCGTGGAGCGACGCCCGCAACTTCCCCGGCTTCTTCGAGGACGGCGAGGCCTGGGGCAAGGAGCAGTCCAAGGTCACCGAGCTCGGCCGCATCGCACTGGTCGTCAACCTGCTGACCGAGGACAACCTCCCCAGCTACCACCACGAGATCGCCTCGCTCTTCGGCCGTGACGGCGCCTGGGGCACCTGGGTGCACCGCTGGACCGCGGAGGAGGGCCGGCACGGCATCGTGATGCGCGACTACCTGCTCGCCTCGCGCGCGGTCGACCCCGACCAGCTCGAAGCGTTCCGCATGATGCACATGAGTGAGGGCTTCGAGTCGGACAACCGTCACTCGATGCTGCACTCCGTCGCGTACGTCGCCTTCCAGGAGCTGGCGACCCGTGTCTCGCACCGCAACACCGGCCACCAGTCGGGTGACCCGGTCTGCGACCGCATGCTGGCCCGCATCGCGACCGACGAGAACCTGCACATGGTGTTCTACCGGAACCTGCTCAAGGCGGCGTTCGAGCTCGCCCCCGATCTGACCATGCAGGCCGTGCGTGATGTCGTCGTCAACTTCAGGATGCCCGGCCACGGCATGCCCGGCTTCGAGCGTGCCGCCGCGCAGATGGCCATCGGCGAGGTCTACAACATGCGCATCCACCACGACGACGTGCTCCAGCCGGTGCTGCGCCACCTGAAGGTCCTGGACATCGACGGCCTCAACCCGCTGGGCCTGCAGGCCCAGGAGGAGCTCGGCCTCTACATGGGCGGTCTCAACGCGGAGGCCTCGAAGTTCGACGCGAAGCTCGCCGCCCGCAAGGCCCGCATGGCGGCCCGCGCCGCGAGCTGACGCCCCTGTCCTCCGGACAACCTCCGGAGACCGGTGGGACTGCCTCACTCGTACGCCGTCACCTGGACCGACGCCGCATCGCGCACGTCGGGCACCGGGTGGCGGCGCGGTGCTTTCCGCCTGCGAGCAGCAGCCGGCTCGGGGCCGACGCGAACTGACCCACGGGGTCGCATCGTTGGGGCGGCGGGAGGTCAGTTACGGTCGACGCGCCGGAGGCTGAGCCGTTCCTTCTCGGAGAGGCCGCCCCAGACTCCGAAGCGCTCGTCGTTGCTGAGGGCGTACTCAAGACAAGCGGAGCGGATCGCACACATACCGCAGATGCGCTTCGCCTCCCGGACCGAGCTGCCCGGCTCGGGAAAGAAGAACTCGGCCCCCGTCTGGGCGCACAGCGCCTCGTCCTGCCAGTCCTGGTCGGGCGTGGTGTCCAGGTCCGTGCCGGTGTCGGTGTCGGTGTCGGTGTCGGTGTGCATGACGAAGATCGTGCCGCCTGATGAAAAACGTTCAATCAATGGCCGATCAACGCCGTGTCAATCCGGCGGCGTGCGGTCCCGTCCGGTCCCGTCCGCTCCCGTCCGGCGCCATGAGTTCTTGATGATGGCCCGGCCGGCACAGGGCCCGCACGGCGGCGCGCGGCACGGTCGCCGGGTTTTGCGGGCGACCGTGCCGCGCACACCCCCACGCCCTGGGGACAGCCGTCAGCTCTGCTGCGGCACGCTCTTGATCACCGCGAAGCGCGCCCCGTACGGGTCGGCGAGCTTGGCGATACGGCCCACGCCCTCCACGTCCGTGGCCGGCATCCGGACCGTGCCGCCCAGTGCCTGGGTCTTGCTGACCGTGGCGTCGGTGTCGCTGACCTCGAAGTACGGCAGCCAGTACGCGCCCGACTCGGCCTCGATCGGGTCGTCGGCCAGGGCGACGACGCCACCGAACATGTCCTCCTCCCGTGCACCCGACGGGTTGATGCAGGTGTACGTGCCGCCCGGGAAGGGCGTGGCCGAGGTCTCCCAGCCGAACACGGTGTAGTAGAACGCGGCAGCCGCGGGGATGTCCGGGGTGTAGAGCTCGACCCAGGTCAGCGAGCCGGGGACGCCGGCCACGTCGACACCCTTGAGCCGGCCCGGCTGCCAGACACCGAAGGGCACCCCGGCCTCGTCGCCGAGGATCGCCATACGGCCCTCGTCCATCACGTCCATGGGCTGCATCATCACGGAGCCCTTGGCATGCTCTGCCGCCTTGGCCGTGGCCTCCGCGTCGGGGGTCTGGAAGTACACGGTCCAGGAAGGCGGGCCCTGCTCCGGAGTGGTCTGCATACCGCCCGCGGCGGTCTTTCCGGCGAGCTGGAGGAAGCCGTAGCCGCCGGAGTCGGGCCCCGCGGACTGGAACTGCCAGCCGAAGAGGCCTCCGTAGAAGGTGGTGGCGCCGTCGATGTCGGGTGTGCCGAGATCGATCCAGTTCGGAGCGCCGGTGACAAAACGGGTGGTGAGCATGATGCCCTCCTTTGAGGGGTCACATTGCCTGCACCGCCGAGTCTTGCACCGCCCACTGACAATCGCTGGCGGAGCCGCGACCCGATACCTGCGGCTTCTGGTTCGCCTTCTGGTTCGGCTATGTCCACGCCCATGTCTTCAAACTGACGTTCGAGAAGGTGCCGCTTCCCTACGCCGAGGCCCGTCGCACCAACGTCGTCGGCAGCACCACACTGGACGGCGCGCCTCCCGGCCCCTCCTCGCCACCCCGGCGGTCGAGGCCGCGCAGCAGCAGCCGTGCCATCAGGCGGCCCATTTCCTCTATGTCCTGACGGACCGTCGTGAGAGGCGGGTCCGTCTGCTCGGCGACCGGCAGCATGTCGTCGAAGCCGATCACGGCGACGTCCTCGGGCACCCGCCGCCCGTGCTCACGCAGGACGCGCAGCGCGCCGGAGGCCGACAGGTCGTTGGCCACGAACACCGCGTCGATGTCCGGGCGGCGCTCCAGAAGCTCCCGCATCGCGCGCTCGCCGCCCGCGGGGGTGAAGTCACCCTCCGCGATGAGCCGCGGATCGCCGTCGACCATGACGTCCCGGAACCCGTCGAGCCGGTCGACGGCGGACGTCTGGTCGAGGGCGCCGGTGATGTGGGCGATGCGGGTGCGCCCGAGTCCGACGAGGTGACGGACGGCCTCGCGGGCGCCGCCCCGGTTGTCGGAGTCGACATACACGGCGGACGCGGCCTTGCGGGGGCCATCGCCCCAGCCTGGGCGCCCGCCGAAGACGGTGGGTACGCCCGCTCCGTGGATCAGGCCGGGCAGCGGGTCGTCGAGGTGCAGTGAGAAGACGAGCGCGCCGTCGACGTGACCGCCGGCGAGATAGCGACCGACGCGCACGTGGTCGTCGCGGCCCTCCGTGAGCAGCAGCACGAGCTGCGAATCGTGGGCCGTCAACTCCTTGCTGATGCCGCGGAGTTGGAGTCCGAAGAAGGGGTCGGCGAAGACCCTGGTCTCCGGTTCGGCGATCACGACGGCCACCGCGTCATGGCGCCGGGTGACGAGACTGCGCGCAGCCTGGTTGGGGACGTAACCCAGTTCCTCCACGGCCTGCTTGACACGCTCGACGAGCGATTCGCGAACCCCGTCGCCCCCGTTCACGACGCGTGACACGGTGGCTCGGGAGACCCCGGCCCGCGCGGCCACGGCCTCCAACGTGGGACGGGACGCTGTCTCGGTCACCTGTGGGCACCTCCTCGACGGTTGCGGATCAGAATAGCCGCCGCACCGCCGCCCGGGTGAGAGCGCTCTCGTGCACGCGATCCCATCGCACCCGGAGACCGGCCCGGCGGCCAACCACGGCATGACGAGGAGAAGGGCCCCTGTAGGCCGGCCGCCCCGCGTCCCCAGCCTCCCAGGGCCCTACGCCTAGTGCTCGTGTGGTTCGTACCCCGGAATCGTCCCGTCCGTCTTCTTGACCAGGAACAACCCGACCATCCCCATGTCGGAATGACTCTGGACGTGGCAGTGGTACATCCACGCCCCGGCCCCGACCCCCTCCCCCGCGATCACCTGGAAGCCGAACGAGTCGGCGGGCCCGACGATCTTGTTGTCGATGATCTGGCTCGGGTCGTCGGGGCCGGTGAGCGCACCCGTGCGGTTGTCGGCCCAGCGGTGACCGTGCATATGGAAGGTGTGGTAGTACTCGCCGTGGGTGATCATCACGATCTCGACGCGATCGCCCACCGTCGCCTCGAAGTTGGGGCCCGAGTGGGCCGGCTTGTTGTTGATCAGCATGTCGTTGAAGACGATCGTGACGGTCTTGTCGGGGAGGATGTCGCCCTTGCGGCGGACGATCACCGGGCCGTAGAGGCCTTTGCGGATGCCGCCGGTGCCGTGTTCGGTGCCGACCACGTGGTCGTGGTAGTGCCAGTAGCCGGCGCTGCCCGCCCGCCAGGTGCCGTCCGCCCGGCGGCCGGGCGCGTGGGTGCGCCAGGTGTAGGTGCGGGTACCGCCCGGCTCGACGTCGCTCCTGTTCAACTTCGTTCCGTCGCTGGAGATTTCGTAGTCGAGGCCGTGGACGTGCAGGCTCGCCGCGACGTCCATGGTGTTCTCGAACTCGATGTGCAGCGTGTCGCCCTCGTTGAGTTCGATCAGCGGTCCGGGAATCGAGGCCTTGCCCTTTTCGAGGCCGTAGCCCATCTGCCCGTCGGCGAACTTCTCGGCGTACAGCTTGATGTGCCGGACCTCGCCGCCGGCCGGCGCGGTCTTCGCCGGGATGTCCACACTCAGCGCCTGCGTGGCCGACGACAACGATGTCGCTCCGGCCGCGACCGCCGCCCCGCCCAGCAGCATCCGCCGGTTGAAACCGCGTCTGTCCATGGCGAACTCCCCACCCTGCTACGGAATTTACGGAGCCGAACCTGTGAGACGGTAGCCGCGCCGCTCCCGTTTATCCACACTCAGGACAAAGTTCGTTCCATCCCGGTCATACCTATTGGCGAGTCACGAAAAGAGGTCTAGCTTCCTATGCGCTGTCTGTGACCGGCGAGGAGTGGATGACCACATGCGGCTCACATCGCATCAAACACCGACCGTCTTACGAGAGTTGAGCGCGAGAAGACGTGGCAGGCACCGCCGCGCCTGGGCGGCCGCCCTGGCCGCCGGAGCTGTCACCGCCGGAGCGCTGTCCGCGCCTTCCGCGAGTGCACGCCCGGCTCCGGATCCGACCCTGACAACGATGTCCATCACGTCGCCTCCAGGCGGCGCCAACGTACGTGTGCTGCTCTTCCACGGCTCCGCCGCGGCCGGTGACGAGTCGCCGGTCGTCAACGCCGGGATCGAGGCGATCGAGAAGATCGGTCTGTCGGGCCCGACCGCCCAGCGGTTCGCGGTGGAGGCGACGGACGACGCGTCCGTCTTCACCGACGAGACAAAGCTGGGCACCTTCAACGCCATCGCCTTCCTGACGGGCGGCGGGGATGTCCTCGACCCCGAGCAGGAGGCCGGCCTCGAGACCTACATGGAGGCGGGCGGCGGATTCCTCGGCATCCATGACGCGGCCCGCGCCGAGCCCTACTCGGACTGGTTCACCGGACTCGTCGGCGCCCGCCCCGCGAGCACCAGCCCAACCGCCGTACAGCGGGCGACCGTTGAGGTGGGCGACCGGCAGCATCCCGCAGCCAAGGACCTGCCCACCGAGTGGAAGCGCCCCGACCAGTGGCTCAACTGGGTGAAGAACCCGTCGGGCGACGTGCACACCGTGGCCCGGGTGCGCGAGTCGACGTATCAGCCGGGCACGAGCAAGAACGGCGCGGACCACCCGGTGAGCTGGTGCCGTGACTACGACGGTGGGCGGTCCTTCTACACCGGCATGGGCGGCACGGTCTCCTCGTACGACGAGACGGACTTCCGTGCGCATCTGCGTGGCGCCCTGCTCTGGACGACCCGGCTGGCGCAGGCCGACTGCAAGGCGACGATCAACGCCAACTACAAGGCGGAGCGACTGACCCAGCCCAATCAGCCGGGCCAGAACGACCAGATCGGCGAGCCGCACGGTCTGGTGACCGCGCCCGACGGACGGGTGTTCTACATCGGCCGCGGCGGCGCGGACTCCTCCCAGCCCGTGATCACCGACTGGAACAACCCGGACATCGGCAAGGGCAGGGGCGAGATCCACGTCTACGACCCGAAGACCAAGAAGGTCACCCTGGCCGGCGCACTCACCGTGTTCGGCAACAAGGGCGGCGGCGACGAGCTGGTCAAGGTCGAAGAGGGCCTGCTCGGTATCGAGTTGGACCCGGACTTCGCGCGAAACGGCTGGGTGTATCTCCACTACACACCCCACTCCGAGATCAACCGTGACACACGGATGGCCGAGCGCCGGGTCTCCCGCTTCACACTCGATCCCGTCACGAAGAAGCTGGACCTGAGCAGCGAGAAGGTGCTCCTCGACTGGCCGGTGCAGATCCACAGTTGCTGCCACGCGGGCGGCGGGATGGCCTGGGACTCCAAGGGCAACCTCTACATCGCGACCGGCGACAACAACTCCAGTGGCTTCAGCGACGGCTACTCGGGCAACAATCCCCAGCCCAACTACAAGGGCGTCTCGTTCGCGGACGCGCGCCGCACGGCGGGCAACACCAACAACCTCAACGGCAAGATCCTGCGCATCCACCCTGAGCCCGACGGCAGCTACACACTGCCGGTGGGCAATCTCTTCACCGGCGAGGAGACCGACGAGGGCGGCGGCAAGACGCGCGGCGAGATCTATGTGATGGGTGTCAGGAACCCCGCCCGCATCTCCGTCGACAAGAGCACCGACACCCTGTACGCCGGTTGGGTCGGCCCTGACGCGGGCACGCCCTCGACGACCTGGGGTCCTGCCAAGTACGACACTTTCGCCGTCATCACCAAGGCGAGCAACCGGGGTTGGCCCTTCTGCATGGGCAACAAGCAGCCCTACCGCGACCGCAATCTGCCGGATCCGACGCAGCCGCTCGGCTGGTACGACTGCGACCACCCGAAGAACGAGTCCCCGAACAACGACGGTCTCGTCAACATCCCGCCGGTCACCGGCAACAACATCTGGTACTCGCCCCAGGGCGGCGCCCCGGACTTCCCGCGCAACGCCAACGGCATCCCTTCGTACAAGAACGAGGAGGCCACCTATCTGCTGCCGTGGCTGAAGGGCGGCGGCCAGGCGGCGATGAACGGGCCCGTCTACCGGTACGACGCCGCGGTCACCAACGCCGGCCAGTGGCCCGCCTACTGGGACGGCAAGTGGTTCGTCGGTGACTTCTACGACGCCGACCAGCCGCGCAATGCCGTGATCACCGACCCGAGGACCGCCGGCGACGGCGGCCTCCCCATCCACTCCGAGTCCCTGAAGAAGATCGTGCCCATCGGCAACGACGGCATCAAGAACCTCATGGACTGGAAGTTCGGGCCGGACGGCGCGCTGTACGTCCTCGACTACGGCCGCGGCTTCTTCACCTCGGACGCCAAGTCGGCGCTGTGGAAGGTGACTTACACGGGCGGCGGACCGACTCCCGCTGTCGACGAACTCGCCCGGAAGGCGGAGTGATGCGCGCACGAAGGCGAAGAACAGAACGCCTGTGGACGGCCCTGCTGGCGTCCCTGCTGATGGTGCTCGGGCTGACGTCGACGTCCGCGTTCGGGCGTACGGACGACGCTCCCCCGGACACCTCGGCCGCCCAGACCCTCACCTGGACGGCGGGCGACGACATCACCAAGTACACCTCCGCGCCGACGACGGCCGTGGCGGGAGCGACCACGGTCGTCTTCGAGAACAGCGCGGCGACCGGCAACACGACCGGGATGCCGCACACGCTGACGTTCGCGACCTCCGACCCCGAGTTCAACAACGATGTCCAACTCAACATCCTGGCCAACCCGTTCGACGACCAGGGCGGCCGGCACACCGCCGAGGTCACCCTCACGCCCGGCCGGTACTTCTACCACTGCACGATTCCGGGCCATGGATCGATGCAGGGCATCCTCGTGGTCACCGAGGGCGGCGGCGAGGACACGACGGCGCCCGAGACCTCGGCTGCCGTGACCGGGTCGCAGAACTCGCAGGGCGCGTACGTGGGTTCGGCGACGGTCACCGTCAGCGCGACGGACGCGGAGTCCGGTGTCGAGCGTGTCGAGTACGCGCTCGGCGACGCGGAGGCCTGGCAGCCGTACACCACGCCTGTCGTGGTCGACCAGGTCGGTGATCACAAGCTTCGCTACCGTGCGGTCGACAAGGCGGGCAACACGGCGACCGAGAAGAACGTCGCGTTCACGGTGGTGGCGCCGCCGACGGGGGACACGACTCCACCGGAGACCTCGGCGACCGTGAGCGGTGAGCGCGATACCACGGGGGCCTACATCGACATGGCGACCGTCACCGTCTCCGCCTCCGACACCGGTTCCGGCGTCAACACCATCGAGTACGCGGTCGATTCCGGCGTCTGGCAGCCGTACACGGCGCCGGTGATGGTGCACGCGCTCGGCGCGCACCAGGTGCGTTACCGCGCGACCGACAAGGCGGGCAACGCGGCCGCCGAGAAGAGCGTCGGGTTCACCGTGGTGGCGCCGCCCGCATCCGACACGACACCGCCGGTGACCGGGGTGACCGTCGACGGGACGAAGAACTCGAACGGTGCGTACGTGAACAGCGCCAAGGTGACGGTGAGCGCGAGCGACGAGGGCGGTTCGGGGGTCGCCGCGATCGAGTACTCGCTCGACGCCGGGCCCTACCTCACCTACACCGCACCGGTGTCGGTCGACCGCGTCGGTGCGCACACCGTGGCGTACCGGGCGAGCGACAGAGCGGGCAACACCTCCGCCGCGCGCACCGTGAGCTTCACGGTCGCGTCGGGAGGTGGCGTACCCGCGCCCAACTGCCCCGAGTACGACGAACGGTTGACGGTGATCGTCGGCACGGTCGACTCGGGTGTACCGAACCGGGTGACCAACAGCCGTTGCCGTATCAACGAGTTGATCGAGGACGAGAAGGACTGGACCTCCCACGCCCTCTTTCTCAAGCACGTGAAGACCGTCCTGGACATGCTCTTCAAGGAAGGGGTCATCGACCAGCGCGAGTACGACACGGTCACCGAGGCGGCCGAGGAGTCCGGCATCGGCAAGCCGGGCCAGACCGAGGGCTACAGCACGATCTTCGACGGGTCCCCGGAGTCGTTCGCCAAGTGGTCGCAGGTGGGCGGCGGTTCGTTCGGCCTCAACGCCGACGGGTCGATCACCAGCGGCAGCACGGTCCAGGGCCTTGGCATGCTGTGGTTCCCGCAGCGCAAGTACGGCGACTTCTCACTGAAGCTCCAGTGGCGTGACGACGCTCCGGGTACCGGGAACGCCAACTCCGGTGTGTTCGTGCGGTTCCCGTGGGTCCACGACCACCCGGAGGAGTCGCGCCCGGAGTGGGTCGCCATCAAGTACGGGCACGAGGTGCAGGTGTTCGATCGGCCCGACGGCGACATGTACAAGACGGGGTCGGTCTACGGCTTCGACCGAGTCGGCCTCGCCGGTGCGGGTGTCACCCAGAAGGGCACTTGGAACGACTACGAGATCCGGGTGGTCGACCAGCACTACTCGGTGTTCCGCAACGGTGTGCTCATCAACGAGTTCGACAACATCGGCGGTCAGGTGTTCTCCCCGCCGCGCTCGGACGACCCGGGCACGGACGGGCGACGCTTCGCCTCGGGTTATGTCGGGCTTCAGGTGCACGGCACGACGGATGTGGTCTCGTACCGGGACATCCGGATCAAGGAGTTGTAGCCGACACCCCTGAACGGGGAGGCTCACGGGCCTTCCCGTTCAGCCGGCCTCGTGCCTGGCCCGGCTCGGCTGTACCCGCTTGGGCTCGCCCGGCATCTTCGGGTACTCGGGCGGGTAGGGCAGGTCGCCCAGGCCGTGATCCTGCTCGTCGCGGTTGGCGAGTTCAAGCAGGGCTTCCAGCGAGAAGGCGTGGTCGTCCATGTCTGCGTGCACGTCGCCGAGTTCGGCGAAGCGCGCCGGCATGGTCGCGATATCGAAGTCACGGGGCACGGCAGCGTCCACCTCGTCCCAGCGCAGCGGCGCGGAGACGGGGGCGTGCGGGCGGGGTCGTACGGAATAGGCGGAGGCGATGGTCCGGTCGCGGGCGGTCTGGTTGTAGTCGACGAAGATCCGCTCCCCGCGCTCCTCCTTCCACCACTTGGTGGTCACTCCGTCGGGCATCCGGCGTTCCAGTTCACGCCCGGCGGCGATGGCAGCCCGGCGGACCTGCGTGAAGGTCCAGCGCGGCTCGATCGGCACGAAGACGTGCATGCCCCGGCCGCCGGACGTCTTGGGCCAGCCCCGCAGGCCGCCGAACTCGTCGAGGACGGCGCGTAGTTCGTGGGCAGCGCGGACGGCGTCGGCATAGTCCGTGCCGGGCTGCGGGTCGAGGTCGATGCGGAGTTCGTCGGGATGGTCGACGTCGTCACGGCGTACCGGCCACGGATGGAAGGTGAGCGTGCCGAACTGCGCCGCCCACAGGACGGCGGCGGGTTCGGTGGGGCACATCTCGTCGGCGCTGCGGCCACTGGGGAACATGATGTGGGCGGTCGGGATCCAGTCGGGCATGTTCTTGGGCGCCCGCTTCTGGAAGAAGGACTCGCCGGTCACGCCGTCGGGGTACCGCTCCAGCGTGGTGGGGCGATTGCGCAGCGCGCGGAGGATGCCGTCGCCGACGGCGAGGTAGTACCGGGCGAGGTCCAGCTTCGTGAAGCCGCGCTCGGGGAAGAAGATCTTGCCCGGGCTGGAAAGACGTACGGTCCTCCCGGCTGCTTCCAGTTCCACCGCTTCTGCCATGCGAGCCACGGTAGGCCCGAGATGCCCGCCGCGCACACCGGGCGGACGGCACGGGAACCGCGCAGAATCGAACCATGGACCTGCCGGTGATGCCACCCGTGAAGCCGATGCTCGCCAAGCCCGTGGCGAGGATCCCGCCCGACATGCATTACGAGGCCAAGTGGGACGGTTTCCGGGCGATCGTGTTCCGCGACGGCGACGAGGTCGAGATCGGCAGCCGCACCGGCAAGCCGCTGACCAGGTACTTCCCCGAGCTGGTGGAGGCACTGCGGGAGCGGCTGCCGGGGCGCTGTGTGATGGACGGCGAGATCGTGATCGCCCGGGACGGGCGGCTCGACTTCGACGCGCTCACCGAGCGCATCCATCCGGCGGTCTCTCGGGTACGGACGCTGGCCGAGCGCACCCCCGCCTCCTTCGTGGCCTTCGACCTGCTGGCGCTCGCCGACAGGGCGCTGCTCGACGTCGAGCTGGGCGACCGGCGCGCCTTGCTGGTGATGGCACTGTCCGGCGCCACCGCCCCGGTGCATGTCGCCCCGGCGACAACGGACATCGACGTGGCGCGCCAGTGGTTCGAGCAGTACGAGGGCGCCGGTCTGGACGGGGTGATCGCCAAGCCGCTCAACCTGCTCTACCGGCAGGACGAGCGCGCCATGTTCAAGATCAAGCACGAGCGGACGGCGGATGTCGTCGTGGCCGGCTACCGCTTTCACAAGAGCGGGCCGATCGTCGGTTCCCTGCTTCTTGGCCTGTACGACGACACGGGCACCCTGCAGCACATCGGGGTGAGCGCAGCGTTCTCGATGAAACGGCGCGCGGAGCTGGTGGAGGAGCTGGAGCCGTTGCGGCTGGCGGATGCCGGGGAGCATCCGTGGGCGGCCTGGGCGGACGAGTCGGCGCACGAGACCGCACGGTTGCCGGGCGCACCCAGCCGGTGGTCTTCGAAGAAGGACCTGTCCTGGGTGCCGCTGCGGCCCGAGCGGGTGGCCGAGGTGGCGTACGACCACATGGAGAACGGCGTACGGTTCCGCCACACGGCCCGCTTCCGCCGCTGGCGCCCGGACCGCACCGCCGAAAGCTGCACGTACAGCCAGCTCGAGGAGCCAGTGGGGTACGACCTCGCGGAGATCTTCGGCCCGCAGGGCTGAACCTTCCCGGCCACCCCTGGCCCCCGTCACCCACCTCCGAGGCTTCTCGCTGAGCCGATCGGCCCACTGAGCGCGCGCGACAAGAACTGAACGGGTATGTCCCCCGTTGAACTTATAAGCGCACAATCAATGACACGGGACAGGGTGGCACGGTGGGCATGCGACAGATGGCGCGGATGCGGAGCGGCGCGACGACAGCGGCGCTGCTGGCCGCCGTGGTGACAGCTCCCCTGGTGACGGGCTGCATCGCGGGCGGCAGATCGACCGACGACGGGCGTGGGCACAGCAAGGCCCCGACCCCGGGCCAGGCGAGCCCGGAGAAGCAGACACCGAGCCCCGCCGCCGTCGGCTCGGTGCTCGCCGTGAAGATCGACAACGTGCGTGCGGCCCGCCCCCAGACAGGTCTGGAAGCGGCGGACATCGTGTACGCGGAGCAGGTCGAGGGCGGTCTGAGCCGGCTGATGGCGGTCTACGCGAGCAAGCTGCCGAAGGTCGTCGGCCCGGTGCGCAGCGCGCGCGAGTCGGACCTCGAGCTGCTGCGCCAGTTCGACGACCCGACGCTCGCCTTCTCGGGGGCGCAGCACAAGCTGCTGCCGCTGATCGACCAGGCGCCGCTGCATGCGTACCCCCCGGGCGAGACATCCGGGGACGCCTACTACCGGGGCACCGGAAAAGCCGCACCGCACAACCTCTTCCTGCGCCCCCAGCGGCTGACCCGCACCGCGCCGGGCACCGCCGCCCTCACCACAGGGTTCCACTTCGGTGCGGCTCCGGCGGGCGGCAGCCCGCAGACCTCCCAGACCGTGCGCTTCCCCGCCGCCCGCTTCACCTTCACCTGGTCCGCGAGCCGGGAGCGGTGGCTGGTGGACATGGACGGGACGCCGACCGTGACGACGGACGGTAAGACGGTGGCTCCCGCGACCGTCGTCGTGCAGTACGTGAAGGTCCGCGAGTCCAAGTACCACGATGTCCTCGGCAACAACACGCCGTACACGGAAACGGTCGGCTCGGGGACGGCGAAGGTGCTGCGCGAGGGCCGGGCCTTCAACGTGAACTGGTCGCGCCCCAGGGCCACGGACGGCACGGAGTTCACGACGGCGGACGGCGCGCCGATGAACTTCGCGAAGGGCCAGGTGTGGGTGGTCTTCGCCGAGGCGTGACAGGAAAGCCACATCAGGCGCGGTGCGTCCTCGACCGGGTCGAGCCCACGGCGGCCGCCCCGCGCCTGGTCCCCGGTGACCTGTCACGACTGTCCTTACCGCTGGACGACAAGCGGATCCGCCGGATTGCGGAGCCCCTCCGCCGCGTCCGAGACCCGCTGGATGAGGTCGAAGAACAGGGTCTGTTCGTCGCCGGTGAGCGGGGCGAGGAAGACCTGGTTCATACGGGCGGTGCGCACGGTCAGCTTCTTGTGCGTGCGCGTTCCCTCGTCCGTGAGGCGTAGCAGGAAACGGCGGCCGTCCTGTGGATCGCGCACCTTGTCGAGCAGACCGCGGCGCCCGAGCCGGCTGATGACCTCGGCGATGGTGGAGCGGTCCAGGCCCACTCGCTCCCCCACGGTGCGCTGGTCCAGTCCCGGCTCGGCGACGAGCGCGTTCAGGACCGCGAACTGCGGCGAGGTGATCTCCTCGGAGACCATCGTGTTCCACAGCAGGTAGTGCGCCTGCTGCAGCCGCCGGGCCAGGTGCCCGGGGTGGGTGGAGAGGTCCACCGCGGCCATGTGCGCTCCTCGGCTCGGCCCGCGCGGCGCGATGGACGCGCCGCGCAGACGAATCAGATTAGTTGGTGTACTGAACGATACCCGGCAGAGGGACCGGCCGTCTCGCCCCCTTCCCGGGCACTCACCTGCACACTCCAAGGAGGCCTTGACGGAAGAAGGCCAGGGTGGCAGCGTGTTGGAAACCTCGAAGAAATACTCAGTGCCCTGACTAAGTGCCCTGACTGACCAAGGCGCTGAGATCTCGGGGAGATGACGCTCGGGAGAGATGGGGCTTCTCGGATGGACAAGGTGATCGCCACAGCCGCGGAGGCGGTGGCCGATGTGCCGGACGGCGCGACGCTCGCGGTCGGCGGTTTCGGCCTCAGCGGCGTACCGAACGTGCTGATCCAGGCCCTCTACGAGCGCGGTGTCACCGGGCTCGGCGTGGTCTCCAACAACTGCGGGGCGATGGAGTCCGGCCTCGCGGTCCTGCTCGCGGCCGGGCGGATCTCTCGCGTCACCGGCTCGTACATCGGCGCGAACAAGGAGTTCGCCCGCCAGTACCTGGCCGGTGAGCTGGAGGTCGAGATGATCCCGCAGGGCACGCTCGCCGAGCGGCTGCGCGCGGGCGGCGCCGGTATCCCCGCGTTCTACACACCCGCCGGAGTCGGCACTCAGGTCGCCGACGGCGGACTGCCCTGGCGCTACGACGGCCAGGGCGGCGTGGCCCTCTCCTCGCCACCCAAGGAGGTGCGGGAGTTCGACGGCACCGAGTACGTGCTGGAGCGTGGCATCCGTACCGACTTCGCGCTCGTACGGGCCGCCAAGGGCGACCGGCACGGGAACCTGGTGTTCAACAAGTCCACCCGCAACTTCAACCCCCTCTCCGCCATGGCCGGCCGCATCACGATCGCCGAGGTGGAGGAGCTCGTGGAGCCGGGCGGGATCGACCCGGACGCGGTGCACCTGCCCGGGATCTTCGTGCAGCGCGTCGTCGCCCTCACTCCTGAGCAGGCGCGGGCCAAGATGATCGAGCAGCGGACGGTCTCGGCGTCCGCGGCCAACGAAACGGTGAGCGACTGATGGCCTGGACCCGCGAGCAGATGGCCGGCCGCGCCGCGCGCGAGCTTCAGGACGGCCAGTATGTGAACCTCGGCATCGGTCTGCCGACGCTGATCCCCAACTACCTCCCGCCGGGTGTGGAGGTCGTTTTGGAGTCGGAGAACGGCATCCTGGGCACGGGCCCCTACCCCACCGAGGACCAGGTCGACGCGGATCTGATCAACGCCGGCAAGGAGACCGTCACGGTCCTGCCCGGCGCCTCGTACTTCGACTCCTCGCTGTCCTTCGGCATGATCCGCGGCGGCCACATCGACGTCGCCGTGCTCGGCGCCATGCAGGTGTCCGCGGGCGGCGACCTCGCCAACTGGGCCATCCCCGGCAAGATGATCACCGGCATCGGCGGGGCGATGGACCTCGTGCACGGCGCCCGCACGGTCATCGTCGTCATGACCCACACCGCCAAGGACGGCTCCCCGAAGATCCTGGAGGAGTGCGCGCTGCCGCTCACCGGCAGGGCGTGCGTGAACCGGATCATCACCGATCTCGGTGTCCTCGACGTCACGGCGCAGGGTCTGGTGCTGTTCGAGACCGCGCCCGGCGTGGCGGCGGAGGAGATCGTGGCGAAGACCGCTGCGAAGGTGCACATCCCCGAGGAGATCCCGTCATGACTCTGCGTGACGTCTACATCGTCGATGCCGTACGGACCCCGATCGGAAAGTACAACGGTTCGCTCGCGTCCGTGCGCCCGGACGACCTGGCTGCCCACGCCATCCGTGAACTCCTCGCCCGTACACCGGATCTGGACCCCGCCCGGATCGAGGACGTCTACCTCGGCAACGCCAACGGCGCCGGCGAGGAGAACCGCAACGTCGGCCGGATGGCCGCGCTGCTGGCGGGACTGCCCACCTCGGTGCCCGGTGTGACGGTCAACCGGCTCTGCGCCTCCGGGCTCGAAGCCGTCATCCAGGCCGCACGGGCCATCGCGCTCGGTGACGCCTCCATCGCCCTGGCCGGCGGAGTCGAGTCGATGACCCGCGCCCCCTACGTGCTGTCGAAGAGCGACAAGCCCTTCCCGGCCGGGCACGCCGAGCTGTTCTCCACCACGCTCGGCTGGCGCATGGTCAACCCGCGGATGGACCCGCAGTGGACGATCCCGCTCGGCGAGTCGGCCGAACTCATCGCCGACAAGCACAAGATCACGCGTGAGCAGCAGGACGAGTTCGCGCTCGCCAGCCACCGAAAGGCGGCACGGGCCCAGGCGGACGGCCTGTTCGACGCCGAGATCGCTCCCGTGTCCATCCCGCAGCGCAAGGGCGAACCGGTCGTCTTCGCCGCCGACGAATCCGTCCGCGCGTCGGCGTCCCTCGATGCCATGGCCGGGCTCAAGCCGTCGTTCCGTACCGAGGACGGAACGGTCACGGCCGGGAATGCCTCCCCGCTCAACGACGGGGCCGCAGCCCTGCTCCTGGTCGACGAGGAGGGCCTGAAGGCCACCGGCCGTGAGCCCCTCGCCCGCGTCTCGGCGACCGGCGTCTCCGCGATCGAACCGCAGTACTTCGGACTGGCCCCCGTCGAGGCCGTCAACCGCGCACTCACCAAGGCGGGCAAGGGATTTGACGGCCTGTCAACTCTGGAACTGAATGAGGCCTTCGCCGCGCAGGTGCTGGGCTGCGTGGCCGAATGGCCCGACTTCGACCCGGCGATCCTCAACCCACGGGGCGGCGCCATCGCGCTGGGCCACCCACTCGGGGCCTCCGGAGCCCGGCTCGCCGGCACGGTCGCCCACCAACTCGCACACAAGGGCAGCGGAGTTGGCGTCGCCGCCCTTTGCATCGGCGTGGGCCAGGGCCTCGCCCTCGTCCTCGAACGATAGGAAACCGGCATGGCTCTCACTCAGTCGGACATCGACGTCGAGATCAAGGACCGCCAGGACGCGTACGACAAGGCCGTCGCCGGTGGCGGCCCCGTCCTGCACCACGCGCAACGCGACTACGCCCCGTACCGCAGTTCGGTGCTGCGCCACCCCAAGCAGCCGCTGGTCGCCGTGAGCGGCGGTGACCCGGAGACCGTCGAGCTGTCGGGTCCGGTCTTCGGCGTCACCGACATCACCGAGATCGACAACGACCTCACCCGCCACCACCGGAGCGAGCCGATCGGCGAGCGCATGACCGTCTCGGGCCGGCTGCTCGACCGCGACGGCCGACCTGTACGCGGCCAACTCGTCGAGGTCTGGCAGGCCAACGCCGCCGGCCGCTACGCCCATCTGCGCGAACAGCACCCGGCGCCGCTGGACCCCAACTTCACCGGTGTGGGGCGCACCCTGACGGACGATCAGGGCCGGTACACGTTCACCACGATCAAGCCGGGCCCCTACCCCTGGGGCAATCACACCAACGCGTGGCGGCCCGCCCACATCCACTTCTCGGTCTTCGGCACGGCGTTCACCCAGCGGCTGGTGACGCAGATGTACTTCCCGAGCGACCCGCTGTTCCGGTACGACCCGATCCTGAACTCCGTGACGGACGCGGCGGCCCGCGAGCGCCTGATCGCCACCTACCGCCACGATCTCTCCCAGCCCGGGTTCTCCCTGGGCTACGAGTGGGACATCGTCCTCGACGGTCCCTCCGCCACCTGGATCGAGGAAGGCCGATGAGCATGACCGAGCGGTTGCTCCCCACCCCGTCCCACACCATCGGTCCCTTCTACGGATACGCGCTCCCCTTTCCCGGCGGCGGCCAGGTCGCGCCCCAGGGCCACCCCGAGGCCATCACCCTGCACGGGTACGTGCTCGACGGCGCGGGCGAGCCGATCCCCGACGCCATGCTCGACTTCTGGCAAGCGGCGCCCGACGGGTCCCTGAAGGGCGCCCCCGGTTCGCTGCGCCGCGACCCGGCCACCGGCGGTTTCCTGGGCCGCAACAGCACCGACTTCACCGGCTTCGGGCGGGTCCCCACCGACACCGACGGGCACTACGCGCTCTCCACACTGGTCCCGGGCAACACCGGACAGCCGTACATCAGCGTGTGCGTGTTCGCGCGCGGCCTGACGAACCACCTCTACACCCGCGCCTACCTCGCCGACGGCGCCGACCCACTGCTCGACGCGCTCCCGGCCGACCGGCGCGCCACGCTGATAGCGGCCGAGGGCACGAAGGGGACGTACCGTTTTGACATCCGCCTTCAGGGCGAAGGCGAAACGGTCTTCCTGGAGTTCCAGTGACATTCGGTGATTCCGAAGCCCTGCTCGCCCCCGGGTGGGCGGGCTCCCCGGCGTCCGCCGCGACGAGCGACACCGCGTATCTGCGGGCGCTCCTCGACGCGGAGGCGGCGCTGACCCGCGCCCAGGCATCCCTGGGACTTGCTCCGGCGGAGGCGGCCACCGCCGTGGATGCCGCGGCCGACGTCTCCGGCTTCGACGTACGGTCGATCGCTCTGCGCGCCCGTGCCGGCGGCAATCCGGTGATCCCGCTGGTCGCGGACCTGACGCAGGCGGTCGGCGGGGAGTACGGGGCGTACGTCCACCGGGGTGCGACGAGTCAGGACATCATGGACTCGGCCACCATGCTGGTCGCCGCGCGCACACTGGATCTGGTCCTGGGGGATCTGGACCGTACGGAAGAGGCCCTGGCCCGGCTCGCGGCGGAGCACCGGGACACGGTGATGCCGGGCCGGACGCTGACGCAGCACGCGGTGCCGACGACCTTCGGACTGAAGGCGGCGGGATGGCGGTCGCTGGTCCTTGACGCCAGGGACCGGCTTTCGGCCGTACGAGATTCGCTGCCCGCTCAACTGGGCGGCGCGGCGGGGACATTGGCGGCGTTCACCGCGTTCGGCGCGGCGGACACCCAGGCTCTGACCGCGGCGTACGCGCGTGAACTCGGCCTGACCGAGCCCGTGTTGCCCTGGCACACCCTGCGCACACCGATCGGTGACCTGGCCGGAGCGCTGGCCTTCACGGCGGGAGCGCTGGGCAAGACCGCGGTCGACGTGCTCACCCTCGGCCGTACCGAGATCGCGGAGGTCACCGAAGGCAGCGGCGGCGGTTCGTCGGCGATGCCGCACAAGGCCAACCCCGTACGGGCCACCCTCGTCGCGGCCGCCGCCCGGCGCGCGCCGCAGCTCGCGGCCACGCTGTACGGCGCGATGGCGGCCGAGGACGAGCGCCCGGCCGGGGCCTGGCACGCCGAATGGGAACCGTTGCGAGAGCTGCTCCGGCTCGTCGGCGGGGCGGCGCGCGACACCGCCGAACTGGCCGATGGGCTGCGGGTGCACCCTGAGGTGATGCGTGAACACCTCGGCCTCACCCAAGGGTTGATCGTCTCCGAGCGGCTGGCCGTCGCCCTCGCCCCCGTGCTCGGGCGGGCCCGCGCGAAGGAGTTGCTGACGGCGGCCGCGAAACGGGCGGTCACCGAGAACCGGCCTCTTCTCGATCTGCTCGATGAGGAGTCGGAACTCAAGGATCTCGACCTCGTGGACCTGACCGACCCCGCCCGTTACACGGGCTCCGCCGGAGCCCTCACCGACCGTGCGCTGGAGCGACGTTGACGACCCTCTCTCACGGCAAGCTTCTGCACTACCGCGCCGAAGGGCCCGTCACCGCTCCCCCGCTGCTGCTCGGGCCCTCGCTCGGCACGTCGAGCGCGCTGTGGGACAAGGTCGCCCCCGAGCTGTCCGTGACGCATCGGGTGATCCGCTGGGACCTGCCCGGTCACGGCGGCTCACCGGCCGACCTCATCGGGCCCGGCGCGACTGTCGCCGACCTGGCGGCACTGGTGCTGGCCCTCGCCGACTCGCTCGGCATCGAGCAATTCGCGTACGCGGGTGTCTCGTTGGGCGGTGCGGTGGGTCTGCACCTGGCCGTCCACCACCCGAAGCGGGTGTCGTCGCTGGCTCTCGTCTGTTCCTCGGCCCACTTCAACGGCTCCAAGCCGTGGGAGGAGCGTGCGGCGGCCGTGCGTCGCGAGGGTCTCGGCGCGCTCGCCGACGCCGCGAACTCCCGTTGGTTCACGCCCGGTTTCACCGTGCCGGAGCTGGTCGAGGACCACCGGACCGCCGACCCGGGGGCCTACGCCGCCTGTTGCGACGCGCTCGCCGCCTTCGACATCCGCGACCGGCTCTCGTCCGTCAGCGTGCCGACCCTGCTGGTCGCGGGGCGCGAGGATCCGGCGACGCCGCCCGCGCATCTGCGGGAGATCGCGGACGCGGTACCCGGCGCCACGCTCACCGAGATCGCCGGTGCCTCACATCTGGCGCCGGCCGAGCGCCCGGAGGCCGTGCTCGCCGCGCTGCGCGGGCACTTCGACGGCTACGCGGCGCGCGGTACGGCGGTACGCCGCCAGGTACTCGGCGACACCCATGTGGACCGCGCACAGGCCCGCCAGACGCCCTTCACCGCCCGTTTTCAGGACTTCATCTCCCGCTACGCCTGGGGCGAGATCTGGACGGATCCGACACTGACCCGCCGTGAGCGCAGCATGATCACGCTCACCGCGCTGGTGGCCCACGGCCACTACGACGAATTCGCGATGCACGTCCGCGCTGCCCGGCGCAACGGACTCACCCCCGAAGAGATCGGCGCGGTCCTGCTCCAGACCGCCGTGTACTGCGGTGTCCCGGCGGCCAACTCGGCGTTCGCCGTGGCCCAGCGAGTGCTGGCGGAGGAGGATGAGGACGGTGCGGAGGCCTGAGCCGGAAAGGCCGACGGCTGACGGCTGACGGCTGACGGCTGACGGCTGACGGCTGACGGCTGACGGCTGACGGCTGACGGCTGACGGCTGACGGCAGGGTCCGGCCGGCCGGCACCGTAACCCTGCCAGGCGTAGTGACAACAGCACCAGGTAGCGGTGCCCAACCGTGCCTAGGCTGGACGGAGATCCCCCGTGAACGGAGCCCCTGTGCCCACTGTCCTGATCACCGGCGCCACCTCCGGCCTCGGTCGGTACGTCGCCTTCGAGCTGGTCCGCTCCGGATACGCCGTCCTCGCGCACGGACGCGACCGCTCACGTACGCAGCAGCTTGTCGCGGAGCTGGAGGCGGAGGCGGAGGGCGGTGAGGCGCACGGCTTCGTCGCCGACCTCGCCTCGCTGGACGAAGTACGGCGGCTCGGCGCCGAGGTCGCCGCCGCGCACCCCCGTCTCGACATCCTGGTCAACAACGCCGGTGTGGGCTTCGGTTCGCCCGGTTCGGGCCGCGAGGTGAGCCACGACGGGCACGAACTACGGCTCGCCGTGAACTACTTGGCGCCGGTCGCGCTCACCCGCGCGCTGCTTCCCGCGCTCCGTGCGAGCGCCTCGTCCCGGATCGTCAACGTCGGCTCCGGCGGTCAGGAGCCCCTGGACTTCGACGACCCCGAGCTCACCAGGGGCTACAGCGGCCGATCGGCGTACTGGCGCAGCAAGTTCGCCCTCGCGGCGCACACCTTCGCGCTGGCCGAGGAACTCGCGGACACCGGCGTCTCGGTGAACGTGCTGCACCCCGCGACCTACATGGACACGGCGATGGTCCGCGAGGGCGGCGTCGAGCCGTGGTCCAGCGTCGCCGACGGTGCCGCGGGTGTACTCGCCCTGGTGACAACCGAGTTGGGCACGGGCGGCTACTTCGACGGCACAACTCCCTCGCGGGCGCACAGCGAGGCATACGACCGCGAGGTCTGGAAACGGCTGGCGGCGACCACCGAGCGGTTGCTCGAAGGCCGGCACCCGACTGACTAGAAGCCGGCCAGTGCCCGCTCCGCCTGTGCCACCACTCCGTCCGCGCCGCACGAACGCGCCAATGTGAGGCCCTTGTTGAGCTCGGACACCGACCGGGCGGCGATGCCGTACTCGACACGGGCCGCCGCGTGCTCGTACTGGCAGGGGGAGGCCTCCAGATAGGTGACCGCCTGGGCGGCGAGCCGTACCGCGCGCTGGCCCGATTCCAGCGCCGCCGCACAGCGCAGGGCCTCACCGATGGCCGTGTCGGTGCCGAAACGCTCGGCCTGGCGGCGGGCGTCGGCTGCCACGGCCGCGGCACGCGCCGGGTCCTCCGTGGCGAGAGCGCGGGCGAGGTCGACCGCCCAGGGAGCGAGCACCGTGTTGTGGTGACCGCGCGCGGCGGAGGCCTTCTCGGCTGCCTCCAGTTCGTTGATGCCTTCCTTCGTCCGGCCGACGGCGCACAGCAGTCGGCCGCGTACGGAACGGATGTCGGGGAGGACGATCGTGGACGGGTACGGCGGTGCGAAGCCGTACTCCTCGGCGATCTCCTCCGCCTCCAGGAGGTGGCCGCGGGCCACCAGCGTGTCGATGAGCCCGCAGGTCGCGGACCAGTACAGGGGCAGTCCGCGCCCGACCCGTTCGGCGAGGCGCAGCGACTCGCGCTGATAGGTCTCCGCGTCGGCGAGGCGGCCCCGTCTGCGGTGCGCGAGGCCGAGGTAGGCGTTGGCCAGGGCGAGGTGGCCGCCGCTCCAGCCGGCTTTCATGTAGGCGTGCAGGGCCTCGCTGAACAGGCTCTCGGCGCGGTCGAGCCGGTCGGCGTAGGCGTACGCGCTGCCCAGCATCAGGAGGAGCTCGATGCCCCACTCGGTGTCGGTCCAGCCCAGCCCCGGTGCGAGGCGGCCGTTGACGAGGACGCGGTCGCAGAGTTCCGCGACCTCCTCGGCGTTCTCGCCGCGCGTCATCGCGTCGAAGCCGCGCAGTATGAGCAGCGCGCGCTCGGAGTTGTCGCGGCCTGTGCAGGTCCTGGCGAGTTCGGCGAGACCGCTCGAGCGTCCCGAGGCCTGGTCCTCGCCGGCGTGGATGCCCTCCCACATGTAGTGCGCGGCCTGGAGCCGCATCCGGGCAGGGCCTGGGTCGAGCCGCGCGGCCTCCGTGTCGACGGTGCGAACGGCCTCTTCGAGCTGGTTGTTGTGGACGAGTGCCTGAGAGAGGCGGAAGACCGCGTTCACCCGGAGGTCGCCCTGGAGGCCGGGCCTGTCGAGTGCGGCCTGCAGATGGCCGATCGTCCTGGCGGGCGCGGTCAGGAGCGTGGCGCAGCCCAGTTCGTAGAGCACGAGCGCGTGGATGTCGGGAAGCGGGGGTTCGGCCAGCGCGCGCTCCAGACACCGCCTGGCCGCGTCGGGCGCGCCGACGGCGAGGTGTTCGCGGGCGGCCTCGCGCATCTGCTCGACGAGTTCGGGGTCTTCGTCCGGGTGCACTTCGAGGAGGTGGCGGGAGGCGGCCGCGGCGCCGCGCCCGGAGTCGGTGACCGCCCAGGCGGCCTGACCGTGCATCGCGGTGCGCAGGGCGTCCGGGATCGAGCGGTAGACCGCGCTGGCGATGAGCGGGTGCACGAACTCCAGGTCGCCTTCGGGCGCCCGGCCGTTCACGGGTTCGGTCCTGGTCAGGATACGGGCGACGCTGAGCAGGTCGGCGCAGCGCTGCGCCTCCTCGGCCGGCATTCCGGCGAGGTGTGCGGCCAGGTCGAGGGAGATTGCGGTGCCGAGGATCGCGGCCGCCCAGGCGAAGCGCGTGGCATCGAGGCCGAGTCCTTCGAGGCGGGCGACGAGTCCGCGGCCGCGGGCCGAGCGGTTCAGGGCGCGCAGTTCGGCGGCCGAGGCCTCCACCGGGTCGAGCTCGCTGTCCTGGACCTTTGCGAGCAACTCGACGGTCTCGTACGGGTTGCCGCCGGTGACCGCCCAGACCTCGCGGCAGAACGGGGCGTCGGCGTGCTCGCCGACCGTGGCGCGGGTGAGCCCTTCGGTCGCCGACGGGGTCAGTGCGCTCAGGGTGGCGGTCGGGCGGGCCGCGGCGGCGATGGTGTCGAGGTGACCGGCGCTCACGCCGCTCACGCCGCCCGGGCGGCGGGCCACCACGATGAGGACGGACAGGTCGTCGAGGCGCTCGGCGAAGGCGGCCAGCCAGCGCAGGGTCTCCTGGTCGGCCCAGTGTGCGTCGTCGACGAGAAGGACGAGCGGCCACTCGCGCTTGGCCAGCCGTCGCACGGCCGCGACCAGGCCGTCGCAGACGCCCTGCGGGTCGGGTTGCCGGTCGCCCGGTTCCGCTATGCCGAGCGCGGGTCCCGCGATGTCGTACCAGTCGCCCAGGTACTCGCGCGCCTCCTCGGGCAGTAACGACACCAGGGCCGGCTGCAGAAGCTGCCGTACGACATTGAAGGGGACGGACGTGACGGTCTCACCGCCGCGTGCCGACCACACCGCGCAGCCGGCGCTCTCCGCGATCCGGCGCGCCTCGGCGAGGAGCGCGGTCTTGCCGAGGCCGGCGTCGCCGCTGAAAACCAGCAGGCTTCCCGGCGTGGCGGAGTCGGCACGCAAGGCGCCGATCGCCCGTTCGAGCGTGGCGACTTCCTCGTCGCGCTCCCACAGGGGAGCCGAGGCGGCCACTCCTGGCCCTGCCTCCGTCATCCCGCTACCTCCCCAGGTCGCCCAAACGGCGTACAGGCAACGAGCGTAGCCCCCTCGAAGCCGTCATGTCGGCGGGTCCGGGCAGCTGTTGCCGAGACGAGTGACGGCGGGGTTCCGCAGGCGACGCGCCGACGCCCCGACCAGCCCCGGTGAAAGTCGTCGACCGTCAACCACCCACGAACTGAAACCAGATTTCCCACATCAGTCTCCGCCCCTCCCCGGCCCTCTCATCCGTCTTTCACTCACACCTCATACGGTGGGCACCATGACGCAGGAGACTCCTCCCGGCTGGTATCCCGACCCCGGGCAGACAGATGACAGTCCCGCCACCGAGCGCTGGTGGGACGGCAAGACATGGACGGACCAGACCCGGCCCGTCGGGTCGGCGGCCGCATGGGGTCCCCCGGCGCAGCCGCCGGCCACCGGACCGTATCCGGACTATCCGCCGGGTCCGCCGGGTCCGCCGCGGAGCGGGCTGCGCACCGGCATAGCCGTCGCCGTGGCGATCGCGGTCCTCGCCGGCATCGGGGGCGGGGTGTACGCGCTGACGAAGGACGACGGCGACACCACCGCCACCACCCAGGGGCCCGGCGGGTTCCCCGGCGGTTCGGGCGGTCCCTCGGGCGCTCCCAGCGGCGGCCCCGGAGGCGGTTCCGGTGGCGGTTCCGGTGGCGGTTCCGGCGGCCAGACCGCGCCGCCGCGCCAGCCCCTTCCGCCGCAGACCGAGGACGGTTTCGCCACCGACCCGGTCAACGGCATCAGCATCCCGGTGCCCGACGGCTGGACCGGCTCCAGCATCACGGTGGGCGCCGCGGTGACCTCGGACGACTCCTACCAGTGCCCCGGCGACACCACGGCGACCTGCACCGCCGGCGGCCTGTACTCGGCCCCGGCGGTGGCACTGGAGCTGAAGGCCACCACGGCCGAGGCGGCGGCGAAGGAGGACATCTCCAAGAACGCCGAGGAGTCCTATGGCGGCAAGTCCTACGGCGAGATCACCTCGCACGAGGAACTCGCCTCCAAGGCGGTCACCGTGGCCGGACAGAAGGGCTACCTGGTCCGCTGGAAGGCGGTCACCAGCAAGGGCGAGGACGGCTATGTGGAGTCGCTCGCCTTCCCCTCCCCCCTCAACGCCGAGCAGCTCGTCGTGATCCGCTTCGGCGTCGACGTCAGCGAGAAGCAGGACGTGATCGATGAGATCACGAAGGGCATCAAGGTGGCGTCCGGGACCGGCAGCGGGCAGGGCGTGTAGGGCCGTACCGCAGATCCGGCGGATCGCGCCGGACGCGGAACAAGGACCAGGAGAAAAGGTCCAGGAAAAAGGATCCGGAAAAAGTTCGGCCGGGTGGGGTGCCCTCCGCTCAGAGGAACCCCACCCGGCCGGCGGTTCGCGCCGCCCCCGTCCCCACGGTGCGGCGCGAGCAGGCCGACGTCCGGTCATCCCGCGGACGGCGGCCTGAGTCTCAGGTCAGGCCGAGGGCCGGGATCACGACCGCCTCCACGAACTGTGTGAGGTAGGCCGCATCCGCGTACTGCCCCTCCAGCACCGGACGGACCCTCATCACGCCGATGACCTGTGCCGGGACGAACTCCAGCGCCGGGTGATCGGCGGCGATCTCACCTCGGTCGACGGCGCGCCGGATCATCTCCTTCAGCGCGGCGACCTCGGGCTCGACGAGCGCTTCGCGCAACGCCCGCTGGAGCTCCTCGTCCGCCATGACGGTATGTCCGAGCGCCTGGAGCAGCCGGGTGTCGCGGTCCGACCACTCGCCCGCGGCGCGCGCCGCCGCGCGCAGATCCCCGGCGAGTGAGCCGGTGTCGATACCCAGGAACCGGGGGCTGCGGTTGGCGCGCAGCGCCGCAGCCACGAACTGGGGCTTCGTCTTCCACTGCCGGTAGAGCGTGGACTTGCTGCAGCGGGTGCTCGCCGCCACGCCCTCCATGGTGAAGGCGTCATAGCCGCACTCGCGGAGCTGGTCGATCACAGCGTCGTAGAACTCCCGCTCACGCTCGGGCGTGATCTTGGAGCGGCGCGAGGCGACGACCGTCTCCGGTCCGTCCGCGGCCTGCGACGTCATGCTCTTCTCCTCGCTCGGTCGGTTCGACACGGTGGGGTTCGGTGCTCCGTCTCACACAGTCTAATCGATACGTCACTGTACCGGAACGCGAGCGTATCGGTACACTCTCGTATCGGTACACTGGCGTATCGATGAGCCTTGGACAGGACCCACCCTTTTTGTCGAGCGAGCCGGCGGGAGTGGACCTTGTCCTGGGTTCACCACGCACCACCCCACGCAAGACCGTCAGCAAGGGGGCCGGGGGATGGATTCCCGAACCGAGCCTGCAGAACCCGCGACCGAGCCTGCAGAACCCGCGACCGAGCCTGCAGAATCCGTGACCGAACCGAAGTCCGACGCGACCGAGGGCCGGGCCGCACCGTACGAGAAGGTGGCGCACCCGCCGAAGGGCACCGCCGCACGCCCGCCGCTGCTGCGCGAACTCCTGCTCGTCATAGGCCTCTTCCTCGTCTACAAGATCGGGCGGCAGCTGGCCACCGGCCACACCGCCGAGGCCTTCCGCAACGCGGACCGCGTGTGGAACTGGGAGCGCGCCCTCCACCTGCCGGGCGAGGGCGACATACAGAGCCTGCTCCTGCACAGCGACACCCTCGTGCACCTCGCGAACACCTACTACGCGACCGTCCACTTCCCGGCGACGGTGGCCTTCCTGGTCTGGCTGTATCTGAAGCGCCCGGCCCACTACGTATGGGCGCGCCGGGTCCTCGCGGTGGTCACCGGCGCCGCTCTGGTCGGGCATCTCCTCTTCCCGCTCGCACCGCCGCGCCTGCTGAAGGCCGCGGGTCTCGTGGACACCGGGCAGGCGTACGGGCCCACGGTGTACGGGGCGCATCCCGCGACCGACGCGGTGGCGAACCAGTTCGCGGCGATGCCCTCGCTGCACTTCGGCTGGGCCCTGATGGTCGCGATCGGCCTGATCGCCGCGACCCGGTCCCGATGGCGCCTGCTGTGGCTGCTGCATCCGCTGATCACCCTGCTGGTGATCGTCGGTACGGCCAACCACTACTGGCTCGACGCGATCGTGGCGGCCTCGCTGCTCGGCATCGCCCTCGCGGTGATCCACCCGCCCCACCGGACCACGACAACGGCGGGGCGTACACAGGAACGTGCCGATGCGACCGTACGCGACATACCGGAACTCGTCGGAGCCGGCCGATGAACGCCACCGTCGCCGCCGTCGTCCTGTCGTTGTTCTCGGCCGTCGCGTACGCCGCCGCGGCCGTGGCACAGGAGCGGCTCGCGTCCCGGAGTTCGGACTCCGGTGTGCTGCGGCTGCTGGGCAGCGGGGCCTGGTGGTGGTCGGTCGCGCTGAACGCGTCCGCCGCGCTGCTGCATGTCGCCGCACTCAAGTACGGCACGCTCACGCTCGTGCAGCCGCTCGGCGCGCTCACCCTGGTGGCCGCGGTGCCGCTGGGGGCGCGGGTGGCGGGGCGGCGGGTCAGCGCGGTCGAGTGGCGCGGCACCGCGCTCACCCTGACGGGACTTGCGGCGCTGCTCGTCACGGCGTCCGGGCCGGCGCCCGACAACGTGCTGAGCGTGCCGCAGGCCCTGGGCGTCGCCGCCACGACCGCCGTACTGATCGGCGCCCTCGCACGGCGGGGCGCGCGGCCGGGGCTGCGGCACGCGACCGCCTCGGGCTTCGCCTCCGGTGTGGCCTCGGCGCTCACCCAGACGGTGACAGTGGCCGCGACCGACCGCTCGGATTCGCTGCTCAGCGCCCAGGTGATCGTGGTGGCCGTGCTCGTGGCGGCCTTCGCGGTGGGCGGACTGCTCCTCTCGCAGACCGCTTACCGGGGCGGTCTGGGCGCGCCGCTCGCTGTGGTGACGCTCGCCAATCCGGTGGCCGCCGCGGTGATCGGCCTGTCCCTGCTCGGCGAGCGCCTGCAGGGCGGCGCGGCGGGCGTGCTGCTGGCCCTCGCGGGAGCGGGCATCGCGGCCTGGGGCGTGGTGACGCTGTCGCGGACGGCGCCTCCGCCGCTGGTCGGGGACCATCCGGTCGCCGCGGTGCTGGCCCTTGAGCCCGAGCCGGCGGCGTACGAACCCTCGTTGCTGCCGCAGCAACCGAACGCGGGGCACCTCACAGCCCTCTAGAGACGCCATGGGGAAGGGCGGTCACGGAATGTCCGTGGCCGCCCTTCCCCATGGCGTCATGTCAGTCGGTCACGATCGCCGGGTCGCTCACGCCCGGCCGGCCGTTCTCCACGTGTCCGGCGAACTTGCGCAGGAAGCTCGCGTCCGCGTCGGAGACGACGGTCAGGTCGTACCAGCGCTTGCTCGCCCGCAGGTCGAACGTGTGCTTCACGCTCGCACCCGACCGCAGCTTGAACGACTTGGGCTTGCCGCCGTAGCCGTCGCTCACCTTCAGGTTGACCGTGCCTGAGCCGTTGTTGGTGAGGGTCAGCTCGACGTTGTCACCGACGTGCCGCGCGGTGACCTCGGGTCCGGCCTCCTTGCCCGGGCCCTTGAAGGTGCGCAGGAAGCCGTTCGGGCCGTGCACGGTCAGGTCGTACGAGCCGTTCGAGTACGCCGAGTTCCAGGTGTCGGCGACGTTCTTGCCGGCCTCGGTGGTGTAGGTCCAGGGGCCGTCGGTGCGGTTGCCGGACGTGACGAGGAAGGCGGCGCCGGCCTTGGCGCCCGAGCCGAAGGTCAGCGTGAACTTGCCGGCCTGCACATCCGCCGAACCGTCCACCACGGGCGCGTACTTGAGCGGGCGGGCCGGCCGCGAGCCGCGTTCCTGCTTGGGCAGGACGGGGTTCGCGGGCGGGGTCGGCACGTAGTCGGGGTGGCGGTCGTTGTCCGGCGGCTCGTAGCCGTCGGTGTCCGGCAGTGCGACCGGCTTGGTGTCCTTGCCGGTGAAGTCGAAGGCCGAGCTGAGGTCGCCGCTGATCGCGCGCCGCCAGGGCGAGATGTTCGGCTCGTGCACGCCGAAGCGGCGCTCCATGAACTGGATGATGGAGGTGTGGTCGAGCGTCTCGGAGCAGACGTAACCGCCCTTGCTCCAGGGCGAGACGACGAGCATCGGCACCCGCTGGCCCATTCCGTACGGACCCGCCGTGTGGCTCGCGTCGCCCGCGAACAGGTCCGGACCGACGTCGACCGTGGACTTGCCCTGCGCGGCGGACTGCGGCGGGTACGGCGGTACGAGGTGGTCGAAGAAGCCGTCGTTCTCGTCGTACGTGACGAAGAGGGCCGTCTTGCCCCATACCTCGGGGTCGGAGGTGAGCGCGTCCAGGACCTGGGAGATGTACCAGGCGCCGTAGTTCGCGGGCCAGTTGGGGTGTTCGGTGAACGCCTCGGGCGCGACGATCCAGGAGATCTTCGGCAGCTTCTTGCCCTTGACGTCGGCCTTCAGCTGGTCGAAGAAGCCTTCGCCCTTGCGGGCGTCGGTGCCGGTGCGGGCCTTGTCGTAGAGCGGGTCGCCGGGCTCGGCGTTGCGGTACTTGTTGAAGTACAGCAGCGAGTTGTCGCCGTAGTTGCCGCGGTAGGCGTCGGGTATCCAGCCCCAGGAGCCGTTCGCGTCCAGGCCGTCGCCGACGTCCTGGTAGATCTTCCAGGAGACGCCGGCCGCTTCGAGGCGCTCGGGGTACGTCGTCCAGTCGTAGCCGACCTCGTTGTTGCCGAGGACCGGGCCACCGCCGGTGCCGTCGTTGCCGGTGTAGCCCGTCCACATGTAATAGCGGTTCGGGTCGGTGGAGCCGATGAACGAACAGTGGTAGGCGTCGCAGACGGTGAACGCGTCGGCCAGCGCGTAGTGGAAGGGAATGTCCTCACGCGTCAGGTACGCCATGGTCGTCGACGACTTATTGGGCACCCATTTGTCGTACTTGCCCTTGTTGAAGGCGGCGTGTCCGTCATTCCAGCCGTGCGGGAGGTCCTGGATGAACTGCAGGCCCAGGTTGTCGGCGTCGGGCCGGAAGGGAAGCACGTCCTTGGTGCCGTCCGACTGGTACCAGACCGACTTGTCACCCGATGTCGTGGCCGGACGGGGGTCGCCGAAGCCGCGGACACCCCTGAGCGAGCCGAAGTAATGGTCGAACGAACGGTTCTCCTGCATCAGGACGACGATGTGCTCGACATCGTCGATCGTGCCGGAGCCGGAGTGCGCGGGCAGCGCCGCGGCCCGCTCGATGCTGTTGGACAGCGCGGTGAACGCCGCGGTGCCGCCGGCGAGTTGGAGAAAGCGGCGCCGATTCACTTGAGGCATGGGGAGGTGACCTCTTGTCCTGACTGGGATAGCGGAGCTACGGGATGACCGGGGTGGTCGGGTTACTGCTGGAACGTGTGCGATTGGAGTGTTACAAGAGCACTGAACGACAAGGAAGGGCCTTATGGCCCCTGTGTGAAACTCAGCGGTACGTGCGGCGAACGACGGTAAACGGAATGGCAATGCCGCCTCCGGCAACCAACGTCGGGCAAAACCCGCGGCCGGCCGGCGGCCCGTCCACACGGACGGCATGACCGGCGACAAGCAGTCCGGCGGGACCTCCCCAATTGCCTCACCGACTCCACCGGTGTGGCGCGTGGCTGTGATGTCGTACTCGGAGCACGTGCCCGTCCCCCGGCACGGAGAACAGGAGCGAAGTAGTGACCAGCCGCGTCACATTCATCTCACCGGCGATGAACCGATCACTGCGGGAGGCCCGGTTCGACGACGGTAGCCCGATCGACGCAAGCGGCGCCGCACGCGCCGAGTCCGCCGCCGGCACGCTTCCCGCCACTGACCGGGTACTGGTCTCCCCCACGGTGCGCTGCCGGGAAACGGCGTCGGCCCTCGGGCTCGTCGCGCTGGACGAACCGGGGCTGCGCGCACTGGACATGGGCCACTGGCGGGGCCGGACGCTCGACGAGGTCGGCGCCGGAGAACCGGACACGGTGGCCCGCTGGTTGACGGATTCGGCCGCGGCGCCACCCGGCGGGGAATCGGTGCGGGACCTGTGCGAGCGGGTCGCCGGGTGGCTGGACGCGTCCGCGGAGATCGCGGGCAGGACCCTCGCCGTGGTGGAGCCGGAGATCGTACGGGCCGTGGCGGTCACGATCCTCAAGGCACCCGAGGCGGCCTTCTGGCGGCTCGACGTACCCCCACTGACGGCGACCGAGGTCAGCGGTCGCTCCGGGCGCTGGAACCTACGGCTCGGCCGGCCACTCGGTACGCCGGGCACCGGTGCCGGCCCCTGATCCGGAGCCGCGGATGAACGGCGCCGCACTGCGGGCCGCACGCGGGGCGAGCCCCGTGCAGGAGTGAGCCCTGTACGCGCCCCCGCGTGCGCGGGGAAAATGCGCCATGTCAACGGTCATGTGGTTGAGGTATTGGCTACCTCGGCCCCAACTTCCAGGAAGGCAGGTCGGCCACCGTGCTGTTGCGTCTGCCCACGTCCGTGTCCGAAGCACAGGAGTGCATGGCCGAAGGGGCGGTGCCGATAGGCGGGGCGACTCTGGTGTGGGCCACCTGGCAGCGGGACGGCTTCCCCGAGCAGTCCGTGTCGCTGCGCCACCTGCCGGAGGCCAACGCGATCGGCCGCGAGGTGCTGGGCGCGGCCGTGGTACTGAACCGGATCGACGATCACCTGCCGGAGACACTGCGCCGGGCGGCCTCCTCCGTGGGAACCGGAGCGATACGCCGGACGGCCACCGTCGGCGGCAACATCGTCGGGAGCACACTGCGTTGTCTGCTGCCCGCGGTACTCGTGCTGGACGCCCGGGCGACGGTCCTGGAACCGGACAGCGTCTACGAGACCGACCTGGCCGAAGTGCTGGCCAAGCGCCATCTGTTGCTCAGCCTCCGCTGGCGCGAACCGATCGCCAGCACGTACTACAAGGAGCCGGGTGAAGCGGGCGGGCCGCCGCCCCTCGTCGTCGCCGCGGCCGTGCAGGGCGACGGCGCCGGACGAAGCCGCCTTCGCGTCGCCGTCCGCGACGGCTACGAGGTGGTCAGCGACAGCGCCCTGTGTGACGCCGATGCCGAACAGGTCCTCCACACCCTGCGTGGTACAGCTGTCGGCGGACTTCAGGCGGCGGCCTGGGAAGTGGTCCGCCGGCAGGTCACGGAGCTTCTGGCGCACCCTGCCGTCCGCTGAGGACGCGCGATTTCGCCGGGTTCAGGCCAGGGCCTCGTCGTCAGACCCGGATTCCGCCCAACTCCCGTTCGGCGATCGCCGACGAACTGAGGAGGACCGCGCGCCGCACTCCCGCGGCGCGCGCCTGCCGCAGGAAGGGCAGCATGACGGCCGCCGGGTCCGGAGCGCCGCACGGCGGGATGAGACAGACCACCGCCACCTCGCCCTTGCCTTGGAGGGAACCGGCAGCGTCAGCAGCCCTTACCAGGCAGAGCACTACGCGCAATGGCACAGCAGCTTCGGGATGCTGCGCCGGGGGCCGTCCCGCCCGGGTCGCCGCACCTTACCCGGCGGTACGGTCCCCAGGCCCCGAAACCGGTCCCTACCCGCCGGTCCCTCGGCCTCAAGCGGCCGGCGGGCATCAATCGCGCCGGAAGAGGTGGTTGAGCTCGGTCTGGGAGAGCTGGTCGTCGGCGTAGGAGAAGGTGCCGAGGTCCGCCAGTTCGCGTGCGGCGCGCAGGAGGTGGTGGTACATGGCGCGGGCGATGCTGCCGCCGACCGTGACCCGGCGTACGCCGAGCTCCCGCAGGTCGTGCAGTGTCCGCGTGTTTCCGGTCAGCCCCATGACCACGTTGAGCGGGCCGTCGAGTTCACGCACCAGGGTGCCGATGGTCGCGGGGTCGGCGGCGCCCGGGACGAACGCGCAGTCCGCCCCGGCCGCCAGGTAGGCGTTCGCGCGCCGTACGCACTCGTCGAGCCCACCGCCGACCAGGAGCACGTCGGTCCGGCCGACCAGGACGAACGGCTCGCCGCCGGCGTCCACGGCGGCCCGGGCGGCGCGGATACGGTCCACCGCGAGCGCCTCGTCGTACAGCGGCCGGGTACGGTCGCCGGTGAAGTCCTCGATGTTGCCGCCGACGGCGCCCGCCGCGAGCGTCAGCGACACAGTCGCGGCCACTGTGCCGGGCGCCTCGCCGTACCCGTCTTCGAGGTCCGCGCTCACGGGCACTGTCACCCCGTCGGCGATCTCACGCACGCGGCGCATCATCGTCTCGCGGTCGACGCGGTCGTCCGGCGCCTTCTCGTCGAAGAAGTCGTGGTCCGGGCGTCCGAGAGAGAACGCGACCCCCGCGCTCGTGGTCGCCACCGCGGGGAAGCCGGCCGACTCCAGGACGCGGGCGCTTCCCACGTCCCAGGCATTGGGCAGCAGGAAGCAGCCCTCCCGGTGCAACTCCACGAATCTCTCTGCTCGTTCACGGCGGCTGCTGTCCACGTGACCCTGTGACCCTTCTTCGATCAACCCGAGAATGACCCTTCCTCGATCAACCCCAGAAGAAGCTACGCCCCTCACCCCATCAGCAGGAACCCCCGACCCTGCGGTGCGCCCACAAGAGCGCCCACAAGAGCTCGCCATTCGATCGCAGGCTCCGCTGCACGCCCCGTGCTGCTCCGCAGTCCACGGCGCGTCAGGGACGAAGGACCTGACGGCCCGGGTGGCGACGCATCTCCGGGGTACCCGGTCCCGGGGCAGGGTCCGACCGAGACAGGGAGAGCACCGTGAGCGACCACCGTCCGGGGAGTCACGGGGACAGCGAAGCCCGGGGTACCAGGCCCGTGCCCCGGGACATGCCCGATCAGCAGGCAGGTGTCGAGGGGGATCCCTGGGAGCCCGGCGGCGACGCGACGCGGTTTACCGCGGACGTGCGGCCCCAGCCGGAGCCACCCGACACGGACGAGGCCGGAACGGGCCGACGCGGCTCCCTCCACTCCGGTAGCCACCGGCCGGAACACCCCGTGCCCGACGAACCGCCGGGCTGACGCTCCGCGCGCCGTACCCGCCCAGGTGGGCCAGTCTGGAGACGCCCGCCGACCGGCCGGAGATTTCGACCGCCGAGAGGACACACCATGGGGGTGCGCACGTGGATCAGTGACTGGCCGGCCTTCCGCCAGCTCACCGGATCCGACCCACTGGGCCGGGGCCGGGCCGCCATGTCGGCGCGTACCCAACAGCTCAGGCCGCGTACGGACACCGCCGACCGGGTGGTCGGTTCCGTCTGCCCCTACTGCGCGGTGGGCTGCGGTCAGCAGATCTACACTCGGCCCGTCGCCACGAGGTGCTGTACCGGCGGCCGTACGCCACCGACTGGGAACCTCTCGGACTGGAGACCGCCATGGACATGGTGGCCGACCGGGTGATCGAGACCCGGCGCACGACCTGGGAGTGGGAGTCCGACGGGCTGCGCACCGCACGGACCCTCGGTATCGCCAGTCTCGGCGGCGCGACCCTGGACAACGAGGACGGCCTCTCCCTCACCGGCATGAGCTACGACAACACACAAGGGCTCGGCGCCTCCACCTGGCGCCATGTCGCTTTCATCGAACAGCAGGCACCGGCGCCGGACGGGCGTACCCAACTCCCCCTGGTGGATGCCGGATCCACGGCACCGGGCGAGGCCGGGAGCTGCGCTGGCTGATGTCGTCCGACGTCTGCAAGCACTGCACCCATGCGGCCTGCCTCGACGTCTGCCCCACCGGCTCCCTCTTCCGCACCGAGTTCGGCACGGTCGTCGTCCAGGAGGACATCTGCAACGGCTGCGGCTACTGCGTACCCGCCTGCCCGTACGGCGTCATCGAGCAACGCCCTTCCGACGACCGGGCGTTCAAGTGCACCATGTGCTACGACCGGCTGGGCGCCGGACAGGAACCCGCCTACGCCAAGGCCTGCCCCACGGAGTCCATCCAGTTCGGCCCGCTGGACGAACTGCGCGAACGAGCCGCGCTGCGCGTGGACCAGTTGCACGCGGCGGGCGTGGACGGAGCCCGGCTCTACGGCCACGAGCCCGATGACGGGGTCGGCGGCGACGGCGCGTTCTTCCTGCTCCTCGACGAACCCGAGGTCTACGGACTGCCACCGAACCCGGTCGTCACCACCCGCGATCTCCCCACCATGTGGAAGCACGCCGGTGCGGCGACCCTCTCCTTGGTCGGCGGCCGTGGTCGGGGGCCTGGCCCTCCTCGCGGGCTCGGCGTGCACCCGTTTCGGCATCTTCGCGGCCGGGGTGGCCTCGGCGCAGGACCCGAAGTACACGGTGGTGCCCAGCGGGGCGACAGGCCGCGCACGGACGGTGCTTCGTGAGGTCGCCCGGCTCACCAGCACTCCCGGAGCTGCACCCGCACAGTGACCCGCGCTCGTTGTTTGCGGCGGGCCCAGCCCGGTAGTCGGAAGGAGGCGGCCGACTGTCCAACCGCTCCCGGGAGGGTTCGGCAGTGAGCCCGCCACCGGCCGCCCCGGGAAAGAGTCCCGCAGGGCGGCCGACTCACGACGGGGCGAACGCGTCGCCTGTCACGGCACTAGGCGGCGTCGTCCAGTACGCGTTCGCGCAAGGTGGCGCAGGAGGCGCTGATCAGCCGGGAGACATGCATCTGGGAGACGCCGAGTTGCTCGGCGATGCAGCTCTGCGTCATGCCCCGGAAGAAGCGCAGGTAGAGGATGGTGCGCTCGCGCTCTGGCAGGGTCCGCAGGGCGGGCTTGACCGCCTCCCGGTCGACGACCAGATCGAAACCGGCGTCACACTCCCCCAGCAGGCCGGCGAGCGTCATACCGGCATCCTCACCGGGTGTCCCGGCGTCCAGCGAAAGCGCGGCAAAGCTGTCCAGTGCCTCAAGACCTATGCGTACGTCCTCCTCGCTCAGCTGCGTGTACTCGGCGATCTCGGCAATGCCGGGGCGCCGGTCCGAACCCGGTCCGGACAGGTCCCGCAGGGCGACGCGCACCCTGTTGCGGAGTTCCTGGATGCGCCGGGGGACGTGCAGGGTCCACATGTGGTCGCGGAAGTGGCGCTTGATCTCGCCGGTGATGGTCGGCACGGCGTAGCTCTCGAAGGCGTGGCCGCGGTCGGGGTCGTAGCCGTCGACGGCCTTGACCAGGCCGAGTGCCGCGACCTGGCGCAGATCCTCGAAGGGCTCACCCTTTCCCCGGTAGCGGCCGGCGATACGTTCCGCCATGGGGAGCCACGCCCGGACGAGTTCGTCACGCAAGGTGTCTCGTTCGGGTCCGTCGGACAGGTGGGAGAGGCGGGCGAAGGCGGCGACGGTGTGCGGGGCGTCGTCGTGCGGGTGGCGCTTCCTGGTAGCTGTGTCCATCGTGCTCACAACTTCCCTCGTGGGGTTGTCGACTGGACGGTCCCCATGGGAGTGAGCACGCGCTGAACAGACGCAACACACCCGCGACCTGGCGTACGCCGGCTCCCACGGACGTGCCTCCTGTCCGAAGCACTCATACCTGCGCCTTCCCGCACAGGAAGCATCGAAACAGGCTCACACACACGATCACGCAGAGCCAGAAATAGCTAACAAGTGGTGACGATCCGGGCGTGAAACCCCAAAAGGTCCGGCGGCCGGGGTCCGCAGCACGCTTCTACGACGCCTGCCACTCACGGCCGATCGAAAGGGAGGGCCGCAAGCCGTAACGGCGGCCTCGTGGGGCTGCGGTAGCTGTCTCCCCGTATCGCGAGGGAGGCAACTCCGCAGCCCCACTCCCCTTGCCACCCAGCACCGCGCGAGTCCCCCTTGCCGCACGCTTCAAACAGCGGCGCGCGTCAAGTCGCCCCCGTCACCCGGCGGATTCGGAATCACGCTCCCGCGACACCGCTGTCCGCGACCGCCGTGACCCTCCGTCATACCCCGCGTCGTGCCGCGCAAGGGCGGACAGCAGCGCCTCGACCGTCATCCCCACCTCGGCCGGGTGCCGCAGGATGGTGCCCGGCTGAATCCGATACGCGTTGGTCCGCCCCTCTCGCGTATGGGTGAGATAGCCGTCCCCCTCCAGATCGGAAATGATCTTCTGGACGGCCCTCTCGGTGAGCCTGCAGCGCGCGGCGATGTCGCGGATGCGGATGCGGTGATCTTCGGCGATCGCGGCCAACACCCGGGCATGACTGGTGAGGAACGTCCATCCCGCATGTGTCTCGGATACTCCACCCATGCGCCCAGCATAGGGCGTAACACTCACGTATTCAAAGGCGCGAAATAAATTTCATGTATCTCTTGACGGGTTTCATGTGCCGGGATGAGACTTGTACCGGCAGAGGACAGGCGAACGCTTCGGGAGCGACGGCCATGTCAGAACACGGATCTCCTGCTCCGCCCAAGGGCAGCAGCCGAGCTGTCCATGCAACAGCGCACGTCGCAGCGACGGTTGCCCCGTCCGCCTTCCTGGAGGTTGTGACGCATCCGGACGGGGACAGGCCGATCGTGGCGGTCTCCGGCGAGATCGACATCGAGACCGAACAGATACTGCAGCGCGCCCTGCGCCTGGCACTGGCACGGTCTTCCGTAGGCGTGGATCTCGACCTGACCGGAGTCGGTTTCTGCGACTGTTCCGGCCTCAATGTCCTGCTGCGGGTCCGCCGGCTCGCGCTGGCGGACGGCAAGACACTCGGCGTGCGGGCTCTCAGTCCGTGGGTCGGGAGACTGCTCGCCCTCACCGGGACGTCCGCGCTGTTCACTCAGGTTCGCGGGCCTGTCAACGGCGTTGTCCACGACTGGCACGAACATTCCGCCGCGACGCACAACCTCATGGAGGAGATGGAGGAGGACGGGGTGCCCGAAGAGGCCGAGAAGCTGCGTGCCGAAGTCGTGCAGCTCAAGCGGGCGATGCTGACCCGGCCGGTCATCGACTTGGCCCGCGGAGTCCTGATGGCCTCCTTCGCCCTCACTTCCGAGGATGCCTGGAGCGTCCTGGTCGACGTCTCCCAGCACACGAACACGAAACTTCACCAGCTTGCCGAAGAGCTCGTGGCCTCGGTCAACGGCGCAGCTCTGCCCGACCATCTGCAGCAGGCAATCTCCACGGCGGTCACCGAAATCTCACGCCCGGCATAGACCGGCGTGGGCCGGTGTGCCGACTTCTTCGACTTCTGCTTCTGCCGCAGCAAAGTCCTGCCCCGAGTCGGAGTCTGGCGAGCCCCGTACGAGCGCGTTACGCACCCCGGGGAAGGGGAACCCGTGGATCGATTCGGGAGAGGAGCAACGCGATGCCGGCAGGATCGAACAAGAAGAGGGAACGGCAGTACGAGCACGTGAAGGAGAGTGCCGAGCAGCGGGGCGAGTCCACAGCCCGGGCGAAGGAGATCGCCTCCCGCACGGTGAACAAGCAGCGTGCCCGCTCCGGCGAGGCGAAGACCTCCAGCAAAACCTCCACACGTGACCCGAAGTCCGCCTCCCAGCGCGGCGGCCGGCGCTCCCACAGCGGCGCCGAAGGGCCCACGAGGGATCAGCTCTACGCGGAGGCGAAGAAGCGCGACATCCACGGCCGCTCGTCCATGAACAAGCAGCAGTTGCAAAAGGCCCTCGGCCGCTGATCACGACAACCGGCCTGCAGAGACGTCTCCCGGCGGCGTCACGTGCCCCTCTCCACGAGGCGGGACGCCGTCGCCGTCGCAGGGCGGAAGACGTGGAAGGCGTGGAAGGCATGGCAAAGACCGCACTCGTCGTCATCGACATGATCAACACGTACGACCACGACGACGCCACCCTGCTGATCCCCTCGGTGGAGGCGTCCCTGCCTGCCGTGACCGCACTGCTGGATCACGCGCGCCGACGGGACGTTCCGGTCATCTACGTCAACGACAACTTCGGGCAGTGGCGGTCCCATCACGGCGAGATCCTGGGGACGGCGCTCAAGGGACCGCACGCCGACCTCGTACGGCCCGTCGCACCCGACGACGCGTCCCTCTTCGTGGTCAAGGCGCGACACTCCGCCTTCTACGAGACCCCGCTCAGCTATCTGTTGAGCCAGGAAGATGTGGAACACGTGGTGCTGTGCGGGCAGGTCACCGAGCAGTGTGTGCTGTACTCGGCCCTCGACGCCCATATCCGGCATCTGCGGGTGACGGTGGCCCGCGACGCGGTGGCCCACATCTACCCCGATCTGGCCGAGGCCGCCCTGCGGATGATGGAACGCAACATGGGAGCGCGTATCTCGTTCGCCAAGGACATCCGGTTCTGACCAGCACGACTCGTCCCCCGCGTCCGGCGCAGCCTCATGCCGGACGCGGTGCCCGCTGGGACGCGGTACTCGCCGGCGGGCGGAGTGCCTGCTCAGGCGCCGTCCAGGCGCGAACGCAGAAGCCGCTTGCCGATGTCGGCGCCCTTGCGGCTGTCGGCCTGGGCCTTGCGGAACAGGTCCAGGATCTCGGCGTCCTTCTCGCGCTCCGCATCCGCGATGTACGTCTCCAGCCGCAGCGCGTTGTTCAAGCACGCCTCCACGTACCAGATCAGGTTGTAGTCCTTGTCCGGCGTGCCCGTGACACCGCCGGCCTCCGTGCTGCTGGTCATCCGCGCCTCCTTCAGGTTCGGGGCTGTAGCCCCTCCGGCCCGGCGCGGGTACCCGCCCCGCCCCGGCGCACACTCCGGCAGTCCACGCGTGTGGACGAGGCGGACCTGGATACGCGGATCACAGGCACCTGCACCCAGTCGGAAGGTACGCGCACCATGGAGAGCCAGAACCAGGAAGACGTCATGGGCGACGAGGTCTACCAGCCCGAAGGGCCCGACGGCCGTGAGGACGAGGGCATCCTCGACCCGGAGGACACGCTCAACGACCGGGGCACCGACCCCTACGAGGAGGGCTGGTCACCGCCCGAGCGGCCGCTCGCGGTGGAGCACGCGGGCACGACCGCGCGCGAGCAGCGGGAGGGCGAGAGCCTGGACCAGAGGCTGGCCGAGGAGCGCACCGATCCGGCGCTCGAAGAGCCCGGCGGCAGCGACGGCCTGGGGGACCTCGCGGGCGGGGAAGGTGAGCCCTTGGACGACGAGGTGGGGACGAACCGGGCCGGCCGCCTGGTGGCTGAGGACGAGGGGGCACGCGAGGACGCCGAGAAGGACATGATCGCCCACGATGTCGGCATCGACGGCGGCGCGGCCTCTGCCGAAGAGGCCGCCGTCCACCGGATCCCGGACGAGGACGACGACCTCCCGTAGTCGAAGTCGGCTGCCCGGACCGCGCCCCCTTCTTCAGCGGAGGTGCCGATGCCGGGGCGCCGCAGGCCGTCCAGCCGCCCAGCTCGCGGGCCGGTGGCACTTCAGGACGCGCAGGAAGGGCCGCCGGACGTTTCAGCCTTCGCTGACCTCGGCCTCTGGAATCGCTGACCGGGTCTGGGGCAGGGCGGCCACCGCCGCCGCCAGATGCTTTTGGAGTACCTCGGAGAGCGGGGGTCCGCTGACGGCGCCGACGA
This sequence comes from Streptomyces sp. NPDC005808, assembly GCF_042871385.1. Taxonomy (NCBI): domain Bacteria; kingdom Bacillati; phylum Actinomycetota; class Actinomycetes; order Kitasatosporales; family Streptomycetaceae; genus Streptomyces; species Streptomyces sp. NPDC005808. The sequence continues at coordinate 545,024 of NZ_JBIAIK010000002.1, read as the reverse complement.
TCTCTTCGGCCACCTGGTGCAGTTTGGTGTTGGTGTTCTGGGAGACCGTGACGAGAACCTCCCAGGCCTGCTCTGCTGACAGCCCGAAGGACACCATCAGCACTCCGCGTGCGAAATCGATCACGGGCCGTGTCTGCATGGCCTGTCGCAGCTGGGTGAGTTCGATGCGCAGATCCTGGTGCGCGTCACCGAAGGACATTTGGATTCTTCCATTGATGGGATGCGGGATCGGACGGCGCGTCCGGCGCAGTTGCCGACCGCTCATGTGGTGCTCGCCCAACACGGCGAAGAGGGAGCGCGTACCGGTGGCCGGGAGGAGCCGGTGCACCACCGCACTCCCGGTCCGGAGGACGACGGTCCTGCCCTCGCCGCGAGCCTGCCGCGCACACGCTGCGACGCGTCGGGGCCGGCGCAGCCACAGAAGTCGACGCCGCCCGGACCGAGGTCGATTCCGCGTACCGATCGGCGAGGACTTCGCGCAGAGCGTCGTGCGGGGTTTGCTCGGTGAGGGTGTCGAGTGCGCCCGACACCCCGCGAGGGTCCGGTCGGCCGCGGGATGCGCTTCGGTTCCCCGCACAGAGGGCTCGGGATCACCCCATGACGGGAGGGGGTCTGGGCAGACGGTCCCGCCTCTCGCCGCGCCGTGCGTCATGGATGCACGTTCCGACATGACAGCCGCTCCATGGACCTCGATGCATGTTCACCTCGTGCCCGTCAAGACTCCGCTCGAAAACCATCACACGTCAGATCATACCTGAAATCTATTTCACTCTTCTGGATGCGTGAATCGATGAGCGTGCGCTCTGAGCATGCCTGAAGCACCTGCACCACAGAGCGGTTGGATGTTCCTGACCAATCACGCACGTGGGCTGGCCGCGATCGCGGAAGATCCCACCACCCGTCACCCGGGGCGGGATCCCTCAGCCGGTGGCCAGGGCCTGGAGCAGGTCGGCCACCGTCGGGTCGGGCAGGGAATGGTCTGCCGACACGGAAAGGTGATCCCGAGTCTTCAATTCACGAGCGGGGGTACTCGGCAATCATGAACGCCACATACTGGGAGATCGCCGTCTCGGACGCGGCGTACGCCACACTGGGCGCCTTCGTGGGCGGCCTCGTCATCGCCGGAGCGCTGGTGTGGGCGGTCCGGCTCGGCATCCGGGTGCGCCGCCGCGAGCCGGATCGGCCCAAGGCCCACGAGCAGCCCACGCTGCCGGAATCCGGGCCCACGTATGAAAGCAGGGAAGTCCGGGAGCCGAACGAGGTGCCCCATGCGGACGAGGAGAGCGACCGCCTCACGCCGCACCAACTCGGTGGTTCCGGCACCAAACGCAGCGAAAAGCAGGAACGCTCACGCTGGGGCTCCGGATCGGGCGGCTCGTTCGGCAGCGGAGGCCCCGGCAACACCTGAGACCCCCGGCCGCGGGAGCTGACTGGTCCAGTACTGCGAGGGTGCACGGGAAGGCACCTTGCGCGCCAAGGAGTCTTTCTGCGGCGCGGCCACGGCGGTGCCCACCGTCATGGCCGCCGTCGCGCAGCCGGTCGCGCGCAGTGAGACCGCCCGGCGCCGTGCCGTCGCCCGCGCCGTGCGCGAAGTGGCCCAGTATCTCGGCAACACGCCCGCGGTCTGCCGGGCCTCCTACATCGACCCGCGGGCGATCGAACTCTACGAAGAAGGAGTGACGATCACCGACGCACTGCCTCACCTGGGTGAGGATGGCGCGTACGGCATCCCCGCCACCCACGGCCTCGTCGAACTGGCCGTCCTGCGCATGCTCCGGAAAGGGACGTCTCCCGGGACCCGGACCTGGACGGGCGGACCGGGCGACAGCACGCTCACGTGACCGGTTCTGCCACCTGCGCTCAGTCCGTCCGGCTCACTTCCCGGACTGCCCCTCGACGATGGCGGCCGGCGTGAGGCCACGGTTGACCAGAGCGTGGGCGGTCTCGGTGAGACGGACCTGCCGTCCGCTCGCATAGGCGCTGAGCAGCCGGGCCGCCTCGCCGATGGTGCCGCCCGCGTGCTGAGCGACCATGCCCTTGGCGATCTCCAGGGTGGTCTTCGCCGCGATCAGCCCCTGCACCCGGGTGATGACCTCGTCGATGTGGTCCGGTTCGGCGGACCAGTGCATCAGGGCCAGCGCCGCGGAGTCCGCGAGGGCCTGCGCGAGGTGTACGTCGTCCTCGGCCGACCGGCCCGGGCTGCGGCGCAGCAGCGTGAGAGCTCCGAGCGGACGCGTGTGCAGACTCACCGGGACGGCCTGCAGGGAGCCGTAGTCGGTGTCGATCATGGCGGTGACCAGCCGCGGCCAGCGCTCGTACTCGCCGGCGATGTCCGGAACGCTCACCGGCTCTCCGGTGCGACAGCAGTCCATGCAGGGGCCCTGGCCGTTCTGCAGTTGCAGCAACTCGGCGAAGGCGCCGTCCTCGTCGGTCGTCGCCATGGTCCTCAGGCTGCCGCGGGCGTCCGCGATCATCACGGCCGCCGCGTCCACGTCCAACAGATCCTGTCAGGCATGAACGAGACAGTGGAAAAGATGCAGGGGGTCGAACCCTGCGGCACAGGTGTCCGCCAGGACGACGAAAGCCTGCGCCACCTGTCGCTCGCGGTTCATGCTCGCCCATCAACGGCAGTGAGAAGACTGCCCCCACACCGGCTCTGGCCGCCTGAACGGAGAACAACGGCCAGCGACGCCCGTCACGGGACAGATTCGTCCCGAACACCGGCGCGCGCAGGCGGATCGCCTCCCGGCACGGTCCTTCGCCGAGGAGGGTGTACTGAATCTCCGCCAGCCGACCCGCGACACCGTCACTGGCACACAGCACCACACCCATGTCCGAGCCATCAGCCAGCACCGAGACCGACAGGCCCGACACCGCCGGAAGCAGGGTCACACAACTACGACACAGCGCGTCGGGCACTTCGGGCGGAGACAAACCACGCGCTCCGGCGATGAGTTCATGGGCGATACGGGCCCGCTCGACGTCCGCCTCCTGTTCGGCGTCTCCGCCGCCCAGCAGGTCGTCCCCCGCCATGACCATCACCTCTCACGACCGTTCCGTACAACGGTTTCACCCGATCTTGGCACAAGCAAGGAGCGGTGGCCCGAGTCGGCGTACGCCATGCGTCGCGGGCGCCGGCGCCGGGCGGGTAAGCAATTCCGCCGCGGTCCGGTCTGTTTCGGATCGTACGGACCGGGCACACGGGAGCGCAGTCAAGTGCTTCGGCAGGGAGGCACGCTTCCTTCCCCCTTCCAGGAGTGTCATCTTGCCCTCCCCCTCTCGTCACGACTCCGACCCGACGAGCCCGGGTATCCCGCCGGGAAAGCGCGCGTCTCATGTGATGGTGCCGGACCCGGCAGTACTGCGGCAGGCGGTCGACCGCTACCTGGCGCTCGCGGCCGACGGCGACCCGGCCGCCGCCCTCACCGTGCAGAACGCCGCCTACACCCTGTGCGTCCTGACCGGCACCCGCACCGTGGAGGACGCCATGTCGGCCGTGCGTGCGCTGTGCCCGGAATTCATGACGCCCGGACCTTCGCACCCGCGGACATTGATCGTTTCTACGGCAGAGAGCGGCTTGGGGCAGGCGGAGGCCGTGTCGTGACGGAGCGGCCGGACTGGCTTCGGCTGACGGTCGGCACGACCGGATTCGTGGTGGTCGCGGAGCGCGAAGGAGCCATCGTTGCCACGCAGCTGGTGTACCGGGCGGACGACTGCCTCGCCGCGCGTCTGGTACTGCTCGGACCCGACGGGGTGGAAGTCACCTGGACCTTCGCCTGGGAACTGCTCGCCAGGGGCATGGTGTCCCCGGCCGGCGACGGAGACATCACCGTGCGCCCCGTGCGGGGGCCGGTCGAGGGCGTCGAGGTGAGCCTTGTCGCCCTGTCCCCCGCACGGGTGTGGCTGCCTGGGGACGGCGTCGCGGAGTTCGTGCGGGATGTGCGGAGGAGAGCCGGCCTCGATGCCCGCGGCATTGCTCCGGCGCTCGACAGGGAACTTGCCACGATCACGAACGGAACATAGGCGAGGGCAGTCTCCGCTTCCGCGTGACAGACGGTTACGACCTGTCTGTTTGCCCCTGATTCATCCGGGTACGCGAAGTGCCCGTACGCAGTCTTCGGAGGTGAGAGCCGGATGGCCGCGACCCCCCGACGCGAGGTGATGCGGGCGCTCCTGGATGCCCACGGCCGTACCTACGCCGCCGAGGCGGGCATCCGTCTCAGGGACACTCCTCAGCCGTTGTACCGGCTGCTCGTGCTCGCCTGCCTGCTCAGTGCGCGTATTCGCGCCGACATCGCGGTCGCCTCGGCCAAGGAGCTGACCGCCGCCGGAATGCGTGATCCGCGCCGGATGGCCGCGGCGACCTGGCAGCAGCGGGTCGACGCGCTCGGCCGCGGCGGCTACCGGCGCTACGACGAGCGCACCGCCACCCAACTCGGCGACGGCGCGACGCTGGCCACTGACCGCTACGGAGGTGACCTGCGGAAACTGCGGGACCAGGCAGGCGGCGACACGGCGGGGATACGGCGCCTGCTGCAGGAGTTCCCCGGACTGGGCCCGGCCGGCGCCGACATCTTCCTGCGCGAGGCACAGGCCGTCTGGCCCGAAACCGCGCCGTATCTCGACGCCAAAGCCCTCCAGGGCGCCCGCACCCTCGATCTGCCCACCACACCCGCCGCCCTGGTCCGCCTGGCGGACGGCACGGAACCGGCCGTCCTGGCCGCGGCCCTGGTCCGCGTCGCCCTCGACAAGAAGGCCCCTGAGGCCCTCCGCGAAGCCGCACACAGCTGAGCCCGCGGGACGGTACCCGGGCGAGAAAGGCCCGACGGTACTCGGGCGAGGTACTCGGGCGAGAAAAAGGTGTGGGCCGGAGCGGCGGCTCCGGCCCACACCTCACACACCCCGCTCAGGTCTCACGCACGGTGGCTCTGGTAGTAGCTACCGAGCTGCTCGTGATAGCCCACGTCACCGGTGTGCTTGTCCTTGTCGAACTCCGGAGCGTTCTTGATCTCCTCCTTCGTCCGGCCGACGTGGATCCTCTCCTCCGCCGTGTCGATGCCGACGACGAGGCCGGCGGGGACCAGGAGGTGCTTCCCGAAGATCCACCCACCGGTGTCGACCACGAAATGAGACGCTCCGACGTCGTCGGAGTGCTTGTCGACCTTGCCGATGGCGCCGTCCGTCGCCTCGACCTTGTAGCCGATCAGGCTGGTGCCCGCGGCGGTGTAACCGACCGCAGGCAGGTAGCCCCACATGTCCGCCCTCACGAATGCCTCTCCTTGCTCTGACGAATTCCTGGCCGAAAGGGAACTTCACGGCCCGCTCGCCATTGCGCGTCAGAACGTCAGAGGGACGTGCCGGGGTCCTCGGGCCGGATGCGTCCGCGCCAGGCGCCTGTCTCGCCGCCGCGCTCCTCGATGTAGTCCTTGAATCGCCGCAGGTCCCCCTTGACCCGCCGGTCGATCACGCCCAGCGCGTCCGCGCTCTTCTCGGCGACGCCGGTCGGCTCGACCTCCATGGTGAGTTCCACCCGGGTGTGTGCGGCGTCCAAGGGCTCGAAGTGCACCGAGCCCCGCTGCTGCGTGTCGCCGCCCACGGAGCGCCAGGTGATCCGCTCGTCCGGCAACTGGTCGACGATCTCGGTGTCGAACTCGCGCCGCACCCCACCGATCTTGGTGACCCAGTGGTTGTGCCGGTCGTCGAGCTGCCGTACTTCCTCCACGCCTTCCATGAAGTGGGGGAAGTGCTCGAACTGGGTCCACTGGTTGTAGGCGGTGTGGACCGGGACCTCGACGTCCACGGCTTCCTTGACGGTGCTCGTGCTCATCGCTCCTCCTTCGAAAGGGGGTCGTCCGCGCCGGAACGGTGGACCGGCGCGGGTCCGGATCGCATTGGGTACCCAGGAAGAGGACATCAACTCATCCAGGCGGTCGACCGGGTGGTCAGTCCGTGCTCCTGATGATGTTCGCCTCGGTATCGGTCTGCGCCACCACGGGCGTGCCCTCGTCCTCGACGGCTGCGACGCAGGTGCGCATACCCTTCCCGCGGCGGCGACGGGCCTTCGACCAGCCCGTCTCGGCGACGCGGATCGACGGTTTCGGCGTGATGCGCGGGAGTTGTGTGGTCACGGTCGTTCATCTTCTTCCTGTGCCGCGGCGCCCTGACTCCTCGGAACGGGACAGAGACCTACGGCGCGATGTCCTGGTGGTCGAGTTGCCCGCCGCGGTGCGCGCAAACCCTTCCAAAGCGCCGCGCCGAACTCATCCAGGCGGCCCCGTCATGCGGCTCCCCGGTTACCGCGCACAGGGGGGCGGATGGATTGTCATCCCAGGCGAGGAGTTGCCGGCCTCCTGCATCCCTGGCCTGCATGGATGCCTGACCGCGGGGAACCCGGCCTCCATGGCTGCGAACCAGGCTGAGGCCCCGATTCTCGAAGCGCTCGCCCACTACGCGGACGCGGACGAACTGGCGTTCACTCCCCCGGGGCACAAACAGGCACGCGGCGCGGACCCCCGTGCCCGCGAGATCCTGGGTGACGCCGTCTTCTACGGTGACGTCCTGGCCAACGGCGGTCTGGACGACCGACTCACCCGGGGCCGGGTACTGGAACGCGCCGAGAACCTCATGGCCGAGGCAGTGCACGCGGACCACACGTTCTTCTCCACCTGCGGAAGTTCTCTGTCGGTGAAGGCCGCCATGCTGGCGGTGACCTGCCCCGGCCACCGGCTCCTCGTCGGACGTGACGCCCACAAGTCGGTGATCGCCGGGATCATTCTGTCCGGTGTCGAACCCGTGTGGGTGGAGCCCCAGTGGGACAGCTCCCGGCATCTCGCCCATCCCCCGTCGGCCGCCGCCTACGCCAAGGCGTTCGCGGAGCAACCGGACGCCGACGGTGCCCTGGTCACCAGTCCCACCCCCTACGGAGCCGCCGCCGACCTCCCCGGCATCGCCGACGTCTGTCATCAGTTCGGCAAGCCGCTCATCGTGGACGAGGCATGGGGAGCCCATCTCCCCTTCCACGGCGACCTGCCGGCGTGGGCCATGAACGCGGGCGCCGACATCTGCGTGACCAGCATCCACAAGATGGGCAGCGGCCTGGAACAGGGCTCGGTCTTCCACCTTCAGGGCGACCTCATCGACCCCGCCGAACTGGCCTCTCGGGCCGACCTCCTCGGCACGACCAGCCCGAACGTCCTGATCTACGCCGGCATCGACGCCTGGCGCCGGCAGATGGTCCAGCACGGCCATCAACTCCTTGGCCAGGCGCTGGAGTTGGCGGCACGCACCCGAACGGCCATCGAAGCGATCGACGGCTTCCACGTCAACGACGCGAACGACTTCCGCGGCCCCGGACTCGCCCACGACTTCGACCCACTCCCGGTCGTCATGGACATCAGCGAACTGGGCACCACCGGCTATCGCGCCGCCGACTGGTTGCGAACCCACCACCACATCGACGCCCACCTGTTCGACCACCGCCGTATCAGCACACAGCTCACCCACGCCGACGACGAGCACACCACCGCACGTCTCCTCACGGCGCTGCGAGACCTGGCCGACCACAGCGCCGAACTGCGGGACGCCCCCCAGGTCACCGTCCCGTCGCCCTCCCGTCTGCGGATGGACCAGGCCCTCCTACCCCGGGACGCCTACTTCGCCCGGCACGCGAAGGTCCCCACGGCCGAAGCCGTCGGCAGGGTCGCCGCCGAGATGATCACCCCTTACCCGCCCGGCATCCCCGTGGCCCTGCCCGGCGAACGCCTCACCGAGCCCGTACTGCAGTACCTGGTCACCGGAGTCGAGGCCGGCATGTTCCTTCCGGACGCGGCCGACCAGCAACTCAAGACCGTACGGATCGTCGCGGAGGGCTGACCCGCGTGCCGGAGCCACAGGCCCGACCCCCAGTGAGGTTGCCCGCGCAGCCCACTCCTGATTTTCCCCTCCTGATTTTCCCCTCCCCAGCCGAACCCCCGGCCGTGAACAGCCCGTTCGCCGAGCCCCTTCCGTGAGGCGGAAGGGGTATTGCGGCGCCGTGACGTCCTTCCGGACGATGTCGCCATCACCCGACGACGGGAGCCGCAGCCATGCCGCACATGACGACTTTCGCCAGGAACCAGTGGTACGTCGCCGCCTACTCCCATGAGGTGGGGCGGGAGTTGTTCGGGCGGGTGATTCTCGGGGAGCCGCTCGTCTTCTACCGGACCGAGGGAGAGGGGACGGCCGTCGCCCTGTCCGACCGGTGTGTGCACCGGCGCTTCCCGCTCTCGGAGAGCCGGCTCGACGGTGACAGGATCGTGTGTGGGTACCACGGGTTCACCTACGACACGACAGGCACCTGCGTGTACGTGCCGGGGCAGAAGCGCATACCGCGCACCGCCCGCGTGGCGTCCTACCCGCTGGTCGAGCAGGACTCGTTGATCTGGGTCTGGGTCGGCGACCCCGCCCTCGCCGACCCGGGGACCATTCCGCGTGCTCGCCACCTCGACTCCCCCGACTGGGTCACGGTCTACGGCATGGAGCCCATCGACGCCGACTACGGCCTTCTGGTCGACAACCTGCTCGACCTCTCCCACGAGACCTACCTCCACGGCGGCTACATCGGCACTCCCGAGGTCGCCGAGACACCGATCAGCACCGAGGTCGACGAGGGCGCGGGCATCGTGCGGGTCAGCCGGCACATGGACGACGCCGAGTGCCCGCCGTTCTACGCCCGCTCTACCGGAATCGAGGGCCGGATCACCCGCCGGCAGGACATCGAGTACTTCGCGCCGTGTCTGTATCTGCTGCACAGCCGGGTCGCGCCGGTCGGTGTGCTGCCCGAGCCGGACGGCAGTGACCCGCACGCGTTCCACACAGAGATCACGTACGCGATCACGCCGTCCGGCGACGGTCATGTCTACGACTTCTGGGCGGTCTCCCGCGACTTCGCCCGCGACGACGAGGAAGTCACCACGTTCCTGTGGGACTTCAACCACACTGTCGTCATGCAGGACGTCGACGCGCTCAACCTGCTGCAAAAGGCGCTGGGTTCGGAGCGGACGGGGTATCAGGAACTGAGCATCAACATCGACACCGGCGGACTCGCGGCCCGCCGTATCCTCGCCCGGCTGGTCGACGAGGACGACAAACCCATGGAGAAGGTCCAGTGACCGGTCCCACTGGCGAGATCTACCGCGTCGACTGGCTCCCGGGCACGGACATCCTGCACGGCACCTGCCACTGCGGCGCCGAGCACACCGCTCAGGACCCGATCCAGATGTGGGAGTGGATGCTCGCCCACCCGGACGGCCACGAGCCACCGGCCCTCCATCCCCACGACCACCGGCCACCGGTCCCCCGTCCCGACGACGCCCAGCCACCGGTCCCCCGTCCCGAGGGCCACCAGCGACCGGTCCGCAAGGCGCAGAGCCGCAAGCCCGAAGGACACGCACGATGACCTTGTACGAGGCCGATCTCGTCGTCGAGCAGCGAGAGTTCGCGGCGGACGGCGTGCTCGCTCTCGCCCTTCGCCATCCCCTCGGCGAGGAACTCCCCGCGTGGGAGCCGGGCGCCCACATCGACGTGGCGCTCCGTCCGGGCCTGGAACGGCAGTACTCGCTCTACGGCGATCCCGCCGACAGCGGCGTGTGGCGCATCGCCGTGCTGCGCGAGCCGGACGGAGGCGGTGGATCGTCGTACGTGCACGAGGAGTTGAGCAAGGGCGACAAGGTGCGGGTGCGCGGCCCGCGCAATCACTTCGCCCTCCAGGACGCCCCGCGCTACCGGTTCATCGCCGGCGGTATCGGCATCACGCCCATCCTGCCGATGCTCGCCGCGGCGGAGGCGGCGGGCGCGGAGTGGACACTGCTGTACGGCGGGCGCACGCGTAACTCCATGGCGTTCACCCGGGAGTTGCGCCGCTACGGGGACCGGGTGACCATCGCCCCGCAGGACGAGACCGGGTTGCTGGATCTGGCCCCTCTCGACGCGCAGGACGCCCTCGTCTACTGCTGCGGGCCCGGACCGCTGCTGGACGCGGTCGAGGAGCGGTGCCCCGCCGGGCTGCTGCATGTCGAGCGCTTCCAGCCGAAGGTCCAGGAGACCGGCCCGGACGGTGAGTTCGAGGTGGAGCTGTCCCGGAGCGCGCGCACGGTGACCGTCCCCGCCGAGGTCTCCGTCCTCGACGCCGTGCGGGCCGCGGGCGTCGAGGTGCTGTACTCCTGTACCGAGGGGACCTGCGGGACCTGCGAGACGGACGTCCTCGAAGGGACCCCGGACCACCGGGACTCGGTGCTCAGCGACCAGGAGCGGGAAGCGGGCGAGACGATGCTCATCTGCGTCTCTCGTTGTCGGGGGAAGCGGCTCGTGCTGGATCTGTGACCCGGAGGTCCGCCTCGATGCGGGCCACGGTCGCGAGCAGGTGGGGCAGCAGGTCGCGTCGTACGGACTCCACGGAGTTGCGGCTCGCGTGCACCGGGATGTTCACGGCCGCCACGACGTCGCCGCCCCGGTCCCGCACGGGGGCGGCGACCGAGCGCAGCCCCTCCTCCAGTTCCTGGTCGACGATGGCGTACCCCTGGCGTCGTACACGCCGGAGTTCCGCTTTCAGCGATTCGGCCGAGACGATCGTGCGGGCTGTCAGGGCCCGCAGTTCGGCGCGGGCGAGCCGGGTGTCGATCTCCTCGTCAGGCAGGTGGGCCAGCATCACGCGGCCGACAGAGGTGACATGGGCCGGGAAGCGGGTGCCGACGGTGATCGTCGCGGTCATGATGCGGCGGGTGGGGACGCGCGCCACGTACACGATGTCGTCGCCGTCCAGGACGCAGAGCGAGGACGACTCCCCCACCTCCGCGGCCAGTTGTTCCAGATGCGGCTCGGCGAGGTCGGGCAGGGTGAAACTGGAGAGGTACGAATAACCGAGCTCCAGGACACGCGGGGTGAGCCGGAACATCCGGCCGTCGGTGTGGACGTAACCGAGGTCGGCGAGCGTGAGCAGAAAACGGCGGGCCGCCGCACGGGTCAGGTCACAGACTCGGGCCACCTCGCTCAGGGTCAGTTCCACGTGGTCGGCGTCGAAGGCGCGGATCACGGCGAGGCCGCGCTCGAAGGACCGGACAAAGTACGGTTCGCGGGCTGCAGCAGGCATGGGCGCCTCCCCGAGAGCGCACGAGTGTGCGCTCTGCGCACGCTATGAGCGCACTTTGAGAACTGTCAACGCCCGTGCACGAGCAAGCCGTTGATTCGACATGGTCGAGGGCATTGACCCCCGTGCACGGGCACTCTACGTTCGCGCTGAGAACTTGTGTGCTGTCTGCGCACAGCCTGTCGGAGCACTTCGGGTCCCAACAGGGGGAGTCATGCGTCGTCTGCTCATCGGCCTCGCGGCCACCACCGTCCTGGTCACCGCGACGGCCTGCGGATCGTCCGACCCCTCCGGGTCGTCGGACCAGAACTCGTCGTCCGGAGGAACCACGACGGTCAAAGTGGGGCTCATCCCCATCGTCGACGTCGCCCCCCTCTACCTCGGCCAGGCGAAGGGCATCTTCGCGAAGCACGGCCTGAAGCTGGAGATCACCACCGCGCAGAGCGGCGCGGCGATCGTGCCGGGTGTCGTCAGCGGCCAGTTCCAGTTCGGGTTCTCGAACGTGACCTCGCTGATGATCGCCCAGACCAACAGCGTGCCCGTGCAGGCCGTCGCCAACGCCATCGCCTCAACGGGCGTGCAGGGCAAGGACTTCGGCGCCATCACGGTGAAGGGCGACAGCCCCATCAAGTCGGCGAAGGACCTTGAGGGCAAGACGGTCGCCAACAACGCCCTCAAGAACATCAACGAGACCGCGGTGCGTGAGTCGGTGCGCAAGGCGGGCGGCGACCCGGACAAGGTGAAGTTCGTCGAGCTCGCCTTCGACCAGATGCCGGCGGCCCTCGACAGCGGCCAGGTCGATGCCGCGATGGTGGTCGAGCCGGCGCTCGCCACCGTCAAGAGCCAGGGCGGCCGGGAGATCGCCTCGCCCTTCCTCGACGTCGCGCCGAACCTCACCATCGCCATGTACTTCGCGTCGACGCAGTACACGCAGCAGAATCCGGACGTCGTGAAGAAGTTCCAGGAGGCCACCGCGGAGTCGCTCGCCTACGCCGACGCCCACCCGGACGAGGCCCGGGACATCGTCACCACGTACACCAAGATCCCGGCGGCGGTGCTGGCGGACGTGGTCCTGCCGAAGTGGCCGGCCGAGCCGAACCGCGCGTCGATCGACGCGCTGGCGAAGCTGGGCGAGGCGGACGGGCTGTTCAAGTCGACTCCCGACCTCGACAAGCTGCTTCCGTGAAAGGACTGAACGCCGCACTGGGTGCGGCCGGGCTCGCGGCCTTCCTCGCCCTCGGCGAGGCGGCGCCGCGACTCGGTCTTGTCGAGGAGGCCTACTTCCCGCCGACCAGCCGCATCGCCGACGCGCTCGGGCAGGAGCTCACCGACGAGGTGTTCTGGACGGCGCTCGGGGACACCCTCACCGGCTGGGCGCTGGGTCTGGCGATCGCTGTGACCGCCGGAATCCTGGCGGGCGTCCTGATCTCGGTCGTCCCGCAGCTGCGCGAACTCACCGCCTCCACCATCGAGTTCCTCCGCCCGATCCCCTCCGTGGCCCTCATCCCCCTCGCCGTCCTCCTCTACGGCTCCGAACTCCGCTCCGTCCTCCTCCTCGTCGTCTACGCCTCCTTCTGGCAGGTCCTCATCCAGGTTCTGTACGGCGTCCAGGACGTCGACCCGGTGGCGGAGGAGACGGCACGCTCGTACGGCCTCGACACCTGGGCACGGATCCGCCATGTGCTGTGGCCCTCGGCCCTGCCGTACGTCATGACGGGTGTCCGGCTCGCCGCCGCGGTCGCCCTCATCCTCACCGTGACCGCCGAACTCGTCATCGGGGCACCGGGGTTGGGCAAGAGCATCGGGGTGGCCCAGACCTCCCAGGCCGTCCCGGAGATGTACGCCCTGCTCGTGGTCACCGGTCTGCTGGGCCTGCTGATCAATGTGGGGGCCCGCGCGGTCGAGCGGCGGGCGCTGGCCTGGCATCAGTCGGTGCGCGGGGAGGTGACGGTGTGAGGAGCGTACTGCTGCGAGCGCTCCACGTCCTCGCGCTGCCCGCTCTGCTGGTCACTCTCTGGTGGTTCGCGTCGGACGGCAGCACCGACGTCTTCTGGCCGCCGCTGCGCACGATCCTGCAGACCTTCCCGGACGTCTGGACCGGCGAGCGGCTGCGCGCCGACGTTCTGCCCAGCATGGTGCGGCTGCTGGTGGGCTACGCGTCGGCTGCCGTCATGGGCGTGGCGGTGGGCACGGTCATCGGCTCGTACCGACGGGTGCGGGCCTTCTGCGAGCCGGTCCTCGAATTCCTGCGCGCGGTACCGCCACCCGTCCTGGTCCCGGTCATCATGCTGTTCGCGGGCATCGGCGACACCATGAAGATCGCGGTCATCGCGAGCGGCTGCGTCTGGCCGATCCTGCTCAACACCGTCGAGGGCGTGCGTGCGGTGGACTCCGTGATGGCCGAGACGGCACGTTCGTACGGCATCACGGGGGTCGCCCGGCTGCGGAGCGTGGTGCTGCGCGCGGCGAGCCCGCAGATCTTCGCCGGCCTGCGCCAGGCGCTGTCCATCGGCATCATCCTGATGGTCATCAGCGAGATGTTCGCGGCCAGCAACGGTATCGGTTTCACCATCGTCCAGTTCCAGCGCAGCTTCGCGATCCCCGACATGTGGACCGGGATTCTGGTTCTGGGCCTGCTCGGCTTTCTGCTCTCCGTTGTCTTCCAGCTGGTCGAGCGCCGGGTGCTCGGCTGGTATCACGGCCTGCGCGCGTCCTCTCGGCGGTCCCCGTGAAACTCGCGAAAGGTCGGTCCATGCTTGACGTACGCGGCCTGAACAAGGTCTACGAGGGTTCAGGTCGCCGGGTGGAGGCGGTACGGGACCTCACCTTCACCGTGGAGGCGGGTGAACTCGTCTGTCTGGTGGGGCCGTCGGGGTGCGGTAAGACCACGCTGCTGAGGTGCATGGGCGGGCTGCTCACGCCGACCGCGGGCGAGGTGTTGCTGGGCGGCCGTCGGGTCAGTGGGCCGCCGCCCGGGATGGCGTTCGTGTTCCAGGAGTACGGGCGCAGTCTGTTCCCTTGGATGCGGGTCGGCGAGAACGTCGAACTCCCGCTGAAGCAGAAGCGGTTGGGCAAGCCGCGGCGCCGGGAACTGGTCGCCGACGCGCTGGAGTCGGTCGGGCTCACGGACGCCGCGGACGCCTACCCCTGGCAACTGTCCGGCGGTATGCAGCAGCGCGTCGCCATCGCCCGCGCGCTCGCCTACGAGCCCGAAGTGCTGCTGATGGACGAGCCGTTCGCGGCGGTCGACGCCCAGACACGTGCCGACCTGGAGGACCTGGTGCGGGGGCTGTGGCGGGAGCGCGGGATCACGATCCTGTTCGTCACCCATGACATCGACGAGGCCGTCTACCTCGGGGAACGGGTGCTGATCCTCTCCGCCTCCCCCACCGTCGTACAGGAGCAGTTGAAGGTCGATCTCCCGGACGAACGGGACCAGTTGCACACCCGGGTCGCCCCGCGCTTCGCCGAACTACGGACCCATGTGTACGAGCAGATCCAGGCAGCGAAGCGCGGGACGGCCTCGGATGTCAGGACAGATACGCCTCCACCTCGCTGAGCTGGGCGGCCGGCCAGGCCGTGTTCCCGGTGACGTTGAGCCGCAGGTAGCGCAGGTTCGTGGTGCTGGGCAGGGTCACAGTGACCGTGTTCCCGGTGGCCGCGTCGAAGCGGTAGGCCGTCGAGGCCACGACCGTGGAGTACGACGAGCCGTCCGTGCTTCCCTGTACGGACAGGGTCTGGGTGCGCGCGCCCCACGCCGTGGCCGGGGGCAGCTTCAGAACGACCCGCCGGGCGGGCTGGGTCGAACCGAGGTCGACCGTCAGGACCTGCGGGAAGGCGTTACTGGTGGACTCCCAGTAGGTGTTCACGTCGCCGTCGACGGTCTTGGCGGGGGTGTAGACGTCCACCGAGCCGGTGGCGGTGGCGGTGCGGCCCTTGGCGATGTTGGTGGTCGCGTCAGGGGCCGGGGTTCCGGCCGCGGGCTGGGGCCAGGCACCGCAGTTGGACCAGGTGGTGTCCCAGCCGGAGTTGCCGCCGCCGTTGGTGAGGGTGAACGTACCGCTCGGGTAGGGGCAGTTGTAGACCCCCGCCGCGCCCACTCCGGTGGCCGTGACGTTGGTGAACTTCACCGCGCCCGGCGTCTCGGCCTGGACGACGACCGTGCCGACCCTGTTGACCGTGGCGCCGGTGACGTTCACGTTGTTCGTCGCGAGGCCGCGCCCGCCTCCCGACACGAACTCGAAGGCGCTGTACGGGCTGTCGGTGACCGTGGTGTTGGTGATGTTGACCGTGGCGTTGATCGCGCTGTCGTACGCGTCGACCCGCAGCGCACCCATCGCGTGGCCCCAGTTGGGGTTGATCGCACCGGCGCGCACGATCGTGTTTCCGTCGACCGTGATGGTGCCGGCCAGCGGGTAGAAGGGGTCCATGAACTTCTGATTGGAGATCGCGATACCGCTGCCGAGCGCGTTGGTGTCGGAGATCAGGTTGTTCCTGACCGCGATGTCGGTACCGCCGTAGATGGCGATGCCGTTGGCCAGGTTCGGCTGCGAGATGGTGTTGTTCTCGAAGCTGCTGTTGGTGTCGGGCGCGTTGAGCGACCACATGGCGAGCGAGTCGTCGCCCTGGTTGCGCAGGAAGTTGTTGCGGACACGGACTCCGCGCGCGTTCCCGTTCAGGTTGAGGCCGTCGGCGGTGGTGTCGAGTATGCGGTTGTTCTCGACGACAAGGTTGTCGTTGTTGCCCGTCAGCCAGAGCCCCACCTTGAGGTGCTGGATCCACATGCCGGAGACCGTCGAGTTCGGGCCCAGGGAGCCGTTGACGAAGTTGTCCGGGTTGGAGTCGACACGCTCGGTGACCTCGCCGATGACCGCGAAGTCCTTGAGCTTCACGCTTCCGGAGGAGCTGCTCTGGTCGATGAAGCGTGAGGTGCGCACGACGGAGTACCAGCTGCCCGCGCCCTGCAGGGTCACGTTCTGGACGCCGCTGAGCGAGGAGGTGATCTTGTAGTCGCCCGGCGGGATCCAGACCACTCCCCCGGGTGCGGCGGCGATCGCGGACCGGAACGCCGCCGTCGAGTCGCCCACGCCGCTGGGGTCAGCGCCCTTGTCGACGACGGACACGGCCCCCGTGGGCTTGGTGGCGGCCGCGGCCACCTGCTCGAAGTCGGCGACATCGACGGTGACCTGGACGGACGTCGCCTGGAAGGCGATCTTGTCGCCCGCCTGCACGTTCACGCCGAGCAGCAGCCTGGAGTTGTCGAAGAAGTGGTGGGTCTTGGAGCCCGGGATCCAGGAGGTGTCCACGTACGAGTACTTGGAGGTGACGGCGAGCGTCTTGGCGAGCTTGACACCGTTGACGTACACGTCGAGGGTGCCGGACTGGCCGTTCAGGACGCTGTAGGAGACGTTCACCGAGTTGGCCGCGCGGGGGGCGGTGAACTCGATGCGCTGGCCCGCGGTCAGCCGTACGGCTTGCCGGCCGGACGCCTCGGACGCGAGGGTGCCCTGCGTGTAGTCAGGGCCGACCTTCGTGCCTGTGGTGGTGGCGGACTCGGCCTCGACCGAGGTGAAGGGCAGGGTGGCGCCCGCGGCGACCGCGGGGTGTGCGGCGACGACACTGAGCATGCCGGCGGCGAGAGCGACGGCCACCGCGGCCGCACTTACTGGCATGCGCCTGACAAATCTGGACATATGCTGATCCCTTTCGTGTGGGGGTGCCGGGATAGCGGGGTGGAGCGGCGGTCGGGCTGCGGTGTCAGGCGCGCAGCCAGGCCGCCGTGTCTTGGGGAAGGCGGCCTTCGGAGTCCAAGGGGCCGCTCGTGAGAAGGATTTTTGAGTGTACGGGGAGGTCGGTGGGGGTGTCGGAGAGGTTGACCACGCAGAGCGTACCGTCCGTGCGGGCGAAGGCCAGGACACCCTCGGCGGCCGGCAGCCAGCTGAGCGTGCCGTCGCCGAAGCCGGGCTCGGTACGGCGGATGCGGAGTGCCTCGCGGTAGAGGGCGAGCATCGAGCCGGGGTCGGCCGCCTGCTGGTCGGCCGCGTACCCGGCCCAGCCCGCGGGCTGCGGAAGCCAGGGGTCACCGCCGAAGCCCGCGTGGGGCGAGTCGGCGGTCCACGGCAGGGGGACCCGGCATCCGTCCCGGCCCGGGTCCGTGCCGCCGGAGCGGAAGTGCATCGGATCCTGGATGTGGTCGCGAGGTATGTCCGCCTCGGGCAGGCCCAGTTCCTCGCCCTGGTAGACGTAGACGGCGCCGGGCAGGGCGAGCGAGAGCAGGGCGGCGGCACGGGCGCGGCGGCTGCCGAGGACGAGGTCGGTGGGGGTGCCGAAGGCCTTGGTGGCGAAGTCGAAAGCGGTGTCGGTGCGGCCGTAGCGGGTGACCGTGCGCGTCACGTCGTGGTTGCACAGGACCCAGGTGGCGGGCGCTCCGACCGGTGCGTGCTCGGCGAGGGTCTCGTCGATCGAGGTACGCAGCCGTTCGGCGTCCCAAGGGCAGGACAGGAAGGAGAAGTTGAAGGCGGTGTGCAGCTCGTCCGGGCGGAGGTAGCGGGCGAAGCGCTCAGTGTCGGGGAGCCAGACCTCGCCGACGAAGATGCCGTCGTAGTCGTCGGCCACCGCACGCCAGGAGCGGTAGATGTCGTGGAGTTCGTCGCGGTCGACGAAGGGGTTCGGGTCGCGGCCCTCGACGAAGTCGGGGAGGTCCGGGTCCTTGGCGGGCAGCGCCGCCGAGTCGATGCGGACGCCCGCCACGCCCCGTTCGAACCAGAACCGCAGCACGTCCTCGTGTTCCTGCCGGACCGCCGGGTGCGCCCAGTTGAGGTCGGGCTGCTCGGGGGTGAACAGGTGGAGGTACCAGTCGCCGTCGGGCAGCCGGGTCCAGACGGGCTCGGTGGAGCCGGCGAACTGGGACGGCCAGTCGTTGGGCGGCAGTTCACCGTTCTCGCCGCGTCCCGGGCGGAAGTGGAACAGCTCGCGCTCCGGGCTGCCCGGACCTGCCGCGAGGGCCGCGCGGAACCAGGCGTGCTGGTCGGAGACGTGGTTCGGCACGATGTCGACGAGGGTGCGGATACCCAGCTCCCGTGCCTCGGCGATGAGTTTCTCCGCCTCGGCGAGCGTTCCGAAGGCCGGGTCGATGGCGCGGTAGTCGGCGACGTCGTAGCCGCCGTCGGCCATGGGCGACAGGTACCAGGGGTTGAACCACAAGGCGTCGACGCCCAGTTCGGCGAGGTACGGGAGTTTCGCGCGGACGCCCGCGAGGTCGCCGGTGCCGTCGCCGTCGCCGTCCGCGAAGCTGCGGACGTACACCTGGTAGATGACGGCGGAGCGCCACCATTCGCCGTGAATGCGGGCAGGGGAATGCTGTCCCACGGTGCCAACCTTTCTGTGAAGCTCTGGAAGGGGGTGGGGTCAGCCCTTCGTGCTGCCCGCGCTGATCCCGGCGATGATGTGGCGCTGGAACACCAGGAACATCACGACCATGGGGATGCTGGCGATCACCATCGCGCCGAGCAGCACGGTCAACTGGATGTTCTGCGACAGCTGGACGAGGGCCACGCTGATGGGCTGTTTGTCGGTGTCGGAGAAGACCATCAACGGCCAGAGGAAGTCCTGCCAGACGGCCACCAGGGCGAAGATCGACACGACTCCCAGAACCGGCCTGGACATGGGCAGCACGATCGACCAGAGGGTGCGCAGCCGGCCGGCGCCGTCGATCTCGGCGGCCTCCAGGACGTCGCGCGGGATCTGGTCGAAGAAGCGCTTGAGGAGGTAGAGGTTGAAGGCGTTGGCCACGGCGGGCAGCCAGATGCCGAGCGGGTCGTTGAGCAGGCTCACGTGGATGAGCGGGAGGTCGGCGACGGTCAGGTACTTCGGGACGACCAGTGCCTGGGCGGGGACCATCAGGGTGGCGAGGATGCCGCCGAGGATGATCTTGCCGAAGGCGGGCTTCAGCTTGGACAGGGCGTACGCGGCGGCCGTGCAGAACACGAGTTGGAGAATCCAGGCGCCGGTGGCCTGCACCACCGTGTTCCACAGGTGGGTGGGCAGGTCCATCAGGTCCCAGGCGTCGGTGTAGCCGGTGAGGCTCCACTTGTCGGGGACGAGTGTCGGAGGTGTGCGGCTGACCTCGTCCGGCGACTTCATGGCGCCGGTGACCATCCAGTAGACCGGGAAGAGGAAGGCCAGCGCGAAGAGCAGGACCACGCCGGAAAAGACGCTCCAGTAGAGGGCCTTGCCGCGGCGGCGGGCCAGCGTGAGCGGTGAGAGCAGCGTGCGGGTGCTCATGAGTCCTCGCCTCCGGAGCTGGTCAGCTTCAGATAGAGCGCCGAGAAGGCGCTGAGCAGGACGAGGAGCATGACACTCAGGGCGCAGGCTCCGCCGAAGTCGTTGTAGAGGAAGGCGTACTTGTAGATCAGGTACAGGACCGTCACGGTCGCGTTCTCGGGGCCGCCGCCCGTGATCACGAACGGTTCGGTGAAGATCTGCATCGTGGCGATGATCTGCAGCAGCATCAGCATGAGGATGATGAAGCGGGTCTGCGGGATCGTCACATGGCGGATGCGCTGCCAGATGTTCGCGCCGTCCAGCTCGGCCGCCTCGTACAGCTCACCGGGGATGCTCTGCAGCGCGGCCAGGTAGATCAGGACGGTGCCGCCGAGGTTCGCCCAGGTGGCGACGATCACGAGCGACACGAGGGCGGTGTCCGCGCCGTTGGACCAGTTCGAGGTGGGCAGGTGCAGGAAGCGCAGTGCCTCGTTCGCCAGGCCCGCTCCGGGATCGTAGAACCACTTCCAGAGGAGGGCGCTGACCACCGGCGGAATCATCACCGGCAGATAGACCACGACTCTGAAGAAGGACTTCGCGTGCCGGAGTTCGTTCAGCACCAGCGCCATGACGAAGGGGACGGCGAAGCCGATGAGCAGGGCGAGGAGTGTGAAGGTCAGGGTGTTTCGCCAGGCGGCCGCGAACTCCGGGTCGTGGAAGACGCGGGTGAAGTTCTCGGTGCCGACCCACTCCGGCTCCGCCCCGGGCGTGTACTTCTGGAAGGCGATCACGACCGCGCGGATCGCGGGGTACCAGGAGAACAGCGCGAAGCAGAGCAGGCCACCGATGAGGAAGGCGTAGGCGCGCGACTGGTCGGCCAGGCGCCGGCGCAGTGGCCGCTTGTGGGGTCCGGACCCGGGTGCCTCCACCGGCCGTACAGTCGTCGGCGGAGGCACCGCAGGCTTCGATGCGGTCTTCATGAACGGTGTCAGCTCCGGGCCAGAATGGAGTCGATCTTGCCGGACGCG
The DNA here is from genome assembly GCF_042871385.1 of Streptomyces sp. NPDC005808. Lineage (NCBI taxonomy): Bacteria > Bacillati > Actinomycetota > Actinomycetes > Kitasatosporales > Streptomycetaceae > Streptomyces > Streptomyces sp. NPDC005808. The sequence goes on along the minus strand of NZ_JBIAIK010000002.1, from coordinate 524,612 downwards.
TCGCTCAGGAGCTTGTCGATGTCGGCGTCCTTCTTGGTGAGCACCGCGGAGACGGCGCCGTCGAGGACCGAGTAGATCTGCTGGGCCTGCGGCGGCTCGATCTTCTTGTCCAGGCTCTCGCTGCCGTCGAGGAAGGTCTGGTAGTTCTCGACCGGGACGTTGGCGTTGGCCTTCTTGATCTGCTGGTCCTTCTCGTCGGCCGCGCCGGTGAACAGGCGGGGCTCGGGGAGACCGACGGGCGCGTCGTTCTGCTTGGCGCGCGCGTAGTCACCGAGGAAGCCGTCGCCCGGCGTGAGGAACATCGAGTCGAGCCACTTCAGGCCCGCCTTGATCTCCTCGGGCGTCGCCTTCTTGTTGAACATGTAGCCGTCGCCGCCGATGAGCGTGCCCTGGCCGCCGGGCATCGGCGCGAGGGCGAGGTCGTTGTAGTTCCCGCCCTTCTCCTTGACCAGGATCGGGATGTTGTCCGGCGCGGAGAGGTACATGCCGAGCTTCCCGGAACCCATCATCTGCTGGACGTCGTTGATGACGAGGAGCTGCTTGCTGCCCATCGAGTTGTCGGTCCAGCGCATGTCCTTGAGGTTCTGCAGGACGGCCTTGCCCTCGGGGGTGTCGATGGTGGCCTTCTTGCCGTCCTCGCTGACGACGTCGCCGCCCTGCGAGTACATCTCGGCGGTGAAGTGCCAGCCACCCTGGTTCTGGGCGCTGTAGTCGGCGTATCCGACGGTGCCGTTGCCGAGCCCGGCTATCGCCTTGGCTGCCGCGCGCAGTTCCTCCCAGGTGGCCGGGGGCTTCTCGGGGTCGAGGCCCGCCTCCTTGAAGAGCTTCTTGTTGTAGATCAGGCCCATCGAGTAGCCGGTGCGCGGGACGCCGTAGATCTTGCCGTCGACGGTGTAGATGTCGCGCAGCTGCTGCTGGATGGTGCCGTAGCTCTTGAGGTCCTTGACGTAACTGGTGATGTCGGCGGCCTGGTTGATGTCGACGACGTGCTTGGCGTCGGTGAAGTACGTGTAGAAGACGTCCTCCATCTGACCGCCGGCCAGCTTGGCGTCGAACGTCTTGGGGTCCTGACACGGGAACGCGTCGTGTGCGACGACGTCGATGGTCGGGTTGGCCTTCTCGAAGGCCTTGATGTCCGCCTCGAAGAACGAGCGGTCGACCTTCGCGCTCTTGGGCGGCATGCAGTTGACGGTGATGCTGGTCTTGCCGTCAGCCGCGTCGTCGTCGCCCGACCCGCAGGCAGTGGCGGTGAGCGCGAAAGAACACGCCATGAGCGTGACGAAGGTACGGCGGAACCCGGTGCTTCTCATCGGTGGACCCCTTTGGGCGGGAGCGGGTGGAACCCTTTTGGCAACCCGTGGCCTGGAGCGGTGGGCGCCGCACACTCAAGCACCGACGTCATCTGTTCGCAAGATGTCGCGCAGAATCTGTAATTATTTGACAGTCACGTGTTGCTCAGTGGCGCGGCGCTTGCGCTGTCGAACCACGGACCACCAACTCGGGCTCGAACAGCAGCTCTTCGGGAGTGACGCTGCTGCCGCCGATCTGAGCGTTCAGCAACTCCACGGCCGCGCGCCCCATGGCCTCGATGGGCTGACGCACGGTGGTCAGCGGCGGCTCGGTGCAGTTCATGAATGCCGAGTCGTCGTAGCCGACGACGGAGACCTCGCCGGGCACGGTGAGGCCCTTGCGGCGGGCGGCGCGTACGGCGCCGAGCGCGAGCGGGTCGCTGGCGCAGATGATGCCGGTGACGCCTCGGTCGAGCAGCCGGGTGGTCGCGGCCTGGCCGCCCTCCAGGGAGAACATCGCCCGGGCGATGTGATCGTCGGGCAGGTCGGGGGCGAGCACGCGCGCCGCGGCGAGCTTGCGCCCCGAGGGCATGTGATCGCCGGGGCCGAGAACAAGGCCGATGCGCTCATGGCCGAGCGAGTCCAGGTGGCGCCAGGCCTGCTCAACAGCGACGGCGTCGTCGCAGGAGACACAGGGGAAGCCGAGGTGCTCGATGGCCGCGTTCACAAGGACCACCGGAATGTTGCGGTCCGCGAGCTGCCGGTAGTGATCGTGCGGCGCGTCCGCCTGCGCGTACAGACCGCCCGCGAACACCACGCCGGAGACCTGCTGCTGAAGCAGCAGCTCCACGTAGTCCGCCTCGGAGACGCCGCCCTTGGTCTGGGTGCACAGCACCGGGGTGAGACCGAGCTGCGCGAGCGCCCCGCCGATCACCTCCGCGAACGCCGGGAAGATCGGGTTCTGCAGCTCGGGCAGCACCAGGCCCACCAGCCGGGCGCGTTCGCCGCGCAGTTGCGTGGGCCGCTCGTAGCCGAGGACGTCGAGGGCGGAAAGCACCGCCTGCCGGGTGGAATCGGAGACTCCGGGCTTACCGTTGAGCACCCGGCTGACCGTGGCCTCACTGACCCCGACCTTCTTCGCCACCTGAGCAAGTCGTCGCGTCATACATGCAAGAATAGCGCAAGAAATGCAAGCGGCTTGCGCATTAGGGGTGAAACGACCCCGCGGCCTCACTCCGCGGGCGCCTGCCTCGGACCGTTCGTCCAGCGCGGGCGCACCCTTGGGGCGCGCAGCGCGCGCATCCCTCGGACCGTTCAACGCCGGCACACCCCTTGGGCAGTTCAGCGGGGGCCCAGCCCCTGGGACGCCCGGCGCGGGCTCACACTGCCCGCAGCTCCGCCGCGCCGTTTCGGGTCTTGTGCGTCCTGCCCGGTCCGGTCGTCGCGTGCCGGGCTTCGCGCAGCACCAGCGTCATCCGCGTGTAGCCCATGTCCTGCAGCGACTTGGGGGCGTCACAGACGACCCGGCAGTCCGTACGGCCCCAGCGCGGGTCGGGGTGCAGCAACGGGCGTACGGCGCCGTCGGACTCGACACCGTCCGGGCCGACCGCGCGGATCCAGTGCGACAGCCCGTGCCGGTAGGCGGCGTCCATGATCGGGTCCTGGGCGATGTCCCGGCGGATCGACTGGAGTGCGCGATCCTGTTCGTTCCGCTTCACCGCCTCCGCGAAGTGGGCCAGCATCGGCAGACACCAGCTCGACTCGTGGTCGCCGAGGATCGTGCTCGCGTCCGGATGGAACAGGACGAACCGAAGGAAGTTGTCGCCGGGCATCGCTGTCGGATGGGGTCCGACGCCGGCGAAAAGTGTCTCGAACGCGTCGTTGCACAGAACGACGTCCCAACGGTGATCGAAGACGACGGAGGGGAACGGGACGGCCTCGAGGAGATCGGCGTAGTCCTGCAGATACGCCTGCGCTTCGAGACTCTCGGGGACAGGTCGCGGCTGGGACCGCTGCCATCCTGCCTGGTACGCCATCGGGAGGTCACCCCTCTTGCCTATGCGGCCTTCACGCGGCGCCCCGATCCTGCTTCCCTGAGTGTTGTCGTGTCAACTATCGTGGCATTTGACGCTCGTTGACGGCTGAATCTCGCCACAGTTGTGGCGAGACCTGGATGTGAGTTCGAGCAAGAGGCTAGTCTCCCGATGATTCCTGACCATCACGTGAGAGACCTGAGAAAAGACGTAGGAGATCTGTCGGTGACGGATGGCTTCGAGGTTCCGGCCGCCACGGCGACGGTTCTGCTGCAGGCCGTCGTGGCCCGGGTCAGCGTGCTCGCCGACCGGCTCGGTGTGCGGCACGCCGAGGTCTTCGACGCCCGCCGCCTGTCGGCCGAGTCGGGTGTCCCCGAGCCCGTGGTACGAGCCCTGCTCAGCGGCCACCGCGCGGGAGAACCCGATCTGCAGGCCCGCTTCCTGCAACGCCTGGATCTGCTGCGCCGCACCCGGCTGAAGCCCAATGGGCGCCGTTACACACAGCAGGAGATCGCCGACGGCGCGGGCATGTCGCGGCAGCAGGCGGGGGCGCTCATCAACGGCGACCGGCGACCCACCATGGAGCACTGCGACGCCATTCAACGGTTTTTCCGGGTGCACGCCGGTTTCCTCACCGCCGAGGACTCCGAGGCGCTCGTGGGCGCTCTCCAGCGCTCGGAGCAGGAGCTGTTGCAACGGCTCGCCGACTGCGAGCGCGCGGCGGCCTCGGCGGCCCCCGATCCGCTGGAGCGTCTGCTGCTGGACCACGGCGTCCGCGGAATCGCCTGGCGGGCCGCCCAGTTGCCCACCGATCAGCACCGGGACAAGGTCGCCGAGTGGCTGGACATGCTCCTGGAAAGCGTCAAGCGGCCCGAGTCGTGAGCACGGGGAGAACTGTGGGCATCCAAAGGGACATGCGCCGCCTGTGCGGCGAGTTGGTCGGGGAACTGACCCTTTCGGCGCCGGCGGAACCCGCCGACCTCTGCACGGCGCTGTGCGACGCCATGAGCAGACGCCGCGGGCGCCCCGTCCGGTTCCGCACCGCGGCGTTCCCGCCCGGCACCGCCAGCGGGCTCTGGCTCGACATGGCCGAGCAGGATCTCGTCGTAGTCGAGGAACGCACCGCGCCCGACCACCAGTTGGTGATCCTCGGCCACGAGCTGTGGCACATGCAGGCCGGGCACTGCAGTCACCACGTCGAGGGCGCGGCCGTCGCGGCCCGCCTGCTCAGCGACGCGGCGGATCTCCAGGAGACCGTCCTCAAGGTCGCCGCACGCACCCGGTCGCACCTCTCGGACGAGGCGGAGGCCGAGAACTTCGGTCTGCTGCTCGCCAGCAAGTGCCGTACGTGGCTGGCCGGTTCGTCGCTGCGCGGGCCGGTTCGGCGGGACGGACTGGCGGGCCGGATCGAGGCGTCCCTCGGCTATCGCGGACCGCAGGGCTGAGACGGCGTGCACGACTCCAGCTACTACATACCGGCGGTCGCGATGGCGATCGCCCTCGTTCTCAAGGGCCCCGCGGTGCTGCGCGCCTGGCGCGATCCGCTGCTGCGGTCGGTGTACGCGCTGCTCGCGCTGTCCGCGCTGGTGTTCTGCTTCGCGGCTCCGCCGACGATCACCCGGGTCAACCACCTCACCGGCATCCCCAACGTCGCAGCGCCGCTCGTGTACAGCCTGCTGAGCGCCTTCAGCGCCTCCTGTCTGGTGCTGATCATCCACTGGCGCGGCGGACCGTCGGAGGTCACCCGTCGCGCCTCGCGCCGCTGGATCGCCGGGTACTCCGTGGTGATCGTGGCGTCCGTGACGCTGTTCGCCCTCGGGGATGCCCCGGAAGAGCGCCTCCGGGATCTCGACACGTACTACGCCAACACGCCGTTCATCCGCGAGATGATCGTGCTCTACCTCGCCGCGCTCACCTTCGCGAACGTCGCGATGGTCATGATGTGCTGGCGCTGGGCGCTCCAGGTGCGGGGCTGGCTGCGCGCCGGGCTGCTCGTCCTCGTATGCGGCTTCCTGACCAGCGTCGCTTTCGACGCCGCCAAGCTGACCGCCGTGGTCGCCCGCTGGAGCGGCGCGAACCTCGACTACCTGAGCACCGACGTCGCTCCCGTCCTGGCCGCCGCGGGGGAACTGATCTGCGCGATCGGCTTCTGTGTCCCGATGGCCTGTCAGCGCTTCGGAGACGTGTGGAGCACCTGGGCGACCTACCGTCACCTCGGGCCGCTCTGGCGGGAGTTGCGGCCGGCGGGCGACCCCGGTGACCACGCGGTGCGGATCGCCTGGTGGTCTCCGGCCGAACTGCTGGTGACCCAGCGGGAGTCCGACATCCACGACGGTCTGCTCAGCCTGTATCCGTACTTCGACCCCGCGGTGCGCGCACGGGCCTACGCCGCCGCCGTGTCCGCGGGCTCCGGCGAGAAGGGGGCGCGGGCCGAGGCCGACGCGGCCATGGTGACGGCTGCGCTGCGGGCCAGGGCCGACGATCCGGAGGGCAGGATCATCAGCGCGGCGACGGCGGACGCCAACCCGACCGCCACCTCGGCCGGCGGTCCGCGAGACCTCGTGGGGATGTCCCTCGCCCTGCGCCGCTCCCCCGTCGTCGCGACCGCCCGGGAACGGGTCGCGTCCGGGTCCCCGGAACACGCCGGATAGACCTACGAGACGCATTCAGGGCCTGTGCCCTCACGTCGCGCTGCGTTCGCTCGCCTCTCGCAGGTCCCGTTCCACCTCTCGGTTCTGCTCCGTGTCCGGCTGTCCGACGGCCGTGCCGGGGCGGCCGGCGCGCAGCAGTTCGCGCCAGTGGTCGCGGCTCCAGTCGGCGGGGCTGGTGGTGCTCGTGAACTCCTCGATCAGGGCGAGGAAGCGCACCGGGTCGCTGTGGAAGGGGAAGTGGCCGGCGCCCTCGAAGATCTCCAGGCGGCTGCCCGGCATCGCCTGGTGCGCACCGTAGGCGTGTCGCACGGGCACCACACTGTCCCGGTCCCCCCAGAGCAGCATCGTGGGCATGCCCTCGGTCAGATAACACCGGTCGAGCATGGTGACCGCCTGCCCGCGCCAGTCGACCACGGCGCGCAGGGTGCGGATGAAGGCGCTGCGGGATGTCGCGTCGGGCAGCGAGTCGACGAGGGTCAGCAACTCCGGCGCGTCCTGGCCCAGATCGGTGTTGAGGATCATCATCAGGCGGAAGAACAGGCCGACTTGGAGGCGCATGCCGGGCAGTCGCAGTGCCGAGAGCATGAGGTGGGCGCCGGGCAGCGACACGGCCCTCAGTACGGGGTTGACCTCGCCCCCGACGCCGCCCGCGCTGACCAGGATCAGCCGCTCGGTCCGCTCGGGGAACTGGTAGGCGAACTGCATCGCGACGCCGCCGCCCAGCGAGTGCCCGACCAGCGTGGCGGACTCGATGTCGAGGGTGGTGAGCAGATCACGTATTCCGTTGGCGTACGCGGCCACCGAGTAGTCGGCCCGCGGTTTGTCGGACGCCCCGTGGCCGAGGAGATCGGGCGCGATCACCGTGTGGGTGCGGGCGAGGTCGGGGATCAGCTCTCCCCAGGTGTCCGAGGAGTCGCCGATGCCGTGGATCAGGACGAGTGCGGGACCCTCGCCCGCCATCCGGTAGGCGCGCCGGTAGCCGTGCACGACGCGGTGGTGCAGGCGCAGTTCCCCGTCACCCACCGAGCGCAGGGTGCGCCGCGGGCGCTTGGGCGGTACGTCGGCCATGGGCTCACCTCCTGTTCCCGGGCCGCCGTGCAGACAGCCCGAAGCCACCGTCAAGGCAGCGCCCGAGCCACCGTCGAGGCAGCCGGCAAGCCGCCGAGAAAGCGGTTCCCAGGTCTCCGTTCCAGCCTAGGGCCCTCGTCCCCCAAGGGATTTCCGTGAGGTTTCGCCTCCGCTAAGCGGGCGAACCTCCGTGTACCGAAACGGCATTGTCAGTGGCGGACGGCAAGCTGGAGTCAGTACCGCCATGTATCGCTTCGACCAGCCGACCCGGGGAGAGCCGTCCGATGCCGACCGCCGTACTGACCGATCACGAACGCGCCGCCGTGCAGGCCTACCTGCGTCTCCTCCAGACCGTCCGAGCCGCCTTCGACAGCCCGCCGGACGGGCGCCGACCACCCGTGGTGCCGCCCTCCGCTCTGGCCGAGGCGGAGGAGGCGCTGGCGGCGGCCGGGCTCGCGGGAAACGAGGAGTCGTTCTTCCGGCTGCTGCACACCTGGTGCCCCGAGCCGACACAGCTCTGAGGCCGGTGGCCGGCCGGACTCCAGCAGCTGCGGCAAGCCCAGGCAGGCTCAGCCGTGCGGCACCGTGACGGCTGTCGTGACCAGGCCCCGCTGTACGGTCCAGCGACCGTCGAAGAACCCGAGGCGGTCACCGCCGACCAGCGGGCCCGGTACGAGAAGCTTCGCGCGCAGCCGCCCCGACAGCGGGTGGACCCCGGCCCCGGGGTCCACGAAGATGTCGATGTCCGCCTCGGAGAAGTCCAGCCACTTCGCGGTGAGCGGGAACCACGCCTTGTAGACCGATTCCTTGGCGCTGAACAGCAGCCGGTCCCAGTGCACGTCGGGGATCCGGACCCCGAGGCTTCCCAGCCGGGCCACCTCGGTGGGCAGGGCCACGGCGCCCAGGACGCCGTCCGGGAGCACCAGGTGAGGTTCGGCGTCGATGCCGAGGGAGGCCAGGTCGGTGGCGCGGGCGACCGCGGCGGCGGTGTAACCCTCGCAGTGCGTCATGCTGCCGATCAGGCCGGCGGGCCACTGCGGGGCGCCGCGCTCGCCGGGCAGGATGGGCGCCGGGGCCACGCCGAGCTTGTCCATGGCTCGCCTGGCGCAGCCACGTACGGCGGTGAACTCGCGGCGCCGCTTCGCCACGGCGCGGGTCAGGAGCGCCTGCTCCTCGGGGTACAAAGTCGTATCCTCGGCCCCGTCGTCACCGTAGCTCTCCACGGCCACCACGGACTCCGGGAGCAGCTCCTCGATCACCTGCTTCGACCTCCATCGGCAGAATGCGGCGCAGCGTACCTGGCGGTCCCGGGCGGGTGCGCCATTCGCGGGGGTAGCCCACGGACACCTCTTCGAATCGGACGCCTTCGTGCCAGGTGGTCCGTGGGATGTGGAGATGACCGTAGACCATGGTCTCGATGCGGAATCTGCGGTGCCAGTCGGCGGTCAGCGTGGTGCCGCACCACATCGCGAACTCGGGGTAGCGCAGGATGTCCGTCGGATGGCGGTCCAGCGGGTAGTGGTTGACCGGGATCACGGGCAGGTCGTCGGGCAGTTCGGCGAGTCTGCGCTCGGTCTCGGCGACCCGGGCCCGGCACCAGGCCTCGCGGCTCGGATAGGGATCTGGGTGCAGGAAGTGCTCGTCGGTGCAGATCACGCCGGTGCCCTCGGCGTAGGCGAGCCCCTCCTCCTTGGTCGTGCAGCCCTTCGGCAGGTACGAGTAGTCGTAGAGCAGGAAGAGCGGGGCGATGACGGCGGGGCCGCCGGGACCGTCCCAGACGGGGTAGGGGTCCTCGGGGGTCGTGACGCCCAACTCCCGGCAGAGCGCGACCAGATGCCAGTAGCGGGCGACGCCGCGCAGTTGCACCGGATCCTTCGGGTGGGTCCACAGCTCGTGGTTGCCGGGTGCCCAGATCACCTTGCGGAATCGGCCGCTGAGCGTCTCGAGGGTCCAGCGGATGTCGGCCACGCTCTCGCTGACGTCACCGGCCACCAGAAGCCAGTCGTCGTCGGACCCAGGGCGCATCTGCTCGACGAGAGCGCGGTTCTCGGCGTACCCGATGTGCAGATCGCTGATGGCCAGCAGTTGTCCCGAACGGCCGGCCGTCGAATCCACCCTCGCCCCTTCCACGAACACGAATAGCAACACAAGAACACATCCGAGCGGGGCCGGACAAGACCGTCCTGCGGGAGCCGGGGTCCACAATTCGGGAATCCGTAACACGCCTGTAGCGCCACACCCGTCCCGCGCCCCTTATGATCGCCCCAACACCACCGCGCTGAACCTTCCTCGGTCTGCGGCGGCTTGGTGTACCTCCCTCTCCCCTGGCCGGGCACGGCCTGCTCCGCCGTGCCCGGGAACCGTGAAAGGCGGCCTGCATGGGTTCTCGCGTACGCGTCTGGCTCAACCGCACGTACGCGGAGAACGTGTTCTTCATGGATCAGCTGCGAAGTAATCCGCAGCGACGCCCGGTCGAGATCCATGCGACACACGGAGACGCCGACTCGCCCATCCTGGCCGCCGCCGACACCGCCGCCATGGAGCCCGAGGGCCTCTCCCGGGCCGCGTACGTCGAGTACGCCCTCGACCAGTGCGCCCGGCACGAGATCGACGTGTTCGTGCCCGTGCTCCACCAGTCGGCGATCGTGGCTCATCGCGCGGAGTTCGCCGCGCTCGGTACGGCCCTGCTCGCGCCGCCCTCCGAGGCCGTGGCCATTTTCCACGACAAGGTGACGGCATATCAGGCGCTGCAGGCCGTGGGTATTCCGGTGCCGCCGTGGTGGCGCGTCCGCAACGAGGAGGAACTCCTCGTCGCCGTCGAGGCGTTGGAGGCCGCGGGCCACAAGGCCTGCTTCAAGCCCGCCGCCGGTGCGGGCGGGGTGGGTTTCCGGGTGATCACACGCGCCCCCTTCTCACTCATGCACCTCAACGGATTCCCCAGCTCGCACGTGCCGTTGAGCCTGGTTCAGGACGCTCTGCGGGGAGCCGGGAAGCCCGTCGACTGGCTGGTGATGCCGCTCCTGGCGGAGCCGGAGGTGTCCGTCGACTGCCTCACCGGGCCCGACGGCCGGGTCCGGATGGCGGTGGGCCGCACCAAGAACGGGCGCCGTCGCGGCTTCACGCTCCACCCCACCTGGATCGACCCCGCGCGCCGGCTCGCGGAGGCGTTCGGCCTGCACTACCTGACGAACATTCAGTTCCGGATGTTCGGCGACGAGCCGGTCCTCATGGACGTCAACACCCGGCCGGCCGGCGGGCTGCACCAACTCGCACTCTGCGGGATCAACGCCCCTTGGGCGGCAGTGCAGTTGGCACTCGGCGAGGAGACCGGCGAACTGGTTCCCGCACTGCTCGGGCAGGACTACGCCGTGGTTACGGGACCGCGTCCGGTACGCCCGGTGGCGGTGCCGCAGCAGCGCGCCGAGACGCTGCCCGCCACGCCCGCCGTGGAGGCCGCCGTGGCCCCGGTCGCGGAGACCAGGACCGCCCCGGTGACGGAGAGCGTGCTCACGCCGACCGTCACGCCGGTGATCGCCCCCGCGGCGACACCTGCCGTGACGCCGGTCATCGCTCCCGCGGCGACACCGGCCGTCACACCGGTCCTCACTCCCGCGGCGTCTCCGGCCATCGCGTCGGGCATCGCCCCGGCGGCCGCAGCCGCGTCCGCCATCGCGCCCGCCTAGACCACTCCCCCACCACCCCTTACCGGTCTGGACCAATCAGCGCACAGCATCTTGACAGCTCGATTGGTCCATACCAACTTGGGTGCGCATCCCTCAGCACTCCCGAACACCCCCATTTCTTCAGGGAGATCGCGTGCGCATCAACTTCCTCAGACGTTCCAGACGTCGCCTCATCGCTCTGCTCGGCACCGCCGCCCTGGCTCTGGCCGGAGCGGTCGCCCTGCCCACCACGGCCCATGCGGCCAACATCCTCACCAACCCCGGCTTCGAGTCGGGCGCGGTGTCCCCCTGGTCCTGCACCGGGAACCTGGGCTCGATCGTCTCCACCCCCGTACACGGCGGCACCAAGGCCCTTGCGGGGGCGGCGAGTTCGAGCAACAACGCCAAGTGCAGCCAGACCGCCACCGTCCAGCCGAACACGGCGTACAGCCTGACGGCCTGGGTGCGTGGCAGCTATGTGTACCTGGGCGTGGACGGCGGCGCGGCGACGTGGACGACATCCACGTCGTCGTACAGCCTGCTCACCGTGAACTTCACGACCGGTGCCTCGCAGACCAGCGCCACGATCTACACGCACGGCTGGTACGGCCAGGGGACCTACTACGCCGACGACGTCAGCCTGGACGGTCCGGGCGGCGGTGGTTCGGACACCCAGGCGCCGACCGCGCCCACCGGTCTGACCTCTCCCAGCAAGACCTCCTCCAGCGTGTCCCTGTCGTGGGGCGCCTCCAGCGACAACGTCGGCGTCGCCGGCTACAACGTCTACAGCGGCGCCAACCAGGTGCTCAGTGTCTCGGGCACCAGCGGCACGGTCAGCGGGTTGACGCCGAGCACCGCCTACGCATTCACGGTGCGGGCACGGGACGCGGCAGGGAACCTCTCCGCCGCCTCCAACTCCCTTTCCGTGACGACGAACGCAGGCACCCCAAGTACCAACTTCAAGCAGGCGGCGCCGTACCTCTACCTCGGCTGGGGCGATCCGCCGGCCGTGAGTACGGTGATGAGCTCCACCGGGATCAAGTGGTTCACGATGGCGTTCATCCTCTCCTCGGGCGGCTGCAGCCCGGCCTGGGACGGCTCGCGCCCGCTGACCGGCGGCAACGACCAGTCGGTCATCAACTCCGTGCGTGCCGCGGGCGGTGACATCGTGCCGTCGATCGGCGGCTGGAGCGGCAACAAGCTCGGGCCGAACTGCTCGACGCCGGAAGCACTGGCGGGCGCGTACCAGCAGGTGATCAACGCGTACGGGCTCAAGGCGATCGACGTCGACATCGAGAACACGGACGAGTTCGAGAACGCGGTCGTCCAGGACCGGATTCTCAACGCCCTGAGGATCGTCAAGGCGAACAACCCGGGTCTGCGCACCATCATCACCTTCGGCACGTCGACGACCGGCCCGACCACCTGGGGCAACCGGCTCATCGAGCGGGCCTTTGCACTGGGCGCCGACATCGACGTGTTCACCATCATGCCGTTCGACTTCAGCGGCGGCGCAGACATGTACGGCAACACGGTGAACGCCACCGAGGGCCTGAAGACCAAGCTGAAGTCCACCTTCGGCTGGGACGACGCCACGGCGTACGCGCACATCGGCATCTCCGGCATGAACGGGCTCAGCGACCAACAGGAGCTCACCTCGCCGGCGATCTGGACCCAAATCCGTGACTGGTCGAACTCCCACCACATCGCCCGCCTCGCCTACTGGGCGGTCAACCGCGACCGGCCGTGCGCCGGTGGCGGAGTGGTCGCCAACTGCTCCGGTATCAACCAGACCAACTGGCAGTTCACTTCCATCACGGCCGGCTTCACCGGCTGATCGCACCAAGTAGTCGCACGAAAAAGGGTGCCCGGCCGATGACGGCCGGGCACCCTCCCGTGTTCTACGGGCGGCGCCGCGCCAGCCGCAGCGTCCGCACCTCGAACGGCCGCAGTGACACCGTCACCGCGTCGCCGTCCACGTCCACGTCCGCGTTCACGTCCACATTCACGTTCACGTCAGATTCCGGGAAAGGGCGCTCCAGGAGGTCGGTGACCTTGGCGCCCGCCAGCGCGAAGCCGGTGCGCAGGATGCCGGTGGCCCGGCCGCCCCGGGACTCGTAGAGGCGTACGACGACATCGCCCGAGGCGTCGTCGGCGAGCTTGACCGCCTCGATGGTGACGCCCTCGCCGTCGACGGAGACGACGGACTCGGCCGGCCCGGCCTCCGCCACCCGCAGCGGCAGGTTGAGCGCGTAGCCCTCCGCGACCGCGTCATCGATGCTCGCGCCCGGCAGGAGCGAGTACGTGAAGCGGTGCCTGCCCTGGTCGGCCTCGGGGTCGGGCACGCGCGGGGCGCGCACCAGGGAGAGCCGGACCGTCGTCGTCGTACCGCCGTCCTCGCGGACCGTGCGGGAGATGTCGTGGCCGTACGTCGAGTCGTTGATGACCGCGACGCCGTAGCCGGGTTCGCCGACGTGCACCCAGCGGTGGCCGTACACCTCGAAACGGGCCGCTTCCCAGCTGGTGTTCGTGTGGGTGGGGCGCCGGACATGACCGAACTGGATCTCCGCGGAGGAGTGCGGGGCCCTGATGTCCACCGGGAAGGCGGCCTTCAGGAACTTCTCGGCCTCGTGCCAGTCGATCTCCGTCTCGAAGTCGATGCGGGGGCTGCCCGCGCGGACAGTGATCGTCTGCACGATCCGCGAGCCCTTGCCGAAGGCGCGTTCCACCCTGATCGCGCCGAGCAGCGGGTCCTCGTCCACGACGGTGATCGAGTCGGCGTCCAGGAGGTCGGTGTAGCGGTTCCTGTAGTGCTTGTCGACGTCCCAGGCGTCCCAGTGGTTCGGCAGGTCGCTGTGCAGGCGGAGCAAGTTGCCCTTGTCTGCGAGGACTTCGCGGTTCGCCTTGAGGTCACGCACGGAGGCGAGGGTGCCGTCCTCGGCCAACTCGACGCGCACCAGGCCGTTTTCGAGGACGCGGCCGGTGACCGTCACCGGGTGCGGCGACTCGGCGACGGCGAGGGGGGCGCTGCCGCTCGCCGGTACCTCCGCGTACATCGGGACGCCCGCCGACGTACGGAGCACCTCGGCGCGGTCGTACGGGCTGGTGTTGAAGACCCGGGTCTCCCCGGCGCCGAGCGCCGCAAGCGCCTGCGTCGTCAGCGCCTCCAACTCCGCGGCCACGCGGGCGTATTCGGCCTCCGCCTCGCGGTGCACCCAGGCGATCGAGGACCCCGGCAGGATGTCGTGGAACTGGTGCAGCAGGACCGTCTTCCAGAGCCGGTCCAGCTGCTCGTACGGGTAGGAGTAGCCCGGCGTGTGCAGCGCGGCCGTGGTCGCCCACAACTCGGTCTCGCGGAGCCGGTGTTCACTCCTGCGGTTGCCCTGTTTCGTGCGGGCCTGCGAGGTGTAGGTCGCGCGGTGCAGCTCCAGGTAGAGCTCGCCGACCCAGACCGGGGCGTCCGGGTACTCCTCTCGCGCGGCGGCGAAGAACGCGTCGGGATGTTCGATGACGACCTTGGCCGAGCCCTCCAGGTCCGCCAGTCTGCGTGCCCGTTCCATGATCTCGCGGGTGGGACCGCCACCGCCGTCGCCCCAGCCGAAAGGGGCGAGTGAGCGCGTACCGCGGCCCTTGTCGGCGTAGTTGCGGACGGCGTGGGCCATCTCCTCGCCGCTGAAGCTGGCGTTGTAGGTGTCGACGGGCGGGAAGTGGGTGAAGATGCGGGTGCCGTCGATGCCCTCCCACCAGAAGGTGTGGTGGGGCAGCTTGTTGGTCTGGTTCCAGGAGAGCTTCTGGGTCAGGAACCACTCGTTGCCGGCGAGTTTGGCGAGCTGCGGGTAGGCGGCGTTGTAGCCGAAGGAGTCCGGCAGCCAGACGCCCTTGGTCTCCACGCCGAAGTGCTCGATGAAGAACCGTTTGCCGTGGACGAGTTGGCGGGCGAGCGCCTCACCGCCCGGCAGGTTTCCGTCGGCCTCGACCCACATGCCGCCGACCGGCGCCCACTGGCCCCGCTCGACCGACTCCTTGATACGAGCCCAGACCCGAGGGTGATTGTCGCGCACCCACTCGTACTGCTGGGCCTGCGAGCAGGCGAAGATGAACTCCTCGTACTCGTCGGCGAGTGAGGTGACGTTCGAGAAGGTGCGGGAGGTCTTGCGCTTGGTCTCGCGGATCGGCCACAGCCAGGCGGAGTCGATGTGTGCGTGGCCGACGCCGGAGAGGGTGTGGGCGCTGGCGTGCGCGGGCTTGGACAGTACGGGTACGAGAGCGGCGCGGACCCCGGCCGCCGAGCCGGAGATGTCGTCCAGGTCCAGGAGGTCCAGGGCGTGGTCGAGCGCGTGCATGATCTCGTGCCGGCGCGGGTCGTGCTCGCCCAGCTCCAGCATCAGTTCGCGCAGCACCTGGATGTCCAGGTCGAGGTGCCAGACCTCTTCGTCCAGGACGGCGATGTCGGCGCGGCGAAAGGTGTAGAGGGGCTTGTCGCCGGCCGTCAGGACATCGCCGAGGGCGGTCGGGCGGGCGAAGCCGTTGGCCAGGATGTCCGGGTTGGACGCCGCCTCGACCAGGTAGTCGATCTCCTCGCCGCCCGTCGCCGGGTTGGCGATCGCCACGTAGTGGTTGAGCGGGTTGACCGCCTTGAGCGGCGTGCCGTCGGTGAGGTGGACGAGCGCCTCGGCCTGGTTGCCGGGCCAGCCGCCGACGAACCCGAGGTCGATGACGGCTTCGACTCGTTTGCCCCTCCACTCGGGCGGCACGGTGCCACGCATCCGGAACCATGTGGTTCCCCACGGTGGGCCCCACGGGGTGTCCATGGCGAAGGGCCTGTACGAGGCGGAGGCGGCCTCCTCGAACGGGACGGGCTCACCGGGAACCTGCCACGCCTCCACCTCGAAGGGCACGGCCGCGGCGTAGGCCGCGGGCTTGATGCGCTGGTCGTGGACGCGTGCGACGCGCTCCTCGATGCGGCGGCGTTCGTCATGCATAGGAAGTCTCCAGATGCACAGGAATTCTCCAGGAAGATGGAAAGCGCTTACTCCAGGTACGCCAAGCCGGGGTGGACCGAGGTGTAGCCATCCACAAGTCTGCGCGCGACGTTCACCGAGTCCACGAGCGGGTGCAGGGCGAAGGCCTTCACCGCGGTCGTGCGCGAGCCCGACTCGGCCGCGGACAGGACCTCCCGTTCCACCGCCTTGACCGCGCAGACCAGTCCGGTGGCGTGGTCGGGCAGCGGGTCGACGGCGACAGGGTGCGCGCCGTTGGCGTCGACATGACAGGGCACCTCGATGACGGCCTCGGCGTCGAGCACGGAAAGCGTGCCGCGGTTCTGGACATTGAGGATCAGGGTGGTGCGCTCGTCGCGGGCGATGGCCCGCATCAGGGCGAGCGCCACCTTCTCGTAGCCGCCGGAGAGGTCGTCGGCGTCGCGTTCACCGGCGCCGGCCGCGTCCCGGTTCTCCGCCATGTACGTGGCCTCGCGCTCGGCACGCGTACGGTCCCAGGCGGTCAGCGCGGCGGCGTCCGGGCGCTTCATCTCGTCGTAGAACGCTGCCTGTTGGTCGCGCAGGAAAGCCCCGCGGGTCTTCTCGGCCTGCTGGTAGGCCCGTACGGTCTCGCGGTTGAAGTAGTAGTAGTGCAGGTACTCGTTCGGGATCGCGCCCAGGGATTGGAGCCACTCCGGGCCGAAGAGTCTGCCCTCCTCGAAGGAGCCGAGCAGTTCCTGGTCGGCGAGCAGGCGCGGGAGTTCGTCCCGGCCCGCGACGCGCAGGCCCCGTACCCAGCCGAGGTGGTTGAGGCCGACGTAGTCGATCCACGCCTCGCGCGGGTTGGCGCCGAGGACCTGGGCGATACGGCGGCCGAGGCCGACCGGCGAGTCGCAGATGCCGATCACGCGGTCGCCGAGGTGGCGGGACATGGCCTCGGTGACAAGACCGGCCGGGTTGGTGAAGTTGATCACCCAGGCGTCGGGGGCGAGGCGGGCCACGCGTCGTGCGATGTCGACGGCGACGGGCACCGTGCGCAGGCCGTAGGCGATGCCGCCGGCGCCGACCGTCTCCTGGCCGAGGACGCCCTCGTCCAGGGCCACCCGCTCGTCGGCGGCGCGTCCTTCGAGGCCGCCGACACGGATCGCGGAGAAGACGAAGTCGGCGCCGCGCAGGGCCTCGTCGAGGTCGGTGCTGGCGGTGACCTCCGGAGCGTCCGGGACGCCCGCCGCCTGCTCGGCCAGGACACGGGAGACGGCGGAGAGCCGCTCCGCGTCCAGGTCGTGGAGCACGACCTGGGTGACGCGGCCCTCGGCCCGGTCCCCGAGGAGCGCTCCGTACACGAGCGGCACCCGGAATCCGCCGCCGCCCAGAATTGTCAGCTTCACGCCGTCTCCGCCTTTCCTGGGACCGGCACCCGGGCGACAGTCGTGTCCATCACCCGACCGCCCGGCCGCACGCCGCTGGTGCCGAGGAAGAGTTGATCATTTCCATGCTCGATTCTGCTCGGATATCGCCCGGTCTCTGCGAGGCGCGCACGATCCTGTGCCCGCTTGCAGATTTTTGACGAGAAGGAGAGCTCGTGGGCGCCGAACGGCCCGATGTGCTGTTCACCGGGCTGCTCTTCCACGACCTGGTCCTCACGGGCCGCCATCGAGTCAACCCCAGGTCTTCAGAGGGGTTTCATCTGGGGGTTCTGGGACCACGGCATTCTCCGACGAGTGAACGACGGCAGACCGGCCTGGCGCGCAGGCGTCGGCCTCCATGAGTCTGGAGTGACCGGCGGGCCCAGTGGTCGCCGGCCCTCACGGACGGCGGCACCCGCACGGCGCCGGCCGAGCTGCCCGACGTACGACCGGGCGAATCCGCTTCCGTGCCGTTCCCGCCCCCGTCCTGTCGCTGTGGCGCGCACCGGCCCGACACCTCGCCCTCCTGCCTCATCGCGGCCGGCGCCCATCCACTGGTCCTGGACGCTGTGCGTGCCCTGACCTCATCACCTCTCGGCGCACGCGCGACCTCACCACTCTTCGATGGAGCACAACAGACATGTGTACCTCGCACGACCGGACGGAGGCCGATGAGGCCGACGCCGGCAGAAGGAACTTCCTGCGGGCCACCGCATTGATCGGCGCGGCGACGGCGGTCTCGCTGCCCGCGCTCGGCACCGCACAGGCGGCCGTACCCGCCTCGGCGGGAGCGACCTGGCGGCCCGACGCCGACAGCCGCCGCTTCACGCTCGCCGTGATGCCCGACACCCAGTACCTCTTCGACGGGGCGAGCATCAATCCCGCGCCCATCGAGGCGTCGCTCCGCTATCTCCTGGAGCAGGGCAGGAACGAGAACATCGTCTTCCTGTCCCACCTGGGCGACATCACGGAGAACGGCGCGAAGGCCGAGTTCGACGCGGCGGGCAAGGCCTTCGAGCTGCTCGACCGGCGCGGGGTGGGATACAGCGTCCTCGCGGGCAACCACGACATCCGGTCGTCCACGGACGACCAGCGCGGCTCGACCCCCTACCTGGACGCCTTCGGGCCGCAGCGCTTCGCGAGCAAGCGCACCTTCGGCGGCGCCTCGCCGGACGGCTACAACACCTTCCATCTCTTCGAGGCGGCCGGCCGGGAGTGGCTCGTCCTCGCCCTGGACTGGCGGCTGTCGGCGAAGGGGTACGCGTGGGCGAACGAGGTC
This sequence comes from Streptomyces sp. NPDC005808, assembly GCF_042871385.1. Lineage (NCBI taxonomy): Bacteria > Bacillati > Actinomycetota > Actinomycetes > Kitasatosporales > Streptomycetaceae > Streptomyces > Streptomyces sp. NPDC005808. The sequence continues at coordinate 506,245 of NZ_JBIAIK010000002.1, read as the reverse complement.
ATCGCCAAGCACCCCAGGACACCCGTCATCCTCACCACGCACGAACTCCTCTACGGCGACGACGCCCTCTCCTCCTACGGGCAGCAGCTGTGGGACCGGCTGATCCGTGACCACGACCAGATCTTCCTCACCCTCAACGGGCACAATTGGCCCGCCGGCCGTGCCACCCGCACGAACACGGCCGGGAACGACGTCCACCTGCACCTGACGAACTATCAGAACCGTTACTACGGCGGCGCGGCGATGATCCGTCTGTACCGCTTCGATCTCGACCGAGACACCATCGACGTCGAGACTGTCTCGCCGTGGATCCTGGGCCGGGCGGCCGAAGGGCTCAACGAGCTCGAACGCCAGGAGATGGAACTCAGCGGCGGCGCCGACCGGTTCTCGGTCGACATCGACTTCGAGAAGCGCTTCGCGGGCTTCGCGCCGATAACCCGCGCGCGTCCCGGCCCGCTTCGAAGATGCTGGTGCGGGACACCGTCGCGTACTGGCGCTTCGACGGGCACGAGGACGGCCGAGCTGTCGAGGGGACCGTGCGCGACCTGTCGGGCCACGGCAACGATCTGACGCTGGTCAAGGTCGGCGACGGTGCCCTCACCTGGTCGTCGGACCATCACCCGGACCAGCCGGGGCACGGCAGCCTCGACTTCCAGGGCGGCAAGCCTCCGCTGAAGGGCGCCTACCTGCGCACCATCGACGGCGCCCCTCTCAACTCGGCCACTTTCAAGCGCGGTTACACCATCGAGGCCTTCTACCAGGTGCCCGCCGACTGGGACGGCTCGCGCAACGCGTGGGCCGGGCTGGTCAGCCGCACCGGAACGGGTGGCGGCGCCGGTAAGACCGAAGGTGACCCCGACGAGCCGCTCGCGACACTCTCGCTGTCCGACGGGCCAGGTCCGCAGTGGGCGGTGCGCCCGCTCAACCAGCAGGGCATCGCCACCAACTGGGGTGACGAGACGGCCCGGGAGCAGTGGTGGCACGTCGCCGTCGTCAACGACGGTTCGCACACGACGATGTACGTCCAGGGCTGCCCCGTCGCCCGCAACCCCACGGCGGTCGCCGTCGGTCTCACCTCCCTCGGGCTGCCCTGGCTGCTCGGCGGCTACGAGTACGCGGGGAAGATCGACCAGATCCTGTACGGCAGGCTCGGGGACGTGCGGATCGTCGAACGCGCGCTGCCCGTCACGTCGTTCATGAACCACTGACCCGAGGGGCGCACACCGTCATGACCGAGCAGCAACTGCCCGCCTGGGCCGATCCGTCCGTCTCCTCGTCCCACCTCGACGCACAGAGCGTCTCCAGACGCCAACTCCTGCGCCGAGCGGGTCTGTTCAGCGCCGCTTTCGCCGCCGGTTCGCTCGCGACCCCGGCGGCCGCTCGCGGGCAGAGCCTCGGCGGCAACGATCCGCGCCTCGCTTATCTCGTCGGCGACCACCACATCCACACGGTCTACAGCCACGACGCGAAGTACACCTTCTCCCAACTCGCCGCCGCGAGCGCCACATACGGCCTCGACTGGATGGTGTTCACCGAGCACTCCAACTTCGGGCACGCCCAGTACGGGGCTCCGCTGGAGCGCGGGGAGATCCTCAAAGCGCGCGCCGAGAATCCGCGTCAGCTGATCTTCCAGGGCCTTGAGTGGTACATCCCCGCCGCCGAGCACGCCACGGTCTTCGCCGCGCCGGGCCCGCACGAAGTCGACCTGCTCACGCGGTTCGAGCTGGCCTACGACGGCAAACTGCTCGGCTACACCGACGGCGCCGCCGACAACCCGAACACGGTTCGCAACCAGGCGCACGCCGTCGCCGCGATCAAGTGGCTGGCCGAGCAGCGCCGCACCGGATACGTCGACGACGTCCTGGTCCTCGCCAACCACCCGCTGCGCCTGGGTATCGACTCCCCGCACGAGATGCGCGACTGGCGGGACGCGGCGTCCGAGATCGTGATCGGCATGGAGGGCGCACCGGGTGCTCAGGGCGCGGCCATCCCCGGCCTGCGCGGCACGAACTCGATTCGCGGCGAGTACGAGAACAAGCCCTCGGCCCAGTCCTGGCCCGGCTACCCGGCGGACGCCTACCTCACCTACGGCGGCTTCGACTGGGCGACCGCGACCGTCGGCGGCCTCTGGGACGCCATGCTCGCCGAGGGCAAGCTGTTCTCGGTCACCACCAACTCCGACGCCCACCGCGTCGTGTTCGACACCTGGAAGAACGGCGACTGGGCGGCCGGGCAGAACTTCGACAACACCGGCAGGCTGCCGGACCCGGTGAACACCGACACCCCGCAGCCCGGCAGCGACTTCTGGCCCGGCCAGTTCAGCCGCACGCACGTCGGCGTTACCCGCTACGGCTACCGCGCGGTGATGTCGGGCCTGCGTGCGGGCCGGGTCTGGCTCGACCACGGGCACCTGATCGACGGACTCGACGTCCGGCTGAAGCGGGACCGCGACCAGGGGCGGGGTGTGACGCTGGGCGGCCGGCTGCGCGCCCGCAAGGGCGACAAGCTGACCCTGTCGGTCACGGTGACGAGCGCCTCGCGCCCCAATCCACAGGGAACCGTGCCCGAGTTGGCGCACGTGGACGTGATCCGCGGCACGGTAAGCGGCCCGGTCGCCGTCCGCGACGAGTGGCGGGCGCCGGACACCAAGGTCGTCCGCACCGTGGACGTCGGCGGCCGGAAGGGGACGTACACGCTGCGCATTCCGCTGGTCGCGGGCGAGGAGTCCTTCTACGTCCGGCTGCGCGGCAGCGACGGCAACCGCAACGGCGCGGGGTATCTGGGCGCCGCTGTCGACCCGCACGGGCCGATTCCGCACGCGCCGGGGGACGGTGACCCGTGGGCCGACACCTGGTTCTACGCGAACCCGGTGTTCGTGGACGTGACCGCCCATTGAGGGTCCTGGGACATGGAACCGCGCCAGGCTCCGGCGTCACGAGACCGAAACCAAGAGCGACAATCGTCGACGCCAGTAGTTGTTGCCGACCCGGCCTCGCGTCATGCTGTGTTCCGTACGGACGAACCGCCCCGGCCGGGGCCAGGACCAGGGGAGCCCGTCATCGAACGGGAGCTGAGCTCGCGGCTCGGAAACGACCAGAGCGCGATCATCCTGCACATGCTCCCGCAACGGGTCGTCGAAGCCGGACTCGACTCATACCCATGGCCATGACCGCGCTGTCCGCCCCCGGCCGTCTCCTCGCCGTGCTCGCCGCGTTCGACCACGAGCACCCGGCACTGTCCCTGACGGACATAAGCCGCCGGGCAGGGCTCACCCTCACAACGGCGCACCGGCTCGTCGGCGCGCTCACCGAGTGGGGCGCCCTGGAACGGGACGAGGAGGGTGTGTACCACGTGGGACTGCGCCTCTGGGAGCTCGCGGCGCTCGCTCCCCGCGGGCTCGCGCTGCGCCAGATCGCCCTGCCGTATCTGGAGGACCTGTACGAAGCGACGCACGAGAACGTGCAGTTGGCGGTCCGCGACGGCTCGGAGGTCGTCTACATCGCGTGGATCTCCGGGCGCTCGGCAGTCGGCGTACGCATCCAGGTCGGCGCCCGCTGGCCGCTGCACGCCACCGGCGTGGGACTCGCGCTGCTCGCGCACGACGACCCGGCGTTCCAGGAGGCCTACTGCGAACGCCCGCTGGCCGCCTTCACCCCGTACACCCTCACCGATCCGGCCAGGCTGCGCCGGGAGCTGGCCGAAGTACGACACGCGGGCGTGGCGGTGAGCAGTCGCCAGATCACCGAGGACGCCCTGTCGGTGGCCGCTCCGGTGCGCGGCGCGGGCGGCCGGGTCATCGCCGCCGTGTCGGTCGTGGTCCCCCACAGCGACGCGCAGGTACCGGTGCTGATCCCGGCCGTGCGGGTCGCGGCACGCGGGATTTCGCGAGCGCTGGGGTGGCGGCGGCCGGAAACCCGCTGAGGCCGCAGGAAAGCGCACGCGGCCGGGCCTGTTTTCAGGCCGTCCCTCAGGGGGCGTCTTCACAGGAATCTAAGGAGAAACCCCCTCGATTCAAAGAATCAACAAATGGAAGAGGCGCACTATGCACCAGCAGTGGTGGTGATCTAAGAAAGGCGTGCCGTGGTCGACCCTCAGATATCGGACCGGTCCGAGCAGATACCGGACCGGTCCGAACGGCAGGCATCGAACCGGCCCGGCCGTCCGGCGTGGTCCCGGCGCGGGATCCTCGCCGTGCTCGGTGCCGTCCCGGCCGCCGTCCTGACGGGCTGCAGCGCCTCGGCGGACGCGTCGCAGGAGACGAGCGCGACGCCCGCGGCCAGTACCCAGGCGGAGACGAAGGCCAAGGTGCCGACGATCACCGTCACCCCCGCCGACGGTACGACGAAGGCGGCCTTCACCGGTCCGGTCGAGGTCGCCGTGGCCGACGGCACCCTGTCGGCCGTGAAGGTCACCGGCAACGACGGCTCCACCCTGGCCGGGTCCTACAACGACGACCGCACGAAGTGGACGTCGAGCGCGAACCCGTTCTCCGGCACCAAATACACGGTCACGGCCCAGGCCGAAGGCGCCGACGAGAAGACGGCGACCTTCACCACCAAGTCTCCCGGCGAGACCTTCCTGGGCTATTTCACCCCCGAGGCGAATTCGACCTCCGGCGTCGGCATGCCCGTGTCGCTCAATTTCACGAAGGCCGTCTCCGACCGGGCCGCCGTCGAGAAGGCGATCACGGTGACGGCGGAGCCGGCCGTCGAGGTGGTCGGCCACTGGTTCAGCGACACCAGGCTCGACTTCCGGCCCGAGGAGTACTGGGCCGCGGGTACGAAGATCACGCTGAGTCTGCGTCTGAAGGACGTCGAGGGCACCGACGGTGTCTACGGCACCCAGTCCAAAGACGTCGTCTTCAACATCGACCGTTCCCAGATCAGCACGGTCGACCTGGCGACGAAGACGATGACGGTCGTGCGGGACGGCTCGACCCTCGCCACCTATCCGGTGACCGGCGGCGACGCCGACCACACCACCTGGTCGGGAATCATGGTGATCAGCGAGCGGTTCAAGGAAACCCGGATGGAGTCCTCGACCGTCGGTCTCGGCGACGAGTACGACATCCCGGACGTGCCGCACGCCCAGCGCCTGACCACCTCCGGCACCTTCATCCACGGCAACTACTGGGCGTCGACGTCGGTCTTCGGCAGCAGCAACACCAGTCACGGATGCGTGAGCATGCACGACACCCAGGGCGCGGACGACACCTCCGTGGACGGCTACAAGTTCTACAAGAGCTCGATGCTCGGCGACGTGGTGATCGTCAAGAACTCGGACGAGGTCACCGTGGACCCGGCCAACGGCCTCAACGGGTGGAACCTGTCCTGGGCGGACTGGCAGGCCGGGAGCGCACTCTAGGGCTTCAACCGAGAAGCGGGCCCCGGCAATCGCCGGAACCCCTTCCGCCCCCTCTCAGGCCAGTTCCGCCCTGAACGCCGCCGGACTCGTGTCGGTGTGCTGATGGAAGAACTTGGAGAAGTTCGCGGAGTCCGGGAAGCCCACGGCGACGCCGATCCGTCCGATGGGCAGGTCCGTGTGGGCCAGCAGCCGCTTGGCCTCCAGGATCACCCGCTTGTCGATGAAGCCCTTCGGGGTCTCGCCGGTGGCCGCGCGGACCGCGCGGACCAGGGTGCGGCGGGAGTAGCCGAGGGCGTCGGCGTACGCGCTGACGCTGTGGTTGGTGGCGAAGCCCTTCTCGACCGCGTCCCGGAAGCGGGTGAAGGTGGTGTCGCTCTGTTCGCGGTCCGCCTCGGCGGAGCTGGCGGCGAGATGGGCGAGCCGGAGCAGGAACGCGGTCAGGGAGTGCCGCAGCACCGAGGTGTGCAGACTGAGCGGCAGCGTGACGGTGTCGACGTACTCGCGTTCCAGCTGGGCGAGTGAATGCTCCAGAGCGGTGAGCTGGTCCGGGCCGGGGCGCAGCAGCGGGGGCTGGTCGTAGCGGTAGAGGCCGGTCGCCTCGACGGTCGCCCGGGGGAGGAAGCCGGGCTGCATGGTCAGGGCGGTGCCTTGGTAGTCGGCTCGGGAGAAGCGGTGCACCTGGCCGGGGCGGATCCACAGGATGTCGCCGGCCGAGACCTCGTACTCGGCGAAGTCGATCATGTGCCGGACGGGTCCGGAGTGAAACAGCATCACCACGTGGAAGTCGATGCGGTGCACGCGCTCCAGCAGTGCCTTCGCATGCCAGGTGCGGCCGATTCCCATCGCGCCGATCTGCATACCGACACCGGAGAGGCTCATATCGACCGGGAAGTGGAAGGTCCTGATGGCGTCGGTCTCCTGGCCGGCTCCGCCGCCGCCACCGCCGCCTTGGGTGCTTCTGTCCGCCATGTCCCTCTCACGTCGACTCGGCCTCGCAGTGGGTGTCCCACTTTCACCGAAGGCTGACACACGGGCACCTTCCCCGGCAAAAGTCAGACTTTTAAGTTTGAACGCGTCAGAGCAGTTACCCGCTCTTATCGAGGACTTCTTGAAGATGAGCACGCAGCAGAGCCCGCAGACACCTGCCGGCTTCTCCGACGGATTCGAGTGGACCGAGCTGGACCGGCGTGCCGTCGACACCGCCCGCCTGCTGGCGGCCGATGCCGTGCAGCAGGTCGGAAACGGCCACCCCGGCACGGCGATGGCGCTGGCCCCGGCCGCGTACACCCTCTTCCAGAAGGTGATGCGGCATGACCCGGCCGACCCCGAGTGGACCGGCCGCGACCGTTTCGTCCTCTCCCCCGGTCACACCTCGCTGACCCTCTACACCCAGCTCTTCCTTTCAGGTTATGAACTCGAACTGGATGACCTGAAGGCGTTCCGCACGCACGGCTCCAAGACGCCCGGCCACCCGGAGTACGGCCACACAGCAGGCGTCGAGACCACGACCGGTCCGCTCGGCCAGGGTGCCGCCAACGCCGTGGGCATGGCGATGGCCGCCCGCTACGAGCGCGGTCTCTTCGACCCCGAGGCGCCGGAGGGCGAGTCGCCTTTCGACCACACCATCTGGGCGATCGTCTCGGACGGCGACCTGGAGGAGGGCATCTCCGCCGAGGCCTCGTCCCTGGCCGGCCACCAGAAGCTCGGCAACCTCGTCTTCGTCTACGACGACAACCACATCTCCATCGAGGGCGACACGGCGACGGCGTTCTCCGAGGACGTGCTCAAGCGCTACGAGGCGTACGGCTGGCATGTGCAGCGGATCGCGCCCTCGGCCGACGGCGACATCGACGTACACGCGCTGCACACGGCGCTCAGGGCGGCGCAGGCCGAGACCGGGCGCCCCTCGATCATCGCGATGCGCACGATCATCGCCTGGCCCGCGCCGACCGCGCAGAACACCGAGGCCTCGCACGGCTCGGCCCTCGGCGCCGACGAGATCGCGGCCACCAAGCGCGTCCTCGGCTTCGACCCGGAGCAGACCTTCGAGGTCTCCGACGAGGTCCTCGCCCACGCCCGCCGGGCCCTGGACCGCGGCGCCGAGGCACGCACCGCCTGGGACAAGCGGCTCGCCGAGTGGCGCATCGCGCAGCCCGAGCGCGCGAAGCTCTTCGACCGTGTCATGGCCGGTCAGCTGCCCGAGGGCTGGGAGTCCGTGCTGCCGTCCTTCGACGCGGGCACCTCGGTGGCCACCCGCGCGGCCTCCGGCAAGGTCCTCCAGGCGCTCGGCGGCGTGCTCCCCGAGCTGTGGGGCGGCTCCGCCGACCTGGCCGGCTCGAACAACACCACCATCGACAAGACCAGCTCCTTCCTCCCGAAGGGCAATCCGCTGCCGGAGGCCGACCCGTACGGCCGTACCGTCCACTTCGGCATCCGCGAGCACTCGATGGCCGCCGAGATGAACGGCATCGCACTGCACGGCAACACCCGTGTCTACGGCGGTACGTTCCTGGTCTTCTCGGACTACATGCGCAACGCCGTCCGCCTCTCCGCGCTGATGCAGCTCCCGGTGACGTACGTCTGGACGCACGACTCCATCGGCCTCGGCGAGGACGGCCCGACCCACCAGCCGGTCGAGCACCTCGCCTCGCTGCGCGCCATCCCCGGTCTGAACATCGTCCGACCGGCCGACGCCAACGAGACGGCGATCGCCTGGGCCGAGATCCTCAAGCGGCACGCCACCCACCCGGCCCCGCACGGCCTGGCACTGACCCGCCAGGGCGTGCCGACGTACCCGGCCAACCCCGAGGCGGCGAAGGGCGGTTACGTCCTCCAGGACGCCACGACCGACACCCCCGACGTCATCCTCATCGCCACCGGCTCCGAAGTGCAGCTCGCCGTCGCCGCCCGCGAGCGGTTGGAGGCCGAGGGTGTGGGCACGCGAGTGGTGTCGATGCCGTCCGTCGAGTGGTTCGAGGAGCAGTCCCTTGAGTACCGCGCGTCCGTGCTTCTGCCGTCCGTGAAGGCCCGGGTGGCGGTCGAGGCGGGCATCGGCCTGACCTGGTACCGGTACGTCGGGGACGCCGGACGCATCGTTTCGCTGGAGCACTTCGGCGCCTCCGCCGATGCCGAGACCCTGTTCGCAGAGTTCGGGTTCACCCCTGACAACGTCGCCGCCGCCGCCAGGGAATCGCTGGCCGCGCTCCGCGGTTGATCCGATCGCACGAAGGAAGATGATCACTGTGACCGAAGCAACCGCACCCGCGGAAAACCTGAAGCGCCTCTCCGACGAAGGCGTCTCCATCTGGCTCGACGACCTCTCACGCAAGCGGATCACATCCGGCAACCTCGCCGAACTCATCGAGACCAGGCACGTGGTGGGCGTCACCACCAACCCGTCCATCTTCCAGGCCGCGATCGGCTCGGGCGAGGGTTACGAGGAGCAGCTCGCCGATCTCGCCACGCGCGGTGTGACGGTGGACGAGGCCGTCCGCATGATGACGACCGCCGACGTCCGCGCCGCCGCCGACATCCTGCGGCCGGTGTACGAGGCGACCGGCGGCCGCGACGGCCGGGTCTCCATCGAGGTCGACCCCCGCCTGGCCCACCGCACCGCCGCGACGATCGCCGAGGCCAAGCAGCTCGCCTGGCTGGTCGACCGCCCGAACGTGATGATCAAGATCCCGGCGACGAAGGCCGGCCTCCCGGCGATCACCGAGGTCATCGGCCGGGGCATCAGCGTCAACGTCACGCTGATCTTCTCCCTCGAGCGCTACCGCGAGGTCATGGACGCCTACCTCGCGGGCCTGGAGAAGGCGCAGGCCGCGGGCATCGACCTGGCGACCATCCACTCCGTCGCCTCCTTCTTCGTCTCCCGCGTCGACAGCGAGATCGACAAGCGCCTCACGAAGACCGGCACCGACGAGGCGCTCGCCCTCAAGGGCAGGGCGGCGCTCGCCAACGCCCGGCTCGCGTACGAGGCGTACGAGGAGGTCTTCGGCGCTGCCCGCTGGGCCGCGCTCGCCCCGCAGGGCGCCCACAAGCAGCGCCCCCTGTGGGCCTCGACAGGCGTCAAGGACCCCGCGTACAAGGACACCCTGTACGTCGACGAGCTGGTCGCGCCGGGCACGGTCAACACCATGCCGGAGGCGACCCTGAACGCCACCGCCGACCACGGCGACATCCACGGCGACGCGGTGAGCGGCGGTTACGACCGGGCCCGCGCCGACCTGGCGGCCGTGGAGAGGCTCGGGATCTCCTACGACGAGGTCGTGAAGCAGCTGGAGGACGAGGGCGTCTCGAAGTTCGAGACAGCCTGGGAGGATCTCCTCGAAGCGGTGGCGACCTCCTTGCGTGGCAAGGGAGTTGAGGGGGAATGACCAGGCATGAAACGTTTCCCGACAGTGCCCCGCAAGCTGCGTCCACCGCGCCGGAGGGATCTGGTGACCCGGCCGTGGAACCGGCCGCAGTGACGGCGGACGCGAGTGGCGACGTGAGCGGCGCTCTCGGGATCGACCTCGACTGGTCCAACCCCCTCCGCGACCCCCGGGACCGTCGCCTCCCCCGTATCGCGGGCCCCTCCGGCCTCGTCATCTTCGGCGTCACGGGCGATCTGTCCCGCAAGAAGCTGATGCCCGCCGTCTACGACCTCGCCAACCGCGGTCTGCTCCCGCCGGGCTTCTCGCTCCTCGGGTTCGCCCGCCGTGAGTGGGAGGACCAGGACTTCGCACAGGTGGTGCACGACTCGGTGCGCGAGCACGCGCGTACGGAGTTCCGGGAGGAGGTCTGGCAGCAGCTCGCCGACGGCATGCGGTTCATCCCGGGCGACTTCGACGACGACGCGGCGTTCAAGCAACTGCGCTCGGCCGTCGACGAGTTGGACTCCTCGCGCGGCACCAGCGGCAACTACGCCTTCTATCTCTCCGTACCGCCGAAGTTCTTCCCCAAGGTCGTCAAGCAGCTCAAGAGGCACGGGCTCGCGGACGCTCCGGAGGGTTCCTGGCGGCGTGCGGTCATCGAGAAGCCGTTCGGGCGCGACCTGGACAGCGCGCGTGAGCTGAACAAGATCCTGCACGAGGTGTTCGACCCCGAGCAGGTGTTCCGCATCGACCACTACCTCGGCAAGGAGACCGTCCAGAACATCCTGGCGCTGCGCTTCGCCAACCAGATGTACGAGCCCATCTGGAACCGGTCCTACGTCGACCACGTGCAGATCACGATGGCCGAGGACATCGGCATCGGCGGCCGGGCCGGCTACTACGACGGCATCGGCTCCGCCCGCGATGTGATCCAGAACCACCTGCTCCAGCTGATGGCGCTGACCGCCATGGAGGAGCCCGCCGCCTTCGACGCCGACTCGCTGCTGACCGAGAAGCTCAAGGTGTTCAAGGCCGTCAAGCTGCCCGAGAAGCTGGGCGAGCACACCGTGCGCGGGCAGTACACGCCGAACTGGCAGGGCGGCGAGCAGGTGCGCGGCTATCTGCAGGAGGACGGCATCGACCCCAGGTCGACGACCGACACCTACGCGGCCGTGCGTCTGGAGGTCGACAACCGTCGCTGGGCGGGCGTCCCCTTCTATCTCAGGACCGGCAAGCGCCTGGGCCGGCGGGTGACGGAGATCGCGGTGGTCTTCCAGCGCGCGCCCCATTCCCCCTTCGACTCGACGGCCACCGAGGAACTCGGCGCGAACGCGATCGTCATCCGCGTCCAGCCCGACGAGGGCATGACCGTGCGCTTCGGATCGAAGGTGCCGGGTACGTCGATGGAGATCCGGGACGTCACGATGGACTTCGCTTACGGCGAGTCGTTCACGGAGTCCAGCCCGGAGGCCTACGAACGTCTGATCCTGGATGTCCTGCTCGGCGACGCCAATCTCTTTCCCCGTCACCAGGAGGTGGAAGAGTCCTGGAAGATCCTCGACCCGATCGAGGGTTACTGGGAGAAGCACGGCAAGCCCGCGCAGTACCCCTCGGGCAGCTGGGGCCCGGAGGAAGCCGACGAGATGCTCGCACGAGACGGACGGAGCTGGCGCAGGCCATGAAGATCGACCTCACCGACACCACGGCAAGCAAGATCAACAAGGCGCTCGTGAAGGGGCGCCGCGAAATCGGCACGCCTGCCGTGGGCATGGTCCTCACGATGGTCATCGTGACCGACGAGGAGAACGCGTACGACTCCATCAAGGCGGCCGAGGAGGCCTCGCGCGAGCACCCCTCGCGCACCCTGGTCGTCATCAAGCGGGTCGCCCGCACCCCGCGTGACCGCACGAACTCCCGGCTGGACGCGGAAGTGCGCGTCGGCTCGGACGCGGGCACCGGCGAGACGGTGGTCCTGCGGACGTACGGCGAGGTGACCGACCACGCGGACTCGGTGGTCCTGCCGCTGCTGCTGCCCGACGCTCCGGTCGTCGTCTGGTGGCCGGTGGACGCCCCCGAGATCCCGGTCAAGGACCCGCTGGGCGCCCTCGCGCAGCGCCGGATCACCGACATGTACGCCGTCGAGAACCCGCTGCGGGCGCTGAAGGCGCGGGCCGCCTCGTACGCGCCCGGTGACACCGACCTCGCGTGGACCCGGCTGACACCGTGGCGCTCGATGCTGGCCGCCGCGCTCGACCAGTCCCGTACGAAGGTGACCTCGGCGGCCGTCGAGAGCGAGGCCGACAACCCGAGCGCCGAGCTGCTGGCCCGCTGGCTGGAGGCCCGCCTCAAGGTCCCGGTCGAGCGTGTCGTCACCGCGGGGCCCGTGGTCACCGCCGTACGGCTCGGCACGAAGAGCGGCGAGATCGTGATCGACCGCCCCGAGGGCCCGCTGGCCACGCTGTCCCTGCCCGGACAGCCCTCCCGCACCCTCGCGCTGAAGGTGCGCTCCACCTCGGAGCTGATCGCCGAGGAGCTGCGCCGCCTCGACGCGGACGAGATGTACGCCATCGCCGTGCGGGGCGAGGGCACCAAGGAGACCCCCGCTCATGCCTGACTCTCCCAAGCTCACGCGGCGCCCCGAGTGGGCGGCCCTGCAGGACCACCGTGCCGGTGCGCTCCTGCACCCGCAGCTGCGTGAGCTGTTCGCCGCAGACCCCGCTCGCGCGGAGCGTTATGTCGTACGCGTCGGCGACCTGCGGATCGACTACTCCAAGCACCTGATCACCGACGAGACCCTCGCCCTGCTCCAGGAACTGGCCACCGCCACCGGCGTGTTCGGGCTGCGGGACGCCATGTTCCGCGGCGAGAAGATCAACGTCACCGAGCGGCGGGCCGTCCTGCACACCGCGCTGCGCGCACCGCGCGACGCGGTCGTCGAGGTCGACGGTGAGAACGTCGTCCCCGCCGTGCACGCGGTCCTCGACCAGATGACCGAGTTCGCCGAGCAGGTCCGCTCGGGCAAGTGGACCGGGCACACCGGCCGGCGCATCCGCAATGTCGTCAACATCGGCATCGGCGGCTCCGACCTCGGCCCGGCGATGGCGTACGAGGCGCTGCGCGCCTTCACCGACCGCGAGTTGACGGTCCGCTTCGTCTCGAACGTCGACGGAGCCGACCTGCACGAGGCCGTCCGGGATCTCGACCCGGCGGAGACGCTGTTCATCGTCGCCTCGAAGACCTTCACGACCATCGAGACCATCACGAACGCGACGTCGGCCCGGACCTGGCTGCTCGCCGGCCTCGGGGACGACTCCGAAGCCGTGGCCAAGCACTTCGTCGCCCTGTCCACGAATTCCGGGAAGGTCGCGGACTTCGGTATCGACACGGCCAACATGTTCGAGTTCTGGGACTGGGTCGGCGGGCGGTACTCGTTCGACTCGGCGATCGGTCTGTCGCTGATGATCGCGATCGGTCCCGACCGGTTCCGCGAGCTGCTCGACGGGTTCTTCGTGGTCGACGAGCATTTCCGTACGGCGTCGCCGGAGGCCAACGCGCCTTTGCTGCTGGGCCTGTTGGGTGTCTGGTACGGCAACTTCTTCGACGCCCAGTCGCACGCGGTGCTGCCGTACTCGCACTACCTGTCCAGGTTCACCGCGTACTTGCAGCAGCTGGACATGGAGTCCAACGGCAAGTCGGTGGACCGGGAGGGCCACTTGGTGGAGTGGCAGACCGGTCCGGTGGTGTGGGGCACGCCCGGCACCAACGGGCAGCACGCGTACTACCAGCTCATCCACCAGGGCACGAAGCTGATCCCGGCCGACCTGATCGGTTTCGCCAACCCGGTCGGCGAGCTGAGTGACGAACTCAAGGCCCAGCACGACCTGTTGATGGCCAACCTGTTCGCGCAGGGACAGGCCCTGGCTTTCGGGAAGACGGGCGACGAGGTCCGTGCCGAAGGGGTCCCCGAAGAGCAGGTGGCGCACCGCACGTTCCGTGGCAACCACCCCACCACGACCATCCTGGCAGCCGAGTTGACCCCCTCGGTGCTCGGCCAGTTGATCGCCCTCTACGAACACAAGGTGTTCGTCCAGGGTGCGATCTGGAACATCGACTCCTTCGATCAGTGGGGCGTCGAGCTCGGCAAGGTCCTCGCCAGGCGCGTGGAGCCCGCCGTCACCGAAGGCGCCGACGTGCCCGGCCTCGATCCCTCCACCGCCGCCCTCGTGGCCGCTTACCGCACTCTCCGGAAGAAGTGAACTACATGCAGCTCGGACTTATCGGCCTCGGCAAGATGGGCGGCAACATGCGCGAGCGGATCCGCCGCGCAGGCCACACCGTCGTCGGATACGACCGCAACCCGGACCTCGCCGATGTCCACAGCCTGGAAGAGCTTGTGAGCAAGCTCGAAGGCCCGCGGGTGGTGTGGGTGATGGTCCCGGCGGGCGCGGCGACGCAGTCCACCATCGACGAGCTGGCCGCGCTTCTGTCGCCCGATGACGTGGTCGTGGACGGCGGGAACTCCCGCTGGACGGACGACGAGAAGCACGCCGTCGAGCTCGGCATCAAGGGCATCGGCTTCGTCGACGCGGGCGTCTCGGGCGGCGTGTGGGGCCTGGACAACGGCTACGCACTGATGGTCGGCGGCGACGCCGGGAACATCGCGAAGGTCCAGCCGGTCTTCGACGCCCTCAAGCCCGAGGGCGACTTCGGCTTCGTCCACGCCGGCAAGGTCGGCGCGGGCCACTTCTCCAAGATGGTCCACAACGGCATCGAGTACGCCATGATGCAGGCCTACGCCGAGGGCTGGGAACTCCTGGAGAAGGTCGACTCCGTCACCGACGTACGCGAAGTCTTCCGCTCCTGGCAGGAAGGCACCGTCATCCGCTCCTGGCTGCTCGACCTCGCCGTCAACGCCCTCGACAGCGACGAGCACCTCGACAAGCTCCGCGGCTTCGCCGAGGACTCCGGCGAGGGCCGCTGGACCGTCGAGGCCGCCATCGACAACTCCGTCCCACTGCCCGCGATCACCGCCTCACTCTTCGCCCGCTTCGCCTCCCGCCAGGACGACTCACCACAGATGAAGATGGTCGCGGCACTGCGCAACCAGTTCGGCGGCCACGCCGTCGAGTCGGCGAAGTAACCGCCATGGGGGACCTGTTGCTGGTCCGCCACGGTGAAACCGAGTGGAGTGCGTCGGGCCGGCACACCAGCTGGACCGACCTGCCACTCACCCAGCACGGGGAGGAACAGGCCAAGTCCCTCGCCCCGCTGTTCGCCGACCGGACCTTCGCCCTCGCGGTCACCAGCCCGCTGGACCGCGCGATACGCACCGCGGAACTCGCCGGCTTGTACGGAGCCGTACCCGACCCCGATCTGCACGAGTGGGACTACGGCGCGTACGAAGGCGTCACGACCGTCGAGATTCACCGCACCCGGCCCGACTGGTACCTCTGGAACGACGGGGTCCCGCCCGGACCCGCGGGGCACCCCGGCGAGTCGCCGACGGAGGTGGGCATGCGCGCCGACCGCGTGCTGAAGCGCATCGGGTCGGCGCTGGACGGCGGTGACGTGGTCCTGGTCGCGCACGCCCATTTCCTACGGGTGCTCGCGGCTCGCTACCTGGAACTGCCGGCCGCGGACGGCCGTCTGTTCCAGCTCGCGACGGGGACGGTCAGCCGGCTCTCCACGGAGCACGGGCGTCCCGTGATCGCCGAGTGGAACGCCACCGCGGTCGCCTCGCCCGTCCGCCCGTGACCAGCACGGGGACCGGGACCGGGACCGGGACCGGGACGGAGACTGGTACGGAGACTGGTACGGAGACTGGGACTGGGACGGGACGACGCAGTCGTTGAGCAGGGGCCGGGCTCGATACGAGCCCGGCCCCTGCTTTTCCCCGGACCGCGCCCCGAATAATTGCCTTATGCATACTGTTTTTTGGTTTTTGTATGCATATGTCCTTTTTACTCTGGTAGGAGATCAAGCCTGGTCCGCATCAGGACCAGTGCACTCTCTCGACCGGATCATCGGAGGCCGACGTGACCACCGAACACCAAGTGCGTCCCACTCTCACCACCGAGGCGGGCGCACCCCTGGCGGACAACCAGAATACGGAGACGGCCGGACCTGGCGGCCCTGTGCTGCTCCAGGACCAGCAACTCTTCGAGAAGCTCGCGCACTTCAACCGTGAGCGGATCCCGGAGCGCATCGTGCACGCCCGTGGCGCCGCCGCGTACGGCACCTTCACGCTCACCCGTGACGTCTCGCAGTGGACCCGCGCGAAGTTCCTCTCCGAGGTCGGCAAACAGACCGAGACCTTCCTGCGTATGTCCACGGTCGCCGGCAACCTCGGCTCGGCGGACGCGGTGCGTGACCCGCGTGGTTTCGCGCTGAAGTTCTACACCGAGGAGGGCAACTACGACCTCGTCGGCAACAACACCCCGGTGTTCTTCATCAAGGACGCGAGCAAGTTCCCGGACTTCATCCACACGCAGAAGCGCGACCCGTACACGGGATCCCAAGAGGCCGACAGCATGTGGGACTTCTGGGGACTGTCGCCGGAGTCGACGCATCAGGTGCTGTGGCTGTTCGGCGACCGAGGGATCCCGGCGTCCTTCCGCCACATGAACGGCTACAGCTCGCACACGTACCAGTGGAACAACGAGGCCGGCGAGGTCTTCTGGGTCAAGTACCACTTCAAGACCGACCAGGGCATCAGGAACCTCACGGTGGAGGACGCCGCAGAGGTCGCCGGTCGGGATCCCGACTCCCACCAGCGCGACCTGCGCCGGTCGATCGAACGCGGCGAGTTCCCGTCCTGGACCGTGCAGGTGCAGATCATGCCGGCGGCCGAGGCCGCGCACTACCGCTTCAATCCCTTCGACCTCACCAAGGTGTGGCCGCACGCGGACTATCCGCCGATCGCCATCGGCAAGCTGGAGCTCAACCGCAACCCGGACAACGTCTTCGCCGAGGTCGAGCAGGCGATCTTCAGTCCGGCCCACTTCGTCGCGGGCATAGGCCCGTCCCCGGACAAGATGCTCCAGGGCCGTCTCTTCGCGTATGCGGACGCCCAGCGCTACCGCGTCGGTGTCAACGCCGACCACCTGCCGGTGAACCGCCCGCACGCCACCGATGCGCGGACCTACGGACGTGACGGCGCGCTGTACGACGGCCGCCACGGCGGCGCCAAGAACTACGAACCGAACAGCTTCGGCGGCCCGGTGCAGACCGACCGGCCACTGTGGTCGCCCACCACGGTCGACGGCTACACCGGCAATCACGAGGCTCCCTTGCACGCCGAGGACAACGACTTCGTACAGGCCGGCGATCTCTACCGACTGATGCCGGAGGACGCGAAGGATCGGCTGGTCACCAATCTCGCGACCGCCATCTCCGGTGTGTCCGCCGAGCGAGACGACATCGTCGACCGGGCGGTCGGCAACTTCGCCCACGCCGACGGCGATCTCGGCAGGCGACTGGAACTCGCAGTGAAGGAACTACGCGGCCGGCACAACTAGCCTTCCCGCAAGGCCCCTTGGACCGCAGCTTGCCGCAGGGCCCCTTGGACCTCAGCTTGCCGCAAGGCCCTCTGCTCCTCAGGCCGTGAAGCCCTCTGCTCCTACCGGGTCACTGGGCATCCGGTCACCCCGAGACGCCCCACCACGCCACCCTTCCGGCACTCGTCGTGATGCCCTGCGCCTCCCGCGACGGCTCCACGACGCCCTGTTGCCGCGAAGTCCACGGCTACGGCGCCCCCAGACCCGGCGATCACCCCGCCCGGCCAACGCGCAGCCCCTGCCCACCAGTCTCCCAAGGACGTGAATCATGGCTGTACATGTTGATTTCCTCCCCCGTTTCCACCTCAACGCCGACCGGACCGCGGCCCGAGCCGCCTCCCGCAGCGTCGTCGGCGCCTATCTGGGGGAGTTCACCGGGACCTTCATCCTGGTGTTCGCCATCACGGCGACCGCCACCTCGGCGGGCCTGGCCCAGTCCGTCGCCGGATCGGCCTACGGTTCGCTGGCCATCGTGCTGGTCAACGGGATCGCGCTGGCCGCGCTGGTCGGCGGTCTCGCCCATGTCTCCGGCGCGCACTTCAACCCGGCCGTGACGATCGCGATGGCCGTCGTGCGCAAGTTCTCATGGCGGCATGTCCCCGGCTACGTCGCGGCCCAGATGGCGGGTGGCATCGTCGCCGCCCTCGCCACGTGGGCCATCCGCGGTGACGCCGCGCGGACCGTCATGCACCTCGGCGCGACCAACCCGAAGCCGGGCGTGAGCGACGGGCGCGCGCTGCTGGTCGAGTTCCTGATCACCTTCGTCCTGGTCTTCGTCGTCAGCGCCGCCGCCACCGACAGGCGCTTCCCGGCCCCCGCCGCTCCTCTGGCCATCGGATTCGCCCTCGCCACCGCGGTCTTCATCGGAGGCCCGACCGACGGCGCGGCGGTCAACCCGGCCCGCGGCCTCGGCCCGATGATCGTGTCCGGTTCCTACGGCGGCTGGTGGGTGGACATCGTCGGCCCGGTACTCGGCGGGGTCGCCGCCGCCGTGCTGTACCAGGCGTTCGTCCGCAAGGGCCAGGTCCCCGTGATCGAGCAGGCGCCCCACGACGCGCGGGACCTGGCGTCCCACGCCCAGCACGCGGTCCGCTGACCGGTCGCCGCGGCGCGCTCAGGACCGCGCCGCGGCGCCGGGAAGCACCCGCAGCCGCACCGCCACCTGACACCGAGGTCCCGCCTGTCCATCCACGGCGGGGCCTCGGCACCATGAACGCCCGTCCCTCGCACCGCCGTTCCGCCCGCGTGTGTCAGAAGTGGGTGGTGATGCCGAAGGCCTGCCGGAGGCGGGCCATGTCGTGGCGGTCGTGGTCGGCGGGTTCGTAGCCCTGGTGGAAGGCGACCTGCTGCTCGGGCGACAGGCACGGGACCGTGGTGCCCAGCACCGTACCGGTGACGAAGCACGGGGCGGGGTAGAGGAACGGACGCCCGGGGTCGGGCGAGGCCTGCACGGCGGAGCCGTCCGCGGCGAAGACCAGCGGGTGCAGATCGATCTCTCGGCCGAGCGGGTCGGTGACCACAAATCGCACGGGGCGCCAGTCGAGCGTCTCGACGAATCCCATGGCCGCCAACGCCGCCACGACGGCCGGCTCCTGCTCCTGACGGTGCATCAGATCCAGATCGCGGTGCGGGCGTGACTGTTCACCGACCAGAGCATCGATGCCCCAACCGCCACCGATCCAGACCTCGGTATCCGCCTGCCGCAGCACAGCGAGAACGGACAGTACGTCGTCAGCCGTCATCACTCCCCGCACGTTAGCGGCGTTCACCGCACCGGGCGACCGCTTATCCCATCCGCCATCGAGTCCCCGCGCACGTTCGGGGACTCGGGCGCCCCCCCGGATTCCCGCAGGCCGTGCCGGCGCTCGCGTCGACTACCGTTGCCCGATCACATGAGTGGCGCCCGGCCGTGAGCTGGGCCGACGGGCGCGAGGGGCGGAGTGCGGGCGTGGGACGGGACGGGTGGATACGGGTGCCGGTCGGGGACGGCGCTGCCCGGTGGGCCACGCGCGGTAGTGCCCGCCGCGTCCTGTTCGTCGTGCACAACGTCACGTCCGCCACCCGGCTCCTGGACGTCCTCCCCCTGTTCCACGACGACTTCCGAGTGCAGTTGCTGGTGACGTGCACGGAGTCGTCCGCGTTCCGCTCTGGTATCAGCAGCCTGCTCGCCGACACCGCGGTGCCGGTGCTGCCCTGGGCGCAGGCGGTCGAGACTCCCGTATCCCTGGTGATCTCCGCGAGTTTCGGCGGCCAACTCCAGGGTTTTTCCGGCAAGTTGACCGTCTTGTCGCATGGCGTTGGTTATACTAAGAGGCTGGCGATACCGGATACCGGATACCGGATACCGGATACCGGACGCCGGACGCCGAGAGCCTGTGGCCTCGCCCGTGTTCGGCATGTCCCGCGAATGGCTGCTGGCCGAGGACGGGGAGCCGATCGCCGACGCGCTCGTGCTGTCGCATCCCGAGCAGTTGGAGCGGCTGCGCGTCGCCTGTCCCGAGGCGGCACCCACGGCCGTGCTCGCCGGTGATCCCTGCCTCGACCGCATGCTGGCCGCCCGGCCCTACCGCGACCGCTTCCGCCGCGCCCTCGGCATACGCACCGGCCAGCGCCTGATCCTGCTCAACTCCACCTGGAACCCCGAGTCGCTCTTCGGGGACGGCGGCGCAGATGACGTACTTCCCTCGCTGCTGCCCCGGCTGACCGCCGAGTTCCCGGCCGACGAGTACCGCCTCGCGGCCGTGCTCCACCCCAATATCTGGCACGGTCACGGCCCAGGCCAGATCCGTGCCTGGCTCGACCGGGCCAGGCGCGCCGGCCTGGCCCTCGTCGACCCGCTGGAGGGCTGGCGCCAGGCCCTGCTCGCGGCGGACGCCGTGATCGGCGACCACGGCTCGGTCACCTACTACGCGGCCGCGCTCGGCACGCCCGTACTCCTCGGCGCCGCACCCCTGGACGGCCTCGATCCGGACGCGCCCGTGTACGACTTCGTACGGGATGCTCCCCGTCTCGACGCGCGCGCTGCACTACGCCCCCAGGTCGAGTCGCTGCTCGCCGCCCACCACGCCCTGCCCGGTCCCGCCGAGTTCGCCAGCTCCGTGCCTGGCGAGTCCGCGGCCCGGCTACGGCGCCTCTTCTACGAGTTCATCGGCATCCCGGAACCTGCCGAGCGCGCGCTCCTCGAACCGCTCCCGCTTCCGCCGTACGAACCTCCGTCACGCGCCGCGCCGTTGCACGTCCTGACGCGGCTCCTCGGCTCGGGCGAGGTCTCGGTCGTCCGCCATGCCGGCCCCGGCAGCGAAACGGAGGGTGCCGGGGATGCGCACAGGGCCGTGCACGAGGACACCCGCGACCCCGGCCAACTCGCTCTCGCCGACGTCGTGTTCAGATACGGCGAGGCGGCCGATCCGCGGTTCGGCTCCCCGGCGGCGTGGACCCGGGAGGTGCTCGCCCGGCTCCCAGCGTGCGCGCTGGCCTGCTACGTCACCGGGCCCGGCGACTGCACCGTCGGCACCCGCGCCGGGGACCTGCTCCACCTCACCGGCGAGCCGTCCGAGGCGGACGCCGATCCGGCCGTGTACGCCTCCGCCCTGCACGCCTGGCTGGGCGCCGGCAGGTCGCTGGGCGAACTGGTCGCCCAGGGCATGACCGTACGCACCGGCCCGACCGTCCATCGCGTACGGATCTCTCTGCTGGCAGCTCGCGTTCCAGGCACTCCTGAAGGATCGCGTACAGATCATTGCTGAGCGCCCGCAGCACTGACGCACCGCTCGTGCAGCGCCCGTAGATGCGCGAGATGATAGGCCGCGTTCTCCTTCGCGAGCGCCGTGACCGCCTCGTCGATGAGCGACAGGGCGTCCGTGAACTCGCCGCCGTCCAGGCGGGTTTCGGCGAGGTCGGTGAGGGCGCGCGCCGTGTTGTACGCCTCGCCGCTCTCCCGGAAGAACCGCAGGGCACGCTCCAGTCGCTCCCGTGCCTCCTCGCGGCGGCCGAGGCCGCGCAGGGCGCGCCCCCGGTGGCGTTCCAACAGGGCGCGGGCGCGCGGCAGATCACCGGCGCCCTCGCCGTCGGGGCCGATGCCGTCGAGGATGCCGCCGGCCTCGTCGAAGGAGTCGTAGGCCTCCTGCCAGCGCCACTGGCGCAGTCGCAGCAGCCCGAGGATCTCGACGGCGGAGGCGTGGCCGCGCAGGTGTCCGGCGGCGTGTTCGTCGCGCGCCGCCGCGAGTGCCTCTGGTTCGGCCTCGTCCCAGCGGCGCAATTCGGTCAGGGTGTGGGCGAGCTGGACGTGCAGTGCTCCCGCCGTCCGGGTGCCGGGGAAGTGGGCCTCGGCCGTGCGCACGCCGATCCGCAGGGCGGGCAGGAGGAGGTCGTGGTGGCCCGCCTTGAGCTGGAGCGGCCACAGTGCCTGGCAGAGTCTCGCGACGGTGTCCCAGTCGTGGAACTCCTCGGCGGCGTGCACCGCTTGGACCAGGTTCCGTGATTCGGTGGCGAGCGCCGCCACGGCCTCGCCCCGGTCCGCGTACCGGAGCGGGGAGGTGCCGGACGGCACCCGCCAGCTCTCCGGGAGAGCCGCCTGGGCCGCCGCGACCGCGAGGTGCAGATAGCCCTCGACGGTGCGGGACACGGCGGCCGAGCAGGCGGCGATGCCGTCGGTGGCGGCCGCGGTGGCTTCGGCGTGCGCGCGGACGAGGGGGCGGTAGTGGTAGCGACCGGCGCCGGTGCGCTCCAGCAGCAGCGCGTCGGCGAGTTCCTCCAGGAGTGTGGCCGCCTCGGTCTCCTCGATGTCCGCCGTTCGTGCGGCCGCCGCGGCGTCGAAGGCGGGCCAGTCGTAGAGGCCGGTCAGCCGGTAGAGCCGGGCCGCTGCGGGGCGCAACAGACGGTAGGTGTCGTCGGCCGCGGCGCGCACCGGATCAGCGCAGGACAACGGCGGCTGAGCCGCCGGTAGTTCGGTGAGACGGGGGGCGGCGGCACGGAGGGCGTAGGGCGAGCCGCCGCAGCGTTCCAGTACGGCGGGCAGCGCGGCCTTGGCCGCGGCGACCGCGGGTTTGCCGGCCAGGTCGGTGAGCAGCCGTACCGCGTCCCGCCGGGCCAGCGGGCCGACCTGGACCGGCAGGGCGTCGATGCCGGTGAACGGACGGCGGGTGACGACGACCGTGAACACGCCGGGCGCGGGGGCCAGCAGGGGCCGGATCTGCGCGGCGGACTGGGCGTGGTCGAGCACGAGCAGCAGGCGCCGGTCGGCGATGTGCCGTCGGAAACGGTCGACGCGGTCGTCCGCGGAGAGCGGTATCTCCTCGTCGGGCAGGCCGAGTTGGCGCAGCAGCGAGCTCAGGAGGGCCCCGGCGTCGGTCGCGCCGGGGCCGCGCAGATCGGCGTAGAGCTGTCCGTCCGGGAAGCGGTCCGCCCGGCGCCAGCCCCAGTGCACGGCCAGCGTGCTGGTGCCCATGCCCTCCCGGCCGTGCAGCAGCGCCACCCGGGGGCTTCCGTCGAAGGAACGCGCCGCCTCCTTGTCGAGGAGCTTCATTGCTTCCTGGCGGTCCGTGAAGAACCTCGTGGAGGGCGGAAGACGGGGGTGTGCGGGTCGCGGACCGATTCCGGACGTCGGTAAGGCCTGGGCGAACAGCGCCCAGGTGCGGGCGAGTTGCTGGTCGGTCTGGAGCCGCTCATGCACCAGCCGCGCTACTTCGGTGAGTTGATCGGCGCTCGTCGGTGCCGTGACCTCCCGGCCCACGATCCGGCGCACCAGTCCCCCGGTCGACTCCCAGGCCCACCTGCCCGCTTCGTTGGCCATTCCCGAGCCGACGGTTCCGAGGACCGCCGTGACGGCCGCCAACGAGATGGGATCCAGCATGCCCGTACTCCCCCGCTTCCGACGCCTCCGCCCAGCTGGGCGCCCTACGCCTCACACCCGTGTCGGGTTCGACCCTACGCGGCAGACGAAGTGTCGCGACGCCACAACCAGCCCTTTCAGCGGCCCAGTTGACCAACACCCACCCTTTACTCCGGCAGCACTTGGTTCGTCGTCCGCGCCCCGTCCAGCAGCGGGCCCAGCTCCCTGGCCACGGTCGTCAGGGCACGTACGTCCCGCTCGGTCCTGGCGATGAGCAACGCACCCTCCAACGCGCTGATCATGACCGTGGCGAGCGGTTCGGCCCGGTCACGCGGTACGCCCAGGTCCGTCAACGCCTCCGCCACCGAGCCGTTCCAGCGGGCGAACGCGGCGGTGGCAGCGACCCGGGTGGACTCGACGGACTCCGCGCAGTCCACGGTGGCCGCCGCGACGGGGCAGCCCGAGGTGCACCCGGCCGTCCGGAACTCCTCGGTCCACTGCCGCACCATCGCCGCGAACAGACCACTCGGCGTCGGCTCCGGCAGCTCGCCGAGGAAGCGGGTGACGCGCTTGCCCGCATAGCGCCCCGCCCAGTCCACGGCCTCGTTGACCAACTGCTCCTTGCCGCCAGGGAAGTAGTGCTGGAGCGAGCCGCGCGGCGCCCCCGCATGCGCGGCGACCTCTCGCATACCGGTCGCCGCGACCCCGTCGCGCCGGATGAGCTGCGCCGCGCTGAACACCATCCGCTCACGCGGCCCGTGCCCGGAACCCGCCATCGTCGGCCTCCCGCTCTGTCTGCCCTTCGCACGCTCACGCGTACCGCTTCCACTATGACAGCTGTCATAGATCCAGCTACTATGACGACTGTCATGGGCAGCGGTGGGGGCCGGCCCGGCGCGCACGCCGGGCAGAGACGGTGGTGCGGCGTGTACGTGGGTTTCATCGGCCTCGGAACCATGGGACAGCCCATGGCGCTCAATCTGGCCCGGGCGGGCACCCCTCTCGTCGTCTGGAACCGCACCGCCGCCAGAGCGGAGCCACTGCGCGCGGCCGGCGCCGTGGTCGCCTCCCGTCCCGCCGAGGTCTTCGAGCGGGCACGTGTCGTGTTCCTGATGCTGGCGGACGGACCCGCGATCGACGCCGCCCTCGGACGCGGCACCCCGGACTTCGCCACTCGTATCGCCGGACGCACCCTCGTCCACATGGGCACGACATCACCGGAGTACTCACGCGAGTTGGAGGCCGAGATCCGCGCGGTGGGCGGCCGGTACGCCGAGGCCCCCGTCTCCGGCTCGCGGGGGCCCGCCGAGGCAGGGCAGCTCGTGGCGATGCTCGCCGGTGACCCCGCGGTCGCCGAGGAGGTACGCCCGCTGCTCGGACCGATGTGTCAGGAGACGTTCGACTGCGGTCTCGTACCGAACGCCCTGCTGATGAAGCTCTCGGTGAATCTGTTCCTGATCACCCTGGTGACCGGTCTCAGCGAGGCGTTCCACTTCGCCGACCGCCAGGGCCTGGACCGGAATCTCTTCCTGGAGGTGCTGGGCGCGGGACCGATGGCCAGCGCCGTCTCCCGGATGAAGGCCCCGAAGCTGCTGGAGCGCGACTTCGCCGTACAGGCCGCCGCTCACAACGTCCTGATCAACAACGAGCTGATCGCCGAGGCCGCCAGGAAGTCCGGCCTGGCCTCCCCGCTCCTCGACGTCTGCCACGCCCTCTTCGCGGAGACCGTGGCAATGGGACACGGCGGGTCCGACATGGCGGCCGTTCTCCACGCGATCGAGGCCCGCACCGACGCCGTGAGCGGGGAGGGTTCAGCGTCCGCGGGGGATGCCGTACGCGCGCTCCACGTGGAGCCGTAGGACGAGGCGGCGGTCGCGGACCATGGCGGCGCGGTAGTCGTCCCAGTCGGGGTGCTCGCCCTGGACGTCCCGGTAGAGCCGGATGAGTTCCTCGACGGTCTCGTCGTGCGGGTCGCTCGCGACGGGCGTCAGCTCGGCGACGCCCTCCGCGACCGTGTACGCCCAGCGGTCCTCGCTGGTCACGTGGTAGGAGGCCCGCGGATCCCGGCGCAGATTTCGGGTCTTGGCCCGGTCGTCCGTGAGCGAGACCCGGACGATCCGCTCGTCGGGATAGTAGGCGTGGGTGACGTTCGACAGCTGGGGCCGGCCGTCCCTCTTGAGGGTGACGAGTACCCCGCCCTTGTACTCGGAGAGCAGCGTGAGCAGTGCGTCCTGCTTCGGATCCTGTGTCGCGTCCTGAGTCGCGTCCTGAGTCATGCCCTGATCAACGCTTCGTTCGGCGCGGGGCATTCCTCGTCGACACCGCCTCCCAAAACCGTAGACAGTGTCTACCGAGTCCTGGTAGACACTGTCTATGACCAGCGAGGAAGAGGCAGGGCTGCGTGCCCGCCTGATCGAGGCCGGTGTGGACCTGGTGACCAGGGAAGGGGCGCAGGCCCTGTCGCTGCGGGAGATCGCCCGGCGGGCCGGGGTTTCCCACGGAGCTCCGCGCCGCTATTTCCCCACCCACCTGGAGTTGCTGTCGGCGATCGCCCGCCGGGGCTTCACCGACCTCGGAGCCCGGGCGGCGGAGTCGGTCGCCGGCAGCGAGGCATCGTCTCCCCGTGCTCAGCTCACGACGCTGGGGCGGGTCTACCTGGACTTCGCACTGACCAACCGCGGAATGTACGAGCTGATGTTCCGTCACGATCTGCTGGCCAGCAATCGGTTGGGGCTCCGCGAGACGAGCCTTCCCCTGTTCGGCGCCCTGGTGGACCTGGTCGGCCAGGTGCATCCCGAGGCCGACGCCCCTGTCGTCGCGGGCGCGTTGTGGGCGAACCTGCACGGGATCGCCCAGCTGTGGAGCTTCGGCAGCCTCCAACTCGCCAGCGGCGCGGAGGACTTCGTACCTCTGCTGCATGCGGCGCTGGACGCGCACCTCGGACCCGGCCCTCGATGAACTCGCGTCGTCGTCGGCTCACACTCGCGAGCAGTGTCACCGGTGCCGTGATCGTCGCCCTGGACGGCACCGTGCTCACCGTCGCGCAGCCCACCCTGCAACGCGATCTGCACGCCACGTTCGCGCAGGTCCAGTGGACCAGCACCGGTTATCTCATCGCGGTGGCGAGCCTGTTGGTGTTCGCGGGCCGGCTCGGCGACCGGTACGGGCACCAACAGGTCTTCGCCGTGGGGATCCTGGGCTTCGGCGCCGCATCGGCGGGGATCGGGTGCGCGCCCGGCATCGGCTGGGTGATCGGACTGCGGGTCGCGCAGGGCGTGTTCGGCGCGCTGCTGCAACCCGCCACCCTGGGGATGCTGCGCGCCGCGTATCCCGCCGACCGGCTCGGGATGCCGATCGCACTGCGCACCAGTGCCATCGGTCTCGCGGCCGCAGCCGGCCCGGTGATCGGCGGAGCCCTGGTCACCACCCTCGGCTGGCGCGCCGTCTTCTTCCTGAACGTCGTGCCAGCGCTGGTCATGGGCCTGTCGGCGCTTGCCGTGCGGGCCCCGGCGCGGGACCGGGCCGCCTCGGGCGGGCTCGACGTGGCCGGCGCCTGCCTGCTCGCGCTCGCCCTGGTGAGTCTCGTACACACGCTGGTCGGGATACCGGAGACCGGCTGGACGACCGCCTCCACCCTCGGGCTGCTGGTCGTCATGGCCGCGGGAGCCGCGTTCGTACGTCACGAACGGCGCACCGCGAGCCCGCTGGTGTCCCCCGACCTGCTCGGCTCCCCCGTCGTCGGTGCGGCGCTCGGCATTCTGGTGGCCGCCTCGGCGGCGATGCTGGGCTCACTCTTCGCCGGTAGTTACTACCTTCAGGAAGTTCTGGACCTGGACCCCTTTCAGACCAGCCTGCGGGCGCTGCCCGGAGCCGTGATGATGGTGCTGGGCGCGCCGGTCGCGGCCGTCCTGCTGCGCCGACTGGGTGCGCGCCGCACGACGCTGGCCGGGATGACCGCCCTGACCGCCGGGGTCCTCGTGCTGTCCCGGCTGGGGCGGACCTCGACCGCCGTGCCGATCGGCAGCGGATTCCTGCTGCTGGGCGCCGGTTTCGCGACCGTGATGGTCACCGCGACGGCGGTCCTCGTGCGGCGGGCCTCGGCGGAGTCGGCAGGCGTGGCGGGCGGGCTCCAGCAGACGGCGATGAATGTGGGGCCCACGCTGGGTATCGGGGCGGCGAGCGTGCTGATGGCCCTCACGACCGGAGTCACCATCGGCCCACCGCTGACGGCGCTCGCGGCCGTTTCCGTGCTCGGAGCGCTGCTCGCGCTGAGGCTACCGGGGGCCGCGGGGACGACGGGGCCCGTTGGCAAGGAGTCCTTCAACAAGTGCGGGGCAGACGACGGTTCATGAAGCCGTAGGGGACCATGAAGCGAGTTGGTCCAAGAGCCGCAGCCCGGAGGAGAGTCAAATGGGACATCTGCGACAGGAAGTCGAGCCGCCCGAGGCCGGCCTCGACCCGAAGGCGCTGGCCCGTCTCGATCAGCACTTCGCCCACCTGGTCGACGACGGAAGACTTCCCGGGTACCTGGTGTCCGTGTCCCGGCACGGCCGCATCGCCCACCTCACCACCTACGGCTGCCGCGACCGCGAGGCCGGACTCCCTGTGGAGACCGACACCGTGTGGCGGATGTACTCGATGACCAAGCCGGTCACCTCGGTCGCCGCGCTGATGCTCCTCGAAGAGGGCCGCCTCCGGCTCGACGACCTGGTCGCCGACTTCCTCCCGTCCTTCGCCGACCCCCAGGTGTACGTCGACGGATCCGGCCCCGGCACCAAGACCCGTCCGGCCGCGCAACCGATCCTGATCAGGCACCTGCTGACCCAGACATCGGGCCTGACCTTCGGCTTCTACCACTCGCATCCCGTCGACGCGCTGTACCGGGAGGCCGGCCTGGAGTCGTCGGTGCTACCCGGCGCGGATCTGGCCGAGACCTGCGAGGCGTACGCCCGGCTGCCGCTCCAGTTCGAGCCGGGCACGCAGTGGAACTACTCGGTCGCCACCAATGTCCTCAGCCGCGTCATCGAGGTGGCCTCCGGCCAGGACCTCGACGCGTTCCTGGCCGAGCGGATCTTCGCGCCACTCGGTATGGAGGACGCCGGGTTCTTCGTCACGGACGAGCAGGAGGGCCGGCTCGCCGAGTTGTACGGGGAGACCGACAAGGGCGGGATCACGCCGATCGTCGGGCTGCCCCTGCGCGGCCGCCCCCGCTGCGTGTCCGGGAGCGGCGGCATGGTGGCCACCGCCCACGACTACCACCGCTTCATGGAGCTGCTCCGCCTGCGCGGTGAACTGGACGGCACCCGCCTGCTGAAACCGGAGACGGTGGACCTGATGGTGGCCAACCACCTTCCCGGCAACGCCGACCGCCGCACCTTCGGCAGCCCCGTCCACCGGGAACCCGGCAATGCGGGCCTCGGCTTCGGACTCGGCGTCTCCGTGGTGGTGGATCCGGAGATCACCCTGTCGCCGGCCGGCCAGGGCGCGTACGGCTGGAGCGGCGTGGCCGGTACGACCTTCTGGGTCGACCCGGCCAACGACGTGACCGTGCAGTTCCTGACCCAGGTCCGCCCCACCTCCTCCCACTCGATCTTCCGGGAGCTGAAGCGGCTGGTGCAGGAGGCGGTGCTGGACTGAGCGCACTCACCCCGCGCGACCTGCTCGCCCGGCTCGCAAGGTGAAGTCCACTCCGTCCCGGGCGAGTTCGGCCAGCCACTCCTCGGACCGCTCCGCCGTCTCGGCGGCCCGGCCGAGGCCCGGCGGGAGCGTGCCGTCGAGGATGTGGCGGACACCGAGGGCCAGCGTGCGCGAGACGCAGCGGGCCATGGCGCTCTCGTCGGCGGTGCCTTCCAGGTCGAGGAGGTAGCGCCCCGACCAGGCCTCCCCCGGACCCGGACCGCCGCGTACCTCCAGCGAAACGGCGAGGACCACCCGGTCGCGGTCGGCCTCGGTGGTCGGGTAGGCCGTCGCCAACTCCTGTGCGAGAGCGGCGATGCGCCGGTCGTCGCCCGTCTTCAGCTCCTCGAAGACGGCGTCCCAGGCGCGCAGCCAGCCGTCGAGGCGGAGGGTGCCGCGCACGAAGGTGGCAGGTTTCCAGGCCTCCGGCAGCCCGTACTGGTCGAGGAAGGGGACGCTGTCGCGGTTGGGATAGACCTCGAAGGTCTCGCCGTCGATCTCGTGGGGGCGGGTCGCCTCCCAGGGGCGGACGGCCGTCGTCACCGCACCGTCCTCGACGTATCGGGCGGGCGAGCGCAGGGCGCTCAGCACCCCCGTCGGCGCCCAGCTGAAGCGGTACCTGAAGTCGTTGGGCACGGCCGGGATGCCGCCGCAGTACGAGGTGAGGCTGTACGAGGCGGCTGTCTCGGCGCCGATCGCCTGCCGGGCGCGGGCGATCAGGCTGTGCGCGAAGAGGTGGTCGATGCCCGGGTCGAGCCCGCACTCCGTCAGCACCACGACACCCGCCCGCTCTGCCGCCGGCACCTGCTCCAGGACCGCGTCCGACACATAGCTGGAGCAGGCGAAGTGGGCGCCGCGTGCGACGCAGGCGGCGAGCAGCAGGGCGTGTTCGGGCGCGGGCAGCATGGAGACGACGACGTCTCCGGGGGCGAGTTCGGCGGTGAGCGCGGGGAGCGTGTAGGCGCGTGGCTCGGCGCGCCCGGTCAGACCCCGGGCGGCCAGGCTCCGTTCGGCACGCTCCTCGGTGCGGTGCCACAGTCGTACGCGGGCGGCGGCGTCGCAGATCGCGGCGAGACCGCTTCCGGTGGACAGGCCCGCACCGATCCAGTGGACCGTGCCGCTCGCGACCGTCGTCTCAGACATCGCCGAACTCCCCATCTCTTGTACCTCGTCAGCCGATTTCGCTGCCGGCGGCTTGGTGGAACCGGTCGAGACCGCGCCCCCATGCCCCGCCCGTCTCGAAGTCCAGGAGCAGCGGCAGCAGCGCCGCGGAGAAGTCGACGCTCGCCTCGCGCGGCAGCAGCGAGGGCAGATTGTCGATGGCGATCAGATCGAGGGCGGGCCGCTCACGCAGTCGCCGGACGGGATCCGTCCAGTCCGTGGTGGTGTCGTAGACCGGCAGGACGTTCATGGGCGAGCCGACATCACAGGTGACATCGCACAGCGTGCGCAGCCGGCGGCCGGGTTCGTCGAGGTCCTTGTCGGTGAGAAAGGGCGGGACCGGCCGGGTGGTCAGCACGGTGTTGACCATCAACTCGTGTGCCAGCAGGGCGGGTCGGTCCAGGTCCCGGGTCTCTTCGAGGTCCCAGCAGGTGGGCTCGACCCCGGCCGTCTCCAGCGCGACCCGCGCGCCGCGGCCGCTACGGCCCAGGGCGCCGATCACCAGCGCCTTCAACTCCGAGCCGTCCGGAGCCAGTTCCGCGTCCAGTTCCTCCTTGGAGGTGGGCCGCAGCGGGGTGCGGAGTCTGCCCCTGTGGTGCAGTACGGCCAGGGCGGCGCCCAGATATCCGGCCCAGTAGCCGAAGGCGGCGAGCCTGCGCCCCTGGTCGTCCACCAGGTATTCGAGGTCGAGCAGGGCCCCGCCACCCGCGCGGAACCTGCGCAGCAGGGCCTCGGCTCCGGGCTGCTGCTTGTAGGCGTGCCCGAAGAAGACATGGCGATGCGTCAACGCGGCTGGCTCGTCGGGGAGTTCCTTGAGTCCGAGGACGACCGCGTCCGGCGGCGCCGAGACCCAGGATCCGGTCTCGGCGACACGGCAGCCGGCCTCCTCGTACGCCTCGATGGGGAAGACCCGCTGCGGTGACTGCTCGACGGTGAGCGTCACGCCGCTTTCGACGAGTCGTCGGGCGTCCGCGGGCACGATCGGCGTGCGCCGTTCGGTCGTACGGGTCTCGTGGCGGAGCCACAGATGGAGGGCGTTCATACGCAGTTGATCTCCGGGCGCAGGGCGTCGGCGGCGAAGCGTTCGGCGCTGAGGGGGCTGATGTCGACGAAGGGTACGCGGCCCAGGTACAGGTCGCGGACCACCTCGCCGACCGCCGGTCCCTGCAGGAATCCGTGGCCGGAGAACCCCGTCGCGTACAGGAAGCGCGCGCACGAATCCGCCTCGCCGATCAGCGCGTTGTGGTCCGGTGTCATCTCGTACAGGCCTGCCCAGCCGCCCGTACGGCGCAGGTCGAGCAGGGCGGGGGCGCGTCGCTCCATGGCCTCGCCCAGGCGTGGGATCCAGCGGTCGTGCGTTTCGGTGGCGAAGCCGGGGGTCTCGTCGGGGTCGGACATGCCGAGCAGGAGACCGGGGCCCTCGGTGTGGAAGTAGAGGCTGGTGGTGAAGTCGATGGTCATGGGGAGGTCGGGCGGCAGCCCCGGGACGGGTTCGGTGACGGCGATCTGCCGGCGCAGCGGCTCCACCGGCAGGTCCACGCCCGCCATCGCGCCGACGGTCCGCGACCAGGCGCCGGCCGCGCAGACCACCGTGTCGGTCGCGATCCGGCCCCGGCTCGTGACCACCGCGGTGATCTCGTCACCGCGCAGTTCGATGCCGGTGACCTCGCAGTGCCGCAACACGGTCGCGCCGTGCCGGCGGGCCCCGGCGGCGTAGCCCTGGACCACGGACTCGGGCGTGCAGTGCCCGTCGTCCGGTGAGAAGGCCGCCGCGAGCAGGCCGTCGGCGGTGATCAGGGGCGAGAGTCGGCGCGCCTCGGCCGGGTCGATCATGCGGCTGGGCACGCCGAGGGAGTTCTGCAGCCGTACGCCGGCCTCGAAGGACGCGACTTCCTCGGGTGTGGAGAGCAGGAACAGATAGCCGACCCGGTGCAGTCCGATGTCCTGGCCCGGCTCCTCTCGGAAGCGGCCGAAGGCCTCCAGACTCCGGGCGCCGAGCTGGATGTTGAGCTCGTCGGAGAACTGCGCCCGGATCCCGCCCGCGGCCCGCGAGGTCGACCCGGAGGCCAGTTCGTCGCGCTCGACGAGCACCACGTCGGATACGCCTGCACGCGCCAGGTGGTAGGCGATGCTCGCGCCCATCACCCCGCCGCCGATGACGACGACCCGCGCTGTCCGGTTCACCGGCACAACTCCTTCGCACGGGCCGCGTGTATGACGGCCCAGGCCGCGGCGGCGTCCTGGATACCGAGCCCGACGCTGTTGCGGAAGACGATGTCGTCGGGGTGGCTGCGGCCGGTGGCCTCCTCGACGGCGGCGTCTTCTCTCATGCCTCAGTGATAGCCGTCTTTGCCGATCCGCAAAAGGTCGCGGTCGACCAAGTGACCGCCGTTCAGCGGTGTCCCGCCCAGGTGGACGCCGTCCAGGTGCGGGAGGTGGTGGTCCATGCGCTCGCGCTTGGTCAGCAGGTAACTGAGGTTCTCCTCGCACGGCGGAATCAGCAGGGGCACCTGCTCGGCGACCCTGATGCCGTGGCGCAGCAGCGCCTCGCGCTTACGCGGGTTGTTCGACATCAGTCGTACGGACCGCACGCCGAGGTCGTGCAGGATCTCCGCCGCCACCCGGTAGTCGCGGGCGTCCACCGGCAGGCCCTGAGCGAGGTTCGCCTCTACGGTGTCCATGCCCTCCGACTGGAGCTGCATCGCCCTGAGCTTGGCGAGCAGGCCTATGCCCCGGCCCTCGTGGCCCCGGAGGTAGACGAGGATGCCGCGCCCCTCCGCCACGATGGCGCGCAGCGCGGCGGCGAGCTGATCGCCGCATTCGCAGTGCATGGACCCGAAGGCGTCCCCGGTCAGGCACTCCGAATGCAGTCGGGTGAGTGTGTCCCCTTCCGCCTCCCCTTCACCTTCGCTTTCGCCTTCACCGATGCCGGCCAAGTCCCCGTACACCAGGGCAACTTGTTCCTCTCCCCGGTCATGGTCGAGGTAACCGACGGCGTGGAAAGCACCGTACACGGTGGGCAATGGGGCAATCACGACGCGTTCGACACCTGTGCGCTGGGCATTCCCGCCGAGTACTCCAAAGTTATCTGTCATGATCTGATTCCTAAGCAGAGTCGAAAGGCCGTGAAAACATGAGTGGTTCGGGAACGCGCTCGACGGTATCCGGTCTGTTGCCGGTTGACACCACGGAGGACGTACGGGCGCGGGGAGCGGGTGTGTCACGGCAGGTCGCCGTGCTTCCCGTCGGCAGCTTCGAACAGCACGGTGCGTTCCTGCCGCTCGCGACGGACACACTGGTCGCGTGTGCGATCGCGCGGGAGATCGCGGCCACGTATCCGGTCCATCTCCTTCCTCCGGTGACGATGTCCTGCTCGCACGAGCACGCCGCCTGGCCGGGGACCGTCAGCATCTCTTCCGTCACACTCCACGCGGTGGTCAGGGACATCGCCGACTCGCTCCGCCGGTCGGGCGTCGACACCCTGGTGCTGGTCAACGGACACGGCGGAAACTACGTACTGGGCAATGTGGTTCAGGAATCCGCGGGCAGCGGTACGCGCATGGCGCTTTTCCCGGCCATGGAGGACTGGGAAACCGCGAGGGAGCGGGCCGGAGTAGAGACTTCGCTGCTCAGTGATATGCACGCGGGGGAAATCGAGACCTCCATTCTTCTGCACACCCATCCGGAATTGGTCAGGCCCGGATATGAGACCTCCGATTTCCTCGCGGACGATCGCCGGCACCTGCTCACTCTCGGCATGTCGGCCTATACCGAGTCCGGTGTCATCGGCCGGCCCTCGATGGCCGGCGCAGGGAAGGGGAAGGAGCTGCTGGCCGCGCTGACCGAGGCGTTCGGGGCGTACTTCTCCCTGGTCACTTCGGCGAAGCTGCCCTTGGACGACGAAAACGCGGGGACCGGGACCGGGACCACGGAGACCGGTACCACGGAGACCGGGACTTCGGCTGTCGTCGATCGTCGGCATTGATCGTGCCCTCCTGCGCTCTCCTCCCGGGGGCGCCGTAGCGACGCCGACCACCGGACGACCAGGACGGCCACGCCCGGCAGGCTCGCGACGAAGCTGAGCACGCCGTAGACCACGGCAACGGTCAGGCCCAGGCTCGCGCCGAGCCCCGCGGCGCCGAACGCCCAGGCGGTGACGCCCTCCCGCGGGCCCCAGCCGCCGACGTTCAGGGGCAGCCCCATGGCGAGCAGGGCCAGCAGCGCCAACGGCAGCAACTCCGCGGCGGACGCGGTGGATCCGGCTACGCGGGCGGCGAGCAGGAACATGGCCAGGTGACCGGCCATCACCACGACCGACGAGAGCGCGATGCCGGGCCAGCTCCCCCGGGCGAGCAGGGCGCCGCGCGCTTCGACGAGCGCGACGCGCAGGGCCGCGAAACGCTGGGGGCGGCTGGGGTTCCGCACCCTGCGCGCCGCTCCGAGGGTCACCACCGCGCACACCGAGACGATCGCCAGGACCAACGAGAGGTGGCGTGTCTCCGTGAGCACCGGGGACGGCTGGGTGAGCAGCACCGCCACGCCGACGACCATGAACACCGCCTGCCCCGCGGTTCGTTCGAGGACCACAGCCCGGACGCCGCGACTGATGTCCCCTTCGCTCTGGCCGTGCCGTACGGCGCGGTGCACATCGCCGAGGATCCCGCCGGGCAGCGCCGCGTTGAGGAACAGGGCCCGGTAGTAGTCCGCGACGGCCGGCACCAGGGGCAGCCGGATCTTCAGCCCGCGCGCCACCAGACACCAGCGCCAGGCGCTGAACACCGTGGTGAGGAGCCCGAGTCCGAGCGCCACGAGCAGCGTCAGCCCGTCGATCCGCCGCAGCCCGTCCAGAAAGACACCGGTACCGAGCCGCCAAAGCAGCACACCGAGAATCGCGGCGCCGGCGGCCGTGCCGAGGTGGGTGCGGATCCGGCGGGAGTTGAAGCGGACACGCTTCGAGTCGGTGCTCGCCTCCGATCCCCCGCTCACAACGCTCCGCCCGTCGGCCGCGCCCGCGCTCACAACGCTCCGCCCGTCGGCCGGGGCAGCGCCAGCACATCGCTGTGGTGGACGACCACGCGCAGCTCACCCGCGGCGATCGCCGCCACGCGGGAGCGCAGATACGTCTCTGCGCGGGCGGCGAGTTCCGGGCGCTGCTCGCAGGCCGCGCCGACCCAGCCGCGCAGCCACTCCTCGGTCAGCGCGGCGGTGTCGGGGCCGAGCCGCCACGGGCTCGGGTGGGTGCGGACCGTCGCGCCGTAGCGGGCGAATGCCTCGCAGGCAACCTTGATGGAGTCCGGGCCGAGCAGGTCACCGCGGCGCTGGTGGACGTTGAACGCCTCGGTGAACTCGGCGTCGAGCGGGTCGGCCGGGGCGAATTCGACGCGGCCGACGACGGAGAGCGTCAGCAGGGCCGGGACTCCGGCGCCCGCGCAAGCTGCCGCGAGGCGGTCGATCTCGTCACCGGTGAGGACGTCGAGGAGCGCGGACGCGGTCACCAGCGAGGCCCCGGCCAGGGCCTCGGCGGTCAGTCGGCCGATGTCACCGCGCTGGGTAGTGACGGTGACCCGGCTGCCGTCGGCCGCCGCGCGCGGCGCGCCCACGGTCGCGAAGTGGAGGAGATAGGGATCCCGGTCGTGCAGGATCCAGTGCTGGCCGCCGTCGAGCAGGGGCGCGAGCCAACGGCCCATGGACCCCGTGCCGCAGCCGAGGTCGTGGATCACCAGGTCGTCACCTCGCCCCGGCCGGTTCGCGAGCCGGATGCGCAAGGGGTCGAGCAGGCCGGACGCCCGCGCGGCGGCGTCGGCGCCCTCGCGCAACTGCAGCCACTGGGGCGCGTATCGAGGGGCGTCATCGACGCCGAAGGCGTCGATGCGCTCCCCCGGCGCACCCGCCCGCACCTCGTGCCCGGAGACATCCGGCACGTCGGGCACCTCCGGCGGCGTAACTGCCGTGCTCATGCCGCCCTCCGGGGTTCCCGCGGCAGCCGTGCCAGGACGCCGGCCAGGGTGCGGGCCGTGGTGGCCCAGCCGTTCAGTGCGGCACGCCGGCCGCGGGCGGCCGCCTTCAGACGGCGGCGCACGTCGGCCTCGCCGAACCAGCCGCGCAGCTCCGTGGCGAGAGCGGCCGGGTCCTCCGGTGGTACGAGGATCCCGGGCACGCCGCCGTCGGGCGCGCGGCCGACCGCCTCGGGAAGCCCGCCGACGTCGGTCGCGAGGACCGGGATACCGCGCGCGAGCGCCTCGGTGACGGCCATGCCGTACGTCTCGGCGTAGGAGGTGAGGACCATGAGGTCGGCGGCGGCATAGCTCGCGTCGAGCTCCGCACCCGCCTGCGGTCCCACCAGGTGCAGGCGACTGCCGAGGCCGTACTGCTCGATCAGGGCTCGGATCCGGGCGACGTACGCCGGATCCTGGGCGAGTCCGCCGACCAGGACACAGCTCCAGGGCAGGTCGGTGACGGTCGCGAGGGCCTCGACCAGACGGTGCTGGCCCTTGCGGGGGGTGACCGCGGCGACGCACAGCAGCCGCGAGACCCCGTCCGTGCCGGAGGCGAGCGGCGCGATGTCGGCACCGGGCTCGGCTACATGGACCCGCTCGGGGGCGAGCCCGTGGTGGGCCACGAGCCGGCGCACCGCCCATTCGCTGGTGGCCACCACGGCGGACACCGCCCGCAGGGTCGTACGTTCCTTGGCGTCCAGCTCGGCGGCGAGGGCGGGCGCGAGCCCCGTCTCGTCGGCGAGCGGCAGGTGCACCAGGACGGTGAAGGACAGCCGCTGGGCCTCGGGGACGATGATCTCGGGGACGCCGCAGGCCACGAGGCCGTCGAGCAGGACGGTCGTGCCGTCCGGCAACTCGCTGAGCGTACGGGCGAGTTCCGTGCGGGCGGCGGAGCCGGGGCGCGGCCACTCGCCCGCGACGGCGTGCCGGTGGACCTGCCAGCCGAAGCCGGGCAGGTCCAGGCAGAGCCGTCGGTCGTACGCGTTGCCTCCGCTGGGCGCGGCCGGGTCGTCGACACCGCCCGGCATGACGAAGTGCACGGAGCTCAGGGACATGGGGATGATCTCGGCCTTCTGGAGAGCCGCGTTCTGCACCGGCAGGTAGTTCAGGGAAGCCCGGTTCCCGTTCACGGGCGCCTGGTCGATGGTCGTGTCGGTCACAGGGCACGCTCGTAACTCGCCCAGGCGATGTGCGACTCGTGCAGGGTGACGGTGATGCCCGCGAGCCCGTGGGCGCCCTCGCCCAGCGCTCCGGAGTGGACCCGGTCGGCGAGGCGGTCGGCGATGACCTTGGCCAGGAACTCCGTCGAGGTGTTCGTGTCCTTGAAGACCGGTTCGTTGTCGAGGTTGCGGTAGTTCAGGTCGCTGACGACAGCGCCGAGTTCCTGCGTTGCCAGTCCGATGTCGACGACGATGTTGTCGTCGTCCAGCTCGGCGCGGCGGAACGTGGCGTCCACCAGGAACGTCGCCCCGTGCAGGCGCTGCGCGGGTCCGAAGACCTCGCCACGGAAGCTGTGGGCGATCATCAGGTGATCGCGGACGGTGATGCTGAACAACGGACGACCCTCCAGGTGCGGTGCGTCTGATCCCCTGCCGGGACCGTGCCGTGTAGTACGGCCGGTCCGTTCTCCTTGTTCAGCCGCCCGTTCCCCTTTCTTCGGAGGTCAGGCAGCTTGTTCCGGACTCAGACCCCGTCGTAGACCACACGGTGACACAGAGCGGGTATGGATCCGGACGACAATTTCGCCATCACGTCGGGCAGTTCCTCGAATCGGCACTCGCCCGTGACGAGCGCGTCGAAGGCGGGTTCGGCCAGCAGTTCGAGGGCGAGCGCGAACCGGTCGGCGTAGGTGCGGCCCGCTCTGCGCGCCGGGGAGAGGGAACCGACCTGGCTGCTGCGGATCGTCAGGCGCCGCGAGTGGAAGGCCTCCCCCAGCGGCAGGCTGATCCGCCGGTCGCCGTACCAGCTGAGTTCGATCACGGTGCCCTCCGGGGCGAGGAGTTCCAGCGCCCGGGTGAGACCGGCCTCGGTGGCGCTGGCGTGCACGACGAGGTCGAGGTCGCCCGCAGCGTCCTCGGGCAGCGCGAAGTCGACGCCGAGTGCCCGCGCGGTGTCACGGCGGGCAGGATCGGCGTCGACGAGCTGGACCCGTACGCCGGGGAACCGCGCGAGGAGCGCAGCGACGGAGCAGCCGACCATGCCGCCGCCCACCACGGCGATCCGGTCACCGATCAGCGGCGCGGCGTCCCACAGGGCGTTCACCGCGGTTTCCACGGTGCCGGCGAGCACGGCGCGCGAGGCGGGTACGGAGTCCGGTACGAGGGTCACGGCGCTCGCGGGGACGACGTACCGCGTCTGGTGCGGATAGAGGCAGAAGACGGTCCGGCCGAGCAGCTCCGGGGGCCCCTCCTCCACCTGGCCGACGTTGAGATAGCCGTACTTCACGGGCGCCGGGAAGTCGCCGTCCTGGAACGGTGCGCGCATGGTGGCGTACTGGTTCTCCGGGACGCCGCCGCGGAAGACGAGGGTCTCGGTGCCCCGGCTCACACCCGAGTACAGGGTGCGCACGAGCACCTCGTCCCCGGCGGGTTCCGGAAGGTCGACTTCCCGTATCTCGCCGTGGCCCGGTGCGCCGAGCCAGAACGCGCTGGCTGTGAGTTTCATGAGCGTCCCCTGAACGATCCGGCAGATCTTCACGTACGGAGCTGTGACAAGCCGCGCACTGTACGCGGCGTTGATCGACCCTGTCATACGGCCGGAGGACCAGCGGTGGCCCTGAACAACACATACGACCTGAGGCTCCCCCAGCAGGAGACCATTGTGGGAGCGGGAGTGCAGCTCCTGGTCCTCGCCCTGCTGGGCTCGGCGATCGGCATGGGCCCTGCGGGCTGGCTGACGGGTCTGGTCTTCGCGATCGCCACCTGGGCGGTGCTGAACCGCGCACTGCGCCGCTCGCAGCCCCGCTCCTTCGGGCCTGCCAACCGCGTCACCCTCGGCCGGGCCATCCTCGTCGGCGGCGTCACCGCCCTGGTCGCGGACTCCTTCCGCAGCTCGCCGCCGGTCACGCTCCTGGTCGGTCTGACGGCGGTCGCCCTGATTCTCGACGGCGTCGACGGCAAGGTCGCCCGCCGCACAGGCACGTCCTCCGCGCTGGGCGCCCGCTTCGACATGGAGGTCGACTCGTTCCTCGTCCTGGTGCTGAGCGTGTACGTCTCCATGTCGCTCGGCCCGTGGGTGATGCTGATCGGCACGATGCGCTACGCCTTCGTGGCGGCGTCCTGGGCGCTGCCGTGGCTGAACGCCCCGCTCTTCCCCAGCATGGCGCGCAAGACGGTCGCCGCCCTGCAGGGGATCGTGCTGCTCGTCGCGGCCGCGGGAGTCCTGCCGCAGGAGGTGATGGCCGGGGCTGTGCTGCTGGCGCTCGCGGTGCTGGTCTGGTCGTTCGGGCGTGACATCGGCTGGCTGTGGCGTTCGGGAGCGCGGGGAGAGCGCGCCTTCGAGTGAAGCCCGGCACTCGCATCCTCACCGGGGCACGGGACACGGGACACGATCGACCTGTCACAGCCGGTGGGCGTCATGCTGGTGGCAATGCTGCAGTACACCACGTGGCCCAGCACCCGGCCCGCGCCCGCATCCGTGCACCCACGTCGACGCGGTTCACCTGGGCGTCAGGGCACCGGGCTTCGCCTCCGTGCGCGATCCTTCCTCGGAGGATGCGCGGGGGGTGCCGGAGATACACCCGGGGCGCCGGCCCGGCACGAGGAGTGCCGCGAGCGCCGCGGCGAGGCAGAGCAGGGCGAGCAGGGTGAATCCGTGGGTGTATCCGGAGGCGTACGGAAGGCCTGACGGCTGGAGGTGGCCGGTGACCAGGACGCTGGTCACGGCCGCGCCGATGGAGCCGCCGATGGTGCGGATGTTGGCGTTCATCCCGGTCGCGGCGCCGGTCTGCTCGGCCGGGACGCTGCCGACGATCAGGTTGGCCATCGAGGCGAAGGCCAGTCCGATGCCGAGGCCGAAGATGCCCGCCGCTACGGCGACCTGCCACTGCTCGTCGTGCCAGAGGGCGAGGAAGCCGCAGGCCACGGCGCCGAGCGCGGCGCCGGTCGTGAGCAGTTTCTTGGCACCCAGTACGGGTTCCAGGCGACCGCTGAGCACACCCGAGCAGAACATCGCGATGAGCATCGGCAGCATGAGCAGTCCGGCCTCGGTGACGCTCGCGCTGAAGCCGTAGCCCGCGGAGCTCGGTGTCTGTACGAAGCCGGGGAGGAAGGACCAGATCGAGTACATTCCGGCGCCGAACAGCAGCGCGGCGGTGTTGGTGGTCCACACGGCGGGCAGCCGCATGATGCGCAGGTCGATCAGCGGGGAGTGCGAGCGCGCCTCGGCCAGCAGCCACAGTGTGAAGAGCAGTACGGCGGCGGCGAACAGCCCGATCACGCGGGCCGAGCCCCAGCCCCACTGGCCCGCCTGGCTGAGCGGGAGCAGCAGGGCCACCAGCCAGCCGGACAGCAGGACGGCGCCCAGCCAGTTGACGCGTCCCTCGGCCCGGCTGGGCGACTCGGGCACGTAGCGCAGGGCGATGAGGGTGGTGACGGCGACCACGCCGACGGGGAGCCAGAACAGCCAGCGGTAGTCGAGCGCGGCCACGATGGGGCCGGCCGCGACCATGCCGACCCCGCCGCCCGCGGCGATCACGGCGGACAGGTTGCTGATGCTCGGGCCGACCTCGGACGGGGCGAACTCGTCCCGGATGATGCCGAAGGACAGCGGGAACAGCGCGCCGCCGATGCCCTGGACGACTCGGGCGACGATCAGCAGGCCGATGGTCGGCGCGAGCGCGGCGAGCAGACAGCCGATCGTCACGGTCACCAGGACGGCGACGAGGGTGCGTTTCTTGCCGATCAGGTCGCCGACGCGGCCGAGGATGGGGGTGAAGACCGAGGCGGACAGCAAGTAGGCCGTCATCACCCAGGTCGCGGTGGACTGAGAGGTGTGCAGGGCGTGCTGGACGGTCGGCAGGGCCGGTGCGATCAGCGACTGGAGCATGGAGAACACGCCGGCACCGGTCGCGAGGACCGCGAAGGTGAGGCGGGTGGACTTGCTGGGCATCAAAGAGCCTCTCCGAGCAGAACAGAGCGGAGCTGAGGAGCGGAGCTGAGGAGCGGAGCTGAACCGCTGCGGGGCAGCGGTGAGCACGCCGACGACCACGTCGAGCGGTCGCCGAAGGGCGGTGAGGACGGGCGGTGCACAAAGGCAGGGCCCGGTAGACGGTCGAAACAGGGGCGGGGGCGTCGATGACCGTGCGGCCGCACGTGTCCACGCGAAACACACCCCGACTGGTAAAGTGGAGGTACGCCTCCACTCTAGCGGAGGCTAACCTCCGCTTCAACCTCGGACCGCCCCGGGAGGCAGCAGTGCCGGCTCAGCCGTTCCCCGTCAGCGAGATCGTCGCGTCCCGGCGCCCGCACCGTAAGGACGCCGCGCGCAACTACGACGCCCTGCTGGCCGCCGCGCGCGAGGCGTTCGCGGAGAACGGCGCCGAGGCCTCGCTGGAGGACGTCGCCCGGCGCGCGGGCGTGGGCATCGGCACGCTCTACCGGAACTTCCCCACCCGCCGCCACCTCTTCGAGAGCGTCTACGCGGCCGAGGTGAACGACCTGTGCCAGGTCGCCGGGGACGTCGCCGCACTGGAGCCGTGGGAGGCGCTGGCCTCATGGCTGCGCCGTTTCGTCGACTACACCGTGACCAAGCGGGCCATCCGTGAGGCGCTCAACAACGAGTCGGAGATCTTCCTGGCCTGCCGCGACTCGATGTACGCGGCGGGCGGCCCACTGTTCGAACGGGCGCAGAAAGCCGGCCAGGCACGGACGGACATCGCCTTCGACGATGTCCTGCGGATGGTCGCCGGAATCACCTCGACGAACTTCCTCGACGACGCCCAGCGCGACCGCGTCCTGGCCGTCGCCCTCGACGGCGTCCGCACCGCCCGCTGACCCGCCCGCCTTCCCGACGGGTGCCGGGCGCCGCACAAACCCCAACTGGCTAGACTGCGCACCCTCGTACACGTGATCGCACCACGTACGAGCCTGCGCTCCCCGAAGGGTCTCGACGCTTGATAGCCATCGAAGATGTCAGCAAGCGATACGCCGACGGCACTGTGGCCGTCGATCGCCTGTCTCTGCAGATACCGAACCACTCCATCACCGTGCTCGTCGGGCCTTCGGGGTGCGGCAAGACCACCACACTGCGCATGATCAACCGCATGATCGAGCCCAGCAGCGGCACGATCCGGGTCAACGGCGAGGACATCCGGCGCAAGCCGGTCAACGCCCTGCGCCAGTCGATGGGTTACGTCATCCAGAACGCGGGGCTCTTCCAGCACCGCACGATCGTCGACAACATCGCCACGGTGCCACGACTGCTCGGGTGGTCCAGGCAGCGCTCCCGGGCCCGTGCCGCCGAACT
This sequence comes from Streptomyces sp. NPDC005808, assembly GCF_042871385.1. Classification (NCBI taxonomy): domain Bacteria; kingdom Bacillati; phylum Actinomycetota; class Actinomycetes; order Kitasatosporales; family Streptomycetaceae; genus Streptomyces; species Streptomyces sp. NPDC005808. Next base: position 463,839 of record NZ_JBIAIK010000002.1, on the reverse strand, counting down.
CATGGAACGGGTCGGCCTCGACAAGGACATGGCCCGCCGTTACCCCTACCAGCTCTCCGGAGGCCAGCAGCAACGGGTGGGCGTCGCCCGTGCGTTGGCCGCCGACCCGCCGGTGCTTCTGATGGACGAGCCGTTCTCCGCGGTCGACCCGGTGGTCCGCCGGGGCCTCCAGGAGGAGTTGCTCCGTATTCAGGGCGAGTTGGGCAAGGCGATCGTGTTCGTCACCCACGACATGGACGAGGCCATCAGGATCGGCGACCAGGTCGCGGTGTTGCGCACCGGCGGCAAACTCGCCCAGTTCGCCGCTCCGGACGAGCTGTTGTCCTCGCCCGCCGACTCCTTCGTCGAGGAGTTCCTGGGCGCCGACCGGGGCATCCGCGGTCTGTCCTTCCTCCCTGCGCGCGACCTCCCCCTCGACCGCTCCCGGGTCCTCCCGCTCGGCACCGACTGGCAGGAGGCTGCCGTGCGCATCGGCAAGGAAACCCCCGTCCTGGTCACCGACGCCGGCGGCAAGCCGCTGGGCTGGGCCGACCTCACGACGTGGAACGGCGACGTCAAGACGCTGGAACCGTACGGGCAGAGCTTCCGGACCGACCGGGACTCGCTTCGGGTGGCCCTGGACCGGGCGGTGCTGTCGCCCACCGGCCAGGCGGTCGCCGTGGACGGCGGGGGAAGGGTGCTGGGCCTCGTCGGGCAGGAGAAGATCGCCGCGGCGATCCGCGCGGCCCGGCAGCAGCGGGCCGCCCACGCGCCGGAGCTTCCCTCGCTGGTGAAGGCCGCGCGATGAACGGCTTCTTCGACATCCCGAGCGACCTCCAGAGCAGCTATCTCGGCCTGATCTCCACGCATATGCAGGAGGCGCTGATCCCGGTGCTCGTCGGTCTCCTGCTGGCGCTGCCGATCGGCCTGCTGTGCGTCCGCTTCAACTGGATCTATCCGCCGGTCCTCTGGTTCACCACGGTGCTGTACGCGATCCCCTCGATCGCCTTCTTCGTGGTGCTCATCGACTACACGGGGCTGAGCAAGACGACCGTGATGATCCCGCTGTGCCTCTACAGCCTGGTGATCCTGGTGCCGGCGGTCGTCGACGGCGTCCACTCGGTGCCCGAGGAGACGAACGCCGCCGCCGCGGCAATGGGCATCGGTCCCGTGCGCCGCTACTTCCGCGTCCAACTCCCCATCGCCGTACCGGCGATCGTGGCGGGACTGCGGGTGGCGACCGCGTCGAGCATCAGCCTGGTCAGCGTCGGCGCGCTGATCGGCAACGAAGGGGCGCTCGGCAATCTGCTGACCACCGCGATTCTCTACCACCGCCCGCTCCTCGCCGTGAACTCGGTGGTCACCACCGCCGTCCTCGCGGTGTTGGTCGACGCCGTGCTCGTCCTGCTGCGGCGCGTGCTCACCCCCTGGCAGCCGCCCTCCGGCCGCACCACGGCACGCGGTACGCCCACGATCGCGGGCGCCGCCCGCACCGCGGAGAGCGTCTCGTGAACGTACTCCACTTCATCCAGTCCTTCTTCAGCAACGAGGCCCACTGGCACGGCTACGACGGGATCCCGCAGCGCGTGTGGGAGCACCTGCAGTACACCGCCGGGGCTCTCGCGATCGCCGCGGCCGTCGGCCTGCCCATCGGGCTCGTCACGGGGCACACCGGCCGCGGCGGCAACGCGCTGGCGTTCGTGTCCTCGGGGGCCCGGGCGCTACCGACCTTCGGCCTGCTGGTGCTGATGTTCCTCTGGCTGGGCCTCGGCATCGTGCCCGTGATGTTCCCGCTGGTGGTGCTGGCGATCCCGCCGATCCTCATCACCACGTACGAGGCGGTCCGCACCCTGGATCCCTCTCCCGTCGACGCCGCCCGCGGCATGGGCATGTCGGAGGGGAAGATTCTTTTCCAGGTCGAGGTCCCGGCGGCGCTGCCGCTGATTCTCAGCGGTCTGCGCTCGGCGACGATCCAGATCGTGTCCACGGCCACGATCGCCGCCTACGTGGCTCTGGGCGGTGTCGGCCGGTACATCCTGGACGGTCTGTACCAGCGCGACTTCGAGAAGGTGGCCGGCGGGGCCGCCCTCACGGCCGTCCTGGCGCTGCTCGTCCTCGTGCTGTTCTGGGCGGTGGCCCGGGTGGCGGTGTCCCCAGGGGTGCGCAGGCGCCGTACGGCCTGACGCAAAGCGAAGGCGAGAGCAGAGACGGAAAGCGAAAGGGGCGACAGGCCAGGCCCGTCGCCTCTTCTTCCGTTCTACTTCTCCGCGGCGGCCAGGGCGTGTTCGAGGACCACGAGAAGCGCGTCGCGTACCGATCCGCGACTGCGGGCGTCGAAGACGGTGAGCGGTACGTGCTCGCCGACGTCGAGGGCCCACCGTACGTCTTTCAGGTCGTGCTCGACCTTGCCGTCGAAAGCGTTTATGGCCACCGCGAACGGGATCTGGCGGTGCTCGAAGTAGTCGACCGCCGCGTAGCAGTCGTCGAGGCGCCTGGTGTCGACGATGACGAGTCCGCCCAGTGCGCCCTCGATCAGGTCGTCCCACATGAACCCGAAGCGTTCCTGGCCGGGGGTTCCGAACAGGTAGAGCTTCAGGGTCGGGTCGAGGGTGACGCAGCCGAAGTCCATGGCGACGGTGGTCGTCACCTTCTGCGGCGTGTGGGAGAGGTCGTCGACGCCCGCGGCGACCGAGGTGATGGACGCCTCGGTGGTGAGCGGCTCGATTTCTGAAATGGCGCCCACCGTGGTGGTCTTGCCCACGCCGAAGCCGCCCGCGATGACCATCTTCACCGGCAGCGGGGGCCGGCGATCCTCGGTGTCAGCGCTCACGGATCGCGCCCCGGGAGTCGGGGATAGCTCGGAGACCATCGATAACCCTTCGCAATACGGTGGCGTCGCGGGCTGAGTCGGCCTGCGGTGCGTACAAGGCCAGTTGACCGTCGGCGCGCAGATCGTCGGCGAGCACCCTGATCACATTCAAGTGCATCCGCAGTTTCGCCGCGATCTCCGCCAGCGACTGCGGCTGACGGCAGACCGCGATGATGTCGCGGTGCTGGTCGAAGACGAACGCGTCGAGCGCGGCCAGACCGGTGTCGGTCGAGACCACCTGGGTCTCGATCGGCATCGGTGGCACGAGGCTGTCACCGCCCGCGATCCGTCCCGCGGTCAGCAGGAAGGGCCGGACGACCGACGCGGGAGTCTCCGCTCCCCACGCGGTGTCGTCGTCGCCTGATGGCTCGCCGGCCGTCGTCACGTCCTGATCCCTTCGCCTCGCGGGTCGTCATGGACCGGCGACGTCCTCGTCGACCGTCAGCCGTTCGGGGCGATGCCCACGGTGTTCTTGAGCTCCATGACCAGTTGGGGGCTCAGGACGGCGCCCGCACGGTTGGCGAAGAGCGTCATCTCGTAGGCGATGTTCCCGAGCTTCGCCTCCTTGGAGGCGACCACTCCGAGCACCGCGCCCGCGCCCAGCGCCGACACCAGGACGTGGCCTTCCTCCAGGTCGATGATGACCTTGTTCAGGCCACCGAGCCCGTAGTTGCCGGACGCACCCATGGCGAGACTGGTGATACCGGAGACGATCGCCGCGAGCCTCTCCGAGTCGGCCTGGCCACGCAGTTGGGAGACCGCGAGCAGCAGTCCGTCCGAGGAGACGCCGATGACGTCGACGACCCCGGCGGTCTCGGTGGCGAACCGATTGAGCAGCCAATTGAAGTCGGCAGCGGCGGCCTTGACGTCCGTCACCGGTTCCGCGGCTCCGGATTCCGGCTTGCCTGTCCACATGGTCACTTGCTCGTGCCTTCCGGGAATGAGGATCTGTTGCTCTGAATGGTCTGTTCGGACGGTGTCCCGGCGCGGTGCGCGCCGAAGTCCATGTCCAGCGCCGCGCTCTCGCTCTGCGCCCGCAGAACCGCGGCCTCGAACTCGTCGAGCTCGGAGCGTGCGGCATCGGGGTCGATGGGCTGCCAGGCGGGCGGCCGTGGAGTCGGCATGGGCTGCTTGGGCAGCCGGGTCGAAGCCGTGGTGGACGACAGGGTCGCCCCGCGCACCCGGCGCCGCAGCGAACCGGCGCCTTCGACGGGGTCCGCCGGGGTGCCGCCGTTGCCGCGGGGCCTGCCAAGTCCGTTCGTGGGATGGGCCAGGGCGTCCTCGCCGCCGGATCCCGTCGCGGGTTCCGGCCTGCGCGCGTGACCGGCGAATTCCTCACCTGGGCGGGCACGGACCCTGCGGGGCAGGGCCGAGGCGCCGGGCGCCGGCTCGACCCTCGCGGAACGCGGCTCGGACGGGCCGGAGCGACGGGCGGCGGGCATGATGTGCGGGGCCCGCGTCGCGGCTCCGGTCGGGTCGGCGAGCAGCAGATGCGAGGAGGGGACCGCGACGGTGGCGGTGACGCCGCCACCCGGAGTGCGGGACAGCACGACCTCGATGCCCCAGCGCCGGGACAGACCGCCGACCACGAAGAGGCCGAGGACCTCGGTGGGTGCGAGGTCGAGCCGTTCGCGACGGATCAGCCGGGAGTTCTCCTCGGCCAGCCGCTCCGGGCTCATCCCGAGGCCGTGGTCGATGATCTCGACGAGGGCGCCGCCGGTGGAGCCGTGCCGCGGTCGCAGGACCACCTCGACGTTGCTGGAGGCCGGGGAGAACATCACCGCGTTCTCCAGCAGTTCGGCGAGCATCAGCGTCAGGTCGCCGACGATGTCGGGGGCGACGTTGACATCGCCCTCGGCGTGCGGGGTGACGCGCTGGTAGCCCTCGATCTGACCGAGCGCGGCCCGCACGATGTTGCTGAGCCGCATGGGACCGGTGTTGAGGCCCCCCTCACGGATACCGGCGAGCAGCATCAGGCTGTCGGCATTGCGCTGGAGGCGTACGGCGATGTGGTCGATGCGGTAGAGCCGTTCCAGTACCTCGGGGTCCGTCTCGCCGCGCTCCACCGAGTCGATCAGGGCGAGTTGACGTGCCGTCAGGTTGCTGACGCGACGGCCGACGTTGCCGAACATGACGGCGATGTTGCGGCGGCTCACGACCTGGCGCTCCAGCAGGGCGGACGCGGTGAGCTGAACCTGGTTGAAGGCCTCGGCGAGTTCACCGATCTCGTCGCGGACCGGCACGGGTACGGCGTCCAGGCGTGGCGGACTCGCATCCTCGGCGTCGTCGTCCGCGACCCTGGCCAGCTCCGTCCCGGCCGCGGCGGCGACGTGCTGGGCCGCCCCGGTGAGTGCCCGCACGGTCCGCAGCACGGAGTGGCGGACCAGCACGGAGAACAGGAACCAGGACACCAGGGCGAGCAGGGTGCCCGAGGCCAGCCAGATCACGTCCCACAGTGCGTCCGTCGACGCTTCGTCGGCCTGGGCGGCGAGCTGGCTGATGAGCGCCTGGGTGATCTTCTGCCGGCTCTCGGCCTGGCGCGCGTAGGTCGGCTCGGCGCTCAGCGCGTCGGAGAGGGCCGTACGCAGCTCCGCCGGGCTACCGGCGATCAGAGAACTCGGGTCGACCTGTAGCTGCGCGAAGTGCTGTGCGATGACGCCCTGGTACGGGTTGTGTTCCATCCCGTCGATCGCGGCGGCCTGGTCCGAGCTGGCGAACCGGGTGAAGCGGTCTGCCTGGGAGAGGTACTGGTCGTAGTTACCGACGGCGCTCGTGAACTCGATGAGCGCGTTGGCGTCCCCGGTACGGGCCGCGAAGACGCTGGTCTCGAAGGACGCGTGGGCGGTGTCGGCGCGCAGCAGCGCGTCGAGGAGGCTCGCCGCGGATGCCGAGGACACATCGACCTGGCCGAGCCTGAGACCGTTGATGAGGCCGTCGATCACCGACCCGTACGCGGGGTCGATGTTGTCGGCGGGGATGGGGCCCTGCTCGATCGTCTGGCGGAGGGTGTCCAGGCCCTCCAGTTCCCTGAGCACCTGGGCCTCGGCCGCGGGCAGCCGGTCCCCGAAGGCCGAACGGACGGCGTCCGCCTGGGTGTTGACCTTCTGCTGCGCGTTGAGGTAAGCGGAAGTGTTGGGGGGGCCGTCGCCGGCCGCCTCGGCCTCGTAGCGGAGGGCCACGAGGAGCGCCTGCCGGTGCTCGGCCTGCACGGTGTCGATGAGCTTGGTGACCTGCGCGCTGTCCCGCACCAGTTGGGCGGTTCCGGCGTCGGTGACGGCCCGGTCGACCTGTGCGTAGATGACGTAGGAGAGCATCGCCGTCACGACCGCGAGCGGCACGATGACCAGGACGTTGAGCTTCCGACGGAAAGGCCAACGGTCAAGGAGGGGCGGAGTCTGGCCTATTCGGTGGGCCGCTGACGGCTCCTCCAGGACGGCTTTCCTGTGCGCGGGCACCAAACCTCCTTGACTTCATTCCATGAAAAGCCCGCTGTCAGGGCTTGGTCGGGTGCAGGGTCGCGACAGCGCGCTCAGGCCGGCAAGTGGAACAAGGCCCTCGACCCGGCCAACATTAGCGGCTGCCGGAAGTGTTCGGCCATGATCAACCAAACTCTGACACGCAGGTCCGCCGGGTTCGCACACATTTTGTGCACGATGCACCCACGGGGTGCAGCCGAGCAGTTCCCAAAGGTGATGCAGAGTTGACCCATCGGTGATGCCGTGGTCTCCGTCAGTGATCTATTCGTGTCTTGACGGTGCGTAAGTGCGCTCGCTTGGATCATCAGGACCGTCGCCACGCCGCGCCTTTCGGCCCGCCGCTCCGCCCCCCACGCCAAGTCTGGATGACCCACGTGACCTTCGCCCGAAGCACCCGAACGTCCGCAACGTACGCTATTTCCCTGCTGGTTGTGGCCGCGGCCGCCCTGACGGGCTGCGGCTCCTCCGACTCCGGCAGCGTCGACCCACTGGAGGACGACGCAGCGGCCGGCGGGACGGTCGTGGTCGGTTCCAACAACTTCCCCGAGAGCATCCTGCTCGCCGACATCTACGGCGAGGCTCTCAAGTCCAAGGGCATAAAGGTCAGTTACAAGCTGAACATCGGCAGCCGTGAGACCACGTACGGGCTGATCAAGAACGGCACGCTCACGGTCATGCCCGAATACAACGGCGCTCTGCTGTCGTATCTGAATCCCGACGCGGTTCCGACGTCCACCGAAGACGCCACCAAGCTCATCAAGGCCGACCTCGACCCGAAGCTCACCCTGTTGGAGGCGTCCAAAGCCGAAGACAAAAACGCCATCGGGGTCAACGAAGAAACCGCCGAACAGTACGGACTCACCCACGAGTCGTCGATCGCCGACCTCGCCGGCGTGGCATCCGACCTGGTCATCGGTGGGGCACCCGAGTTCCAGACCCGTCCACAGAGGCTGCCGGGCCTCAAGTCCCAGTACGGCCTCGAATTCAAGTCCTTCAAGGCGCTGGACGCGGGCGGTCCGCTGACGGTCGCGGCCCTCAAGGGAAACAACATCCAGGTCGGGGACATTTTCACGACGGACCCCACGATCACCGAGAACAAGTTCGTCATCCTCCAGGACCCGAAGAACCTCTTCGGTTTCCAGAACGTGACCCCGCTGGTGTACAAGAGCGATCTCCCGGCCGAGGGAGTTTCCATACTCAACGGCATCTCGGCGAAGCTCGACACCGAAACCCTGATCGCTCTCAACAGTCAGGTGCAGATCGACAGCGAGGACCCGCTGGACGTGGCCAAGGCGTGGCTGTCCTCCACCGGGCTGTCCTGACCGACGCGTGACGCGGCCGAAGCGGGCATCCGCTTCGGCCGCGGCCCCTCTCCGACCACCCTTCCGACCCAGCCCGGACCGCCCTCCCGATCAGACCGATGACGTCACCGAACTGTATGCAATATGAACTGTATGCAGTATGCTGGCCGCTTTACGGCCCCGGCTCGGAGGAGACATGGAAGATCTGGATCCCGCGGTGGTGCTGGGAATGACCGCCCAGGCACCCGACGGAATAGTGATCATCGACCGCGAAGGGCTGATCCGCTACTGGAACCATGGCGCGGAGCGCATCTTCGGGTTCAGCGCGGACGAGGTAGCCGGTCGCAGCCTGGACATCATCATCCCCGAGAAGCACCGGCAGCGTCACTGGGACGGCTTTGTGACGGCCATGGAGCAGGGGACGAGCCGGTACGGGGAAGCGGACCTCCTCGCGGTCCCCGCGCTCGGCGCGGACGGCCGCAAGCTCTCCATCGAGTTCAGCGTGGTGCTGCTGGCCGATCCCGACGGGGGCGCGACCCACTGCGGCGCGGTCATCCGGGACGTCACCGCGCGCCGGGCACGGGAAAAGGAGCGGATGCGCCGCAACGAGGCTGCCGCGGAGCGCACCACAGCCTGAGACGCACCACCGCGCACCGCTGCGCACCGGGCCGCCGTCGCGACATGCGACGGCGGCCCTCCTTTCGTCCCGGGCACTCACGTCCCGCGTCACACGCCAGGGCGCTGCGTACGGCCGGTCCTCACGTCACGCCGCGCGGGCATGCCGGTGCCCTGCGTGCGGTCCTCGCTCGCAGGGCACCGGGGCATTCAGGCGGGGTCAGGCGACGACGTTGCCCTCGTGCAGCTTGCGGATGTCGTTGGCGTCGTAGCCGAGGTCCGCGAGCACCTCGTCGGTGTGCTCGCCGAGCAGCGGCGCACCCTTGATGTCGGGCTTGAAGGAGGAGAACTTGATCGGGCTGCCCACCGTGAGGTAGGTACCGCGCTCCTTCTGCTCGACCTCGACGATCGTGCCGCTCTTGCGCATGTCGGGGTCCTCTGCGAGCTCCTTCATGCTGAGCACGGGGGCGCAGGGCACCTCCCACTCACGCAGGATGTTCACCGCTTCGTACTTGGTCTTGTCGGCCAGCCACTTCTCGATCTCGCCGAAGATCTCCATGATGTGCGGCTGGCGAGCCCGGGCGGTGGTGTACTCCGGGTCATCGACCCACTCGGGGTGGCCGATGGCCTCCGCGGTGCGCTTCCAGTTCTGCTCCTGGACCGTGAAGTAGATGTAGGCGTTGGGGTCGGTCTCCCAGCCCTTGCACTTCAGGATCCAGCCCGGCTGGCCGCCGCCGCCGGCGTTGCCGCCGCGAGGCACCGCGTCGCCGAACTCGCCGTGCGGGTACTGGGGGTACTCCTCCAGGTAGCCGATCTTCTCCAGGCGCTGCTGGTCACGGAGCTTGACCCGGGTCAGGTTGAGCACGGCGTCCTGCATGGACACCGACACCTTCTGGCCGAGACCGGTCGCGTTGCGCTGGATGATCGCGGTCAGCAGGCCGATCAGCAGGTGCATACCGGTGTTGCTGTCACCGAGCGCCGAGCCGCTGATGGTCGGCGGGCCGTCCCAGAAGCCCGTGGTGGACGCGGCGCCACCGGCGGCCTGCGCGACGTTCTCGTAGACCTTGAGGTCGGACCACGACGACTCGTCGTTGAAGCCCTTGACCGAGCCGAAGATCAGGCGCGGGTTCAGCTCGTGGATGTAGTCCCAGCTGAGACCCATGCGGTCCATGGCGCCCGGCGCGAAGTTCTCGACCAGGATGTCCGACTCGCGGATCAGCTTCTCCATGACCTCCTTGCCGCCGGCGGTCTTGGTGTTGATGGCCAGCGAACGCTTGTTGCTGTTCAGCATGGTGAAGTACAGGGCGTCGAGGTCGGGGATGTCCCGCAGCTGATTGCGGGTCACGTCACCGCCCTGGGGGCGCTCGACCTTGATGACGTCGGCGCCGAACCAGGCGAGCATCTGTGTACACGCGGGACCGGCCTGGACCCCGGTGAAGTCGATCACCTTGATTCCGGCGAGCGGCTTGTCACTCATGATGTATTCCTTCTCCTGAATGCTCTCGGTGGGAGAGTCGGCTGTGCGGGGGCAGAAGTTCGGGATGGAGTGCTCGGGGCCGAGGCGCTCCGTGGCAAAGGGGTGGAGGGGCGGCTCACTTCTTCTTCGGCGTGATGTTGCCGACCGTGATGCCCTTCGGGTTGAGGTGCGCGATGTGGCCGCTCTCGGTGCCTGCCGAGGGGTCGATCACGCAGTCGATGAGCGCGGGGCCACCCAGCGCCAGCGCCTCCGTGAGGGCGGCGGTGACCTCGGCGGGCGTGGTCGCGCGGTAGCCCTTGCCGCCGAACGCCTCGATCATCAGGTCGTGGCGTGCCGAGAGCATCAGGGTGGTCGGCGACGGGGCGTCGTCGAGCGGGTTGACGTCGTCGCCGCGGTAGACGCCGCCGTTGTTCATGATCACGGTGACCACGGGCAGCTTGTAGCGGCAGATCGTCTCCAGCTCCATGCCGCTGAACCCGAAGGCGCTGTCGCCCTCCACGGCCACGACCGGCTGGCCGCTCTCGACGGCGGCGGCGATCGCGTAGCCCATGCCGATACCCATGACGCCCCAGGTACCGCTGTCGAGGCGGTGGCGGGGTACGTGCATGTCGATCACGTTGCGCGCGATGTCCAGCGCGTTGGCGCCCTCGTTGACGAGGTACGTCTCCGGGCGCTCGACGATGATGTCGCGGACCGCCTTGAGCGCGCCCATGAACTGCATCGGGTGCGGGTCGGCCTTGAGGCGCTCTGCCATCTTGGCGACGTTCTGCGCCGAGCGTGCCGCCAGCTCCTCCCGCCAGGCGATGGGGGCGGCGATCTGGCCGGGCTTGGTCCGCTCCGCGATCGCGTCGAGCACGGACTCGATGTCACCCACGAGCGGGGCCGCGATGGGCTGGTTGCTGTCCAGCTCCTTGGGCTCGATGTCGATCTGGATGAACTTCGCGTCAGGGTTCCAACTCGGTGCCTCGCCGTGGTTCATCAGCCAGTTGAGGCGGGCGCCGACCAGCACGACGACGTCGGCCTTCTTCAGCGCCAGCGAACGGGCGGTGGCCGCCGACTGCGGGTGGTTGTCCGGCAGCAGGCCCTTGGCCATCGACATCGGTACGTAGGGAATACCGGTGGACTCGACGAACTCGCGGACCTTGTCGTCGGCCTGCGCGTACGCGGCACCCTTGCCGAGCATGATCAGCGGCCGCTGTGCCCCCGCCAGCAGCTCGATCGCCCGGTCCACCGCCTCGGGCGCGGGCAGCTGCCGCGGCGCCGGGTCGACGAGACGGCTCAGCGTCTTGGCACCGGCCTCCGCGTCCATGATGGAGCCGAGCACCGCGGCGGGAATGTCGAGGTAGACACCGCCGGGACGCCCGGAGATCGCGGTGCGCAGAGCGCGGGCGATGCCGCGGCCGATGTCCTCGACCCGGCTCACCCGGTACGCGGCCTTCACGAACGGCTGCGCCGCGGCGAGCTGGTCCATCTCCTCGTAGTCGCCCTGCTTCAGGTCGACGAGGTGGCGCTCGCTGGAGCCGGATATCTGGACCATCGGGAAACAGTTCGTGGTGGCGTTCGCCAGCGCGACCAGCCCGTTGAGGAAGCCCGGTGCGGACACCGTCAGCGCCACGCCCGGCTTCTTCGTGAGGTAACCGGCTGCCGCGGCAGCGTGTCCCGCGTTGCTCTCGTGGCGAAAGCCTATGTAACGGATGCCCTGCGCCTGCGCGAGGCGGGCCAGGTCGGTGATCGGGATGCCGACCACCCCATAGATGGTGTCCACGTCGTTCATCTTGAGAGCGTCGACGACCAGGTGGTACCCGTCGGTGAGCTCCGTCGGAACGTCGGCGGTCGCCGCTGTCTCCAGTGTCGAGGGGGCGGTCATGATCCGAGGTCCTCCTTGGGCAGGTCCTGCCAGTGCGGCTACTCATCTCACCATCCTGACCTGGGCTCCGCGCGTCCAAGACCCATCGACGACCAGCTGATAAACAGCATCTATCGATGGCCGGTGGCAGCCATCTGACCTGGCGGGCAGGCTCTTGATAGACACCTGCTATCGGCCGTTCGCCAGTGCGTATTGGACGCACACCGCACACCGCCGCAGGCTCGCAGTGGACTGGTTCATCAGACGTGGCGCGGGAGGTGGGGTCATGGCCGTTCCGGCGACGGCATCCGTGTGCGACGCGGACCGGTACGGGCCACCCTCGGTCACGGGCCTCGTCGACCTCCTCGACCGGCACGTCCGCGAGCGTCCGCACGCCCGGGCCCTGGTCGTCACCGAGGACCGGGTGCACCTGTCCTACCGCGCCCTCGCCGCGCTGGCCGACGACGTGGCGGCCCGGCTCGGCGCCACCGGGCTGCGGCGCGGCGACGCGATCGGGTTGATCTGCGCCAACAACGCCGAGTTCGTCGTCGCGCTCCTCGGTGCGGCGCGGGCCGGTCTGGTGCTCGCTCCGCTGGACCCGACGCTGCCCGCGGCGCAGCTGTCCGACCGGCTCGATGCACTGGGCGCCCAGGCTCTTCTGCTCGGTCCTTCCGTGAACGACGCCACGGCGGCCCAGGTCGCGGTGCCGACCTGGCCGCTGCGTGTCATCGCCTCCCGTGCCGGTACGGCGACCGTCGCCCTGGACACGAGCGCGCCTGCCGTACGGGAGGTCCGGGGCGCAGCCGGCGAACTCTCGGGCCAGGACGCCCTCGTCCTGTTCACCGCCGGCACCACCGCCCGCGCCAAGATGGTGCCGCTGACGCACGCCAACGTGGCCGCGTCCGTGCGGGGCATCTGCGCCACCTACGAGTTGGGGCCGGGCGACGCGACGGTCGCGGTGATGCCCTTCTTCCACGGCCACGGCCTGTTCGCGGCACTGCTGGCCACACTGGCCAGCGGCGGATGCGTACTCCTGCCGGAGCGGGGACGGTTCTCGGCGCACACGTTCTGGGACGACATGCGGGCCGCCGGCGCCACCTGGTTCACCGCCGTCCCGACCATCCACGAAATCCTCCTGGACCGGGCGGGGACCGAGTACCCGGGTCCGCAGACGCCACCGCTGAAGTTCGTCCGCAGTTGCAGCGCGCCCCTCAACACCGCGACGCAGCGGGCACTGGAGCGCACGTTCGGAGCGCCGCTGCTGTCCGCGTACGGGATGACCGAGTCCACGCACCAGGCCACCAGCGAACCGCTGCCGACGCGCGGGCCGCTGAAGCAGGGGTCGGTCGGCCTGCCCACCGGAGTGGACCTCCGTGTCGTCGACTCGCTCGGGCGTACGTGTCCGGTCGGCACCGAGGGCGAGGTGTGGGTGCAGGGTCCGACCGTCACCCGCGGCTACCTCGGCAATCCGGGCGAGACGGCGCGCAGCTTCACCGACGGCTGGCTGCGCACCGGTGACCTGGGCGTGCTGGACAAGGACGGGTACCTGTCCCTCACCGGGCGGATCAAGAACCTCATCAACCGGGGCGGCGAGAAGATCTCGCCCGAGCATGTCGAGGACATCATCGCCGGTTGCCCCGGGGTCGTCGAGGCGGCCGTGTTCGCCGTCCCCGACGCGGTCTACGGGCAGCGGGTCGGTGCGGCCGTAGTCGTACGCGAGGGAGAGAGCATCGGTTCCGAGCAGATCCTGCGGTACGCCCGGGACCGGCTGGCGGCCTTCGAGGTGCCCGACAAGCTCGAACTCGTCGCCGCGCTGCCGCACACCGCGAAGGGAGCGCTCGACCGACTGGCGGTGGAGGCCAAGTACGGGCAGTGAGGCCCCGGTTCAGCGCACGCGGTGCTCGGCGGGCAACGGCTGGTTGAAGAAGTCGTCCAGCGCGAGCCCCGTCGCCGCGTTGACGAACGCGCGGGCGGCGACCGACCCGGGGGTCGCCGCGTGGATCGCCACCGAGACCTGCGCCCCGGCCTCCGGGTCGACCAGGTGCAGCGCTCTCGTCCGGCCGATCACCGGCATCGCGCGCAGCCACGCGTGGGGCACGATGCTCGCCCACTCGCCGCCGCCCACGTGCGCGTAGAGGGAGGCGATCGAGTCCGTCTCCACCTGCGGGGTCACCACGAACCCCTTGTCCGCGAACACGTTGTCGATGATCTGGCGGATCCGCATGTCGGGCGTCAGCAGCGCGAGCGGCAGCTGCGCCGCTTCCGCCCAGCTCATGGTGGAGGTGGTCCCCGAGGTCAGCTGATCGGCGGAGATCAGCAACATGTACCGCTCCTGGTACAGGGGGACGACCTGGAGGCCCTCCTGGTCGCCGGGGTCGAAGTGGGCGATCGCCACGTCCAGCTCGTAGTCGCGCAGCTGGCGGTGCAGTTCCTTCGTCGACAGCCGGGAGCGCACCTGCACCTTGGCCAGCGGGTGCGCCGCGCAGAACGCGGCCACGGGAAGCGCCAGGGTCGTCGACGCGGTGGGGTCGGTGCCCAGGCGCAGCGTCCCGGTGATGCCGGACTGTACGGCGGCCACCTCGGCCTTGAACGCGTCCTGCTCGGCCAGGATGCGCTTGGCCCAGACGACGAGCCGTTCGCCCTCCGGGGTGAGGCCCTGGTAGTTGTGCCCGCGGTTGATCAGCGTGACGTTCAGCTCGCGCTCCAGCTTGGCGATCGCCGCGGAGAGCGCGGGCTGCGAGACGTAGCAGGATTCCGCTGCCCGGGCGAAGTGCCTTTCCCTGGCCACCGCTACGAAGTACTCCAGCTGACGAAACAGCATGAACGACTCCTCGCTGGTGCCATGTGATCACTCCACCCTACCCAGGCTGAGCGATCACGCTGACTGTCCGGTCCGTGCCAGCAGGTCGGTCGCGGCGTGGACCGCGCGCAGTGTGGGCGCCTCGGCACCCGAGATGTCGGCCATCTCCACCACCGCGGTCACGATGGCGTCGAGCTCCAGCTGCTTGCCGGCCTCCAGGTCCTGGAGCATCGAGGTCTTGTGGTGCCCCACCCCTTCGGCGCCGCGCAGCCGCTTCTCGATCGAGATGTCGGGCGTACTGCCGACCCTGGAGGCGATGTCGAGGGTCTCCTCCATCAGCAGCGTGACCAGTCGCCGGGTCGGCGGGTGCCCGCAGATGTCGGCCATCGTCGCCCGGGTGAGCGCGCTGATCGGGTTGAAGGCGACATTGCCCATGAGCTTGATCCAGATGTCGTCGCGCAGGTTCGGTTCCACCGGGCTCTTCAGCCCGCCCGCCACCATGGCCTCACTCAGAGCCGTACAGCGCTCGGAGACCCCGCCCGCCGGCTCGCCGATCGAAAACCTGGTGCCCTCCAGGTGCCGGATGACGCCGGGGGACTCGATGACCGTGGCGGGATAGACCACGCAGCCGATGGCCCGCTCTGGCGGCAGCACCCGGCTGGTGGCGCCGCCGGGGTCGACCGCCTCGATACGCCGGCCTTCGTAGGGGCCGGCGAGTTTGTGGAAGTACCACCACGGAACGCCGTTCTGGCCGGCCACCACCGCGGTTTCTTCGCCGAGCAGCGGGGCGATGAGCGATCCGCTGGACGGGTACGAGTGCGCCTTCAGCCCCAGGAACACGTAGTCCACGGCGCCGACCTCCGCCGGGTCGTCGGTGGCGTGCGGCCGTGCCACGAAGTCGCCGCGCGGGCTGTTCACCCGGACCCCGTGGGCCCGTATCGCCTTCAGATGCTCACCTCGGGCGATGAGGTGGACCTCGGCGCCACCACGGTGCAGTGCCGCTCCGACATAGGCGCCGATGGCACCTGCTCCGAGGACTGCGATTTTCATGGTGGCTCCTCTCAGCGGGGAATATGATGAATACTGTATGCAGTATCCTCAAGGGATGTACAGACTCGTGCACGCAGAGCGAGAGGGGCGGCTCGTGTGGGTCGAAGCGAAGCCCGTGTTGGTCCAAGCGAAGGGGGACAGCTCGTGCTGATCGATACGTACGGCCGGATCGCCACCGATCTGCGGGTCTCACTGACCGACCGCTGCAATCTGCGGTGCACGTACTGCATGCCGGAAGAGGGCCTGCGGTGGCTGCCCAAGCCCGAGCTGCTCACGGACGACGAGATCGTGCGTATGGTCTCGATCGCGGTGACGGAACTGGGCGTCACCGAGGTGCGCTTCACCGGCGGCGAGCCCCTGCTCCGCCCTGGCCTGGTGGGCATCGTGGAACGCTGCGCCGCCCTGGACCCGCGCCCCAGGCTCTCCCTCACCACCAACGGCATCGGCCTTGCCCGCACCGCCGAGGCGCTGCGCACCGCCGGGCTCGACCGGGTCAACGTCTCCCTCGACACCCTGGACCCGGAGGTCTTCCGCACCCTCACCCGCCGCGACAGGCACCACGACGTCGTCGCGGGCCTCACCGCCGCCCACGACGCGGGCCTCACCCCGGTCAAGGTCAACACGGTCCTCCTGCGCGGCGTCAACGACGGCGAGGCCGCCGACCTGCTCGACTGGGCCCTGCGCCACGGCTACGAGCTGCGGTTCATCGAGCAGATGCCGCTCGACGCCCAGCACGGCTGGCAGCGCGAGAACATGGTCACCGCCGCCGAGATCATCGAACGGCTCGCGACCCGTTTCGCCCTCTCCCCCGAGCCCTCTGCGGTACGCGGCTCCGCGCCCGCCGAGCGCTGGCTGGTCGACGGCGGGCCCGCCCGGGTGGGCGTGATCGCCTCCGTCACCCGGCCGTTCTGCCGCGCCTGCGACCGCACCCGGCTCACCGCCGACGGGCAGGTCCGCGACTGTCTGTTCGCCCGCGAGGAGACCGACCTGCGTGCAGTGCTGCGTTCCGGTGCGCCGGACCGGGAGATCGCCGACAGCTGGCGCGCCGCGATGCGGGGCAAGAAGGCAGGCTCCGGCCTCGACGACCCGTCCTTCCTCCAGCCCCAGCGCCCGATGTCGGCGATCGGCGGCTGACACCACCGCCTGACGGCCCGGGACCGGCGAGCCGCACCGGCCGACCAGCATGCAAGTGCCCGCGGCCGACAGGCCACACGGCACCCGACCACCCAGGACCGGCAGACCGCACCGCACCCGACCACCCAGGACCGGCGGGCCGCACCAGCCCCGTGCACCGGTGCGCCCCGCCGGTCACCGCATCAGCCGTACTGCGGCGACCACCAACGGGTCCAGCCCATCCGCTCCGGCGTCGACGAACTCGTACAGCCGGTTGCGCATGCGCGGGTCCCAGAACCTGCCCATGTGCCCCGCGATCGCCTCGGCAGCCACCTCGCTCGGCAGGTGGACGTGGTTCGCCGCGATGTCGTTGGCCATCCGCGACTCCGGCGGCACTGCGCCCGCCATCTCAGTCCACCACCGTGACGAGTTGGTGGTCGTCCTCTGCTCGGTGGTCGTCCTCGACGACCTCCGTGTCGCTCTGCGCGAGTGGATGCGCGAGGCCGACCTGTACGGCGGTCACCTTGTACTCCGGGCAGTTGGTCGCCCAGTCGGAGTTCTCGGTGGTGACCACGTTGGCGCCGGTCACCGGATGGTGGAACGTGGTGTAGACGACGCCCGCCGGCATCCGATCGGAGATCTCCGCGTGCAGCGTCGTCTGCCCGACCCGGCTGGCCAGGGTGACGAGGTCGCCGTCCCTGATGCCGCGGGTCTCGGCGTCGTGCGGGTGCAGCTCCAGGATGTCCTCGGGATGCCAGGCCACATTGCCGGTACGGCGGGTCTGTGCGCCCACGTTGTACTGGCTGAGGATGCGGCCCGTGGTGAGGACCAGCGGGAAGCGCCGGGTGCTGCGCTCGTTCGTCGCCACATAGCTGGTGACCACGAACTTGCCCTTGCCGCGCACGAATTCGTCGACGTGCATGACCGGCGTGCCCTCCGGCGCGGACTCGTTGCACGGCCACTGGACGCTGCCGAGCTTGTCGAGGACCTCGAAAGAGACACCCGTGAAGGTCGGCATGACCGTGGCGATCTCGTCCATGATCTGGCTCGGGTGGTCGTACGACATCGCGTAGCCCATCGCGGTGGCGATCTCGCTGATGATCTGCCACTCGTGCTTGCCCGTCTTCGGCTTCATCACCGCGCGCACCCGGTTGATCCGGCGCTCGGCGTTGGTGAACGTGCCGTCCTTCTCCAGGAAGGACGCGCCGGGCAGGAAGACGTGCGCGAACTTGGACGTCTCGTTGAGGAACAGGTCCTGTACGACGACGAGTTCCATCGCTTCGAGCGCGGAGGTGACGTGCTTGAGGTTCGGGTCGGACTGGGCGATGTCCTCGCCGTGCACGAACAGACCCCGGAAGGTGCCGTCGATCGCGGCGTCGAACATGTTCGGAATCCGGAGTCCGGGCTCGGACAGGAGTGTGCCGCCCCAGAGCTTGTCGAACACCTCACGTACGGCGTCGTCGGAGACGTGCCGATAGCCGGGCAGCTCGTGCGGGAACGAACCCATGTCGCACGCGCCCTGCACGTTGTTCTGACCGCGCAGCGGGTTCACCCCGACACCGTCACGGCCGATGTTGCCGCACGCCATCGCGAGGTTGGCCATTCCCATGACCATCGTCGAGCCCTGGCTGTGCTCGGTGACGCCGAGGCCGTAGTAGATGGCCCCGTTGGGTGCCGCCGCGTACAGCCGGGCGGCGGCCCGCAGTTCCTCGGACGGTACGCCGCTGACCTCCTCGGTGGCCTCCGGGCTGTTCTCCGGACGGGCGACGAACTCGGCCCACTCGGCGAACCCTTCGCAGCGCTGCGCCACGAAGGCCAGGTCGGCGAGGCCCTCGGTGACCACGACGTGCGCCATGGCGTTGACGACCGCGACGTTCGTGCTCGGCTTGAGCTGGAGGTGGTGCGCGGCCTCGATGTGCGGCGAGCGCACCAGGTCGATACGGCGCGGGTCGACCACGATCAGCTCGGCGCCCTCGCGCAGCCGGCGCTTCATCCGGGAGGCGAACACCGGGTGCCCGTCGGTGGGGTTGGCCCCGATCACCATGATGACGTCGGCCTCGGCGACCGAGCGGAAGTCCTGGGTGCCGGCCGACTCACCGAAGGTCTGCTTGAGTCCGTATCCCGTCGGGGAGTGGCAGACCCGGGCGCAGGTGTCGATGTTGTTGTTGCCGAAGGCCGCGCGCACCATCTTCTGTACGACGTAGACCTCTTCGTTGGTGCAGCGCGAGGAGGAGATGGCGCCGATCGAACTCGGCCCGTAACGGCCCTGGAGTTCGCGCATCTTGGTGGCGACCGTGCCGATGGCCTCTTCCCATTCGACCTCGCGCCACGGGTCGGTGATCTTCTCGCGGACCATGGGCTTGAGCTGCCGGTCGGGGTGTGAGGCGTAGCCGAAGGCGAAGCGGCCCTTCACGCAGGAGTGGCCCTCGTTGGCGCCGCCGTCCTTGTGGGGCACCATCCGCACCAGCTCGTCGCCGCGCAGCTCGGCCTTGAAGGAGCAGCCGACACCGCAGTAGGCGCAGGTGGTGATCACCGATCGGGTCGGCATGCCGAGTTCGACGACCGACTTCTCCTGGAGCGTCGACGTCGGGCAGGCCTGCACGCAGGCCCCGCAGGAGACGCACTCGGAGTCCATGAAGGTCTCGCCGGCGCCCGCCGAGACCTTCGACTCGAAGCCGCGCCCCTCGATGGTCAGCGCGAACGTGCCCTGCACCTCGCCGCAGGCCCGCACACAGCGGGAACAGGCGATGCACTTGGAGGGGTCGAAGTCGAAGTACGGGTTGGAGGTGTCCTTCTCGGCGTCGAGGTGGTTCTCGCCCTCGTAGCCGTACCGCACCTGCCGCAGCCCGACCACGCCCGCCATGTCCTGCAACTCGCAGTCACCGTTGGCCGGGCAGGTCAGACAGTCCAGCGGATGGTCGGAGATGTAGAGCTCCATGACGCCCTGGCGGAGTTTCTCCACCTTCGGCGTCTGCGTCCTCACCTGCATGCCGTCGGCGCACGGCGTGGTGCAGGACGCCGGGGTACCGCGCCGGCCGTCGATCTCCACCACACAGAGCCGGCACGAGCCGAACGGCTCAAGGCTGTCGGTGGCACACAGCTTGGGTATCTCGATCCCGGCCTGGGCGGCGGCGCGCATCACCGACGTGCCCTCCGGGACGGTCACCGGCATCCCGTCGACCTCCACCGAGACGGTCGCCTCGCCGGGCCTCTCCGGGGTGCCGAAGTCGGGTTCCTTGAGCAGTGTCATGCCGTGCCCTCCGTCCTCAAGCCGGTCGCAGTCACGGGGTGGATCTCCAGGCTGCGACGGCCGCCGAGGAAGTCGTCAGGGAAATGGGTGATGGCGCTGCGTACGGGCATCGGCGTCAGGCCGCCCATCGCGCAGAGCGAGCCGTCGGTCATCAGGTCGCACAGATCCTCGAGCAACGCCAGGTTCTCGTCCCGGTGTTCACCGGCCACGATCTTGTCGATCACCTCGACCCCGCGTACCGAACCGACCCGGCACGGGGTGCACTTGCCGCAGGACTCCTCGGCGCAGAACTCCATCGCGAAGCGCGCCTGGGCGGCCATGTCGACGCTGTCGTCGAACACCACGAGTCCGCCGTGGCCGACCATGGCGCCGGCCGCGGCGAACGCCTCGTAGTCCATCGGCAGGTCGAACATCGTCGTCGGCAGATAGGCGCCGAGCGGGCCGCCGACCTGGACCGTGCGCACCGGGCGCCCGGAGAACGTGCCGCCGCCGTAGTCCTCGACGAGTTCGCGCAGCGTGACGCCGAACGCGGTCTCCACGATGCCGCCGTGCGCGATGTTGCCGCCGAGCTGGAACACCTGGGTGCCGCGGGAGCGTTCGACGCCGAGTTCCTGGTAGGCCTTCGCGCCGTCCGCGAGCACGACGGGGACGGTGGCCAGGGTGAGGACGTTGTTCACCACGGTCGGTTTGCCGAACAGGCCCTCGATGGCGGGGATCGGCGGCTTGGCGCGGACCGTGCCGCGCTTGCCCTCCAGGCTTTCCAGCATGGAGGTCTCCTCGCCGCAGATGTACGCGCCGGCGCCGACCCGGACATGCAGGTCGAAGTCGAGCGAGGAGCCGAGGATGCCCTTGCCGAGCCAGCCGTGCTCGCGGGCGATGCCGATCGCCGCGCGCATCGTGGCCACCGCGTCGGGGTACTCCGAGCGGATGTAGAGGTAGCCCTCGCTCGCGCCGACCGCGTGGGCGGCGATCGTCATGCCCTCGATGAGCATGAAGGGGTCGCCCTCCATGACCATCCGGTCGGCGAAGGTCCCGCTGTCGCCCTCGTCCGCGTTGCAGCAGATGAACTTGAGCTCGTCCGTGCAGCCGAGCACGGTCTTCCACTTGATGCCGGCCGGGAATCCGGCGCCGCCGCGGCCGCGCAGTCCCGAGTCGGTGACCTCGGTGACCACGTCCTCGGGAGCGAGCGCCAGGGCGGCTTTCAGCCCCGCGAGTCCGCCGTGCTCCACATAGTCCTCGGTCGACAGGGGGTCGGTGACGCCGATCCTCGCGAACGTGACGCGGTTCTGGCGGGCCAGCCAGGGCAGTTCGTCCACGAGGCCGAGCCGCAGCGGGTGGTCGGCGCCGTCGAGCATGCCGGCGGCGAGGAGGCCCGCCACGTCCTCGGGGGCCACGGGCCCGTAGCCGACGCGGCTTTGCGGGGTCACCACCTCGACCAGCGGCTCCAGCCAGAGCATCCCGCGCGATCCGTTGCGCACGATCTCGATGTCGAAGTCGCCGCCGACAGAGGCCAGTTGAAGGGCGTCCGCGACCTCGTCCGCGCCGACTGACCTGGCGGCCGAGTCGCGGGGGACGTAGACCTTCGCTGTGGGTTCCGAAGTGTTGTCCATCAGGAAACCGCCCCGTTGAGGATCGCGCCCAGCTTGGCCGGGCCCACTCGTCCGTGCAGTCGGCCGTTCACCTCTACCGCCGGTCCCAGAGCGCAGTTGCCGAGGCAGAAGACCTGCTCCACGGTCACCGCGCCGTCCGCCGTCGTCTCCCCCAGCGCCAGTCCGGCCTCGCGGGCGTAGCTCACCAGGCTGTTCGCGCCCAGGGACTGGCAGGCCTCGGCGCGGCAGATCCGGACCGTGGTGCGGCCGGCGGGTTCGCGGCGGAAGTCGTGGTAGAAGGTCACCACTCCGTGGACGTCCGCGCGGGAGAGGTTGAACTCGTCGGCGAGTACCGGTATCGCCTCCTGCGGCACATGGCCCAACTCGGCCTGAACGGCGTGCAGTACGGGCAGCAGCGCGCCGCGCTCGCCCCGGTGACGGGCCGCCACTCTCCGCACCACGTTCTCGACCGTCACGTCACTCCCGCTGATCGTCATGATCGCTCTCCAAGAGCCGATAGCGATGCCTGCAGGGGACTGAGATAATACCCCATACAGGCTTCTGTATACAGAACTCAGTCATACTCCGCCGCGGAACAGCCGACACAATCTTGCATACCAAAACCTGTATGCTGAAGGCGCCGTCGGCAACCCTCTCGGCAATCACCACTTGGCAAAGCTGTCGGCCCCACCGGCCCGGCGGCAGAACGGGGCAGGCCCTCATGCGCGAGGCACTCAACGCCGCCGCGTCCCGGCGCGTCACCCGCCCGGCGCCACTGCGTCAGGCCGTCTACGACGCCCTGACCGAACTGATCGTCAGCGGCTCCCTCAAGCCCGGCCAGCACCTCGTCGAGGCCGAGCTCGCCCAGCACCTCGGTGTCAGCCGCCAGCCGGTCCGCGAGGCTCTGCAACGGCTCCAGACCAACGGCTGGGTCGACCTCCGCCCCGCCCAGGGCGCCTTCGTGCACTCCCCCACCGAGGAGGAGGCCGCCCAGCTCCTCAGCGTCCGCGCGGTCCTCGAGACCTACTCGGCCCAGCTCGCCGCCGGGAACGCGAAGCCCGAGGACATCGAACGGCTCTGGGAGCTGCAGGAGGAGGGCGTCCAGGCGCTCGCCGAGGGTGACGTCGAGCGTCTTGTCTCGGCCAACACCGCGCTGCACGCCTTCGTCACCGTCATCGCCGACAACGCCGTGCTGTCCGAGCTGATCTCCCTGGTGGGCCAGAAGGTGCGCTGGTATTACACGCCGATCGCCCAGCCCCGCGGCAAGGAAGCCTGGAACGAGCACTCCCAGCTCATCAAGGCCATCGCCAAGGGAGACGCGGAGCGCGCGAGCGAGATCATGCGCACCCACACCGAACACACGACCGACTTCTATCGCAAGCAGATCGCCGCCGGGGCCACCCAGAACTGACCCGACGCGCTGCAGCCGCACTCGCTGCCCCACGGCCGGCCTCAGGACGCCGCGAGTGAGTCGGCCGCCCGGTGAGCGGCCCGCCGCGGGACCTCGGCCACTGCCGGATGGACCGCCTCGGAGCCGACGGCCGTCTGCAGTTCGAGCAGCCACGGCAGGACCGTACGCAGCACGATGTCGAGCCCGCCGCCGTCCCGTCCGAGCATCGCGTCGGCGGGAACCAGCACCGGGTCGGCGAACACGGTGGAGGTGGCGCTGCCGCCCGGCCCTCCCCCGTCGGGTCGAGCCGGCACGAACAGGTCCGGGGCGTGCGCCGGAACCACCCAGAGCGTCAGTCCGTCCGCCGCACCGAGCGGCCGGGAGGACCAGACGTAGCTGTCCGCCTCACCCGCCGCGACCACCTGGTGCTTACGGGCTCGCAGGGCGACCACGTCACCGGAGCGGGCGGCCGTGGAGCGCGCCGCCCAGAACTCACCCTGCACGCCCTGTTCACCGGGGGTGTCCTCGGCCAGGGCGAGGCTGCCGAGATGACGTCCGGCGGCGACCTCGCCACGGAGCCAGGCGCTGCCGTACGACTCGATGACGGCGACCGCCGCGTAGTGGGACTGGAGCACGGCCGCGGTCGCCGGGGAGACACCGGCGATCCGCGCCACCACCTCGGCGGCGTCCGGCAGGCCCATCCCGCCGCCGCCGAATTCGGTCGAGACGGTGAGACCCAGCAGCCCGGCGCGGCCTAGGGCCGTCACAGAGGCGCGGGGAAATCTCACCTTCGCTCCGGTCGCCTCGGCGGCCGGCTCGATGACGGTGCTCAGGACTTCAGAGAGAGCGGTGCGGTACGACACGGGGTGACCCCCTCCTCGGGAGCGCGGCTCCACTGGGCAGCGCAGGTGATTGCATACAGTATTCTGCATCCGACCAGATGCGCCAGAGGTAGGGAGAGGTCAATTGGCGAGGGAGGTGATTTCCGCGATATCCGCGTCACAGGCGGAGCTCAACATGGCTATTGCATACTAAAGTCAGTATCCCGCAGCCAACAGCTGTGCATCAGCAGTCCTCAACGGCTGTGCATCGGCAGTCCTCCATGGCTGTGGATCAGTAGTCCCATGAGGATCAGCAGTCCAATGAGGGGGAGGGTTCCATGCCCGACACACCCACCGTGACAGCACGCGGCCCGATCACCCGGCCCGCCCCGCTGCGCCAGGCCGTCTACGACGCCCTGACCGAGCTGATCATCAACGGCTCCCTCAAGCCCGGTCAGCACCTCGTCGAGGCCGAGCTCGCCGACCATCTCGGCGTCAGCCGCCAGCCCATACGCGAGGCGCTGCAACGGCTGCACACCACCGGCTGGGTCGATCTGCGCCCCGCACAGGGCGCCTTCGTGCACTCCCCCACTCCTGAGGAGTGCTCCCAGCTCCTCAGCGTCCGCGGCGTCCTTGAGACACACTCCGCGCGAGGCGCCGCGGAACACGCCACGCCCCACGACGTCGAGCATCTGTGGGAGCTGCAGAAGGTCGGGCTCTCCGCCCTGGCGGCAGGCGACGCCCGCGCCATCGTCGAGGCGAACGCCGCGCTGCACGGCCACATCACGCACCTGTCCCGCAACGCGGTTCTCGCGGAGCTCATCCCCCAGGTCGACCGGCGCGTGCGCTGGTACTACATGCCCATCGCCAAGCCGCGCGGCACGGACGCCTGGAGTGAGCACGCCCAGATCATCCGCGCCATCGCCGACGGCGACCCCGAGCGCGCCGAACACCTCATGGGCCGGCACACCCGGAACACGGCCGACTTCTACTGCGCGCAGATCGCGGCGGTGACCGCCCGGCCCACCCGGTGACCGGGGCGGGAGCGGCTCATCACCCCGGGTCTATCTCGCGCAGCAGCCCGGTCGTCACATCGAAGACGAAACCGCGTACGTCGTCGGTGTGCAGGAGGAACGGCGAGGTGCGCACCCGCTGCATCGACTGGCGTACGTCCTGATCGACGTCCTTGAAGGACTCGACGGCCCACGCAGGCCGCTGCCCGACCTCCATCTCCAACTCGATCCGGAAGTCCTCGGTCAGGCTCTGCAGCCCACAGCCGGTGTGATGGATGAGGACGACACTGCGGGTGCCGAGGGCCCGTTGACTGATCGTCAGGGAGCGGATCGTGTCGTCGGTGACCACACCGCCCGCGTTGCGGACGGTGTGGCAGTCACCCAGCTCGAGGCCGAGCGCGGCATGCAGGTCGATCCGGGCGTCCATGCACGCCACGACGGCGACGCCGAGGACCGGCCGGGCGCCCATACCGGGGTCGACGAATCCGGCGGCGTAGTCGCGGTTGGCTTCCAGGAGCCGGTCGGTGACCGTCCCGACGTCGGGAGTCGTACTGGTGGGCTGCGCGAGACGGGTTGCTGGTGTCGACATGCTGAGCTACCTCACTCCGGTCGAGCGCCTGAGAAGGAGAAACTGCGTCAGGCCTGTATACGGTATGAAGTAGCCAGTATTCGTAATCCTGCGGCCCCTTGTCCAGGGTGCGTGCAAGGGTTCAGGCGGTCATCGCGGGCTCCAGCCGGACAACGACCCCCTTCGACGTAGGGGTGTTGCTGATGTCCGCCACGCTGTCCAGCGGCACCAGCACATTGGTCTCGGGGTAGTACGCCGCGGCCGAGCCGGGCGTGGTCGGATAGGCGACCACCCGGAACTTCTCCGCCCGGCGTTCCACACCGTCGTGCCACACGCTCACCAGGTCCACCTCGCTGCGGTCGGCGAGCCCGAGCGCCTCCAGGTCTGCCGGGTTGACGAGGACCACCCGGCGGCCGTTGTGGATACCCCGGTAGCGGTCGTTCATGGCGTACGGGATGGTGTTCCACTGGTCGTGCGAGCGCAGCGTCTGGAGCAGCAGATGGCCCGCGGGTGCGCTCAGCATCTCGAAGTCGTTGCAGGTGAAGACGGCCTTGCCGCTCGGGGTGTTGAAGACGCCCGAGTTCACCGGGTTGGGCAGCCGGAAGCCGCCGGGCCGGTCCACCCGGACGCTGAAGTCGTCGAAGCCGGGGACGACCCGGGAGATCCGCTCGCGGATCGTGCCGTAGTCCGCCTCGAACTTCTCCCAGGGGATGGACGGGTTCTCGCCCAGGGTCCGCCGGGCCAGCCGCGAGATGATCGCCACCTCGCTGAGCAGGTGTGGGGAGGCCGGGTGCAGGCGGCCCCGGGAGGCGTGCACCTCGCTCATGGAGTCCTCGACGGTGATGAACTGCTCGACGCCCCCCTGGATGTCCCGGTCGCTGCGGCCCAGCGTGGGCAGGATCAGCGCGGTGTCGCCGCAGACGGTGTGGGAGCGGTTGAGCTTGGTGGAGATGTGCGCGGTGAGGCTGCAGCGCCGCATCGCCCGCTCGGTGACATCGCTGTCGGGGGTCGCCCGGATGAAGTTGCCCGCGACGCCGACGAAGACCTTGGCCTCGCCGTCGCGCATGGCCCGGATGGCGTTCACCGAGTCAAGGCCGTGCGCGGTGGGCGGGGTGAAGGCGAACTCGCGCTCCAGGGCGTCCAGGAAGCTCTGCGGCATCCGCTCCCAGATGCCCATGGTCCGGTCGCCCTGCACGTTGCTGTGGCCGCGTACCGGGCAGACGCCCGCTCCGGGTTTGCCGATGTTGCCGCGCAGCATGAGGAAGTTGACGACCTCACGGATGGTGGGGACGGCGTGCTTCTGCTGGGTGAGTCCCATCGCCCAGCAGACGATGATGCTGTCCGCGGCGAGGACCCGCTCGCCGACGGCCTCGATCTCCTCGCGGGTGAGCCCGGTGGCCTCCAGGATGTCGTCCCAGTTCGCCTTGCGGGCCTGCGCGGCGAACGCCTCGAAGCCGATCGTGGAGACGTCGATGAATCCGTGGTCCAGGACCGTTCCGGGATTCGCCTCCTCCGCCTCCAGGATCAGCAGGTTCAGCGCCTGGAAGAGCGCAAGGTCGCCGCCGGGGCGGATCTGGAGGAACTGGTCGGCGATGGCGGTGCCGCGGCCGACGATTCCGCGGGCCTTCTGCGGGTGCTTGAACCGCATCAGGCCGGCCTCGGGAAGCGGGTTCACGGCGACGATGTGACCGCCGTTGAGCTTGGTCTCCTCCAGCGCGGAGAGCATCCGCGGGTGGTTGGTCCCCGGGTTCTGGCCCACCACGAAGACGAGGTCGGAGTGGTGGATGTCGTCCAGGCTCACGCTGCCCTTGCCGATGCCCAGCGTCTCGCCCAGCGCGGAACCGCTGGACTCGTGGCACATGTTGCTGCAGTCGGGCAGGTTGTTGGTGCCGTACGCCCGGGCGAAGAGCTGGAGGAGGAAGGCGGCCTCGTTGTTGAGCCGGCCCGAGGTGTAGAAGAGGGCTTCGTCGGGCGAGTCGAGCAGGCGCAGTTCCTCGGCGAGCAGGCCGAGCGCGTCGTCCCAGCCGATCGGCTCGTAGTGGTCGGAGCCGGGCCGCTTGACCATGGGTTCGGTGAGCCGGCCCTGCTGGTTGAGCCAGTAGTCGGACTTCTGGCCCAGCTCGGACACCGAATGCTCGCGGAAGAAGTCGGCGGTGACGCGGCGTGAGGTCGCCTCGTCGTTGATGTGCTTGGCGCCGTTCTCGCAGTACTCGTTCTTGGCCCGGTGGCCCGGCGCGGGTTCCGGCCAGGCACAGCCGGGGCAGTCGAAGCCCTTGGTCTGGTTGATGTTCAGCAGGGTCAGGGCGGTCCGCCGGACCGAGGTCTGGCCCAGCGAGTACTCGATCGCGTGCGTGACAGCGGGCAGTCCGGTAGCCCAGGTCTTGGGCGGAGTGACTGCCAGCCGGTCTTCCGACGGGTCTTCCAGCGTGCTCATGATCTGGCCTGTGCCTTTCTGCCGCCCCCCGCGCGCGCACGACGAATCCAGCGCCGCGGCGGGCACCGAACTCGCGAACTCGCGCTCAGAGATCAGCTTCGGCCAGGCCGTGAGAAGCAGTCAAAGAGAGAACAACTTCTACGTGATAAACGCCGCCTATCAAGCGGGCGGCACCCCATCTGACCTGCTCGGACGATATTCGCCCTGCGGACGGAAGTCGGTCAGATCACACCCTGCGCCCTCAGCAGCGGCAGCTCCTCGTGCGAGATGCCGAGCTCGCGGAGGTAGATCTCCTCGTTGTGCTCGCCGAGCAGCGGCGACCGCTCCACCGTGACCGGGGAGTCGGACAGCTTCAGCGGGTTGCCGACCGTGACGTACGAGCCGCGCTCAGGATGCTCGACCGTGACGACGATCTCGTTCGCGGCGAGCGACGCGTCCTCGATGATCTCCTTCGTGGACAGCACGGGCCCGCAGGGGATGTGGTGGGCGTTGAGCGCCTCCAGGACCAGCATTTTGGGCAGCGTGCGGGTCCACTCCTCGATGAGCTGGAACATCTTGCCGAGCTTGGGCAGCCGGGCCTCGGGGGTGGCCCACTCGGGGTCCTCGGCCAGCTCGGGCCGGCCGATGAGCTCGCTGATCGGCTTCCAGCCGACGGGCTGCACGATGACGTACACGTAGTCGTTGGGGCCGCCCGGCGCGCACCTGACCGCCCAGCCCGGCTGGCCGCCGCCGGAGGCGTTGCCCGAGCGCGGCACCTCGTCGCCGAAGTCCTCGTTCGGGAACTCCGCGAGCGGGCCGTGCGCGAGGCGCTGCTGATCTCGCAGCTTCACCCGGCAGAGGTTGAGCACGGCGTGCTGCATCGCGACGTTGACCCGCTGCCCGCGTCCGGTGTGGGTGCGCTGGAAGAGGGCGGCGAGGATCCCCGCCACGGCGTGCATACCGGTGCCCGAGTCGCCGATCTGCGCGCCGGTCGCGAGCGGGGGCCCGTCCTCGAAGCCGGTGGTCGACATCGACCCGCCCATGGCCTGGGCGACGACCTCGTACGCCTTGTAGTTGGTGTACGGGCCTTCGCCGAAGCCCTTGATGGACGCGTACACGATGCGCGGGTTGATCTCGCGGATGCGGTCCCAGCTGAAGCCCATGCGGTCGATCGCGCCCGGCCCGAAGTTCTCGACCATCACGTCGGAGGTCCGGATCAGCTCGGCGAGGATCTCCTTGCCGCGTTCGGTCTTGGTGTTGAGGGTGATGCTGCGTTTGTTGCTGTTGAGCATCGTGAAGTACAGGGAGTCGACGTCCGGGATGTCGCGCAGCTGCTTGCGCGTGATGTCACCGGTCGGCGCCTCCAGCTTGACCACGTCGGCGCCGAGCCACGCGAGGATCTGCGTCGCGGACGGGCCGGACTGAACGTGCGTCATATCCAGGACGCGCACGCCCTCAAGAGCCTTCGTCATGTTCGCCGCCTCACTTTGTACGTGGTCCGGTTCAGGAGTTCGGAGCAAGTATCCATACTGTAGATTGCATACCGTATGGAGTTGCTTCATGGTTGCGGCACACACGAGGGATGTCCAGAGGGCGTGGACAAGATTTCGCGTCGCCGGAGTGCCTCGACGCCGAAGCGGCCGGCTGCCTACGGACCGGCGTCGGCCGGACCTCCCGGTGAGATGAGTCCGGTCTCGTAGGCGAGGACGACGGCCTGTACCCGGTCGCGCAGGTCCAGCTTCGACAGGATGCGGCCGATGTGCGTCTTGACCGTGGTGGGACTGAGGAACAGACGGTCCGCGAGTTCGGCGTTGCTGAGGCCGGTCGCGAGCAGCCGGAGCACTTCCAGTTCACGGGGGGTCAGACCGGAGAGGTCGCGGTTCAGGGTGGCCGCCCGGTCCTCCACACGGTGCGCGAAGCGTTCGATCAGCCGGCGGGTGATCGCGGGCGCGAGCAGGGCGTCGCCCGACTGCACCAGGCGTACGGCGGCCACCAGATGCTCGGGAGTGACGTCCTTGAGCAGGAAGCCGCTGGCGCCGGCGGTGAGCGCCGCGTAGACGTAGTGGTCGAGGTCGTATGTCGTGAGGATGATGACCCGGGTCTCCTCCCCCGGGACCGCGCCGTCGAGGATCCGCCGGGTCGCTTCGATGCCGTCCATCCGCGGCATCCGGATGTCCATGAGGACGACGTCCGGCCGGGTGCGCCGGACGGCGGCCACCGCCTCGTCCCCGTCGGCCGCCTCCGCCGTCACCTCGATGCCGTCGGCGGCCAGGATCATCCCGAAGCCCGTACGCACCAGGGCCTGGTCGTCCGCGATGACGGCGCGCAGCGGCGGCCGGTTCACGTGGTCCGCCACGGGACGCGCGCCGTGATCCGGTATCCGCCGGCAAGGGTCGGCCCGGCCGTGAGTTCACCGCCGTACACCGCGAGGCGCTCGCGCAGCCCGATCAGCCCGCGGCCGTTGCCGTCCACCGGTGGGGAGCCGTGGTCCCCGGGCGGGGAATCGTAGGCGGCGCCGTTGTCCATGACCTCGATCTCCAGGCAGTCGTCGGCGTAGCCGATCGTGACGAAGGCGTCCGCGCCGGGCGCGTGTTTGATGGTGTTGGTCAGCGCCTCCTGCACCACGCGGTACGCCGCCAGCTCCACCCCGGGCGGCAGCGGGTCCGGCGGCAGGGACACCGCGACGCCGACCGGTGTGCCCGCGGCGCGTACCCGCTCGGTCAGGGCGTCGAGTTGTCCGAGGCCGGGCTGCGGCTCCAGACCGTCGGCCGGGCTGTCGGCACGGCCGGTGTCCGGGGCGGCCAACAGGCCCATCACATGCCTGAGTTCGGCCATCGCCGCCCGGCCCCCGGCCTCCACCGCCAGCAGCGCTTCCTTCGACCGCTCCGGCGTCGCGTCCATCACCTTGCGTGCCGCCCCCGCCTGGATCACCATCACGCTCACATTGTGGGTCACCACGTCGTGCAACTCGGCGGCGATCCGCGCCCGTTCCTCCTCGACGGCCCGCCGCATGGTCTCCTGCTGCGCCTTCTGCAACTCCGTGAAACGGTCCCGGCTGGCCGCAAGACGCCGCCGCGAGAAGCGGACGAGGCCGGCCCCGACACCGGCGATCAGCAGCACCACCGCGGGACTCGTCCACGCCGGCAGCATGGGCTCCGCCTCCCGGAACGCGAGACCGGCCAGTACGGCGGCTGCGACCAGGCCGGCCAGCGCGCCCGCCCGGTAACGGCTGTACATGACCGCGCTGTAGGCGCCGACGACGATGGTGAGCACGTTGATCCAGGAGGCGTTGTCACCGATGGCCAGCACCGCGGCCATCACCACCGCGAACACCGTCAGCGGATACCTGCGCATGGCCGCCAGCGGCAGCGCCGACATGACGACAAGAGCCCAGGACACGGACGGGTTCTCACCGTTCGCGGGCCGCTCACCGAGTGCGGGCGGTCTCGGCGGCACCGGGAACCCGTACTCGTCCTTCGAGACGATGCGCACCGGTCCGTCGCCCGGATAGCGCGCCGCCACGATCAGCGCGACAACGGTCAGTACGACCGCCAGCACCACGTCGGCGCGTATTGCCCGCCGCGAGAGCGGGGCGG
Source organism: Streptomyces sp. NPDC005808 (assembly GCF_042871385.1). Classification (NCBI taxonomy): domain Bacteria; kingdom Bacillati; phylum Actinomycetota; class Actinomycetes; order Kitasatosporales; family Streptomycetaceae; genus Streptomyces; species Streptomyces sp. NPDC005808. Next base: position 432,673 of record NZ_JBIAIK010000002.1, on the reverse strand, counting down.
GCTTCGCCTCCGGCCGCAGTGCGTCCAGGAGTTGCTGACGCCGTCCGCGCCGGTCCTGCGTCTCCGTCCCCATCAGCACATTGTGTGGCCCCCCGCCCCGGCCCGCGTCCGCCTGTGCGACCAGGTCGCTGTCCCGCAGGCGTACTTCGCAGGGATGACCCCGCGGCCGGATCCTCCGCGGGGAGGGCCGTATGTCGGTGCCGCGGCCGACGCGCCGGGGCGGCGCCCGCCCCTACGTTCGCTGGGCCCGGCAAGGCCCCCTTCACGACCCCAAGGACGGACGACGCCCATGACCCAGGTGATCCAACTGGACAGCGTGACCAAGCGCTACGACAGCTCCGGCACACCGGCGCTCGGCCCGCTGACGCTCTCGGTCCACAAGGGCGAGGCCCTCGCCGTGACGGGCCCCTCCGGCAGCGGCAAGTCCACGCTGCTCAACCTCGTGGCGGGTCTGGACAAGGCGACCGAGGGAACCGTGTCCGTGGCCGGCCGGCGGCTGAACGGACTGAGCGAGCACGCGCTGGCCCGGTTCCGCCGCGAGCAGATCGGCATGGTGTTCCAGTTCTTCAACCTGCTCGACGACCTCACGGTCACCGACAACATCCAGCTCCCCGCCCAACTGGCAGGCGGCGCACGGCGGAAGACGGCGGCCCGCGCCGGTGAGCTCATGGAGGCCCTCGGTATCCACAAGCTCGCCCGCGCCTACCCGGGCCGGCTCTCCGGCGGCGAACGCCAGCGGGTCGCGGTCGCCCGGGCACTGGTCAACCGGCCCGCGCTGCTGCTCGCCGACGAGCCGACCGGCGCCCTCGACACCGCCTCGGGCCAGGACGTACGGGAGTTGCTGGTGGACCTGCACCGGGGCGGCCAGACCATCGTGCTGGTCACGCACGACCTGGCGCTGGCCCAGGCGTGTGCGAGCCGCACGATTCATCTGGTCGACGGCCACCTCGCCCTCGACAGCCACGCGGAGGCGGTCCGATGAGACGCTTCGGCACCGGGTTCGGCACCGGATTCGGCACCGGCGCGCTCGGCCGGGTCGTTCGTTCCGGGGTGGGCCGGCGCCGGGTGCAGACCGTGGTGATCGCCATCGCCACCATGATGGCCGTGGCCTCCGCCGTGGTCGCCGGATCGCTCATGGTCGCCGCGAGCGCGCCCTTCGACCACGCCTTCGCGAAGCAGCACGGTGCGCACCTCACCGCGGAGTTCGACCCGTCCAAGGTGACTGCGGCACAGCTCGCAGCCACCGGGCAACTTGACGGTGTCACGGCGAGCGCGGGGCCCCACCCGACCACGGTGATCAAGGGGCCGAATGCGCCGACACTGACTCTCGTCGGCCGGTCCGGGCCCCGGAGCGACGTGGACGACCTGGACCTCAGGTCCGGCCGGTGGGCGGAGAAGCCGGGCGAGGTCGTGCTGTCGGTGGAGTTCGCCGGACCCGCCTTCGAGCTCGGCTCCACCCTGCGGACCTCGGACGCCGCGGACGCTCAGATCCTGACGGTGGTCGGTCTCGCCGTGTCGGCCGGCAAGAGCGCCGACGCGTGGGCGACCCCCGCGCAGGTCAGGGCGCTGGGGTCGAAGGACAGCCCGGTCACGAGCCAGATGCTGTACCGCTTCGACGCGGCGGGGACGAAGGCGCAGATCGTCGCCGCCCGCAAGACGCTCACCGCCGCCGTACCGTCCGGGGCGCTGATCGGCACCACGTCCTATCTGGACACCAAGCGCGCCGCCGATCAGGGCGCGGCCGCGACCATCCCCTTCCTCCTCGCCTTCGGCGCGCTCGGCATCGTCATGTCGGTGATCATCGTCGGCAGTGTGGTCAGCGGGGCGGTCGGCACCAGCCTCCGCAGGATCGGCATCCTCAAGGCCATCGGCTTCACACCGCGCGAGGTGGTGCGCGCCTACGTCGTCCAGGCGCTGATCCCGGCGGTCGCGGGTATCGCGCTGGGCGTCGTCCTCGGAAACCTGCTGGCCGTGCCACTGTTGGAGGACACCGAGCGGGCGTACGGCAGTGTCTCGCTGACCGTGGCCTGGTGGGTGAACATCGTGGTGCCAACCGCCGCGCTGGCCGTCGTCGGGATCGCGGCGCTGGTCCCCGCGCTGCGGGCCGGAAGACTTCGTACGGTCGAGGCCATCGCCGTCGGCCGGGCGCCGCGCACGGGGCGCGGGCAGTGGGCACACCGGGCGGCGGGGCGGCTGCCGCTGCCACGGGCGGTGACCTACGGCCTCGCAAGCCCGTTCGCACACCCGGTCCGTACCCTCGCGATGCTGCTCGCGGTGGCCTTCGGCACGGTCGCGGCGACGTTCGCGGTGGGGCTGACCCAGTCGCTGACCGCGGTCGGCAATGCGGCGGATCCCGAGGAGAGCGCCGCGGTCACGGTGTTCGTCGGCCGACCGAGCCTCGGCCCTGGCGTACCCGCCCCCAACCAGGACACAGCCGAGGCCCCGGACGTCGACCCGGCGAAGGTGCGCGCCGCCATCGAGGCCCAGGCAGGCACCGCTTCCTACTACGGCATGACCCAGACCGAGGTCACCGTGGCCGGGATCTCCGGCTCGGTCCGGGCCAACTTCTACCAGGGTGATCTGGGTGCGGGCGGCTACGAGATGATCTCCGGGCAGTGGATCACCGGTGCGGGGCAGGTCGTTGTGCCCACGGGTTTCCTGGAGAGGACCGGCACGGAGATCGGTGACACGGTCCGCGTGACCTACGAGAAGGAGACCACGACCCTGCGGATCGTCGGCGAGGCCTTCGACACCTCGGACGACGGCATGCACCTCCACGCGGACCTCGCCAACTTCGACGGGGCAAAGCCTGATGCCTACCTGATCGATGTGAAGCCGGGCGTATCCCCCGCCGAGTACGCCGAGAAACTCGGCGCGGTGGTGCAGCCGCTGGGCGCCCATGTCATGGCCAACTCCACCTCGCAGGGCGAGAGCATGATCCTTATCCTGGAGGCGATGGCGGTGCTCCTCACCCTCATGCTGATGTCCGTCGCCGGCCTCGGTGTCCTCAACTCCGCCGTCCTGGACACCCGCGAGCGCGTGCACGACCTCGGCGTCTGCAAGGCCCTCGGCATGTCACCCCGGCAGACCGTGAGCCTCGTCCTCGCCTCGGTGGCCGGGATCGGCGTACTCGGCGGTCTGGTCGGCGTACCGCTCGGCCTGGCCCTGCACGGCTTCGTGTTGCCGGTGATGGGGCACTCCGCGGGCACCAATCTGCCGCCGTCGGTGCTCGAGGTGTACGAGCCGTGGCAACTGATCTTGCTGGGACTGGCGGGGATCACGATCGCGCTGCTCGGCGCGCTGCTGCCGGCGGGCTGGGCGGCCAGGACGCGTACGGCGACGGCTCTGCGGACCGAGTAGCGGTCGTCGGTGCGTAGCCGACACTCCGAAAGTTGAAGATCGTGAGCCGTAGGAGGTGGTCTTACCTTCTACGGCTACGGTCGCAAGGATTTACATCGGCGCGACGAAAGTGAACTGCAATGTTCCCAGAGAAGAGCCACACGGAATCCGTCAGCGTCTTCTTCGACGACCTTGATTCCTTCGGCATGGTGTATCACGGAAGGTTTGCCGCCCTCATCGAGCACGGCGTCACCACCTATTTCGCGGGAATCGGCCTCGGGCTCGGCCACGAGGACATCAATTGCGTCGTACGCGAACTGGCGGTCACTTTCGAGCAGCCGATCACCAAGATCGGCTCAGTGGATGTCACCTTCTGGATCGAGGCTCTCGGCCGGACCAGTGCGAAGTTCGCCTTCCGGTTTCACTCGGGCGAGACGGTCCATGCTCGCGGGCACCGCGTGATCATCAAAATGGACCCAAAGACCCTCAGGCCCGCTCCGTGGACGGACCCGACGCGCAAACTCCTCGAGGACAACCTCCTGGTGGCAGGGGCATCCGGCACCGTCTGAGAAGCCCGACGAAAGCCGCTCCGTGCCGCTAACGGGGGTCGGCCAGCGTGACGCCCACCGCGGTGGCGGTTTCTCGCAGAGCGGCGAGGACTCTCGCGTCGAGCGGGACCCCGGTGCGGCGCGCCGCGGTTTTCCGCTCCGCCTCCAACCGGCCCGGCAGCAGAAGCTGTCCGCTGCCGGTGATCTGGTCGGTGAGTTCGGCGACGCAACTTTCGAAGGCGGCCCGGCTCCCGAAGGCGGAGACCGACAACGCGAGGAAGAAGTGCGCGCAGTCGTGAGGCTCCGAGGTGTCGCCGTGCAACTCGCGGACGCCGCTGCCGAAACCGCCGCCGGACAGTACGCCGGTCAGAATGTCCACGGCGAGCGCGAGCCCGTACCCCATGGGCCCGGTCGCCGCTTCGGACGAGGTCAGGGACAGGAGAATCGGCTCGCCCGTCTCGGTGGGGACGGCAACGGCGAGGGGGTTGTCGCCCGGCACCGCTGTCCCCCCGCCCGGGGCCGGCCTGAGCAGGCCGGAGTTGGCCGCGGCGATACCGACGCAGCCCGCGTACGCGGCCGTACGCGCATAGCGGTAGGCGCCGCCGAAGTGGAACGCGCGGCGCACCGCCACCGCCCCGAGCCCGTAGGTGCGGGCCTTGAGGACAGCCAGGTCCATCGCCTGGTCACCGGTGAGCAAGCCGAGCGCGTGGTCGGCGTCCAGTACCGCGATCGCCCCCATGTCGTGCACCACTTCGGCGCTCTCGTGGGTACCGACGGAACCCTTGCGGAGCCGCTCGACGTACATGGGCACCAGCGTCACGCCGTCGGACGGTGTGCCGCGGAGGTCCGCTTCCACGAGGCCTCGGGCCACCGCCGTCGCGGCCCTCGGCCTGATGCCCACGGCGGCGAACACCGAGCCGACGGCTTCGACAAGCCAGTCGGCGGAGACGGTCCTTCGGGCGCTCATGGGGATCTCCACACGCGGTGACTGAGGTTCGTTCTCCACGGCCAACATCCGTTGGCCCTGCACGTTCGGCGTCCGTCCCTGCGGTCCTTTGCACGGCAACTGCCCTGAAAGTAGGCGCGTGTGAATTTCCCGGCAATCCGAGGAACGCGGCACACCATCCACTTTCCGCAGAGCACGAATCGTTGTCCGCTGTACGCGGAGAGCGGCGCCCGCCGCCCGCCGATGCCGCGCAATCCGGATGACGCAGCACGTTCGGCGGCCGGTGGGGAACGGGGATTGAATGGACAGGGGGACGGTTCCGCCCGCGCACGGGCGGAACCGTCGTTGCGGCTACCGGGCCGGTGTCCCGTCGGACGCCAGGCCCGCTACCGCTGCCGGGGCGTAGCCGACGGGCCGGGTGGTGAAGACTCCCCGGCCCTGCGTCCGGCTGCGCAGCCGGGTCGCGTAACCGAACAGCTCGGCCAACGGCACGGTCGCGGTGATCACCACCGTGCCCATGCCCGGTCCCCCTCGCGTGGTCGAGCCGGAGACCCGGCCGCGCCGGGCGGCCAGGTCGCCGAGCACCCCGCCGACGGCGTCGTCGGGCGCGGTGACCGTCACTTCGACCACCGGTTCCAGGAGGACCATCGCGCAGGCACGCAGTGCCTCCCGGAGCGCGAGCCGCCCGGCCGTCCGGAACGCCATCTCCGAAGAGTCCTTCGGATGGGTCGCGCCGTCGGTCAGGACAACGCGCAGTCCCGTCACCGGATGACCGCCGAGCGGTCCTTCGCCCAGCGCGTCCCGGCAACCGGCCTCCACGGCCCGGACGTACTCCTGCGGTACGCGTCCACCGACGACGACCGACCGGAACTCGAAGCCCGTGGCACGGTCACCGGCCGTGCCCGAGGGAGCCGGCAGCGGTTCCACATCGAGGACCACATGCGCGAACTGCCCAGCGCCACCGTCCTGTTTGACATGCCGGTGGACCAGCCCGGTGACCCCGCGTACGACGGTCTCCCGGTACGCCACCTTTGGCCGGCCGACCCGGACGTCCAACCCGTGGGCGCGCCGGATCTTCTCCACCGCCACTTCCAGATGCAGTTCGCCCATGCCGGACAGCACGGTCTGACCGGTTTCGGGGTCGGTCCCTGCGACCAGCGAGGGATCCTCCTCGACCAGCCGCGCCAGCGCCGACACCAATCGGTCCGTGTCGGTTCTGGCACCGGCCTCGACCGCCACGGAGACGACCGGTTCGGCCGTGGTCGGCGGTTCGAGGACCAGCCGAGCCCCGGGCGCGCACACGGTCGCACCGGCACGGACGGCCTTCAAGCCCACCACCGCGACGATGTCCCCGGCCAACGCCCGGTCCAACTGGGCATGCCGGTCGGCCTGGACGCGCAGGATCCGCCCGATCCGCTCAGTGCGCCACGTGCCCGCGTCCCACACAGCCACAGCCTCTCCCTTCTGGATCGTTCCCGAGTACACACGCAGGTAGGTCAGCCGCCCGGTGGCGGTGGCAGTCACCTTGAACGCCAGCGCGGCGAACGGAGCCGCCGGATCGACGGCCCGCTCCTCCTCTCCACCTTCCCGGCCGCGGACACCGCGCACGGCAGGCACGTCCAACGGCGCGGGCAGGTACGCCACCACGGCGTCCAGCAACGGCTCGATCCCCCGGTTTCGGTAGGCCGAGCCACACAGCACGACCACACCGTCGCCGGTACGGGTCAGGTCACGCAGCGCGCCCGCGAGGGTCCGCGCGGAGACAGCCGACTCCGCGCAGAACTCCTCCAGCGCACCGGGATGCAGTTCGGCAACCGCTTCTTCCAGCACCCGGCGTCGCCGCCGGGCCTCTTCGAGCAGGGCATCGGGTACAGGCCCCTCCTCGACCGAGTCGCAGCCGTCGGCCCAGACCAACGCCCGCATGCGCAGCAGATCGACGACCCCGCTGAACCCGTCCTCCGCGCCGATCGGCAACTGAACGACCAGCGGCGCCGGATGCAGCCGTTCCCGGATCGAGGCGACCGCCGCGTCGAGGTCGGCGCCGGCCCGGTCCAGCTTGTTGACGAAGGCGATGCGCGGCACGCCGTACCGGTCGGCCTGCCGCCACACCGACTCACTCTGCGGCTCGACTCCCGCGACGGCATCGAACACCGCGACGGCCCCGTCGAGCACCCGCAACGACCGTGCGACCTCATCGGAGAAGTCGACGTGTCCCGGAGTGTCGATGAGATTGATCCGATGCCCGTCCCAGTCACAACTCACCGCCGCGGCGAAGATGGTGATCCCACGGTCACGCTCCTGGGAATCGAAGTCCGTGACGGTCGTGCCGTCATGGACCTCCCCACGCTTGTGCGTGGTCCCGGTGACATACAGGATCCGCTCGGTGACGGTGGTCTTCCCGACGTCGACGTGGGCGAGGATGCCCAGATTGCGTACGGCGGTGAGGGGGTTGACGAGTTCGCGGTGCAGTTCGGTACGCACGGCCCAGGGCCTTTCAGGATGATCCAGAGGAGGTCGGCGCAATTCCCGGACGAACGGGCCATGACCCACGCGCACGCCCGAACCCGCGCAATCGCAGAATGATGCGCATGCGGGGCGGGGCGTACGGAGATCAGGCGTTCGTCAGGGCAATCCGGTCCCGGCCGCGCAGCCGGCACCGGACACCCGAAGACACGAGGATCACCTCGTACCGCGACAGGGGAACAACAACAGCGGTGCGGTAACGCATGGCTGGGCTCCCCTCATTCATCACGGTTGCGCGCCGCGGTGGTGCGCGGCACGCGTTGTGGGGCGAGTGTAGGGAACGAGGCGGGGGCGGGGCACCGGATTTTTTATGCCTCTAGCCATGGCCCCGCACGGAACCGGCGCCCGAGCCTCCTCTGTGTTCCGTCGCCAGCAGAGCGGCTCGTACTACACGCCTCGCGAGGTCGTCGCGGAGATGGTCCGTCTCACGGACGATGTGCTTCGCACACGGTTGGATCAGGAGCTGGGCTTCAAGGTGGTGGGCCGACGGGAGTTCGCCGGTCCACCACCTATTGACGGTTCGTCAGCTTGCGACGGCGCGTCAGCTCTTGTCGAGCATCTGCTTCATCTGCTCGATCTCGGCCGTCTGGGCCGTGACGACAGCCTCCGCGAGCTCCTTGGCGGGAGCGTATGTGCCGCCTGCCTGCTCGGTCTTCGCCATCTCGATGGCGCCCTCGTGGTGCTGGGCCATCATCGTGAGGAACATCGTGTCGAACTCGGCACCGGAGGCCTTCTCCAGCTGGTTCATGTCGTCGCTGCTCATCATGCCGGGCATGGTTGACGACGTGCCGTGCTCCATGCCGGACATGTCCTGGGGGACCGCCTCGCCCCAGGACGTGAGCCAGCCGGACATCGTCTTGATCTCCGGGTCCTGCGCACCCTTGATCTTCGTGGCGAGGTCCTTGACCTGCTGCGAGGCGGCGCGGGTGTCGGCCAGTTCGGCCATTTCGATCGCCTGACGGTGGTGCTGGATCATCTCCGTGGCGAAGGAGACGTCCGCGTCGTTGTGATCGCCGGGCTGGGCCGAGGCGGTCGCGGTCGCGCTGGGGCTGGAGTCGGACTCCATGGAACCCATGTCGTGCCCTCCGCTGCCACCGTCGCTGCAGGCGGCCAGGACGAGCGCGGCCACAGCGGCAGTGGCGGCGAGGGCGGTGCGACGGATGATCGTTCGGTGTGCGGTCATGGTGGAACTCCTGGGATGTGACCGGATCGGTGAAGGGCATGCCTGCACGTGACGCCGCGCCTCATGGGCGTACGGCGCCACGTGGGCCGCTCTAGATCCGCAGGAGTTGGAGTTCGGACAGCGAGGGTGGTGCCCGGCCTCCGTCGGGCCCGCTGCTCGGCGACGCGGTGCGTACGTCCGGTACCCCGGCACAGACCACCACGTCGGGCAGCAGCACCGGCACCACCGCGGGAGCCCCGGCGACAGACGCGGCGGCACACAGCGCGTCCGCATGATCCACGTGCCCCGTGCAGCCGCCCTCGTCGTGGTCGCAGGTGTCCGGCATCGATGCCCTGACACCCATCGGCGTGGCTGCCGTCGTCCGGTCGTGTCCGGAGGCAGCGCCGGCCGCCGGGACCGGCCCCAGGCCGTGCATGCCGAGCAGGCCCAGCAACAGAGCGCTGACGAGCAGCCCGGTGCACCGCAACCTCGGTTGCGGTCGAGCGAGCTGTCCGAAACGCGTCACGGCCTCATCGTAAGCCGGACTCGTCAGCCCCTCGGATCGCAGGGGTGACAACAGGCGTTCTACAGTTCCCGTGGAAGTGTCGGCGGGCGAAAGGGCAGGAGATGACTGAGGCGTTGGTACTGGGTGGCGGCGGTGTCGCCGGGATCGCCTGGATGACCGGACTGCTGGCGGGACTTGCCGATTCGGGTCAGGATGTTGCGGGCGCCGACGTGATCGTGGGCACGTCCGCGGGCTCCACCGTTGGTGCGCAACTGGGGAGCGGGCTGAGCCTGGAGGAGCTGTACGCCCGGCAGGCCGAGCCCGAACGGCAGACCGCCGAGATCCCGGCCGATGTGGACCTGGAGAACTTCGGCACGCAGCTGTTCGCGCTGATGGAGAGCGCCTCCACCCTCGCGGAGATGAGGCGCGCGGTGGGCAGGTTCGCGCTCGCCGCCGAGACCGTCCCGGAGTCGAAGCGGCGTGCGGTGATCGAGTCGCGGCTGCCCTCGCACGAATGGCCGGCTCGTACGTTGAGGATCGTCGCGGTCGATGCCGAGACCGGAGAGCCGCGGGTGTTCGACAGTTCCTCGGGTGTGAGCCTGGTGGACGCCGTGGCGGCGAGCTGTGCCGTGCCGGGTGTGTGGCCGCCTACCACGGTCAATGGGCGGCGGTACATCGACGGAGGCACCCGCTCCGTTGAGAACGCCGACTACGCTGTCGGCGCGACGCAGGTACTGGTGATCGCGCCCTTGGGGAGCACCGAGCTGTTCCCGAGCGAGAAGCCGCTGGCCAAGGCCATCGAGGAGCTGCGGGCAGGGGGCGCCGGAGTCGCGGTGATCGAGCCGGACGAGGCCTCGCGGACAGCGATCGGCACCAACCCGCTGGACCCGTCCACCCGCACACCCGCCGCCGAGGCGGGCCGCGCACAGGGCCGTCGGCTGAAGATCGAGTGGAGCAGTCCGGCCTGAGGGAGAAGTGGAGCAGTCCGGCCCGAGGGAGACCGGAGGGAGAACTGGGGCAGTCCGGCCTGAGGAAGAAAAGGCCTCAGGACCGGACGTCGTCCGCTTCGCCGACCCTCGTGTGCACGCTCCCCGCCCGGCGCCCGCCCCGTCACAGCGACCGAGCGATGAGCTCCTTCATGACCTCGTTCGCTCCGGCGAGTACCCGCAGCACGCGGTTGTTGGCGTACATGTGGGCGATGGGGTACTCCAGGCAGTAGCCGTAGCCGCCGAAGAGCTGTTGGCAGCGGTCGACGACCTCTCCGGTCCTGTCGGTGATCCAGTACTTGGCCATGGAGGCGGTGGCGGCGTCGAGTTCGCCGCGGAGGTGGCGTTCGATGCAGTCGTCGAGGAAGGTCGCGTTGACGCGCGCGATGGTGGCGCACTCGGCGAGTTCGAAGCGGGTGTTCTGCATGCTGAACAGCGGTTTGCCGAAGGCCTCGCGCTGCTTGGTGTAGTCGAGCGTGACGGCGACGGCCGCCTCGGTGACCGCCTGGGCGATGACCGCGGTGATCAGGCGCTCCTGCGGCAACTGTTCCATCAACTGATAGAAGCCGAGGCCCTCTTGGCCGCCGAGGACGTTGGCGACGGGGACGCGCAGTTCGTCGAAGAACAACTCGCTGGTGTCCTGGCCCTTTTGGCCGACCTTCTTGATGATGCGTCCGCGGGTGAAGCCCGGGGTGTTGTCGTCGACCTCGGCGACCAGCAGCGATATACCGGCGGCGCCCTTGGAGGTGTCCGTCTTGGCCGCGATGATGATCAGGTCGCAGAGATGGCCGTTGGAGATGAAGGTCTTGGAGCCGGAGATGAGGTACTCGTCGCCGACCCGCTCGGCCCGGGTGGCGATCGACTGGAGGTCAGAGCCGGCGCCGGGCTCGGTCATGGCGATCGATCCGACCCACTCACCGCTGCACATCTTCCGCAGCCAGGGCCTCTTCTGCTCCTCGGTGGCGTACGCAAGGAGGTAGTGCGCGACGATGCCCTCGCTCACGGCGAAGCCCATGCTGTCCGCGCCGCTGCGGATCTGTTCCTGGATCAGAACGGCCAGGTTGGCGAAGGTGCCGCCGCCACCGCCGTACTCCTCCGGGATGGTCATGCCCAGCAGGCCCAACTCGCCCGCGCGGGCGTAGAGGGACTTGTCCGGGTGGCCCTGCTGGGCGTGCTTCTCCTCGTTGGGCGCGACCTCCTTCTCGAAGTAGGTACGTGCGAGAGCGCGCACCGCTTCGAGTTCGTCGTCGCTCCAGCGGGGTCGGGTGGCGGCCATCAGTTCATCTCCGGGGTGTCGGTACCGGTGCGGGAGCGCCAAGGCAGAAAGTCCGGCTGGTCACTGCCGGTCAGGCCCTTGAAGTCAGGGGGACGCCGTTCCAGGAACGAGACGACTCCTTCCACCGCGTCGGCGCTGTGCGCACAACTGGCGATGAGCTGCGAGTCGAGGGCGAAGGCGGGCTCGGGAGAGTCGAGGGCGCTCATGCGGTAGAGGGCCTGCCTGATGACGGCGACCGAGACGGGCGCGGTCTTCTCGACGAGTTCGCGGGCAAGCTCGTACGCCTTGTCCAGTACGTCGGCCGAGGGGTGGACGGCGCTGACGAGTCCGGACCTCAGTGCCTCACGGGCGGGGATCAGCCGGCCGCTGACCATCCAGTCCAGTGCGCGTCCCATGCCCACCAGACGGGGCAGGAACCAGGTGGAGCCGCCTTCGGGATAGATGCCGCGGCGGGAGAAGACGAAGCCGAACCTGCTGTCGTCGGCGGCGATGCGGTAGTCGGCCGGCAGGATCATGGTCGCTCCGACCCCGACCGCGGCACCGCGCACGGCGGCGATGACCGGCTTGTCGCTGCGATACAGCTCACGGGTGACCCGGGTGGCGGGCTCGGTCCACACCGGGGCCGGCGATGCCTCGTCGGACTCGGTGACGCCGAGTTCGCCGCCGCTCAGATCCGCTCCGACGCAGAAGTCGTCGCCCGCGCCGGTGAGCACGATGACGCGTACCTCGTCATCGGTGTTGGCGGTCTGCAAGGCGTGAGCTATCTCGTCGGCCATCCGGATCGTGTAGCCGTTGCGGGACTCGGGGCGGTTCAACAGCACCGTCGCGATGCGCCCGCTCACCTCGTAGCCGATCTGCGTGTACTCCATTGTGCTCCTCCGCAGGGCTGATGACGTCCAGCATGACGATTTTATTGGCGCAGTGTCAATAGAGCTGGGTGACGACCGCCCTGAGCGCCGACTGTGCGACCCGGACCGCATACAGGCGGCAGGGCCACATGCGAATGCGGTCCGGGCGGGGGCAGCGGTTACCGGGCGGCGACCCTACGCGAGGCGCACAGTGCGGGGAACGTCACATTCAGCAAGTGCAGCAGCGTGTCGGTCAGCAGGACATGCAGGTCGCTGCGGGTGAAGGCCCCCCGCACCAGCCATTCCCTGGAGGCCGCCCGCATCATGCTGCCGAAGGACCGGACGGCCGCCCTGAGCTCAGTCACGCACTCGTCGGATTCCGTGAGCCGCGCCGCCTGGATCACCCAGTCGGTGGCGATCTCGTCGCCCTGGAAGAGGATCTCGTCGATCTCCGGGTCCCGGCCGGCGGCTTCGCTCCCGATGGCCGTGAGCCACATCGAGGCATTGCGTTCGACCAGGTCGAGCCAGCGGTCGATGAGCACGGTGACGCGCCGCTCGACCGTGGAGTTGGGCAGGTCGTCCGCGATGGGAGAAGGCGCTGTCACCAGCTGGCGCACGACGGCGAGGTACAGCCCCCGCTTGCCCCCGAAGTAGTGGTTGATCAACCCGCGCGCGACCCCGGCCTCGCGGGCGATGTCGGTGGTGGCGACCGACTCGTACGGATACTCGCCGAACAGGGCGCGGGCCACCTTCATGATCTGGGCCCTGCGCTGGTCCGGCTCCAGCCGCTGTCTCACCCGTGGCTCGGCGCTCATGTCAGTCCTCACTGCCTGGGGTGTCAGGTGTCAACAAGGCAGGCTCCCTGCACTGGAGGTCAGTGTAGATCGGCTCCCCCAGGTCGTATTGTTGCCGTTACGTCAATAGCTGTGGTCCATTTCTGCCGCCCGGCCTCGGGCCGGCAGGAGGACGGTGAGCATGAGCGGGTGCAGGTCGTCGGCGAGGTAGGGACGGGCCATGAAGCGTTTGGTCTGCGCGATGTCGTTGACCAGGGCGAAGGCGGCATGGACACGGATTCGGGTCTCCTTGGCCGATCGTTCGGGGGCGACCGCGGCGACCAGATCGACCCAGTACTGGCTGTACGCCTGCTGGAACCGGCGCACCTCGGCGCGGTCCCGGCCGGGCAGGTTGTGGCCCTCACGGAAGTAGGCCGCGACCAGGTCCCGGTGCTCGGTCACCGTGTCGACGTACGACCTGGCGAGCAGGCCGAGGGTGGCACCGGCTTCCAGATCGGCTCTCTGCGCCTGGAGCACGGCCTGCCGCAGATGCTCGCCGATGCGGTTCGCGATCGTCTGGAGCAGCTCCATCTTGCCGCCGAAGTGGCTGTAGATGCTGGGGCCGGCGATCCCGGCCGCGGCGCCGATCTCCTCCATGGTGACAGCGTGGTAGCCGCGGTCCCAGAACAACCTGGCCGCCACGGCGAGGAGTTGTTCCCTGCGGGAATCGAGCAGGGCGGCTCTCGGCTGTGCCGCCGACGACTGCCCGCCTCGTTCTCGCGCTGCGGGCACGTCGGCGGCGAGGACGTCCAGCGCGACAGCCGTGAGCAGGTCTTCCAGCGCGGTCTGCGGCAGCCGTACGCGATGGTCGGAGATGCTGCCGAACACGCTGAGGACGGACCAGGTGAGCAGTTCGGCGTCGCCCTGGTTCAGCTCCGGCCGCCGTTCGCCGAGTGCCGCCGCCAGCGGGATCGTCGCCCGCGCCGCGGCCTTGGCGACTTCCTCCGCGTCCGCTGCCGCGAGATGCCGCCCCTCGCGCCGCCACAGGACACCGAACTCGGGGTGGGCTACGACGAACGCCGCCAGGTCCTCGTGGGCCGCCGCCAGACGCTCCGCCGTGGAGAGGCCCTCGTCCGCGGCGGCGTCGCCGAGATGCCGCTCCACGATGTCCGCGGCCTGCGCGAGCCCTCCGCACACCAGGTGCGCCAGGATCGCCTGCTTGTTCTTGAAGTGCCGGTAGATGGCGGGGCCGCTGATGCCGGCCGCCGCGGCGATGTCGTTGACCGACACGTTGTGGAACCCCTGCTGCGCGAACAGCCCGGCGGCGATCAGCGCCAGCTGATCGCGGCGAGACTGCCGCTGCGGGGCGGCGGTCCGGGTGCGCTGGCGAGGTGTGGGCGTCGGCATGCGATAGATCCTCTCACCACACATGGTTAACAGAGATTAAGAAGGCCAGAATGAGCAAAGACCCTTGACATCAGGAACTTGTGTCAATCAAGTTAATGAGCATTAGGTTGCCTCGATCGAGCGGCGACACAGCGGGACGGCAGCCGGACGACGGCGGGCCCGCAGAGAGAGGACCGTCTCCCTTGACCACTGAAGCCTTTGTCTACGACGCGCTCCGCACCCCCCGGGGCCGGGGCAGGAAGACCGGCTCACTGCACGGGATCAAGCCCGTATCGCTCGTCGTCGGCCTGATCGACGAGATGCGCGAGCGCAATCCCTCCCTGGATCCGCAGCTGATCGAGGACGTCGTCCTGGGTGTCGTCAGTCCGGTCGGCGACCAGGGATGCGACATCGCCAAGACGGCCGCCCTGGCGGCGGGACTGCCCGACACCACCGCGGGACTCCAGGTCAACCGGTTCTGCGCGTCCGGCCTGGAAGCCGTCAACCTCGCGGCACAGAAGGTGCGTTCCGGTTCCGAGGATCTGGTGCTGGCCGGCGGTGTCGAGTCGATGTCCCGGGTTCCCCTGGGCTCCGACGGCGGCGCGTGGCCGCTGGACCCGGCGACCTCGTACGACACCTATTTCGTTCCCCAGGGCGTCAGCGCCGACCTGATCGCGACCATCGAGGGCTTCTCTCGTGAGGACGTGGACCGCTATGCGCTGCGGTCGCAGGCGCGCGCGGCGGCGGCGCGGGATGCGGGGTACTTCAAGGACTCCGTCGTACCGGTGCGCGACCAGAACGGTCTGACCGTCCTCGACCACGACGAGTTCGTGCGGCCCGACACGACGCTGGAGGGCCTTGCCGCGCTCACACCGTCGTTCGAGATGATGGGCGAGGCCGGCGGCTTCGACGCGGTGGCGCTGCAGAAGTACCACTGGGTCGAGAAGATCAACCACGTCCACCACGCGGGCAACTCCTCCGGCATCGTCGACGGCGCCGCGCTGCTGCTCGTCGGCAGCGAGGAGGCCGGCCGCACGGCAGGGCTCACGCCCCGTGCCCGCATCGTGGCCACCGCGCTCTCCGGCTCGGACTCGACGATCATGCTCACCGGCCCGGTGCCCGCCACCCGCAAGGTGCTGGCCAAGGCGGGTCTGACCGTCGACGACATCGACCTGTTCGAGGTCAACGAGGCCTTCGCCGCCGTGGTCCTGCGCTTCGCCAAGGACATGGGCGTTCCGATGGACAAGATCAATGTCAATGGCGGTGCGATCGCCCTCGGCCATCCGCTGGGCGCGACCGGCGCCATGATCGTCGGCACCGTGATCGACGAGCTGGAGCGGCGCGGTCAGCGCTACGGACTGTGCACCCTGTGCGTCGGCGGCGGCATGGGCATCGCCACCGTCATCGAGCGGCTCTGACCCCGCGACCCGACCGCGACCGCGACCACCGAACGGCCGGCTCCGGTCCTGCGACCCGACCGCGACCGCAACCGCCGAACGGCTCCGGTCCTGCGACCCGACCGCGACCACCGAGACGAGAGACATCAGCAATGACCGAGCAGAAGCACATCCGCTGGGATGAGGACGCGGACGGCGTCGTCGTCCTCACGATGGACGCCCCCGGGCAGTCGGCCAACACCATGAACCGCGCGTTCATCGAGGACCTCGCCGTGGTGGTGGACCAGCTGGAGGCCGAGAAGGACACGATCACCGGCGTGGTGATCACCTCCGCGAAGAAGACCTTCTTCGCGGGCGGCGACCTGACGGAACTCATCCAGGCGAGCCCCGAGGACGCCGCCGACGTGCTGGCGTTCGTCACCCGCATCAAGGGCCTGCTGCGCAGGGTGGAAACCCTCGGCAGGCCCGTCGTCGCGGCGATCAACGGCGCCGCGCTGGGCGGCGGTCTCGAGATCGCCCTGTCCTGCCACCATCGGATCGCGCTCGACGCGAAGGGCTCACAGATCGGCCTGCCCGAGGTCGGCCTCGGACTGCTGCCGGGCGCAGGCGGTGTCGTACGCACCGTGCGGCTGCTCGGCATCACCGACGCCCTGCTCAACGTGCTCCTCCAGGGGCAGCGCCACAAGGTGCGCAAGGCCCTGGACCTCGGGCTGCTGCACGAGGTCGTCGACACCACCGAGGAACTCATCGGCCGCGCCAAGGCCTGGATCGCCGAGCACCCCGACGCCGTACAGCCGTGGGACGTCAAGGGCTACCGGATCCCCGGCGGCACGCCGTCGAACCCGAAGTTCGCCGCCAACCTCCCGGCCTTCCCCGCCAATCTGCGCAAGCAGCTGCGCGGGGCGCAGTACCCGGCGCCGCGCAACATCATGGCGGCCGCCGTCGAGGGGGCCCAGGTCGACCTCGACACGGCCTTCCTCATCGAGGGCCGCTACTTCGTGCAGCTGGTCACCGGTCAGATCTCGAAGAACATGACCAAGGCCTTCTTCTTCGACCTCCAGCACATCGACAACGGCGGCAGCCGCCCCGAGGGGTACGACACCTGGCGGGCGACGAAGGTGGGGGTGCTGGGCGCCGGCATGATGGGCGCCGGAATCGCGTACGTCTGCGCCCGCGGCGGTATGGAGGTGGTCCTCAAGGACGTCTCCGCGGAGGCCGCGGACAAGGGCAAGGCCTACTCGGCCGCTCTGTTCGACAAGGCCGTCAGCCGAGGGAGGACCACCCGCGAGCAGGCCGACGAGGTCCTTGCCCGGATCACGCCGACGGCCCTGGCCGAGGATCTGCGCGGCTGCGACCTGGTCATCGAGGCGGTTTTCGAGAGCCCCGAACTCAAGCAGAAGGTCTTCCAGGAGATCGAGGACGTCGTGGAGCCCGGCGCGGTGCTCGGCTCCAACACCTCCACGCTGCCCATCACCCAGCTGTCCGAGGGGGTGAAGGACCGGGAGAACTTCATCGGCCTGCACTTCTTCTCCCCCGTCGACAAGATGCCGCTCCTGGAGATCGTCGTCGGTGAGAACACCTCCGACGCCGCGCTCGCCAAGGCGCTCGACATCGCCAAGCAGATCAAGAAGACGCCCATCGTCGTCAATGACAGCCGCGGCTTCTTCACCAGCCGGGTGATCGGCAAGTTCCTGGACGAGGCCGTGGCCATGGTCGGCGAGGGCATCCACCCCGCCTCGATCGAGCAGGCCGCGCTCCAGGCGGGATATCCGGCTCCTGCCCTGCAGCTGATGGACGAGCTGACGCTGACCCTGCCGCGCAAGATCCGCCAGGAGACGATCGCCGGCTTCGAAGCCGATGGCGGTACGTGGGTCACGCACGGCTCGGAGGCGGTCGTCGACCGGTTGATCGACGACCACGACCGCAAGGGACGCTCCAGCGGCGCCGGGTTCTACGCCTACGCGGACGGCAAGCGGACCGGCCTGTGGCCCGGGCTGATCGAGCACTTCACCAAGCCCGGCCACGAGATCCCCTTCGAGGACATGAAGGAGCGGATGCTCTTCGCCGAGGCCATCGACACGGTCCGCTGCTTCGAGGAGGGCGTGCTGCGCTCGGTCCCCGAGGCCAACATCGGGTCGATCTTCGGTATCGGGTTCCCGGGGTGGACGGGCGGTGTCGTCCAGTACATCAACCAGTACGAGGGCGGCCCGGCCGGCTTCGTCGCCCGGGCGCGCGACCTCGCGGAGCGGTACGGCGAGCGTTTCGTTCCTCCCGCCTCGCTGGTCGAGAAGGCCGAGAAGGGCGAACTGTTCACCTGAGCCCGGGTGCACGACGGATGCACGACAGATGCACGACGGTGCACCTGTGTCACAGCGGAGCGTCCAGGCGCCGTCGGACGCTGAGCCCGGGTGCACGACGGGTGCGCCCGTGTCACAGCGGAACGGTCCAGGCGCCGTCGGACCGGGTCAGCCTGAACGCGGCGACGTTGACTGCCACGAGGAGCAAGGCGGCAATCAGCAGGGGCAGGGCAGGGGCGCCGTGCAGAGCTGCGACTGCGCCGACGAGGGCGCCGACGAGCATGGCGGCCGCGGAGAGGATGCGCCGTCCTGCCCTGCCACCGCCGCCTCCGGCGGCTCGGCTGTCCGAGGCGATGCCGGTGATGGTGAGGGTCAGCACCGTCGTGGTCAGGTCGGGGACGGCCAGGGCTCGGGATGTGGCGTTCTGGATGCCCAGACCGAGCCCGAGGAGCGCGATCAGCCCGTAACGGACGACGCCCGTGTACGGGGCGTCGACGGTCTGGGCGATGACGTACGCGACCACGACGAGGAGGGTTTCCAAGAGCAGCGCCCTGTGCAGCACCCGCGCGCGGTGGCGGGCCCGGTGGGCGACGCGGCCGCCGAACAGGGCGCCGACAGTGAAGGCGGCGAGCGCCACCAGCGGGGCGAGCAGCGAGAATCCGGCGGCGCCCACGACGGCGAAGCCGAGGAAGACGACGTTACCGGTCATGTTGGCGACGAAGACATGCCCCAGCAGCAGATAGCTGAAGGCGTCCACCAGGCCGGTCACCACCGTCAGGGTGAGCATCAGTGGGGGCAGCGGGCCGTGCCTGTCCTTCATGTCGGGGATCACGGTGGTCCATGCGTCTCGCAGGGGGACAGACATTTCGAAGCTCCCTTTCACCAGGTCCGGGAGTGCGGCGTACCCCGGGACGATCACTTCCAGACTCAGGCAGACTCGGCCTCACGTCCAACATATGGATACGCGCTCAGCGATCTGTCTCACCGATCGATCAGGGGGCTGCTGCTCCACGGAACTCGTGCACGACGTCCGTATGGCGGTCCACGACGTCGAGGAACGCGGCAGCCGCAGGCGCCAACCGCTTGCTGTCGTAGACCACGGAGACGTCGTGCACGGCTTTCGCGTCCGACAGGCGGAGCGCCCGAGCATCCCCGGGGAGAACGCCGTGGGGGTACGGGCCCGGGCCCAGTGGAGATCCTGCCGCGAAGACGGACCAGCGGGGTACCACGGTGACATCGACGCCCCGGGCGGCCAGCCGGACCATGTCGTACGCCTGACCGACCTCGAATTGCCGGCCGGGCTCCACGCCGGCTCGTGCGAAGGCTGCCTCGACCTGGCGGCGCAGGCCGGTGCCCTGGGCGAACTGGATGAGCTGGTGGCTCTCCGGCAGGTCGGCGAGGTCGATGACGTCCCGCTCCGCCAGGGGGTGGTCGTGCGGCACGATCACCATGAGCGGGTCGCTGCCCAGGAGCCGGTGATCGAGCCCGGCCGGCACCTCGTGCGAGCCGAGGCCGACCACGGCGACGTCCAGGCCGCCGGACAGGACGGCGGCGGTCATCTCGGAGCTGGTGCCGTTGGCGACGTCGAAGTCGATGCCGGGATGGCGGGCGTGGTACTCGGCCATCACCTCGACCATGTCGATCGAGCCGGCGAGCGTCTGGACCAGACCCAGCCGGAGCCGCCCGCGACGCAGCCCCGCCAGCGCGTCGACCGCGGCCTGCGCGTTGTCCACGTCGGCGAGGATGCGTCTGGCCAGCGGTTCGAGCAGTTCACCGGCGGCTGTCAGTCGTACCGAACGGCTCGTGCGGCTGAACAGCGCGGCGCCGACGGTCTTCTCCAGGCGGGCGATCTGCTGGCTGAGCGCGGACTGCGCCACGTAGCAGTTCGCGGCGGCCTCGGTGAAGTTCCGTGTCTCGACGACGGCGAGGAAGTACTTCAGATGGCGCAGCTCCATCTCTCATACCGATCGACTGGGAGGCAACGATGTGCCGGACCGATTCATTGTGGTGCCCTCACTCCGATTCCGCTCGTCGGGCCTTCTCCAGTCCGTCGAGCAGCAGAGCCAGGCCGAACCGGAACTCCTCGCGCGGTGGCACGGACGTCAGCTCCTCGGCCACGGCTGTCGTGGCCGGGTAGAGAGCCGGATCCAGCGAACGGTAGTAGTCCCGGAGCTGCGCCTCGTCCTCGGGACGCGGGGCTCCCGGTCCATGCTGCTGGACGGCGAAACCGATCACGTAGTGGCCGATCGCGGTGAACGCACGGGCGGCCAGACCGACCGAGAACCCGTGGCTCAGGAGCAGTCCGAGGGTGCGCTCACGGCTGAGCAGACCGTGGGGGCCGACGGGAACCTGTGCCACCAGCAAGGGCAGTGCTCCAGGATGTCTGCACAGAGTTTCGTAGAAGGCCTCCGCGCCGGCTTCCGCGGCTTCGCGCCAGGTCGGACCGTCCAGCGCCACAGGCGGAAGGCGTACGTCGCCGAAGACCCGGTCCACCACATGGGCAAGCAGTTCGTCCTTGCCGCCGAAGTGCCGGTAGAGCGTGGCCGTGCCCGACCCGAGGGCGTCGGCGAGCATCCGGAGGGTCAGCGCCTGGACTCCGACCTCGTCGACGAGTTTCAGGGCCACGTCGATGATCCGGCCGGCGTCCACGGGTGGACGCCCGCGACGGTAGGTGGGAGCGGGCGGGCGGCTCGCCCACCAGGCGGGGCTGCCGGGGACGGCAGGCACTTCTGAAGCCACGGAATCTTCCCTCCCATCGAGTCGCCGAGAGCCACCGGAGTCATCCAGACATACTTACGGAGTCGACGTATCCAAAATAATCTTTTCGGTGCTAGCGTAGCCGTTATGTACTCCAGCACCGCCCCAGGGCCGAATTCGGGCAGGATCAGGTGAACGCGACGCAGGCGGACCTCTCTCCCTTGGTACGGCTGGACAGGCTGGCGCCGGCCCTGGCCGCGGCCCTTCACGACGAGCGCTGGCTCCGCCTCGACGCGACGCTGCTGGCCGGCGGAAAGTCCAACCTCACGTTCGAGATCACGAGTGAGGCCGGCTCGGTCGTCCTGCGCCGGCCACCGTCCGGAGCGCTCCTGCCCCGCGCGCACGACATGGGACGCGAGGCTCGGGTCCAGCGGGCGCTGCGGGACACGGCCGTCCCGGTCGCCACCGTTCTCCTGGAGGACGTGGACGGCGACCTGATCGGTGCGCCGTTCTACGTGATGGAGAAGGTGCACGGGCACGTCATCCGTGACTCGTTCCCACCCGGTTACGCCGACGCGGGCGCGGACCGTACCGCGCTCGCTGACGCTCTGGTCGACGCGCTCGTCGCACTGCACGCCGTCGGTCCCGCCGAGGTCGGCCTCGCGGACTTCGGCAGGCCGACGGGCTTCCTGGAGCGGCAGGTGCGGCGGTGGCAGGGACAGTGGGCGAAGTCGAAGACGCGTGACGTTCCCGCGCTCGATGAACTCGGCGCCGGTCTCGCGGCGGTGCTCGACGAGGTCGCGGTGCCGAGGTCCTCGATCGTGCACGGCGACTTCCGGCTCGACAACTGCCTGATGGACCTGGCCGATCCGGGCCGTGTCGCCGCCGTACTCGACTGGGAGCTTTCCACGCTCGGCGACCCGATGACGGATCTCGGGCTGCTGTTGTTCTACTGGCGCGAGGCGGGCGAGAGCGTGTCGCCGCTCACGCCGACCGTGACGACCGGAACCGGTTTTCCGGACCGGGCGTACCTCGCGGAGCGCTACGCGGCGGCGACCGGCGCCCCCTTGGACCACCTGGCCTTCTACGAGGCCTTCGCCCACTTCAAGTTCGCCGTCATCGTGCAGGGGATCGCCGCCCGGGTCTCCGCCGGAGCCATGGCGGGACAGGACTTCGGGAACCTCGACGCCGAGGTGGTCCGGTGCGCCGAGGAGGGCCTGGCACGGCTTGGACAGCAGGGACACTGAGCGAGGGCGCGGAAGACGTGCGCCCGCACGGGGACTTCGGACAGGAACCGGCCCGTCGGGTCGGGTGGGTACGGGCTTCCAGCTAGTGCGCGGAGCGTGCCCGGTGCTCGGCCAGGATGTCGAGTCCGAAGTCGGAGGTCAGGTCCCGCCATACGGAGTGCGCGTGATTGGCGCCACGCTGGGTGTTGTCGTACTCGATGAGCAGGCGGGGGCCCTGGACGCGGTAGTAGTGCGGCTCGCCGACGTCCGTACTGCCCGCCCAGCCGAAGTGCACCTCGTCGAGCACGGACTCGGTCGCGTAGTGCGCGGCGTACGCATCGGCGAGTGCCTCCGGAGCCCGGCCGGTGTACAGAGCGAGCAACTGCCGTAGACCCGCACGCTGGTCGGCGTCCATGTCCCGGGCGCTGAGCCCCTTCGGCGAGAGGGAGATCGCCAGAGCGGCATGGTCCCTCTCGGTGTACCCGCTGCCTTCCTCCGCGCGCCGGTCGATGTCGTCGACGAGATCCGCGAGGCTCGGGTCGGCGAACTGTCCACGCCACAGGTCCTGCATGTGCATCATGGTGTCGCCAGGAGCGACGGTCACCCTGTTGCCGGACACGATGTCGGACACGGCCCGTTCGTGGAGCAACGCCCGCCGCCGCTGCCTCGCGCCGAGCGATGAGACCAACTGCCGGGCGCCGTGCTCCAGTCCGTGCAGGGGGCGCAACGATCCGCCCAGGAGCGCGGTCTCCGCGGGGTCGGCCCCCATGAAGCACGGGGTCGTCGAGACGACTCTGCCCGCGACGATCAGGTTGTTCAGGGAAATATGGTGGCCGCCGAATCGCCAGGCCCAGACCGGATCCCCGGGCCGGCCGAAGAGCCTCAGCCAGAACAGCCCCGGGTCGCGGCCCCGCTGCCGGCCCCAGCTGACCTGCCAGCCCTCGACCTGGTCGAGGATGTTCTCCAGACCCATCACCGTCGCGACCGTGGCGAATCCCGCCTCGGACAGTCCGGACGCCACCAGTTGCATGGCGAGGCTCTCCTGGCGGGGCGTCAGATCCCGGATGGCCAGCCCGCCGTGATCGGTCGGCGTGTAGAACCACTTCAGGCGCTCGGCCTCCGCCCCCGGCGTCAGCGGGGAGCCGTACTGGGCGACGGCCACCTGCTCCGGCGTGAGGGAGCCCAACCACGCTGCCGCCGCGGCGGTCATGGCGGCAGCCACCCGTTCGCGTCCCGCGGCTGCCGTGGCACCGGGCACCGGCCGCGACGGGCTCTCAGCCGACACGGGACTGTTCCGTGTCCTCAGCCTCGGACACCTTGCCCTGAGGCACCACGTCGCCCTCGGCCACTCCGTCCCCGGGCGGCACCACGTCCTCCGACACGTCCAGCATCACCTTGATGGCATTGCCTCTGCGCTCCGCGTAGGTGTCGAATGCTTCCGCGATGTCCTCGAGACCGAAATGGTGGGTCACCAGCTCGGCGGTGCGGAGCCGGCCGCGGCCCGCCAGCGAGACCGCTCTGGCCACCGAGCCGGCCCCCTCGCCGCGCACTGTCTGGATGGAGATGCCGTTCATCACGGCGTGATTGAGGTCGGCCGTGACCGGCCGGTCGAAGAAGCCCACGAGCACGACCTTGCCGGAGCGCCTGGTCATGCGCAGAGCATCGTCGACCGCGCTCGGAGCGCCCGAGCATTCCAGGACGATGTCGGCGCCCTGTCCCCCGGTCGCCTTGCGGACCGCCGCGACGGCATCCTCTTCACGGGAGTTGACGATCAGGTCGGCGCCGAACTTCCTGCCGATCTCCAACCGCGCATCCCGCGTCCCGGTCAGCACGACCACCTCGGCCCCGAGTTCGCGGGCCACCTGCGCCCCCAGCAGTCCGATGGGGCCCGGGCCGATCACCGCGACGCTCGCGCCGACGATCAGCGAGCCGAGCACATCCAGGGCGTGCATGACGGTTCCGACGGTGGTGAGCACCACCGCCGAGTCGAAGTCGACGGAGTCCGGGAGCCGGTACAGGGTGGACACGTGGTTGAGCGCGTATTCGGCGAAGCCGCCGTTGACGGTCATCCCCTGCACCCGATGGCCCTTGCGGCTGTTTCCGTAGTTGAGGCAGTCCGTATACGCACCGGCCAGGCAGTTGGCACACCGCATGCAGCCCCGGTGCGCCTCGGTGACCACGCGATCGCCCACCTGGAACTCGTCGACGGCGCTTCCGACGGCCGCGACCACCCCCGCGTACTCGTGGCCGGGTACGAACTGGTCGGAGGCGGGTTTGCCGTCGCCGAAGAACTTGTGGCTGCGAATCTTGAGGTCGGTTCCGCACAGCGATGCCCTTCGGACGTGCACGAGAACGTCCTCCGGCCCGACCTGCGGCACGGGCAGCCTGCTGGTCCTGATGACCCCCGGCCCGCCCAGCACCGCGGCCAGCATTGTCTCCGGCAACGACATGACGTGGCTCCCTTCATGCCCCCGCGGGCATCACCGCTCTCGCCCCGGCGGGCATGACAGCAAGTCTTGGCGAGCCGGGCATTTCTGTCCAAGAGGTTTCTCTGCCGACTGGTATAGGCACTGCCTATACCAGTCGCATAGGCAGTGCCTATCGATGGTGGGGAAAATTCTTATTGGTACCTGCACTGCCCGCTGTGCCACAGTCACCGAATCAGGCATTCGCCGAGCGGACGGGAAACTGGTTCGCCATGTGAGGAGCAGCGCTGTGGATCTGGGGATTGCCGGCAGGACCGCGCTTGTGCTGGGCGGAGGCGGCGGCATCGGAGGCGCGATCGCCCAGATGCTCGCAGAGGAGGGCGCCAAGGTGGCGGTCGCGGACATAAACGCCGAAGCCGCCAAACTGCGGGCCGAGTCCATCATCAGCGCGGGCGGGCAGGCATTGGCCCTGGGATGGGATATCGGAGATCTCGGTGCCATCGAGGGCAATACGAGAGCGATCGAGGAAACCCTCGGCCCCGTCGACATCCTTGTGAACAACACGGGCGGACCGCCGCCGTCACCCGTTCTCGGCCAGGATCCCACGGTATGGATCAACTACTTCCAGTCCATGGTCCTTTCGGTGATCGCCATCACCGACAGTGTCGTGCCCGGCATGAGGAGTCGGGGCTGGGGGCGCGTCATCACCAGCACCAGCTCCGGTGTCATCGCACCCATCCCGAACCTGGGTCTGTCGAACGCCCTCCGTGCCGGCCTCCTCGGCTGGTCCAAGACTCTGGCCCGGGAGGTCGCGGCCGACGGTGTGACGTGCAACGTCGTCGTGCCGGGGAGGATCGGGACACAGCGAACAGAATTTCTTGACCGGGCCAAGGCCGAGCGCGAGGGAAAGACCGTCGAGCAGGTCTCGGCGGCAAGCCTCGCGACGATTCCAGCGGGCCGTTACGGAAATCCACGCGAGTACGCCGCCATGGTCACCTTTCTCGCGAGTGCCCCGGCCTCCTATGTGACCGGCTCGCTGGTGCGGGTCGACGGTGGCCTCATTGCGAGCCTTTGATCCTCAGTACACTGCCGTAAGGGAGTCCGGACCATGGTGATGCTGACCCGCGACACGAAAGGGGTTTTCGCCATTGTGCCGACTCCTTTCGACAGCGAAGGAAGCGTCGACTTCGACTCACTCAGTCGACTTGTGAGCTTCTACGAATCGGCTGGTGTCTCCGGTCTGACGCTGCTCGGACAGATGGGCGAAGCGCCGAAACTGACTCACGGTGAAGCGGTGCGGATCGTCACCCATGTCCTGAAAAGGACCGGCCTTCCCGTTGTCGTCGGAGTGTCCGCGCCCGGATATGCGGCCATGGGAACGCTTACTTCGGACGTCATGGCGGCCGGCGCGGCCGGCGTCATGGCTGCCCCGCCGAACACGCTCCGAACCGATGACCAGATCGTTTCCTACTACCAAGGAATCACCGAGGAGATCGGTGGGGACGTTCCTCTGGTGATCCAGGACTATCCGTTGTCCTTCTCTGTCGTCATGACCCCCTCGGTCATCGCGCGCATCGCACGCAACGCACCGGGTTGCGTCATGCTCAAGCACGAGGACTGGCCGGGCCTGGAGAAGATCAGTGCTCTACGACGGCTCGAAGCCGCCGGGGACATGCCGCGGCTGTCGATCCTGTGCGGCAACGGCGGGCTCTTCCTGGACTTCGAGACCGAGCGTGGCGCGGACGGTGCGATGACGGGTTACTGCTTCCCGGAAATGCTGGTGGAAGTGGTCAAGCGTACGGCGGCCGGAGACCGCGATTCCGCTCACGACATCTTCGACGCGCACCTGCCGCTGCTGCGATACGAACAGCAGCCGGGAATCGGTCTGGCGGTGCGCAAGTACGTCATGAAGCGGCGCGGTCTGCTCACGTCCGACGCCCAGCGCAGCCCGGCACCGGCCCTGTCGGCCAAAGCGCGCGAAGAAGTGGACTATCTGCTGTCACGGCTGGCGCGGGAGGACAGCAGCATCTCCATCGCGGGATAGCTCCATGCGGGATGGCCGGATAACGGGACAGCCGGACGAGGGGAACCGCCGTTCAAAGGCCGGCTCACCGGGCCGCTCATGCAACAGATCGGCAGGTCGGTGCCGGCACATCACCGCAGGCACGGCTGTTCCGGGCAGGCCTCGTGTCAGGTAGCTTGACGGCATGCAGCTGCGCCAGCTGGAATATTTCCTCGCCATCTGCGAGAGCGGTTCGTTCAGCGGAGCCGCGACCAGGCTTTACGTCACCCAGCCGTCGTTGTCCCAGCAGATCCGCATTCTGGAGAAGGAACTCGGCTCCGCGCTCCTCGAACGGGGCCGTCATGGCGTGACCCTCACGCCTGCGGGCAGGGCCTTCCTGCCCCAGGCGCAACGCGTGGTCCGGGCCGCCCAGGATGCCAAGGACGCCGTTCGCCAGGTGACCGAAGGGCGTAGGGGCGATGTGCACGTGCTCACCGTGAGATCGGTGGCCTCAGGAGTGCTGCCCCCGTCCGCGGCCCGTTGGCACTCCCTGTTCCCGACGACGGTCCTCCGTCTGCACGACTTCTCGCACCGCCGTGATCTGGAGGAAGCCGCTCGCAGCGGGCAGGGTGACCTGGCTGTCGGGCCGCGGCCGGCAGCCTGGGAGGGGCCGGCCGTCTCGCTCGGTTATGAGCAGATGGTGGTCGTCGGACCGAACGAACACAAAAGCGGCGCGACCGCCGAGCCTGCTGAGCTCGCGTCTGCCGACTGGGTCCTGTATGAGCCCGAGCAGGGCATGAGTGAGGTCGTCGACTGGGTGACGGCCGGTCTCGGCTTCGTGCCTCGAGCGGTTGCCCGGACCGGCCAGGTGTCCGCGGCCCTGCAGTTCGCCATAGAGGGCATCGGCATGGCGGTGGCTCCGGAGAACGCTGTGCCCAGTGCCTGGTCGAAGCATGCGCGGCGGATCGGCTCCGGCTATTTCCGCGAACTCGTGGCCTTCAGCCGGAAGCAGACGTCCCAGCTGGCCGAGGAGTATCGGGACATGCTCTCTTCGGCGGAGCTGCCGCTGGTTGCCGGCCGCGACCTGCCGCCGGGTGCGACCTGCTGCTGAGCTGCCCCTGAAGGCGGCTGCCGCGGCTGGTCACCTCGCCTTGCGGACGAGTTCCAGGCCGTCGAGGAGAAGGTCGAGGCCGAACCGGAATTCCTCCTGCAGGGGCACACCGGTGAGTTCCTCCGCGGCGGCTGCCGTGGCCGGGTAGGCGGCCGGGTCGAGGGAACGGTAGAAATCGAGCAGCTGTGGCCGGTCTTCGGGGCGCGCTGCTCCCGGGCCGTGCTGCTGGATGGCGAAGCCGACCACGTAGTGCCCGATCGCGGTGAACGCGCGGGCGGCGAGGTCGACGGGGAAGCCGAAGGCAAGGAGGAGCCCGATGATGAGCTCCCGGTTGCGCAGACCGTTCGGACCGACGGGAACCTGCTCCACCAGCAGCGGAAGCGCATTGGGGTGCCTGCACAAGGTGTCGTAGAAGGCCTCGGCCCCCACCACGGTGGCTTCTCGCCAGGTCAGACCCTCCAGTGACGCCGGATCCACCCGTACGTCACCCAGTATGCGGTCCACCACATGGACCAGGAGTTCATCCTTGCTGGCGAAATGGCGGTAGAGAGTGGCCGTGCCCGACCCCAGAGCGTCGGCCAGCATCCGCAGGGTCAGCGTCTGGATCCCCACTTCGTCGACGAGGTTCAGCGCCATGTCGACGACCTTGCCCACGTCCACCGGGGGCCTCCCCCGTCGGTGGACAGGGACCGGCGGGCGGCTCGCCCACCAGGCCGGACTGCCCGGAACGGCAGATGCCTCTGCGCCCATCGAAGGTTCCCCCTGTCTCTCCGCACGATCTCGACCACGATTACGGAGTCCGCGTAGCCGTAACACAGTTTTCGGTGCTAGCGTAGCCGTTATGACCTCCAGCACCACACCCACGATTCCGAGCCACATGCGCTCGGCCCAGGCCCAGCGGTTCGGCGCAGCCAAGGACGTCTTCCAAGTGGTAGACGACGCGCCGACCCCCACGCCGGGCGTGGACGAAGTCCTCGTACGGCAGCGGGCCACCTCGGTCAATCCGATCGACTGCCGCAGACGGGGCGGGTACGGCCAGAAGCTGATGAAGCTGCGTGGGATGACCGGCTTTCCGCTCGTCCTGGGGAACGACGTCTCCGGGGACGTCGTGGCGGTCGGCTCCGACGTCACCGGGCTGAAGACCGGAGACGCCGTTTTCGGTGCCATGCGGCCTGCGCCGCAGGGGACGTACTCCGAATACGTCGTCGTCAAGGCCGACGATGTCGTGGCCAAGCCCGAGGGGCTGTCCTACCGCGATGCCGCCGCGCTGCCCTACGCCTTTCTGTCCGCGTGGGCCGCGCTGAAGGACGCCGGTTTCCGGCCGGAGAACGCCGCAGGCAAGCGGGTGTTCCTGCAGGGCGGATCGGGTGGCACGGGTGTGGTCACCCTGCAGATCTGCAAGGCGCTGGGCGCCCATGTGGCCACCACGGCCGGGCCCGCGGGCGTCGAACTGTGCGAGAGCCTCGGCGCGGACCAGGTGATCAACTATCGGACCCAGGACTTCGCGGAGCAACTGCGCGACTTCGACTTCGCCATCTGCCTGGCCGACGACGCCGAGGAGCGGAAGATGCTCGGCATCCTGCGCCGCGGCCCCGGCGCCGGTTACGGCACACTCGTGCATCCCCTGATGCGCTTCGTCGACGAGAAGGGCCTGTTCATCGGTGGCCTTCAGGCCGTCGGGACCCTCGTGGGCCGGCGCCTGCGTGAGGCTCTGAAGCGCCGGAACTATGGCTGGAGTCTGTTCGGTCCCGACCGCGCCGCACTGGAGCTGCTGGCCCGCCTTGCCGCCGAGGGCAAGGTGCGCGCCGTCATCGACCAGACGTACCCGCTGACCGAGATCGCAGCGGCTCAGGAGTACGTCGAGCGCGGACGTTCTAAGGGGAAAGTCGTTGTCGACATCTCATGATCACGTACTGATCGCCGGAGGGGGCGTCGGTGGCCTGACCACCGCTGTCGCCCTCCAGCGGCGCGGCATCCCCTGGACGCTCATCGAGGCGGCGCCCCGGCCCACGGCGATCAACACGAGCATCCTGCTGCAGCCCAACACCGTGCAGGTGCTCACCGAGCTGAACCTCGGCCGCCAGGTGGCCGAGAAGGGGCGGAGGGTCGCCCACACCTCCATCATGTCGGTCGCCGGCAAGGTCCTCACCGAGGTGCGGGCCGAGGACGTGGAGGGGACCGTCGGCTCCCCCGCCCTCGGCATCCACCGGGCCGATCTCCATGAGGTGCTCCTCTCCGAGCTCGACGACGGCAACCTCCTCACCGGCGACCCCGTGATCGGATTCGAGACGGATGCCGACGGAGTGACGGTGCACCTGCGCTCCGGCGAGCGTGTGCGGGGGCGCGGGCTGGTGGGCGCGGACGGCATCGACTCGCTGATCCGGGCGCGGCTGCACGGCGACCCGCCGGCCGTGGGCTCGGGGACGAGCTGCCTGCGCGGGGTCACCGAGGTGTCGGCGGACCGGCCCGACGAGGTTCTCGAATGGTGGGGCTACCGCCTGCAGTTCGGGATCATTCCGCTGCGTGACGGACGCAGCTCCTGGTTCGCGCTGATCCCGACGCCGACTCGCCCTGTGCGGGATGCGGTGGACCGCCTCAGGTTCTATCAACTGCTCTACCGCGAATTCCCCTCTCAGGCACGGGCCTTGCTGGAAGCCACCGAGCCGAAGGACACCATCGAGGTCGAGCTGCGGCAGCGACAGTGGCGCGGCGGGTCCGGCATCGTGACCCTGCTGGGCGATGCCTCGCATCCGATGCTGCCCAACCTCGGGCAGGGAGCCGGTCAGGCCATCGAGGACGCCGCGGTGGTGGCACGCCGGCTGGCCGGGACCGCTTCGGTGGCCGATGCCTTCCGGGCCTTCGAAGGGGAACGCCGTGCGCGGGTCCAGTGGATCCAGCGCCAGGCGGTTCGCATGAATCAGCTCGCTTCCGTGCCTTCAGGGCCGCTCAGCACCGCACGGGACGCCGTGCTGCGTGGCCTCCCTTCCCGCATTGAGCACACCTCGGTGATGCGCATGTTCGACGGAGCCCACACATGACAGCTTCCGAGACCCACCGCGAGCCCTATGTCGACGAGGAATCCCGTTTCACCTGGGTCGACGGAGTGCGGGTGCACTTCAAACGAGAGGGCAGCGGTTTTCCGCTTCTCCTGCTGCACGGCAGCGGTTCCTCGCTTCAGGCCTTCGACGCCATCGTCGCCGACCTCAAAGATTCCTGTGAGGTCATCAGGCTCGACCTGCCGGCCTTCGGCCTCACCGGCCCCCGCCCCGACCGCGACTACCGCATCGAGGCCTACGTTTCCTTCGTCGCGGAGTTCCTCTCGGGCCTTGGCCTCGACAAGGTGAACGTGGCCGGCAATTCGCTGGGCGGGAACATCGCCTGGAACCTGGCGGTCGAGCACCCGGAGCGGGTGCAGCGGCTGATCCTGATGAACGCCACGGGATACCCCGAGAAGTCCCTGCCGACGGCACTGAAGATGGCCCGTAACCCCGTGCTGCGGCCGCTGCTTCGCCGGTGGGCGCCGAGCGGGGCGGCCGAGCAGAACCTGCGCTCCTCCGTCGGCCCGCGCATGGTCGTGGACCAGGCCCTGGTCGAACGGGTCACCGCGATGATGAACCGGCCGGGCAACCGGTCCGCCTTCATCGATTTCGCCAACACCGACCAGGCGGACCGCTCCGGTCACATCAAGGAGATCGCCGCCCCGACGCTGGTCCTGCGCGGTGACCTGATCGACGGCCAGCACTTCCAGCGGGACATCCCCGGCAGCCACGACGTGGTCCTCGCCGATGTCGGGCACCTCATGCCCGAAGAAGCCCCCGCGGAAGTCAGCGAAGCCATCCGCTCGCATCTGGGACTTTCCTCCTCCATCACCCAGGAATGAGTCCCGCACCCGTTCAGGAATGAGTCCCCCTCCCAGGAATTGAGTTCCGCCATGCCCAAGTTCTACCGAGCCAGGGGCGAGAACCTCCCCCTGAACCCGGACACCCGCAGCCGTCTGCGGGGAAGCTTCATCGAGCTGTCCGACGGCATCACGCACTACGAACTCACCGGACCCGACGACGGTGAACTGGTCTTCCTCCTCGGAGGTCTCACCGTCCCGCTGTTCTACTGGGACGGCGTCGTCCAGCATCTGCACCGCCGCGGGCTGCGCACCCTGACCTACAGTGCCTACGGCCGCGGCTACTCGGACCGCGTCGCTGGGCCCTACGACCGTGAACTGTTCGTGCGGCAGGCACACGACCTGGTCAGGGCCCTCGACATACCGGACTCCTGGCACACCGTCGGCTCCTCCATGGGCGCGCTCACCGCCCTCGGCCTGCTGCAGCGCACCCACGAACAGACGACATCGCTGACTCTGCTGGGCCCGGCGGGATTCACCGAGGGCGACGCCCCGCCCGTACGGCTGGCCACCAACGCGACCGTCGGCCCGTTCCTCGGCAAGAACCTGGGCCAACTCCTGCTGCGCGCGCACCTGTCGCACAACGTCCGCACCCCCGCGCAGGTGCGGGCCCTCACCGACATGGTGTGCGACACCTACCGCTGCGAGGGCTCGATGTACGCCCTCCTCTCCACTCTGCGCGACTACGACTTCCACCGCCAGCAGGACCTCTACCGACAGGCGGGGCGTCTCGGCACGCCCACCCTGCTCCTGTGGGGCGAGGAGGACAAGGTCACCCCGGTCAGCAAACTGCCCGAGGTCAAAGCCCTGTTGAACCCACAGCTCAGTCACGTCATCCCGGGGTGCGGCCACATGGTGCCCTTCGAGTACCCGGAGAAGACCGCAGTCGAAATGGCCGACTTCTTCGCAGGGATCCAGCGCCCGCTCACCCCATGACAGAACGAGGAACAGCATGGAGAACACAACGATGTGCGCTCTGATGCAGCAGACCATCTCCGATCACGGGGACTCGGTGGCGCTGCGGGACGCCGGCAACAAGTCGGTACTGACCTGGCGTGAATACGGGAAACGCGTCGAGGCAGTGGCTCGCGGGCTGGCCGCCCAGGGGGTCGGGCGGGGCGACACCGTGGCACTGATGCTCACCAACCGGCCCGAGTTCCACATAGTCGACGCGGCCGTCATGCACCTGGGCGCCATCCCCTACTCGGTCTACAACACCAGCAGCACTGAGCAGATCGCCTATCTGTTCGCCAATGCGGGCAACAGGCTCGTGGTGTGCGAGGAGCAGTTTCTGAGCACCGTCCGGACGGCCGCCGAGGGCTCCTCCGTCGAGACGTTCGTGTGCGTCGACATCGACGCGGCGGGCCCGGACGTCGGCCCGGTCCTGTCGCTGGCCGATCTCGAGACGTCGGGCTCCGAGGACTTCGACTTCCGTGGCGCCTGGTCCAGCGTGTCCCCACAGGACGTGCTCACCCTGATCTACACATCGGGAACCACGGGGCCGCCCAAGGGAGTCGAGCTCACCCACGCCAACCTCATCTATGTGCTGACGCAGCTTCCCGAGGTGCTGGCCGAGTCCACCGGCGGCCGTGTCATCTCGTATCTGCCGGACGCACATATCGTCAACCGGTTCAGTGCCCACTACGCACCCATGATGTTCCACACCACGACGGTCACCCTCAACGAACCCAAGCGGCTGCTGGAGGTTCTGCAACAGGTGCGGCCGACCGAGTTCGTCGGCGTACCGATGCTGTGGTACCGCTTCATCGGGTCGATCCAGGCCGGCCTGGATCAGCAGTCGGGGCTCAAGGGCGCGCTCGCCCGCTGGGCCCTGCGTACCGGCACGGCCCGGGCGCGGGCCACCTCGCGGGGGCTCGGAACCCCGCTCCGGGCCCGGCTCCCCGAGCTGCTGGCGGACCGCCTGGTGCTCGCCAGGATCCGTGCGCAGATCGGGCTGGACCAGGCCGTCAGTGTCGTCACCGGTTCCGCCCCGCTGGACCAGGACGCGATGGTCTTCCTCTTCGCGCTGGGCCTGCCGATCAGCGAGGCCTGGGGCATGTCCGAGACCACCGGTGTCACGACCCTCAACACCGCGTCGAGGCCGCGCCTCGGCACCGTCGGAACTCCCTTGCCGGGAACCGAGATCCGGGTCGCCGAAGACGGCGAGATCCTGGTCCGCACCCCCGCACTCATGAAGGGGTACCGCGGTGACCCCGCCAGGACGTCGGAGACCATCGACTCCGACGGCTGGATCCACACCGGGGACGTCGGCAGCATGGACGCGGACGGCTACGTGACCATCGTCGACCGCAAAAAAGAGCTGATCATCAACGCCTCGGGCAAGAACATGTCGCCGGCCAATATCGAGAACGTTCTGCAGACCGCCTGCCCGCTCGTGGCAACCGTCGTCGCGATAGGCGACCGCCGTCCCCATGTCAGCGCCCTGTTGGTCCTCGACCCGGAAGCCGCCAAGGCCTTCGCGGATCAGCGGGGCCTGGCCGATACGTCAGTTGCCGCCTTGGCAGCGTCCCCGGAGGTAAGGGCCGCCGTACAGCAGGGTGTTGATGCCGCCAACGCTCGTCTCTCCCGTGTCGAGCACGTCCGCTCGTGGACCATCCTGCCCAACGTCTGGGAACCGGGGGGCGATGAGCTGACGCCCACTCTGAAGCTCAAGCGCCGCTCCGTCACCGCCAAGTACGCCGCCGAGATCGAGGGGCTCTACAAGGCTGGTGCCTAGCCAGGGGTGGCGCCAACACGTCCGGACCGGGAGAGCGGTGTCACGCTCTCCCGGTCCGGACGTGTTTCGGTCAGAGGTGGGGGAAGATCTCGGTGTACCCGACGCCGGTCACCGGCGAGCCGCCGATGTCGCCACTCACGGATACGGAGCCTTCCCAGTAGGCGAGGCCCTGGGTGGACAGGAGGTCGACCTCCTGATTGACCAGGTTCGGTGTGATGGTCAAGCTCCCGCCGGGCACGGTGACCTTCCATCCGGAGCTGTACGTGATGCCTGACGTGGGACTGGTCCATGAGCCCAGGGCCGTGTCAGTGACCTTGGCCGGGTCCAGGTTCGTGGTCCGGCCGAAGGAGTCGACCAGGGTGCCGATGGTCTCGACGATCGCCCCGTCCCGGTCGCGGACGAAGTACAGCATGTACTGCTTCCCGTTGGTCAGCTGGACGCTGAACCAGTCCCAGCCGGCGCCGGTCTCGAAGTCGAACGCGCCCCACTGGTGGTCCGACCAGGACAGCCCGGTGACCTTCACCGGAACGCCGTGGTCGACGATCGTCCCGCTGGCCATCAGGGACGTCCACGAGTAGTACTTCGACGTGCCCAGCGGCCCGTAGGGGATGTTGCCGCGGTCGCCGTGCAACGCGGCCGGTTTCGTGGTCTGGAGCTGGAGATCCAGCGCGTAGTCGGGCAGGGCGGCGTGCAGCTTGCTCTTGCCGGATCCTCCGCTCATCGTCCATTCGCCGGTGTGCAGCGAGAAGCTGCCGGGGGTACTGGGGACGGGATAGGAGTCCTGCCTGCCGTCGTACTGGAACGTGCCCCTGGTGAGATCGGTGATGGCGAAGTGCCCGAAGTACACTGGCTCCGGCGCCAGTTCGAGGAACTGGAAGACCACCTGCTCGAATCCGTAGCAGTGCACGCGTCCGGCCGCGTCCACGCCCGAGAGGTGCCCGACGTAGTACCACCATTCGTCCGGATCCTGGTGGGGAGCCTCGTCCTTGGGGATCTGGACGCTGCTCACTCGGTCCCGAGTGGCGGTGGACGATGCGGACGCCGCCTGTCCCGTCGCGGTCGAGCCCGTGCAGGTGCTCGCGATTCCAGTGCTGTCGGTCGCGGCCTGCACCGGACCGGTCGCGGTGACCTGCAGGGCCAGAGCGACCACCGCACAGACCGCGAGCCAGGGTGTTGCAAGACGAGCACGTACTCCCATTGGTTGCCACCGTCCCGTAATCGGCTACAGTGAACCCGGAGCGGGAACACTGTTGCCATGGACATTAAGAGTGGCCCAAGACACGGTCAACCCCTCGCGTTCAACCAACTGTGAAGTGAAAAATCCCCCAACTGACAAGCGGTCAGAGAGGTTTGCGCGCGACCGCGTCGACCCCGAGTGCAATGGACAAGGGCAGACACATGTCCCGCCATGGGTACATTGTTCCTGTGACAGGAACACAAGCGCATGAGACGGGCGATGGCTGGCAGGACCTGAGGGCGCCGGGCTCGCCGGCCTGGTGGGCGGCCCGCCAGGGCAGGGAGGAGCCGTCCCGACGTCCTCCCATCACGCTGGACCGCATCGTCGCCGGTGCCCTCGAGTTCATCGACCGCGAGGGACTGGCGGCCCTGAGCATGCGGAACCTGGCCGCCGAGCTGCAGACGGGCACGACGACCCTCTACCGGTATGTCGCCGGCAAGGACGAGGTGCTCGTGCTGGTCGCCGACGCGGTGCTGGGCGAGGCACGGCTCCTGCGCCCCGTGGACGGGCTCGGGTGGCGCGGGGTCCTCGAGGAACTGGCCCGCTCCATGCGGAGGGTGCTGAGCGCCCACCCGAGCGTCGCCACCCTGCTCGCCACCGCGATCCCGGTCGGCCCCAATTCGCTGCGCGCCAGGGAGCTGGCCCTCGGCGTGCTGCGCGAGCGCGGCTTCGACCGGGCGCTGGCGGCCGACGTCTACACCGCGCTGGCCCATCAGGTGTTCGCCTCGGTCCTGCAGGAATCGACCGACGACTTCCGCACCGGCGGCCTGGGGGCTTCGAAGAGCCTGACGTTGCGCGACTTCTACCGCTCGTTGCCCGCCGAGCAGTACCCGCAACTGGTGGAACTCGCCGACGCGCTGACATCACGTACCAGCACGGAGGAGTTCGAATTCGGACTGCAGTGCTTCCTGGACGGCGTCGAACTGCGGCTGCGACGAACCGCCGAACCGGAGAACTGACCGACACCGCGGAACGGTTCATCGCTCGCCCTTGTCCGAGGTGTCAGGACGCGCCGAGATCGTCAGGACGCGCCGAGATAGAGACGTCCGATCTCGGGGCTGTCGAGGAGTTGACCGGCGGGAGCGGCCAGACGGATGACACCCGCCTCCAGGACGGCGCCGTCCTGCGCGACGGCCAGCCCGGAACGCGCGTTCTGTTCGACAAGCAGGATGGTCCGCCCGTCGCGGCGGAGCTCGTCGAGGATTTCGAAGATCATCCTGCGCGCCCGCGGTTCCAGACCGATCGACGGCTCGTCGAAACAGAGAACGGGAGGGTCGAGCATCATGCTCCGGGCGATCTCCACGGTCTTCTGCTCGCCACCGGACAGGGAGCCCGCCAGGTCGTGACGGCGTCGGGCGACGATCGGGAAACGCTGGGCGATCTCGGCGGCCCGCCGCGCGACGGCGTCGCGGTCGTTGTTGACGTACGCGCCCATGAGGACGTTGTCCCAGACCGACATGGCCGGAAAGAGGCTGCGTTCCTGGGGCACGTGCGCGACACCATGACCGAGCATGGCCGAGGGCGAGCAGCCGGTGACCTTCCGCCCGGCGAGCAGGACGTGACCGGCTCGGGGGGCGAGCAGGCCGCTGATGACCCGCAGGACCGTCGACTTGCCTGAGCCGTTCGGGCCGATGAGGCAGGTGATCCGGCCGGCGGGCACGTCGAGGTCGAGACCGCGCAGGATGTCACCCTGGCCATAGCCGGCGACGATGCCCTGCAGCTCCAGCCCTGCGGCCATAGTCAGTCTCCCAGGTAGGCGTCGAGGACACGGGGGTCGTTCTGAACCTTCTCCGGGGCGGCACAGGCGATGGGGCGGCCACGGTCCAGCACGATGACGGGATCGCACAGCCGCATCACGAACCGCATCTCGTGCTCCACGATCAGGAAGGTGACGCCCTGCGCGTGCCGTCGCCGAATGTGCCGCTCCATCGCCTCGACCATCACCGGGTTGACCCCGGCGGTGGGTTCGTCGAGCAGGACGAGCAGTGGCTCGGCCATGAGCACGCCTGCGAACTCGAGCAGTTTGCGTTGTCCGTACGACAACTGCGCGGCGGGCCGGTCGGCATGGGCCGCCAGCCCGAACTCGTCGAGGAGCTCCTCGGCGCGCAGCCGGTCCGGGCCGGGCACCCGACGTCGGAGCAGGGCGTGCCAGGGTTGGCTGCGGCTGAGCACGATGTTCTCCAGCACCGACAGTCCGGGAAAGACACGCGCCTGCTGAAAGGTGCGGGCGAGGCCGAGCCGCTGCAGACGGCACGGGTCGGGGCGGCGAATCGCGTGCCCGCGAAAGGTCAGTCGGCCCGACTCGGCACGCTGGTAGCCGGTGATCACGTTGAACGCCGTTGTCTTTCCTGAGCCGTTGGGTCCGATGAGGGCGCTCACCGACCCTTCGGCGATCTCGAAGCCGCACTCGTCGAGGGCCCGGATCCCTCCGAACGACTTGGTCAGCCCCTCCGCCTTGAGCAGCGCGC
Organism: Streptomyces sp. NPDC005808; assembly: GCF_042871385.1. Taxonomy (NCBI): domain Bacteria; kingdom Bacillati; phylum Actinomycetota; class Actinomycetes; order Kitasatosporales; family Streptomycetaceae; genus Streptomyces; species Streptomyces sp. NPDC005808. The sequence continues at coordinate 394,885 of NZ_JBIAIK010000002.1, read as the reverse complement.
TCATCCTTGTCCTCCTCGGGTCGAGACGGGGCCCACCGCCGCCCGGTCACGCCGTGCGTGAGCGCGGTGAGCGGATCGAAGCCGCCGCAGGTGGCGGGCCGCCGACGGGATGATCCCGTCCGGGAGGAGGTAGATCACCAGGAGGAACAGGGCGGCGTACGCGATGAGATAGAGCTGACTCGCCCCGTAGCGGTAGGCGAAGTACTGCTGGGCGGGGACGATCAGGGCCGCGCCGACCACCGGGCCCCACAAGGTGCGCCGCCCACCGAGGAACGCCATGAGGACGGCGCCGAGCGAGAGCAGCGCATCGAAGGCGAAGGGCGGATACACGTAGGTGATGTAGTACGCCCACACCGCCCCGAAGCCCGCGGTGAGACCGGCGCTCAGCGCGAAGGCGACCATCTTGACCAGCTCGGTCTGCACACCGAGCCCCCGGGCGCGGTCCTCGTCGTCGCGTACGGCATTCAGCGCCAGCCCGAGCTTGCTGGTCCGCACCACCCAGCTCACCGCGACGGTCAGCACGAGCAGCACGGCCATCGCGTAGTAGAAGGGGCGCTCGAAGGTGTCCACGGCGAACGGCGCGACCGGCACGGGCAGGCCCTCGGAACCCTTCGTCAGACCGCGAAGATTGTAGACCAGCGTCGCGACCATGAACATCACCGTGATGCTCAGCACCGCGAAGGCGGCGGCCCGCGTCCGCAGGAGCAGCCGTGCGACGGGCAGTACCGCCAGCGCGGTGCCCGCGACGATCGGGAGGACGAGGAGAAAGGGGCGGTAGCCATTGCCGACGCCGAGGTGAGGGGCGGTGATGGCCATCGCGTAGGCCCCGATGCCGAAGAAGGCACCGTGGCCGAGCGCGGGGTAGCCGGCGTAGCCGCCCAGCAGGTTCCAGGCGCACGCGAGACCCGCGTACATCACCGTGAACAGGAGCAGGCTGACCTGCCAGTGGCCGGCGAAGACCAGCGGGAGGACGGCCAGGAACACGACGAACGCGGTGGCGCGTACGGCGCTCGCCGGTGGGATCCGAGGTTCCGTGCTGCGCCGAACCATCAGGCCGCCCCTCGTAGTCGCTGCCCGAACAGGCCCTGCGGTCGGAAGGTGAGGACGGCGAAGAGGACGACGAGGAAGGAGAAGGAGGACCAGTCGGGTGAGATGTTGACGGCCACGACGGATTCGATGACGCCGAGGATGACGGCGGCCACGACGGTTCCCGGGAAGCTCGCCATTCCGCCGAGCACGCCGATGGCCAGGAGCTTGTTCAGCAGGTCGAGTTGGCTGTTGCCGCTGAACGGAATGACCATGCCGAACACCGCTCCGGCGGCCCCTGCCGCGGCCACTCCCAGCCCCATCGCGATGGCCGAGACCCGTTCCACGTCCACGCCCAGCAATCTGGCGGCAACCGGATTCTGGGTGGTGGCCCGCAGGGCCCGGCCGAACTTGGTGTACTGGCGGATCAGGTGCAGCGCTCCCAGGACCGCCACCGCGAGGAGGAAGGCGAAGAACCGCACCGCCGGAACCTGGTAGCCGAGGACGGTCCATGAGTCGTTCGCGTACGAGGTGGCGATCACCCGGGTGTCGGTCTTGTAGAAGAAGTCCAGCACCCCCTGTATCCCGATGCCCAAGGCGAACAGGACGAGCAGGGAGAGTTCGGCGCCGGACCTGCTGAGCCGGCGCAGCAGGACGATGTGGATGGCGCTGCCGAAGACGAACATGGCCGGCACGAGCACCAGGACCGAAAGGAAGGGGTCGAGCCCGAAGTCCTGGAAGAGCGTGTAGCTGAGGTAGGAGCACATGATCGCGAAGATCGCCTGGGCGAAGTTCACGGTGCGGGTGACCCCGAAGATCATCGCCTGACCGCCGGCGAGCAGAGCGTAGACGCCGCCGATCAGGACTCCCACGATGACGGCCTGCACGAACAGATGCACGGCTCACCCGCCCCAGGAGGGCTTGGCGATCGGGTCGGCGAGGGCTTCGTCCTTCGGGTACACCGGCGTGAGTCGGCCGTCGATCCACTGCACGACGATGTTCCGTCCCTGGGGAGCGCCGTACGCGTCCCAGCGGAGGTCGCCCACCAGCGTGGGCCAGGTGCCCTCGTGGAGGGCCGCGATGATGGTGTTGTTGTCGACCTTGTTCTCTCGCTCCGCCACCAGTTCGAGGAGCTGGCCGCACGCGAACGCCTCGGCCGCGGCGGAGTCGATGTCCTCCGCCTTGCCTCCGTGCTTCTCCGTGTAGGCCTTGATGAAGTCGGGGGTGCCGGCCGTCTTGGCGGTCGGGAACCAGTCGCCCGTGCTGAAGATCCCCTCCGCGTTGGCCGCTTCCACCTTCGAGGGGAAGGACGGGGAGTTCGGGCCGCCGGTGAAGAACAGGAATTTCGGCGTCCAGCCGGACTGGACCATGCCCTTGACTTCGGCGACCGCGTCGGGGCCACCGGTCCCCGAGACAATGAGGTCGGGCTTCTCCTCCACGAGCCTGGTCACGACGGGGCTCAGGTCGACGGTCTCTGCGGAATAGGTCTTCGAGTACACCGTCTTGACGCCGGCGCGCTCCAGTCGTTCACGAATACGCGCGACGATCGGCGAGGTGAACGGGTTGTCGGCCGTCGGGTAGGCACCTGTCTTCGGCCGTTGGTCCGCGGGCAGCGAGAGAATGTACTCGGCGAAAGCGTCACCGGAGTTCACGATCGGCGCGGGCTGGACGAAGAACAAGTTGCGCATTTTCAGGTCGAATACCTGAGGGGCCCCACCCGAGGGTTCGATGAACGCGTAGTTGAAACGCTTCGCGACTCCCGCCGCCGGGATGGTGAGCAAGCTGGAGAAGGGGCCGAACACCAAATCGACGCGATCACGGGTGATCAGGTTCTGGTAGTTGGTGACCGCCTGGGTCGGGTTCGACGCGTCATCGACGATCTTCAGGCTGACCTTCCGTCCGAGCAGACCGCCCTTCTCGTTGACCGTGTCGGCCCACAGCTCGTAGCCCTTCTTCGCTGGTTCGGCCAGTTCGGCGAAGTCACCCGACAGCGACAGCGATGCCCCGATGACCAAGGGCGAGGAGTTGTCCGAACCCTCCCCCTCCGGGGTGGAGTTCGAGCACGCACACAACATCAACAGCGCCGCCGTCAAGCACGCCGACAGGGCGCGACGAGGCCTTTTCGCATTTCTCACCATGCTCTGCCCGCCATCTTCCAGGTACATCGCTCCCTGTGCGGGAACAGTGTTGCCGTGAAGTTACTGCTGTACCCAAACTCGGTCAAGCTTCCCAACAGCCCTTGACAGGAGGGGTGGTCGGCGGGCCCTGACGCCGACCGGCCACGAGTGGGTGACACCCGGCGCGCGGTCGTCGCCCTTCTTCGCACGGGCCGGCGCGCGCGGTCGTCGCCCGTCTTCGCAGCGGGAGGTCAGCAGCCGGAAAGCCCCGGGGCGCGGGAATCGCCGGCCCGCCTTCGACGGTGAATTCCCCTTGCGTTCCTGGGAGTTTCCTTTGAGTTTGCTGAGAATCCCGCACCGTCTCTTGATGTGCCGGAGCTCCCTAGTAGGTTTCTGTGGTGCCTACATCTGGCCAGATCGACTCGCCCGACGAAGGAATATGGCCATGACCGCGATTAATCCTTGGCAGTGACCAACCCCGACGTCGTTATCGGCGGTCGCCAGGGCCGTTTCCCGGCGAGTGATCGCGCAACATCGCCCGGTTCGGCCTCGCCTCGTCGCCCGGGACCCCTGCTGCCACTCCCAGGATCTTCACCATGCACACGCCCGGTCACAACAATTCGCCTACGCTGTAGGGATGTTCGGTGGTCGACGAAGGTACGGGGCGTGGCGAAGCCGTTCTTGCGGACGGCGTGGACGACACCGCGTCGTCCAGCCCGGTGCCGACGGTCAGGCGCCCCCTCCGACTTCCGGCAATTCACCTCCGGCCAGGGATGTCTGTTGAATTCCACCTGGCAGGTCGTGGTCGGCGGGAATACCAACTCCCCTGGGGAGATGCCGACCGCGACCGACGGCTCCGAGTCACTCGATCACCAGTCCCGAAAGCATGCCTACTTTTCCGCGTCGTCCGGACGATGTGAGTTCCGGCAAAACAAAGGGAGACTGCCGCTCAATACCGTCAAGAGCCGAATGCCACTGTTTCCCAGTCAGTCCATTCCGAAAAAGGAGCACGATGTCCTCCCGCCACCCCAACCGACCTGACGACGCCGCGTCCCAGGACCCCAAGCCTGCCCGTGCATGGACGCGCCGGACCCTGTTCCGGGGCACCACCGCGGCCGCCGGGCTGGCCACTGTCGGAGGCGCGCCCGCCTACGCGGCGTCGACGGGCACGCAGGTCTCCGATGCCGAGGCGGCTCCGGCAGGCGTCACACTCAAGGTGCTGGTCAACACGCCGCATCTCGCCACGTACAACAATGTTCTGGCCCCGCGTTGGGAGCAGCAGACCGGTGGCAAGCTGGTGGCGACAGCGGTCCCGTACGACCAGTTGATCGCCACGCAGATAGCGGACGCGCAGAGCGGGACCGGCGAGTACGACATCTTCGACTACTTCTACTACGGGCTGGGTTCGCTGGTGGAGGCCGATGCTCTGGTGGACATCACCAGCTGGATCGCCCAGCACAAGGAACTCAATACGCGCGACTACCTGCCGTCCGTCTACGACGCGTACACCCTCTTCCAGGGCCGGCGTTACGGCCTGCCGTTCGACGGCTGCCAGCACCTCGTCTACTACAACACCGAGCTCCTCGACCGGTACGGCCTCCAGCCGCCGACGACCTGGGACGAGTACGACGCCGCGGCCAAGAAGATCACCCAGGGCGGCGGTGGCGAGTACTACGGGGCCGCCGTGCAGGGCCAGCCGGCCGCACTGCTCCTGGGCTGCGCCTTCATCAACCGGCTCGTCGGGTACGGAGGCAGCCTCGTCAGCAGTTCCGGCAAGCCGACCCTCACCAGCGACGCCGCGCTGGCCGCCGCCGAGCACCTGATCGACATCAATCAGTACGCGCTGCCCACACCGCTCACCACCGGCTTCTCCACCGCGAACAACGCCTATCTCAACGGCCAGGTCGCGATGATCGAAACCTGGACCGGTATGGCCCAGCGGGCCGCCGACCCCGCCCTGTCGAAGATCGCCGGCAAGTGGGGCGCGGTCGCCATCCCGTTGGGCGGGAACAACACGACGCACCGTACGCCGCTCAACAACGGCTACGGCCTCGGGGTATCGACCGCTTCCCAGCACCAGGCCGAGGCCTTGGCGTTCGCGGCGTGGGCGACGAGCAGCGAAGAGGTGCTCGTGCAGGCGACCGCACCGAACAGTGCCATCGACCCCAACCGCACGAGCGTCCTGTACGCCCCCTCCTACGCGGCGGCCACTCCGACCGCCTTCGACCTCATCCGGGCCGGACTGGACGCCGACCCGGCCGTGGCCTGGCCCAAGGACGCCGCCGGTCCGCAGAACCTGCAGCAACTGTGCGACCAGCTCGCCCTGGCCATCGCGGGCGAGCAGACCGCCAGGACGGCGCTGCGCAACGCGCAGGCCGCCTGGGAATGGTGACGTGAGCGTCGGCCGTCCGACGTCAGAGGGGTCTTGACGGGCGTCAGCCGGTGGACCTGTCCGACGTGAGAAGGGTCTTCACGAGCGTCGGCCCGCGGAACTGCCCAACGTGAGAGGGGTCTTCACGAGCTGACGCCCGTGAAGACCCCTCAGTCGTGTGCCGGTTCGGTCAGCCGACGCCGATGCCGAACAGGTGCGTGTTCACGCTCTTCGGCAGCGTGACCGACGCGATCCGCTTGCCCTCGGGCGCCTCGAAGGGCTTGGTGGCGAAGACGTACGCGGGGCCGCCATGGCCCGGATTGCGGTATTCCGTCTTGGCCACCACGGTGTTGTCGAAGACGGGTTCGGAGCCGCCGCCCGGGTACACCCAGTCGCCGAAGGACAGGTCGGTCTGCTCCGTACTGCCGTCGGTGAAGGTGACCGTGGCCGTCGTCCGCACGTCCCCGTAGATCGCCGCGCCCACGAACACCAGCCGTTGTGGGTCCGCGAGGTCGATGGTCTGACCGTCCGCGTAGAGGTGGTCGGGGCGGCCGGGCGGGGAGTCCGGCCAGGTGAACGTGGTGCCCGAAACCTCCACCTCGGCGCCGGGGTTCAGGCCGGCGGCGGCCAGCGCCTGGCGGGAGTAACTGCCGCCGGAGCGGTCGAAGTCACCCTGCGAGGTGTCGGTGTCGCTGGAGACGGCGGTGGCGTTGTAGGCGGCCGCGAAGCTCCCCTCGGCGGCGACCTGGACGTAGACGGTCTGCTCGACCACCGGGCCGGTGGCGCCGCGCACGGTCACCGGGATCTCGTAGAACCCGTTGGGCGTGTCCGGCCCTGCGGTGGCGGTGAATTCGACGCTGCCGGAACCGCTGCTCCTGTCCAGCGTCAGCGTATTCTTCGCCGCGCTCAGGCTCACGCCTTCCGGTGCCTCGGCGGTCACGGTGAGCTTGCGGTCCTGCCCGCTCAGCCGCTGCCCGTCCACGGTGAACGTCCCGGACTCACCGGGTGCGACGGTGACCTGGTTGGGCGAGGCGCTCGCGAGGAAGCCTTCCTCGCCCTCCCGGTACGACGGCGGCGCGGCCTTCGCGGAAGTCGCCCAGGTGGTGTCCGGAGTGTCGCTCAGCTCGAAGTCCAGCCTGGCGCCCTTGCGTACCACGTTCTGCGGCAGGTAAGTGCGTTCCCAGTCGGAGCCGTTGAGGTTGAGGTCATGGACGTACTGGGTGTCCACGGACGCCCCCGGCGCGCGGAGGTCGATCGTGTTCTTGCCGGGCAGATCGAGCACCGCGCGCTCGAACAGCGGGCTGTGCACGGTGAGATCGGAGGTGCCGGGCGTCGCGGGGTACAGGCCGAGGGCGGCCCACACGTACCAGGCGGACTGTGCGCCCAGGTCGTCGTTCCCAGGCTCGCCGTCCGGCGTGGGTCCGAAGAGCGTGGTGGCGACCCTGCGGACCGTCTCCTGCGTCTTCCACGGCTGGCCGAGGTAGTTGTAGGCCCACGGCACGGCGAAGTTGGGCTCGTTGCCGGCCCACATGTAGGGCTCATTGGGACCGACGTTGAGCTTGGTCAGGAAGGTGTCGAGCCGATCGGCCGCCACGTCGGCGCCGCCCATGGCAGTGGTGAGACCGGCCATGTTCTGGGGCACGAGCCAGTTGTACTGGGCGGCGTTCCCCTCGTCGAAGCCGCTCTGTCCGATCCCGGAGGTCGGGGCCTGGAAGGCGGGGCCGTCGGGGAAGAGCCCCTCCTCGGTGCGCGGCTGGAGGTAGCCGGTCGACGCGTTGAAGATGTTCTGCCAGTTCTGGCCCCGCTGGGTGAACTCGGCGGCGATGTCGTCCTCGCCCACTGCCTCGGCGAGCTGTGCGATGGCGAAGTCGTCGATCGACCATTCCAGGGTGATGGAGGCACCGACGCGCTGGTGGTCGCCGCGCGCGGAGTCGTTGTTGGGCAGGTAGCCGAGTTCGACGTAACTCTCGATGCCGGGGCGCTCCTTGTACGCACCGGGCGTCTCGTCCACTGTCGTCGCACCCTTGACGAGGTACTTCAACGCCGTTTCCACGTCGAAGTCGCGTGCTCCGTACGCGTACAACGCGGCCACCAGCGGCACGGAGTTGTCGCCGGTCATCTGGCTGGTCGACTGGTTGGCCATCGGCCAGCGGGGCCACCAGCCGCTCTGTTCGGCGTCGTTGACGAGCGACTGCGCCATGTCGCTCGCTTCCTCGGGAAAGAGCATGGCCTGAAGCGGGGCCAGTGACCGGTAGGTGTCCCAGTCGGAGAAGTTCGCGTACTGCGTACGGCCCTTGGGCAGCGTGCGGATCTTGTCGTCGAAGCCGATGTAGCGGCCGTCGACGTCGTTGAAGGTGTTCGGGTGCATCAACGAGTGGTAGAGCGAGGTGTAGAAGGTCTTCAGCTCACCCTCGTCCCGGCCTGCCACCCGCACCTTGCGCAGCGTGTCGGTCCACTGGTCTCGGGTCTGCTGCGCGATCGCGTCGAGGTCCCAACCGGGTATCTCCGCCGCCATGTTGGCCTGCGCCCCGGCCACGCTCACGTAGCTCATCGCCACCTTCGCCTGTACGGTGCGGTCCTCGCCGGCCGCCGTGTCGAAGGTCAGATAGGCGCCTGCCCGCTTGGCGTCCACCGTGTCGCTGCCCGGCTGGACCGTGGAGCCGTCCCAGGTGCCGTGCGCGGTGAACGGCTGGTCGAAGGTGATCGAGTAGTACAGCGTGTACGTGTTGGACTTGCCGCAGAAGTGCCCTGTCGTGGCGGAGCCGGTGACCTGGTTGTCGCCGACGATCCTCATGTCGGCCGCGTCGTTCCCACCCAGGCTCGCGCCGCCCTTGACCAGCACCTGGGCAGCGTCCGTGGCCGGGAAGGTGAAGGAGGCGAGCCCGGTCCGGGTCGTCGCCGCCAACTCGGCATGTACGTCGGAGTCCTGCAGCGTCACCGCGTAGTAGCCGGGCTCCGCCTCCTCGGCGTCGTGCGAGTACTTCTCGGTGCGGTCCCAGGGCGCGGAGCCGACGTCGCCCACCACGGGCAGAATCGGCACGTCGCCGAAGGCGCTGCATCCGACGGAGGCGTGATCGAGGCTGAAGCCGCGGATCCGGTCGTTGTGGTACTGGTACCCGGCGTAGCTGTTCTGGGTGTCGGGCGAGAACTGCATCATCCCGAACGGCGCTGCGGGGCCGGGGAAGTTGTTGATCTCGCCGAACGAACTGCCGCTCAGGCCGGTGCCGATGAACGGATCGACGTAGTCGGCGGGGTCGTCGACGAGAGCGGCTGCCCCGACGGCTTCCGACAACGTTGTCGGGGTGGCCTCGGCCGTAGTGGCGAGGCTCACAAAGAGTGCCGTGGCGGCGGCAACGGCACTCAGGGGGTGGCGGATTCTTCGACGTTTCACGGGGAGGTCTCCGGTGGGGTGGGAGGCTGCGCGGGAACAGCGCCACTGTCCCGGCGTGATCGTTCCTGAGTCAACCCCTTGGACAGGCGGGACAGCCGGGGAGCTCGCACGCATGCCCTGGGCGCACCCGAAGGCCTTGGCTGGAACAGAGGCCAGGCGCCGCTTCCCGTTTCCGATCATCGGCGTCCCGGGGTGCCGTGCGCCGACGTTCCAGGGAAGCCGTGCGCCGGCGCCAGGAAGCCGTGCGCCGCGTCGGCACGTCGACCGAACGTGGCCCGGATTTGAATCGACAAATAGACAGCCTCGCCAGGCGCCACCACCCCCTTGCGGGCGGGAGTTGATAAGGCATCAACGTCCTCCGCAATTCGACCTATTGACGGTCAGTCAAGTGTTCGTACGGTGATACGATCTCCGCACTTGCGGAGTGGGCAGATGGGTGCAAAACGACATCTCCGACTACGGGGACAGTCCGGGCGGGAACTCCGCCGCCGGCAGCCCACCGGTCCACCGCATTGACGGAAATTCAGCAGCTGGCCGTCAGTCGCCTGAAGAGAGTCTTATGACGCATTACATACAGAACCCGATATTCTGGGCTCTCCTTCTCGTCATCCTTGCCGCAGTCGCCGTCATCGTTGCCCAACGCAGGGCGGCACGGCATTCGCGGCGGGAGATCGCAGAGCTGAGAGCTCGCCACTCCGAGCGAGAGAAAGACTACTCGCAATCCATTCTGCATTCCCAGGAGCAAGCCCAGGAGCAAGCCCAGGAAGAAATCAGAACAGTCCTCAAGTCCGCCATGCGGACACTCCAGGTAACCGCAGCTGAGCAGCAGAAGATCATCTCTCAGCTGCAGGAGAAATACGGAGATTCCGTTATTCTCCAGGACCTCCTGGAGATCGACCACACGAACTCACAGTTCGGTCGGCGCGCTCAGTCCATTGCCGTTCTGTGCGGCGGCTGGCTGGGGAACCGGCGTGAGGTCGCCTCGGTCTACGACGTGGTCCGCAGTGCGCAGGGAAGAATTCGCCACTTCCGGCGGGTGGACATTCTCTCGCAGGTCGACTTCGGCGTCACCAGCCGAGCCGTCGAACCCGTGGCACTGGCTCTCGCGGAACTCCTCGACAATGCCACGAGCTACTCCAGCCCGGACACCGTTGTCGAGATCAATATTCGTACCGTGCCCAAGGGGATCTGCATCGTCGTCGATGACGCCGGTGTCGGTATGAACGACGAGGAGAGGGCCAGAGCAGCGAAACTCCTGTCGAGCGAGCGGGTTTCAGGCGTTTCGGGACTCGGTAATCCTCCGCAGTTCGGTTTCGCCGTGATCGGCGTGCTCTGCGAGCGCTTCGGCTTCGAGGTTTCCGTGGATTCCTCGTCCCCCTACGGTGGCGTGCGGTCGATTCTCCTGCTGCCGCACGAACTGCTCGCCGGCATGCCGGAGCCGAAGGCTCAGCCGCCCGCCGTCCCCGTTGCCACGGTGTCGGGTCCGCTCGGCAACGAACCCACCCTGTCCGTGTCCTCGACCGCCGACGGTCTGCCGAGGCGACGCCGCAAGCGGCCGATGGCCGTCGTGCCGGGCACCGCAGCGGCGTCCGGCACCTCGACCCGCTCCGGCGCGGAGCGGGCAGCGATCTTCGGGGCCTTCCAACGGGGCACGACGTCCGGTCGAGACGCCGATCCGGACACGACGGATCAGACGAGCGGCACACGTGGTGCAAGCAGCGAAGGACATGAGGTCTCGTGAACGACGATTCTGACCTGGCATGGATGCTCGACAGCGCCCTGGAGATTCCCGGGGCCGTGCATGCGGTGCTGATTTCCGCCGATGGTCTGTTGATGACCCGAACAAAGGATCTCGACAGGGACGACGCGGACAGAGTTGCCGCCGCGATGAGCAGTATGCAGTCGTTGAGCCGTGCGCTCGCGTTCTTCTGCGCCGACCCGAAGCAGCAGTGGCGGCAGACGCTGGTCGAGTTCGACGGCGGCTGGGTCTTCCTGATTTCCGCCGGACCGGGCGCCTATCTCGCGGTCTCGGCCTCCCCCGACGTCGACATGGCTGACATCACCTTCCGGATGCAGCAACTCGTCAGCCAGCTGGGCAAGGCGCTGACGACGCCGCCCCGCGCGGACCTCGGCGCCCCGTCATGAGGCGGCACGACGAAGGGGAGTTCGAGGCAGGGGAGTTGGTACGGCCCTACGTCGTCACCAAGGGCCGCGGCCTCCCCGACGAGGCGAAGCTCTCGCTGATCACCCTGGTCACGGCGGTGGAGGACCACCACCAGCGGCCGACCCGGCTCTCTCCCGAGGAGCAGCGGCTGCTGGACATCGCCGCCGTCGGCTATCTGTCGGTCGCCGAGGTGGCGGGGCACACGCAGTTACCCCTGGGAGTGGTGCGGATCGTTCTCTCCTCTCTCATCGAGGGCGGCTATCTCATCGCCCGGCCGCCCGTGGAACGTGCTGCCCTGGCTGACCAACAGATCCTTCAGGAGGTGCTGAATGGTCTCCGTTCAAGGTTTGGATGAAGAGGCCTACGTCCGAGACGGGGCGACACAGACCGCGGTGAAAATCCTGGTCGTCGGGCATTTCGCGGTGGGCAAGACCACCTTCATCGGATCGATATCGGAGATCGTTCCGCTGTCCACCGAGGAAACGATGACGCGGGCAGCGGAAACGGTCGACGACCTCAAGGGCGTCCAGGGCAAGACCACCACGACGGTCGCCATGGACTTCGGCCGCCTGACCATCAGCGATCGCGTCGTCCTCTATCTCTTCGGAACGCCCGGCCAGCAGCGTTTCGTTCAGATGTGGGAGGACATGGCCCGGGGTGCCCTGGGAGCGCTGGTGCTGGTCGACCCCGAACGGCTCGCGGATTCCTTCCCCGTGATCGACCTCATCGAGCAGTACGGACTCGACTACGCCATCGCCGTGAACCAGTTCACCGGCGTACCGATCCGTGACGAACACGCGCTGCGCGAGGCACTGGACCTTCTCGATGACACCCCGGTCGTCTCCTGCGACGCGCGGGACGAGAAATCGTCGGCCGAAGCACTGATCACACTCGTCCGCCACTTGCAGGACCGTGCCCTCTAGGAGCAGAGATGGACGCTCAATCCGCCGCACCCGTGCCCCCGCCCGGATGCCCGGCCCACAACTCCGGCGGCCGTGTGCCGCTGTACGGGCCGGAGTTCGCGGCAGATCCGCAGGCGTACTACGAGTTCATGCGCCACTACGGACCGACCGCACCCGTGGAACTCGCTCCGGGCGTGGAGGCGACTCTCGTCACCGACTACGCGTCAGCACTGCAACTACTGCAGGACTCAGGCTCGTTCCGTAAGGACGCTCGCCGGTGGCGGGACTTCAACGAGGGCAAGATCGGCTCGGACAGCCCGGTCCTGCCGCTGTTGGCGTACCGGCCCAACTGCATGTTCAGTGACGGCGCCGAGCATCTGCGGCTGCGCCAGGCGATCACAGACAGCATGGCGCGGGTGGACTCCCGACGGCTGACCCGGAGCACCGGGCAGGTGTCGGACTACCTCATCTCCCAGTTCAGCACCCGTGGTTCGGCCGACCTGGTCAGCGACTACGCCAAGCAGCTGCCGCTGTTCGTGTTCAACGAGCTCTTCGGCTGCCCCGCGGAGATCGGCGACCGGGTTCTTTTCGGCATCTCCGGCATGTTCGACGGCGTCAACGCCGAGAAGGCGGCCGAGGTGTTCTTCCAGGCCGTGGGCGAACTGGTGGCGCTCAAGCGGGCCAAGCCCGGTGACGACGTCACGTCGTGGCTGATGCAGCACGAGGCGCGGCTGACCGACGAGGAGATGGTCTATCAGCTGGCCCTGCTCCTGGGAGCGGGAGCCGAACCGCTGCGGAACCTCATCGGCAACACCCTGCACCGGCTCCTCACCCACGACAAGTACGCGCACGACGGCGGGCTGATCGGGGAAGCCCTCGAGGACACGCTGTGGGAGAACCCGCCCATGTCGAACTACGCGCCGCACTACCCGGCGTACGACGTGGAGTTCGGCGGAGGGAAGCTGGCGGCAGGGGACCTGGTCCTGGTGAGTTACGCGGCCGCCAACACCGGTCCGGCGCTCTCGGCCGCGCGTCAGGCCGGCAGCAGCCGGGCCCACTTGGCGTGGAGCGCGGGCCCGCACGCGTGCCCGTCCAAGGACCCCGCCATGCACATCACGGTCACCGCCATCGAGAACCTGCTCAACCGGCTGCCCGACACCCAGCTCACCGTGCCGGAGGACAGCCTGACCTGGCGTCCCGGCCCCTTCAACCGGGCGCTGGCCACACTGCCCACCCGTTTCACCCCGGTTCAGCCCGTGCGGCAGGCGACCGCACCGTCCCGAACGGAGGCGCCGGCGCGCGACAATGACGCCGCCGCTGCCCGCAAGCCGGAACGCTCAGGGTGGAGCGGGTTCCTGTCCTGGCTGCGGGGGTGACGCACCCGGCTCCCGTCAACTCCCATGACCGCATGAAGCATCAGCCGCGGGGGTAGTGAGCACGCGGTGTCGGTGCCGGTGATGAAGCAAGGGGTGCGCGCGGTGTCTCACATACCTGCCGGCACCGCTCTGATCCAGCACCCCACCGCGCTGCTCCGCCCCCGGTCACACCTGGCCAGGGAGCGTGCGGACAGACCGGTCCCGGGAGCCCCACCGCACAAGCAGGCAGTCAAGGTACCCGCCCGAGCAGGCGGGTACCTTCTTGCGTTCCCCTCCCGGTGCCGCGGTGGCTGCCGCCACAGCCCGGGGGGCCCGAGCCGGACCGGTCGGCGACGACCGGCGAAGGCACCGCGCGCAAGCGCAGGAGATCAGCCCGACCGCAACCACTGCTGACGCAGGTCGAGATGCTGTCCCACCACGGCGAAGTCGAGGGGCGCGGCCTCTCGTTCCGCGCATTTCTTTCGGAGGTACGACGTGATTCGCACAGAAGCAGCCTGGGTGCTGTTCTTCGCCGGGCTCATCTTTGTGTGGGCCTTGGTTCTCGGGGTCTGGAAATGGCAGCAGATGACCACCTCGGCGAACGGCGCGGCGCACCCGTACGTCGACATCGCCCACAGATCCGCACTGCTGTACTCGTTCGCGACGGGGCTCATCTCTGCGTTCGTCCAGCTGTCGGGCTGGCCGTCCGCGGTGAACGGCAGCGCAGCCGCGGCGATAATCCTGCTGTTCATCGTGACGATCACGAACTATGTCCGGCTCGGATGGCAGGGCGAGACCGACAACCAGATGCGCAACGCACCGCACAGCATGCGTTTCATGCTGGCCGCGCTGATCGTCGGTGAGATCGGCGGCTTCATCGTCCTCCTGGCCGGCTTCGCCGAGGCCCAGCTGTAGTCCTCGACGGGCGGGGCGGAACCGAAGACGACACGCGAACGCGAGTGGAAGCAGTTCCTGCCCCGGATGACAAGGTGATGTACACGACAACCGTCAAATCCCCATGACTGCATGACAGTTCAACCTCACGGGTAGTGACCAACGCGGCAGTTGAGTTGCTACGAGACATAGGTGGTGTCGTGTACCACATACGTACCAGTGCCGCGATCACGGCCCAACGTCATGGACAGCAAGGCAAGATACCCGCCCCCGCAGGCGGGTATTTTCCTGTGCGCCGCGGTGTACAGCGAGACGAACAGTGACCGCCGCCCGGCCCGGCCACCGGAGCGATTCGAGCGCACCGGCGCTCGGCGGATTCACGGCGGGGCAGTTGGTGCAGCTCTGCGACGTCGCGGGCCTGGAGGCGCCCGACGCCGAGATCTACGCGCATGTACTCATCGATACGCTGGGTCCCCTGGCCGAGCGCCCACTTGACCGGCCGCCGCCCTTCGACAGCTTTCTCTCCGACGACCACACGCCGGTGGAGTTCTCGCTGTCCTTCCTGCCGGGAAAGGCCCCGTCACTGCGCCTGTTACTGGAACCGGGATGCGGTGCAGGCGGTCTGCGGCAGACCGGGCGCACGGGACTGGACGTCATCCGCGAGATGGCGCAGCGCTGGGACTTCTCAACCGGCCAACTCGACAAGTTGGAAGACCTGTTCTTCCCCTCCTCCCCCGAGGGCCCCTTCGCGCTGTGGTGCGCGCTGGAGCTGCGCCCCGGCGGTGTGCCCAAGGTGAAGGTGTACCTGAACCCCGCGGCGTCCGGACAGGAACGCTCCGCCGGGACAGTCCGGGAGGCGCTGCGCCGACTCGGCCACAAGCAGGCGTTCGCGAACCTGCCGCAGGCGGACGGCTACCCGTTCCTCGCCCTGGACCTGGGCGACTGGGACACACCCCGGGTGAAGGTCTACCTCCGGCACGACGACCTGTCGGAAGAGGAGGCCGGCCGCCTGCCCCGGACGAGCCCGGGCCCCGGATCCGCGGAGGTCCAGGGCTTCTTCCGCACCGCAGCCGGGCTCAAACCCGGTGACGGGCCGGACGTGCGCCTCCGTGGCCGGCCTGTCCTGTCCTGTCACGCGTTCACCGAGGCGACGACCGGCCTGCCGAGCGGCTTCACCCTGCACGTCCCGATCCGGGACTACGTCCGGCACGACGGGGAGGCTCTCGCCCGGGCGGTGACGGTGCTGCGCCGCCACGGCATGGATCCCTCGCCGCTCCTCGGGTCACTGGCCGCCGTCACCACACGCCGGCCACGGGACGGTGTGGGGCTCATCGCCTATCTCGCGCTCACCCACCAGCACGGTCGGCCACCACGGGTGACCACGTACATCTCCTCGGAGGCCTACGCGGTCCGGCCGCCCGTCGCCGTGCCGGCCCATCAGGGCGAAACGGTGCACTGACGTACTCCGCAGCCCGCGAAGCTCCTGCCGGACGGCTCACCTCCCAGAGCAAGCCGTCCGGCAGGAGCTTCGTCCAGGAGTCTTCGTTCGGACCGCCTCGGACCGCCTCGGACAGACCGCGGCGCATGGTGGGGTGCGTCGCGAGACGGAGGATGACCCGCTTGCCTGGGCGCACTCAGGTGATGCGACAAATCGGAGAAGGGCGCCGTGCCAGGCGTCGCGGACCCGAGGGGTCCGAACGACCCCCTGGGTGACTATGCGGCGTACGAGTCGTCCTGCTCCTCGCGCAGCTCCTGGAGATACGGCACGACGTCGACCTGGATGGAGGAGCCCTCTGCTTCCCCATAGCGGTCGGCGACGCCTCGTAGATAGGCGCTGATCTCCCTGTGCATGACCTCCGCGGACGGCAGGAACACGTCGCCGTCGACGATCCGCGCGACCCACCGCGCCTGTGCCTCCACGATGCGCGTGATCGCTCCGACGGGGCGGACCAGACCGACGAAGTGCAGGCCTGGGTGATCGGGTGCGACAACCCGCTTGTACAGCCCGACCATCCCCTTCGCGCCCGTCGGCCATCCATCGGGAAGGAATGGGAAGGCCATGCGGTACCCGGTGCAGTAGACGATCGCGTCGGCCTCTTCGGAGCTTCCGTCTGTGAAGAGAACCCGGCTTCCCGCCAGGGACTCGATCGCCGGTCTGGGGATCACCGCGCCATGACGTATTCGGCTGAGGATCTCGTCCGAGATGGTGACGGCCGAGGAGAAGATCCGGTGGTCGGGCTCGGGAAGGCCGTAGTCGGTCAGCCTCCCCCGCGCGACGAGCAGTGACTGCTCGACGAAGTGGCGCTGCTCGGGAAAGGACATCCGGTTCCACCACGGGGCATTGGCTATCTCGTCGAGCGACAGGCCGTAGAGCTGCTTGGGAACGATGTGGAGCCCGCGGCGCACCGAGAGCACCGTCCGTGAGGCGTGCCGGGACACGTCCGCCGCGATGTCCACCCCCGACGCGCCGAGCCCCACGACGATGACGCGTTTCCCCTGGAAGTCGCTGCCGTCGCGATAGTCGATCGAGTGCAGAATCGTTCCGTCGTACGACTGGGATCCGGGCGGCAGCGGGTCCGGGAAGGCCGGATTCGTGTTGTGCCCCGAGGCGACGATCACATGCTCGAACCGCCGCAATGCCGATACTCCGCCCGCATCCCGGCTGACGACCGTCCATACGCCGTCGGGATCCTGGCGGACAGACTCCACTTCGGTGCGCAGTTCGATACGTGACAGTACGTCGGCCCACTCCGCGTAGGAACGCAGATAGGCGGCGACGTCGCTGTGCCGGGGGTAGAGCGGAAAGGAATCGGGCATCGGGAACCCGGTGTAACCGGTGAGCTGCTTTGCGGTGTTGAGGTGCAGCGGCAGATATCCCGGCCCCCGTTCCCCCGCCTGCGGCTGACGCCAGATCCCTCCGACGTCCGGTGCCTTCTCGAGGCAGACGAAATCAACGCCCCTGGCCGAAAGAGCGTGCACGGTCGCCAGACCTGACAAACCCGCACCGATCACGCACACAGTCACGTCTACCCCCACAGGACACTTCCCTCCCACCAGATGACATGAATGCCCAACTGCCCAGAGCCCCACACCGACGAAAAGGAGCCACTGACGGCGAAAGTCGGCCCACGCCGAGCAGAACCCGGACACGGCAGAGCCACTCGGCGGTCAACGTGCCGGTGTCGTAGGCATGTTGTAGGGCGTGACGACCTGGATCGCGGACGGCGGGGTCGGACCGGCGGGCGGCAGGGCGTCGTGGGCCCGCATGACGAGACGGCAGGCCTCGCGCATGTCCTGGCGCAGGTCGTGGTGGAGCACGGCCGAGAGGCGGTGTTCGCGCAGCAGCCGGGTGTTGTCGTGGTCGAGGTCGTGGGCGATGAACACGGCGCACTCGCGGCCCATGTCCGCGAAGGCGCGCAGCGTCGCGATGTTCCCGCCGCCGATCGAGTAGACCGCCCGGATGTCCGGGTCGCGATCGAGCGCGGCCCGCACGAGGTCGTACTCGGTGGCGTCCAGGCCCTGCCCCTCGGCGATCTCGACGAGGGTCCGCTCCGGGTGCCAGGCGCGCATCGCGCCCCGGAAGCCCATCTCGCGCTCCTCCTCGTTGCGGAAGAAGCCGCTGCTGAGGCTGGTCAGCACATTGCCGGGCCGGTCGCCGAGCCACTGGCCCATGAGGTAGGCGGCCGTCGCGCCCGCCGCCCTGTTGTCGATGCCGACGTAGGCGAGCCGGGCGCTCGTGGGCAGGTCGGTGACCAGGGTGACCACAGGTATGCCGGCGGCGACGAGCCGGCCGACGGCGGCGGTCACCTCCGGTACGTCCGGGGCCTTGAGAATCACCCCCTGCGAGCCGCGCCGCGCGATCCGGTCCAGCGTCCTGACCAGTTCCTCCACCGGCCCGGTCTCGCGGAAGTGGAAACGTGAGCGCACGACCGCCGGGTGCAGGTCGGGCAGCTCGGCCTCCAGGGCGGCCCGTACAGCGGTGGAGAACCGCTCCGGTGCCTGCATCACGATGTCGATCATGAACGTACGGCCGACCAGCCGGACCTGGGTGCGCTGCCGGTCCAGATCGGCGATGGCCAGCCGGACCTCACGCACGGTGCTGTCCCGCACCCCGCCCCGGCCGTTCAGGACCCTGTCCACGGTGGCCTCGCTCAGACCTGCCTGACGTGCGATTTCCCGGATCGGGAAGGGGTGGCCCATGCGACGGCTCCCTGAGGGGTTTTTGATGGGTTCCTGCTGGTTGTTCGAAGGGTTTGTCATGACAAGAATGACAGAGCCGCACCGGTCCATCCCGAGGGGACGACGATGTCCTTCACTTCCGCTGAACGCCGCCCCTGGCTCTCCGAGCAGGACTGCGACCTCGACGCCTTCCGTGCGCTGGTCGAGCGGCCGACCGACCTCGCGGACTTTCCGTACGCCTCCTCCGTACAGCGGAACGTCCTCGTCTACGACTGTGACCGGCTGCGCAAGTCCGTGGCCGCCGGCGAGCGCCGCGAGGTCCAGGCCGAACTGGTCCGGGCCTTCGCCGAGGGGCCCGGCATCGTGGTCCTCCAGGGCACCTTCCCGGACACCTCGGTCGTCGACCGTACGACCGCCGTGTTCGACGCCCTGATCGCCGGGCAGCGCGCCTCGGGCGCGGGCGCAGGGGACCACTTCGCCACGCCGGGGGCCAACGACCGGCTGTGGAACGCCCTGGAGAAGGCCGCCCTCCACGACCCGGAGGCGTTCGCCGACTACTACGCGAACGACATCCTGGCCCTGGTGTCCACCGCCTGGCTCGGTCCCGGCTACCAGGTCACCTCGCAGGTCAACGTGGTCCACCCGGGCGGCGCGGCGCAGACCGTGCACCGCGACTACCACCTCGGCTTCCTCACCAACGAGGTCGCCGCCGGCTACCCGGCGCACGTGCACCGCCTCTCCCCCGTGCTCACGCTCCAAGGGGCGGTCGCGCACTGCGACATGCCGGTCGAGTCGGGCCCGACGATGTACCTGCCGCACTCCCAGAAGTACGAGCCGGGCTACCTGGCCTGGCGACTCCCGCAGTTCCAGGCCTACTTCGAGGCCCACCACATCCAACTCCCCCTCGCCAAGGGCGATGCCGCCTTCTTCAACCCCGCGCTCTTCCACGCGGCGGGCACCAACCGCACGGCGGACGTCCGTCGCATGGCCAACCTGCTCCAGGTGTCCTCCGCGTTCGGGCGGGCGATGGAGACGGTGGACCGCGAGGCGGTGACCAACGCGGTCTTTCCCGTGCTGCTGAAGCGCAAGGCCGAGGGCGCGGGCGAGGAGTGGCTGGACACGGTGATCGCGGCCTGCGCGGAGGGCTACCCGTTCCCCACCAGCCTCGACAGCGACCCGCCGGTGGACGGCCTGGCCCCGCCCTCGCAGGCGGACGTCGTACGCCGAGCGGTGCGCGAGGGATGGACCCCCCAAGCGCTCCGCGAGGAGCTGCGGGCCGGTACTGAGCGACGCGAGAGCTGAGGAACCCCATGGGACTTCTCGACGACAAGGTCGTCCTCGTCAACGGCGGCAGCCAGGGTGTGGGCGCCGCGATCGCCCGTGCCGCGGTGCGCGAGGGCGCGGCGGTGGCCGTCACCGGTCGCCGCCGCGAGCCCGGTGAGGCTCTGGTGGCCGAGCTGACCGCGGCGGGCGGCAGGGCGATGTTCGTACGCGCCGACCTGTCGGACGCCGAGCAGGCGAAAGCGTCCGCGGCCGAGGTGATCGCCGCGCACGGCCGGGTGGACTGCCTGGTCAACTCCGCCGGGCTCACCTCGCGCGGCACGCTGCTCGACACCACGCCCGAGCTGTTCGACCAGCACATCGCGATCAACCTGAAGGCGCCGTTCTTCGCGATGCAGGCGGTGGTCGCGGACATGGTGGAGCGCAAGGCGCCCGGCACGGTCGTCAACATCATCACGTCATCGGCGCACGG
The DNA here is from genome assembly GCF_042871385.1 of Streptomyces sp. NPDC005808. NCBI lineage: Bacteria > Bacillati > Actinomycetota > Actinomycetes > Kitasatosporales > Streptomycetaceae > Streptomyces > Streptomyces sp. NPDC005808. The sequence goes on along the minus strand of NZ_JBIAIK010000002.1, from coordinate 374,733 downwards.
CGGGCAGCCCTTCCTGGCGCCGTACGTCGCCGCGAAGGCCGGGCTGATCGGTCTGACCCGCAACGCCGCGCACGCGCACCGCTTCGACCGAGTCCGGATCAACGGGCTGAACATCGGCTGGACCGCGACCGAGGGCGAGGACGCGACCCAGCGGGCCTTCCACGGCGCCGGCGACGACTGGCTCGAACAGGCCGCCGAACGCCTCCCGATGGGCAAGCTCGGCCGGCCCGACGAGATCGCCGACTTCGTGGTGTTCCTGCTGTCCGACCGGTCCGGGGTGGTCACCGGTTCGGTCATCGACTGGGACCAGAACGTCCTCGGCGGACTCGACTGACCCCCTTGTAAAGCCCGCACCTCCCAAGGAGCAAGAACCCATGCGCATCGGAATCCTCGGCCTCGGCCGCATCGGAGCCTTCCACGCCGAAACCCTCTCCGGACTCGACGCGGTCGAGTCCCTCGTGGTGGCCGACCCCTTCGCGGAGGCCGCGAAGAAGGCCGCCGAGCGGTTCGGCGCCGAGGTCGCGGACTCCCCCGAGGCCGTGCTGGCCGCAGGGGTGGACGGTGTCGTGATCGCCGCGGCGACGGACGCCCACCCTGGCCTGATCCTCGCCGCCGTCGAGGCGGGCATTCCCGTCTTCTGCGAGAAGCCCGTCGCCAGGACCATGCGCGAGGGCGTCGAGGTGCTCAAGGCCGTCCAGGGCAGCGAGGTGCCGATCCAGATCGGCTACAACCGCCGCTTCGACGCCGGCTTCGTCGCGGCGCGAGCCGCCGTCCGCTCCGGCGAACTTGGCAAGCTGCACACCGTACGGTCGACCACGCTGGACCCGGCGCCGCCGCCGGCCGCGTACGTCGCCGCCTCCGGGGGCATCTTCCGGGACTGCAGCGTGCACGACTTCGACATCATCCGCTGGGTGACCGGCCACGAGGTGACCGAGGTGTACGCGGTCGGCGGCAACCGGGGCGCCGAGTACATCAAGGAGGCGGGCGACGCCGACACCACCGGCGCGATCCTCACCCTGGACGACGGAACCGTCGCGGTGGTCTCCAACTCCCGCCACAACGGCCGTGGTCACGACGTCCGCATGGAGATCCACGGCTTCAGGGACACCATCGCCGTCGGGCTGGAGGACAGGCTCCCGCTGCGCTCGGTCGAGCCCGGCGTGACCTTCCCGGCCGGCACGCCGTACGACTTCTTCATGGACCGCTTCGGGGCCGCCTACCGGGCCGAACTCACCGCGTTCACCGAGGTCGTGTCCGGCACCCGACCCTCACCGTGCACGGTCGCCGACGCGTTGGAGGCCGGCTGGATCGCCGACGCGTGCACACTCTCCCTGCACGAGCACCGCCCCGTCACGCTCCAGGAGGTACGGCAGGCCTGAGCGGGCTCATGTCACTGGCGCGCAGCGCCGCGTACACCGGCCCGGGTGTACGCGGCGCCGTCGTCGTCCGCCTGACGAGCCGTCAGGCACAGCAGGAGCGCAGGAACTTGCGGGTACGCTCCGCTATGGGGAACGGCCTGTCCGGCTCGCACGGATACATGTCCTGCTCGACGATCGCGAACAGCTCCACGCCCAGCCGCTGCGCCGCGATCAGCACCGGCTCCAGCTCCGGTACGCCGGACGGCGGTTCGCACATCACTCCGCGCGCCACGGCCGGCCCGAACGGCACCTCGTTCGCCCGTACGTCCGCCAGGATCTCCGGGTCGACCTGCTTGAGGTGGAGATAGCCGATGCGTTCGCCGTACGTCTCGATCAGCTTGACGCTGTCGCCGCCGCAGTAGGCGAAGTGCCCGGTGTCCAGGCAGAGGTTGACCAGTTCGGAGTCGGTCGAGTCGAGGAAGCGTTCGACGTGGTCCTCGGTGTCGATGTGGGTGTCGGAGTGCGGATGCACGACGATGTCGAGGCCGTACGTCTCCTTGACCTCGTGCCCGAGGCGTTCCATGCCCTTGGTGAGGTGGGCCCACTGGGTGCCGGTCAGCTCCGGTGGCTCCAGGATCTCGGCGGTCTTGTCGTCCCGCCAGAAGGAGGGGATGACGACGAGGTGCTCGGCGCCCAGCGCCTCGGTGAGCGCGGCCACTTGGCTGACGTGCTCCCAGGTGGAGTCCCAGACGGCGGGACCACGGTGCAGGCCGGTGAAGACCGTGCCCGCGGAGACCTTCAGGTCGCGCCGGGCGATCTCGTCGGTGAGCTTGGCCGGGTCGGTGGGCAGATAGCCGTACGGGCCCAGCTCGATCCAGGAGTAACCGGCCTCGGCGACCTCGTCCAGGAACCGCTGCCACGGCACCTGTCGGGGGTCGTCGGGGAACCAGACACCCCAGGAGTCGGGGGCGGAGCCGACCCGGATGCGGTCCAGAAGGGGACGGTCGGGCATGTCAGGAGGTCCCTTCGGTCGAAGCGGTCACCGGAGCCTTCAGGTCCCTCTCCTCGGGGAGCCCCTCCACGTCGACACCCCGGACCTGGGCCAACTCGTTCTTGAGGGCCACGAGTTCGGTGCCGCCTGCCATGTGGTTGGTGAGCTCGTCGAGGGTGATCTCGTCGCGCTGCGCGCTGAGTTCGAGGGTGCCGAGACGCAGCACGCTGAAGTGGTCGCCGACCATGTAGGCGTGGTGCGGGTTGTGAGTGATGAAGATGACGCCGAGACCGCGGTCGCGGGCCGCGGCGATGTACTTCAGGACGACACCCGACTGCTTGACGCCCAGGGCGGCCGTCGGCTCGTCCAGGATCAGCACGCGGGCGCCGAAGTAGACGGCGCGGGCGATGGCGACGCACTGGCGCTGACCGCCGGAGAGCGTGCCGATGGGCTGTTCCAGATCGTCCAGGACGATGCCCATGTTGCGGAGCTCTTCGTCCGCGGTCTTCTTCATCCGCTCGATGTCGAGGCGGCGGACGGGCCAGGGGCCCCTGGTCATCTCGGAGCCGAGGAAGAAGTTCCGCCACACCGGCATCAACGGAACGGTGGCCAGGTCCTGGTAGACGGCGGCGATGCCGCGGTCGAGGGCCTGGCGCGGGGTGGAGAGGTGCACCGGTTCGCCGTCGACGAGGAACTCACCCTCGGTGTGCTGGTGCAGGCCGGAGATGATCTTGATGAGGGTGGACTTGCCTGCGCCGTTGTCGCCCAGCACACAGGTGACCTGGCTGGGGCGGACGGTGAGGTCGACGCCGTGCAGGGCGCGGATGTTGCCGTACGACTTGCCGGCGCTGCGCAGCTCCACAAGGGCGGTTTCGCCCTCGGGAGCAGTGTCCTTGAGGATGGCGCCGTGAGCGCCGGTTCCGTTGCTTGCCATAGGGGTCACCTCCGGGTCGCTGTGCGCTGGACCCACAGATTGATCAGGACGGCGCCGAGCAGCATCACGCCGAGGAACGCCTTGAACCAGTCGGGGTTCCAGCCGGCGTAGACGATGCCCTGCTGCACCATGCCGAACATGAACGCGCCGAAGACCGGGCCGATCGCGGAGCCCGCGCCGCCGGTCAGCAGACAGCCGCCGATCACCGCCGCGGAGATGTAGATCAGCTCCTGGCCGACTCCCTCGCCCGACTGCACGGTGTTGAAGGAGAACAGCTGGTGCATGCCGATGAACCAGGCTCCGAAGCCGACCAGCATGAACAGCGAGATCTTGGTGAAGGCCACCGGCACACCGACGGCCCGCGCCGACTCCTTGTTGCCGCCGACCGCGAAGACCCAGTTGCCGTACTTGGTGCGCAGCAGCACCCAGGTGGCGATGGCTGCGAAGACCAGCCACCAGAAGATCGTGATCTTCACCTGGACGCCGCCGATGTCGAAGCTCGACGCGAAGACCTTCTTGGCCTGGTCGAAGCCGTCCATGGTGCTGATGTCGTCGGTCGCCACGTTGCCGGTGACCAGCTTGGTGACCGCCAGGTTGACGCCCTGCAGGATCAGGAAGCTGCCCAGGGTGACCAGAAAGCTGGGCAGTCCGGTCTTGACCACCAGCCAGCCGTTGAGGAAGCCGATCCCCAGCGACACGACCAGCGCGGCGATCACACCGACCCATACGTTCATGGTCAGTTGGTAGCTGAGCATGCTCGCGGTGAGCGCGGAGGTGATCACCGCGACGCCGGCCGACAGGTCGAACTCCCCGCCGATCATCAGCAGGGCCACCGGCAGCGCCATGATGCCGATCGTCGACGACTGGTACAGGACGTTCGCCATGGAACTGGCCTCGCGCACCGGTGGCGCCGAGATCAGGAAGAACACGTAGACCGCGGCGGCGCCCAGGAACACACCGACCTCGGGGCGGGCCAACAGCCGCAGAGCCAGAGGGCGTTGAGCGGTCCGGCCGTCGGTCCGCTGCGGGCCGGAGGCCGGCGGTGTGGTCACCGCCGGCTCGGCATGCCGGGTCATGCCCATCACCGGGTTCCATTGGCGGCGAACTTGGCGACGCTGTCGACGTTGGTCTTGTCGACGAAGGCGGGGCCGGTCAGCACGGGCTGCTCACCGCCGCCGCTGTAGTTGCCGTTGTTCTTGTAGAGCCACAGGGAGTCCACGGCCAAGTAGCCCTGGAGGTAGGGCTGCTGGTCCACCGCGAACTGGATGGTCCCCGCGCTGATGGCGCTCGTCAGGTCCTTGTTGAGGTCGAAGGTGGCGATCTTCGCCTGACTGCCCGCGTCGGACACCGACTGCACGGCGGTCAGCGCGAACGGGGCGCCGAGCGTGACCACGTAGTCGATGGCCTTGTCCTGCGTGAGCTTGGCGGTGATCGTCGACTTCACCGACGGCATGTCGGTGCCGTTGACGTTCAGCGTCTCGGTGGTTCCGCTGAAGGTCTTCTTCACCCCGTCGCAGCGCTGGGTCAGGCCGATGTTGCCCTGTTCCTGGATGACACAGACGACCTTCTTGGCGCCTTCCGAGTTCAGTTTGTTGCCGAGCGCCTCGCCGGCCACGGTCTCGTCCTGGCCGAAGAACTCCAGCAGGCCGAGGCTCTTCCAGTCGCTGACACCGGAGTTGAGGCCGACCACGGGTATGTTCGCGGACTTTGCCTTGCCCAGGACGTCCTTCATCGCGTCGGGCTTGGCGAGGGTGATGGCGATGCCGTCGACCTTCTGGTCGATGGCGTTCTGGACGAGGTTGGCCTGGTTGCCCGCGTTCGGGTCGGCCGAGTAGATGAGCTTGATGTTGTCCTTGGCGGCGGCGGCTTCGGCACCCTTGCGGACGATGTCCCAGAACGTGTCGCCGGGCGCCTGGTGCGTGACCAGGGCGACCGTCATACGCGGAGTGGTGGCCTGACCCGCGGAGGCGCCGTCGGCGCTCTCCTCGGACTTCTTGCCGCCCGAACTGCTGGAGCAACCAGCGAGGGTCAGGGCCGCTGCCGCGGCCACGGCTACGAAGGGGGCCATTCTGCGGGAGCGGGTCTGAGAAGAGCGGTCCATCTTTCCTGCACCTCACTGTGCTACGGGGGAAAGGGAGCAGAGATCACAAGGATCCGGGGCCCGGATCTGCGCAGATCCGGGTCTTCGCGCCGTGAGAAGCGGCTGTCGTGTTGGGACGGAATCCAATCCCTGGGTGCGCCCGCTGTCAATACTTTGTTAAGACATCATTTCACAATCAGGTCCGAATGTAAGTACAAAGTATTGACAGTGCCCCCCTCCGCGACCTACACCTGGTAGGTGCCTTTCCCTCTTCGGTGACCTGCATGTGTACGGCACCGACGGCGTCGCTTTCTACACCCGCGGCAAGGTGATCACCACACGCCGGCCGGACCCGTCCGACGCCGGTATCAACCTCGGCTTCCCCAGCCACTCCTGACCCCCGTTCGACGACCCGAGAGGAGGTGCCCGTGGCCGCGATCCGTGACCGCTCCCGTGCCGTGACCGCCCCCGCGCTCGACGCCGTGAACTTCGCCCTGAACCGCAGCAGTCCGGTGCCCTTGTACTACCAACTCGCGCAGCAACTGGAGGCGGCGATCGAGCAGGGATCCCTCGCGCCGGGAAACCTCCTGGGCAACGAGGTCGACCTCTCCGTACGCCTTGGCCTGTCCCGGCCCACGGTCCGCCAGGCGATCCAGTCCCTCGTCGACAAGGGCCTGTTGGTGCGCCGCCGTGGGGTCGGCACGCAGGTGCTGCACAGCCAGGTCAAACGGCCACTGGAGCTGAGCAGTCTCTACGACGACCTGGAGTCGGCCGGGCAGGACCCCTCAACCCAGGTGGTGCGGAACGAGGGCGTGCCCGCGACCGCCGATGTCGCGGCCGCCCTCGGCGTCGCGGAGGGCAGCGAGGTCACGCTCCTGGAGAGGCTGCGCTCCACGCACGGCCGGCCCATGGCCCTGCTCTGCAACTACCTGCCCGCGAACCTGCTCGAACTCGACACCGCCCGCTTGGAGTCGACCGGCCTGTACCGGATGATGCGCAGCGCCGGCATCACCCTGCACAGCGCCCGCCAGACCATCGGCGCCCGCTCGGCCACCCCCGAGGAGGCCGCCCGCCTCGACGAGAAGGAGGGCGCGGCACTGCTCACCATGCACCGCACGGCGTACGACGACACGGGCCGTGCGGTCGAGTACGGGACGCACCTCTACCGTGCGTCCCGGTACACGTTCGACTTCCAGCTGCTGGTCAGAAACTGACGCAAGAGCCCTGAAAGCAGCTGTGCGAGCCGAGCTTCGCCCGACCCGCACAGGCTCTGGGGATGTCATCTGGTCCGCGTCCGGCGGACGTCCGGGGGATCGACGCGGTGACCCCGATCGGGGTTACCGCGGCCGCACCATCGATCCCACGATGGCCAGGCACGCGGTCGGTGTCGGCTCGCCTCCGCTCAGGTGCTGATTGCCCTGAGGGTCAGCCGGCCGTAGCGGCGCCAGACAGCCGGATCGCGGATTTCCATGGCGACCAGCTGGCGGGTGTAGCCACCGAAGAGGACCCGGAAGTCCTCGATGGTGACGTCCGCACCGATCCCGCCCTGTTCTTTCGCGGCGACCAGCAGGCCTTCGATGCCGGTCATGATGTTGCTGTTGAGCTCCTCCGAGCTCTCCGGGACGACGTCCGCCAGTACCCGGTCGGCGGCGAGCCGCTCTGCCATGTCGCCCACAAAGGTGCTCAGCGCCGAGTAGGCGTCAGGCTCCGCCAGCGCCTGGTCGATCCGGTGTTCCATCCACCGCAACTGGTACTCGGCGACCGCCTCGATCAGGTCGGCCTTCGTCGCGTAGCTGCGGTAGACCGTGGCCTTCCCCACTCCCGCCCGCCTTGCGACCTCCGGCACCGTGGCCGCCAGACCACGCTCGGCGAAGACCTCCAGCGCCGCAGTGATGATCTTCTCGTGGTTGCGACGGGCGTCGGCACGCCGTGCGGACCAGTCGTCGTCGAGAGTCACGGGCAGGGTGGGATGTGGCTGCGGCATACGGTCAGTCTCCCCGACCTGCCCCACTGCTGGTCACGGCGGGGCGCGCGGCGATGCCGGCCACCGACTCCGCTTGGGCGGTACCGGTTCGCGGGATCAAGAGGGCCGCGGCTGCCGCGACGGCCGCCGCGACCGCCCCGATGGCGAACGCCTCGCCGAAGGCGTGATCCGTGGGAAGCAGCATTCCGGCGGTGACGCTGCCCGCCAGGAGCGTGGCGGCCACCTGCGAGCCGATGGACGAACCGAGCGAGCGGATCAGGGCGTTGACCCCGGTCGCCTGCCCTGTCATGGAGCGCGGCACGGCCCCCACGATCAGGTTGGGCATCGCTGCCATGGCCAGACCGATACCGGCGAAGACGATCATGGAATAGATCACGATGGTGGTGGCGGAGCCGTGCTGGGTGGCCAGCAGTCCCAGACCGCCTGCGGCCGTCAGCATGCCGAGAGCGAGCGGGACCTTACCGCCGGACCTCGCCGAAAGCTTCCCGCACACGGCTCCGGCCACGAGCATCATCAGGCAGGCCGGCAGGAGCAGCAGTCCCGCGTGGGTCGCGTCCATGCCGAGACCGTAGCCGGACGCCTTGGGTGTCTGCGCGATCTGCGGGATGAGGACGAAGGCTCCGAACATGGCGAAGCCGGCCAGCACCGTGGCGATATTGGTGGCGAGCACCGTCGGACGGCCCAGCACCGACATGTCCACGAGTGGCTCGCTGATCCGCCGCTCGAACAGGCCGAAGGACACCAGGACGAGGAGACCCACGGCGATGAGGCCCAGGACGCGGGCGTCCGTCCAGCCCCAGTCGGCGGTCTTGGTGAGGGCGATCAGCGGAGCTGTCACACCGACGGCCAGCAGTACGGCACCGGCGTAGTCGACCTTGCCCCTGACGTGGTGATTGCCCGCGGGCAGGGTCCGTACGCCCAGAATCGCCAGCGCGGCCATGATCGCGCCGGACCAGAAGATCCAGTGGTACGAGGTGTGGTCGATCAGCAGCCCGCCCAGCAGCAGACCCGCGCCGGCGCCGATACCGGCGATCGCCGAGATCAACCCGAGCGCCCCCGGCCTGCGGTGGGGCGGGAAGTCGTCGCTGATGATGCCGAAGCAGAGCGGGAAGATGCCTCCGCCGGCCCCCTGGAGCACGCGGGCCACGACGAGGAGCCAGATGTTGCTGACCACTGCGGCCATCACTGCGCCGGCGCCGAAGAGCACCAGCGCGATGAGCAGCATTCGGCGCTTGCCGAACATGTCACCGAGCCGGCCGATCACGGGGGTCAGAATCGCCGCCGACACCAGATAGCCCGTCAGCACCCACGTCACGCTCGTGGAACTGGTATGCAGCGCCTCCGCCATCCCCGTCATGGCCGGGACCACGGCCGTCTGGGCGAGTGCATAGGCCGTGGCAGCCAGCGCCAGGACCAGTAGGGAGCCCTTCGGGGGGCTCTTCACGTCGACACTCATCTCGTATCTCTCCACCCACAAGGACCAATCGGACCCATGGGTCCACTTACTCGGCCGAGAGTAACTCCAACCGGTCCCGCGGGTCCACTTACGCGGCAGGGACGAACGGCCACCAGGGGTCGTGCATGACGTATCGGTCCGCACAAAAAAATCGTCCGGGCCGAAGTGAATCTCGACCCGAACGATCTTGGATTTCCATGTTGTACATGTGTTGTGTGTCCGAGGGGGGACTTGAACCCCCACGCCCGTTAAAGGGCACTAGCACCTCAAGCTAGCGCGTCTGCCATTCCGCCACCCGGACTGGGTGTCTGCCACCTGGACGGGGGTGTTCCCCGCGGCGACATGCACAACAATACCAAGGTTTCGGAGCGCCTTTCACCTGCATATCCGGGCTGTCGGGACGGATGAGCGGACCGCGGTGGAGGTTCCGCAGGGGCCTCACAATGAGTCACGCGGGGACTACTCAGGAGCCGGCGGGCGGCGCCCCGGTCATGGGCGCCGCCCGCACCGTCCTCACCTCACGGCATCAGGATGTAGTCGGGGAAGTTGCCCGGCAGCCGCTCCCCCGCCGGTCCCTGGGTCACCGCACGCACCAGCAGTTCCCCGCCCACGAAGGCGCCGCGCCACGACGCGCCGAAGCCGCCGAAGAGCTCGTCGCGGTCGCCGCGCGAGCGGGGCTTGCCGTGACCGACCTTGAACGCCCGGATCTGCGGTGCCAGCCGGTCGTACGTCGACTTGTCGTCCGTGGACAGGGTGGCGACCAGCGCGCCGTTGGACGCGTTCATGGCGGCGAGCAGCTCGGCCTCGGTGTCGACCAGGACGATGGTGTCGACCGGGCCGAAGGGTTCCGCGTGGTGCAGCGGCGAGGACGGGGGCGGGTTGAGGATCGTGACGGGGTGGACGTACGCCGAGGTGTCCTGGCCCGGCAGGAAGCGCGCGTCGGACAGGTTGCCACGGTGCAGCGGGACGGCACCCCGGTCGATGGCCTCGGCGACCTGGTCGTGCAGGTCCTTGGCCTTGGCCGCGTTGATCACCGGGCCGAAGTCGAGGGACGGGTACGGGTCGTCGGGGTGCTCGACCGCGAGCGGGTGGCCGATGCGCAGGGTGCGGACCGCCGGGAGGTAGGCGTCCAGGAACTCGTCGAACAGGGTCCGCTGGACGACGAAGCGCGGGTAGGCGGTGCAGCGCTGCTTGCCGTAGTCGAAGAGCTTGGGGATGACCGCGGTCAGTGCGTCCCAGTCCGAGTTGTTCCAGATGCCCCAGGTGTTCAGCCCCTCCTGCTCCAGGACGTGGCGCTTGCCCAGGTCGGCGACGGCGGTGGCCACCGCGGCGCCCGTGTCACGGCCGCCGACGAAGGAGACGCAGCCGATCTCGGGCGCGCGGACGAGGGCCTCGGACAGCTCGCGTCCGCTGCCGCTGACGAGGGTGACCGGGATCCCTTCGCGGGCGGCGAGCGCGCTGGCCAGGGTGAGGCAGGCGACGCCGCCGTCGGTCGGGGTCTTGGCGATGACCGCGTTGCCGGCCAGTGCCTGAACCAGCATTGCGTGAACGAGCACGCTCATCGGGTAGTTCCAGCTCGCGATGTTGGACACGGGGCCGTCGAGTGGAACCCGGCCCTCCACCATGGGCTCGATGCCGTCGACGTACCAGCGCACGCCGTCGATGGCCCGGTCCACGTCGGCCTGGGCGAGCCGCCAGGGCTTGCCTATCTCCCAGACCAGCAGAAGGGCGAGCAGTTCACGGTGCTCGGTCAGCGCGTCGAGGGTCGCCGCGACGCGGGCCCGGCGCTCCGCGAGCGGCACATGACGCCAGGCGCGGTGCTGGTCGAGTGAGGCACGCACGGCCTGCTGGGCGGTGGCGCCGTCCAGGCGCGGCGGGCCCGCGATGGGGCTGCCGTCGACGGGACTGGTGGCGGGCAGCGCCCGGCCGTCCGCCTGCCAGGCGGAGCCCCAGAGGTTGAGAACCCGGTCGTCCTGGAATGCCTCGGGCGCCACCCGGAGGCAGCGCTGCCAGGCGTCGTTCCAGGACGTACCGGCCTTCAGGACGAGGTTGGTGGTGTTGAGGGTGGTTGCCATTGGATTTCTCCGCTCTCGGTGCACAGTCGGGGGCGGTGGGCCGGCTTCTGCCGAACCGCAGGAAGCTCGGGCCCGCGCGAGCAGGTGTCGCGTTACGTACGGAGTGGCTGTGAGGCAGCCATGTCCGAACGGAGGAACGTAGTGAGTCCGGGATGTACCCAGCAGTCACCTCATGTCAACTATGAGTGACGTCACGTTCCGCTTCGAGCTGGTTCAGTACCAGCCGCGCCGTCTCGGTCGGGGTGCCGCCCACGCGCACTCCGACCGCCTCCAGGGCCTTCTTCTTCGCCTGGGCGGTGCCCGACGAGCCGGAGACTATGGCGCCCGCGTGCCCCATGGTCTTTCCTTCGGGCGCGGTGAAGCCGGCGATGTAGCCGACGACGGGCTTGGTGATGTGGTCACGGATGTACGTGGCCGCCCGTTCTTCGGCGTCGCCGCCGATCTCCCCGATGAGAACGATCAGTTCGGTGTCGGGGTCTTCCTGGAAGGCCGCCAGGCAGTCGATGTGGGTGGTGCCGACGACGGGGTCGCCGCCGATGCCGACACAGGTCGAGAAGCCGATGTCCCGCAGCTCGTACATGAGCTGGTAGGTGAGGGTGCCGGACTTGGAGACCAGGCCGATGCGGCCGGGCTTGGTGATGTCGGCGGGGATGATGCCCGCGTTCGACTCGCCGGGGCTGATCAGGCCGGGACAGTTGGGGCCGATGACGCGGGTGCCCTTGGCGGCGGCGTACGCGTTGAAGACCACGGAGTCGTGGACGGGGATGCCCTCGGTGATGACGACGGCGAGTCCGATCCCGGCGTCTGCGGCTTCCAGTACGGCGGCTTTGGCAAAGGCCGGTGGGACGAAGACGACGCTCACGTCCGCTCCGGTGGCCTCGATGCCTTCCCGCACCGACCCGAACACGGGTACGGCGCGATCGTCGAAGTCGACGGTCCGGCCCGCCTTGCGGGGGTTGACGCCGCCGACGACGTCGGTGCCGGCCTCAAGCATCCGCCGGGTGTGCTTCATGCCCTCGGCGCCGGTCATGCCCTGGACGAGGACCTTGGATTCCTTGCTGAGAAAGATGGCCATGTCCACTTCCTTCAGGCGGCGTTGGCGAGTTGGGCGGCACGGCGCGCGGCGCCGTCCATGGTGGTGGCCTGCTGCACCAGGGGGTGCGCACGGTCGTCGAGGATGGCGCGGCCGCGGACGGCGTTGTTGCCGTCGAGGCGGACCACCAGCGGTTTGGTGAGATGGACGGTGTCCAGGGCCTGCACGATGCCGTCGGCGACCGCGTCGCAGGCGGTGATCCCGCCGAAGACGTTGACGAAGACGGACTTCACGTCAGGATCGGAGAGGATCACGGACAGGCCGTCGGCCATGATCTGGGCGGAGGCGCCACCACCGATGTCGAGGAAGTTGGCCGGGCGGGCGCCGCAGCCGGCGACCACGTCGAGCGTCGACATGACCAGCCCCGCGCCGTTGCCGATGATGCCGACCTCGCCGGCGAGCTTGACGTAGTTGAGGCCCTTTGCGGCAGCCGCCGCCTCCAGCGGATCGTCGTGCCCGGTGTCCTGCTCTCCCCAACGCGCCTGCCGGAAGCGGGCATTGTCATCGAGGGTGACTTTGCCGTCCAGGGCCAGGATCTGCCCCTTGGCCGTACGGACGAGGGGGTTCACCTCGACGAGGACGGCGTCCTCGCGGATCAGCACCTGCCACAGCCGAACCAGGACGTCAACTGCCTGTGGTGGTAGGCCTGCTACCTGGATAATTTCGGTCGCCTTTGCGGACGTGACGCCCTCCGCAGGGTCGATCGGAATGCGCGCTACCGCTTCTGGCCTGGTGGCAGCCACTTCTTCGATCTCCATGCCGCCCTCGGCGGAGGCAATCGCGATGAATTGTCCGGCCGCTCTGTCGAGGACGTAAGAGACGTAGAACTCGCTCTCGATGTCCACCAGTTGGGCCAGCATCACGCTGCGGACCACGTGACCCTTGATGTCCATACCGAGGATCTGACGTGCCGTCAGTTCGGCTGCGGCCGGGTCCGCGGCGACTTTCACCCCGCCCGCCTTGCCGCGCCCGCCGATCTTCACCTGGGCCTTTACCACCACATTGCCACCCAGTCGACGGGCGATCTCGCGTGCCTCCCGGGGGGAGTCCGCGACCTCTGCCCGCGGCACCACGATGCCGTGTTCTTCGAAGAGTGCCCGCGCCTGGTGTTCGTACAGGTCCATCATCAGGCTCCTGTCTTAAAAGTGGTGCACGCCCCCTGGACATCACCCATCGGATGCGGGATAACAATCTTCATACAGTATCCGTCGACTGTATGCAATGTGCCGAGCGGGGCTCAGGACCTGCGACGCCGGGCGCTGGAAGCAACGGACAAGTGAGGTGACCTGTGACTACGAAGGCTCTAGAAGGCATCCGAGTCCTCGACATGACACATGTGCAGTCCGGCCCCTCGGCGACCCAGCTGCTGGCCTGGCTGGGTGCGGACGTCCTCAAGCTGGAGGCGCCGACCGGTGACATCACGCGTAGACAACTGCGCGACCTCCCGGACGTCGACTCCCTGTACTTCACGATGCTCAACAGCAACAAGCGCAGCATCACCCTCAACACCAAGACCGAACGCGGCAAGCAGATCCTCACCGAACTGATCAGCCGCTGTGACGTGATGGTCGAGAACTTCGGGCCCGGTGCCATCGACCGCATGGGCTTCAGCTGGGACCGCATCCGCGAGATCAACCCGCGCATCGTGTACGCGTCCATCAAGGGCTTCGGCGAAGGCCCGTACACCAACTACAAGGCGTACGAGGTCGTCGCCCAGGCCATGGGCGGGGCCATGGCGACCACGGGCTTCGAGGACGGCCCGCCACTGGCGACCGGCGCCCAGATCGGCGACTCGGGCACCGGCATCCACGCCGTGGCGGGGATCCTCGCGGCGCTGTTCCAACGAGAGAACACCGGCCGCGGCCAGCGGGTCAATGTGGCCATGCAGCATGCTGTGCTCAACCTCTGCCGGGTGAAGCTGCGCGATCAGCAGCGCCTGGCCCATGGTCCACTCGCCGAATATCCCAACGAGGACTTCGGCGACGAGGTTCCCAGGTCGGGGAACGCCTCCGGCGGCGGCCAGCCCGGCTGGGCGGTCAAATGCGCCCCCGGCGGCCCCAACGACTATGTGTACGTGATCGTCCAGCCCGTCGGCTGGAAGCCGATCACCGCACTCCTGGGCCGCCCCGAGCTGGCCGAGGACCCCGAGTGGGCCACCCCCGAGGCCCGGCTGCCCAAGCTGGAGAAGATGTTCCAGCTGATCGAGGAGTGGACCAGCACCCTCCCCAAGATGGTGGTGCTGGAGAGGCTCAACGCCCACCACATCCCCTGTGGCCCGATTCTGTCCACGAAGGAGATCATCGAGGACGCCTCGCTGGTCGCCAATGAGATGGTCGTCCGCGTGCCGCATCCCGAGCGGGGCGAGTTCGTGACCGTGGGCAGCCCGCTGAAGCTTTCCGACTCCCCTGTCGACGTGACCAGCCCGCCGCTGCTCGGCGAGCACAACGAAGAGGTCTACGTCGGCGAACTCGGCCTCGGTGACGAGGAGCTACGCCTCCTCAGGTCGAGCGGGGTGATCTGACGTGACCACCGACGCTTCCGGGATCGCGGTCATCCACGAGATGACCGTCCCGGTCCACGAGCGGGAGGCCCCTGCCTCCCCGTACACGACCGAGAAGCCCATGGCCGCACTCCGCGCGAAGTACCGCCGGGTGCGGACGGCAGGGCTGTTGGGGGGCGGGTTCATGACCTAATTCCGTGCGGGGGGACCCACGGTGCGCATTGGCCACCCCCGTGACCCGCAGGCGCACGAAAGGCATTTGGCAGGGGGCGCTGTCCAGATCTTTCGACGCAAGGGGTGCTCGAGCAAATGACAACCACTGATTTCACAAAGCCCGTCCCGTACAGGGAGGTGACGGACTCCAACGGCCGCAAGTACCGCATCGGGGAGACCGATCGGGACATCATGGGACGACCACGATGGACCATGGTGCTCTTCCCATGGCTGGGCATGATGGGCATCAGTTCCTCGGAGTACGCGTTCACCTCGGCCGAGGACACGCTGCACGAGGCCCATCTCTGGGACAGCGGGCACATCTTCTGGCTCATGGGTGTCTGGATCTTCTTCCAGGCAGCGGTCGCCTTCCCTGCCGGGCAACTCCGTGAGAGCGGAAGGCTGCCCGCGCGGTACGCCATGTTCCTCGGCGCGCTCGGCACGGTCCTGGGCTATCTGTCGCTCGCGTACGCACCGCATGTGATCGTCGCGTACATCGGGTTCGGCATGTTCAGCGGTATCGGAGCCGGTCTCGTCTACGCGACCTGCGTGAACATGGTCGGCAAGTGGTATCCGGAGCGCAAGGGCGGCAAGACCGGCCTGGTCAACGGCGGTTTCGCCTATGGCTCGGTGCCCTTCGTGTTCCTGTTCACGTCCTACATGGACCTGAGCAACTACAAGACCGTCCTGGTGGCGGTCGGTCTGATCTGCTGCACCGTCGTCGGCGTCTCGGGCTGGTTCTTCAAGGACCCGCCCAAGGGCTGGTGGCCGGCGCACGCCGACCCGCTGAAGGTCTCGGACGACCCGAGGGTCCGCAAGGCGCTGGCGAAGAACCCGCCGGCGGTGAAGCAGTACGTCCCGAGGGAGGCCATTCGTACACCCGTCCTCTGGATGATGTGGTTCTGCCTGCTCTGCACGGCCGGAATCAACATCTTCGGCATCGCAATGCAGGTGCCGTTCGGCAAGGACATGGGCTTCGCGGGCGGGATCGTGGCCACGGCGATGTCCCTGAAGGCCATCGTCAACGGCACCGGACGCGGCATCATCGGCTGGATATCCGACCAGGTCGGCCGCCGCAAGACACTGATCATCGTGTGTCTGGTACTGGGCACTGCCCAGTTCGGTGTGCTGGTCTCCGGCCAGATGGGCAGCATGCCGTTCTTCCTGTTCTGCTCCATGGTCTCCGGATTCGGCGGCGGCGCGATCTTCCCGCTGTTCGCAGCCATGACGGCTGACTACTTCGGCGAGGACAACAACGCCTCAAACTACGGAATCGTCTACAGCTCGAAGCTGATCTCGGGCCTCGTGGGCTCAGGCGTGGGCGCGCTGGTCGTCAATGCATGGGGCTACAACGGTGCATTCGCGATCGCCGGATCCATCGGTCTGATGTCCGCCGTGCTGGCGACGTTCCTCAAAGCTCCGGGCAGGCCCAAGCCGCAAAATGCCCGGCGAACAGTTCCCAACCCACAACCGCTTGGCGAGGAGATGGCGTAATGACGGCGGAACCAATCGCCGCGAAAGACTCGTCGGACAATTCCGACGCCTCGAACCGCGCATACCGTGAAGTCACCGATTCCCGGGGCCGTGTCTACCGGATCGGCGAAACGGACCGGGACATCCTGGGCCACTCACGGAAGTTCATGGTGTACCTGCCATGGATAGCCATGATGGCGATCAGCGTGTTCGAGTACGCGTACGGCTCGGCCGAGGACACCCTGTCCCACGGACATGGCTGGACGCAGAGCAACACCTTCTGGATTCTCAGCGTCTGGATCTTCTTCCAGGCCGGGATCGCCTTCCCCGCGGGCTGGATGCGGGAGAAGGGGATACTGACCGCCCGCAGGGCCATGTACACGGGGTCGGTCATGTGTCTGCTGGGCTTCCTCGCCCTGTCGCACCTCGACAACGTCGTCCTGGCCATCCTGGGCTTCGGTGTCATCGGGGGCGTCGGCTCCGGCCTGGTGTACGCGACCTGCATCAACATGGTCGGCAAGTGGTTCCCCGAGCGACGTGGTGCGAAGACAGGATTCGTCAACGGCGGATTCGCGTACGGCTCCCTGCCGTTCATCTTCATCTTCAACTACGCGTTCGACACGGCCAACTACCACCGTGTGCTGGACCTCATCGGCGTCTACATCATGGTCGTGGTACTGGCGACCGCGTTCTTCTTCAAGGACCCGCCGAAGAACTGGTGGCCCGCGGACATCGATCCGCTGACCTACGGCGCCTCCACGAAGGGCGCGGCCAGCCTCGCCAAGAACCCTCCCGCGGTGAAGCAGTACACACCCAAGGAGGCCATCAGGACCGGGATGCTCCCCCTGATGTGGATCGCACTCGTCATGACCGCGGGCGTATCCATATTCGGCATCTCCTTCCAGGTCGACTTCGCCAAGGAGGTGGGCTTCGGCCCCCTCGTGGCGGCGTCGTCGATGGGCGTCATGGCCGTCATCAACGGAATCGGCCGTGGAGTGGTGGGCTGGCTGTCCGACACCTTGGGCCGTAAGCAGACCCTGGTCTACGTCATCGTCGTCCTGGGTCTCGCGCAGTTCGGCGTGATCTGGGCCGGAGACATCAAGAGCGAGTGGCTGTTCCTGGTCTTCGCCTTCCTCTCCGGGTTCGGCGGCGGAGCCTTCTATCCGCTGTTCGCGGCTCTGACGCCGGACTACTTCGGCGAGAACTACAACGCCACCAACTACGGCCTTGTGTACAGCGGCAAGCTGATCAGCGGCCTGTTCGGTGGTGGTCTCGGCTCGATGGTGGTCGCCGCCTGGGGCTACAACGGCGCCTACGCGCTGGCCGGCGGCATCTCCATGGTGGCGGCGGCGATAGCACTGCTCCTTCGGCAGCCGGGGCAGAACAGCAAGGTGACCGCGTCTGCGCCACAGCCGCAACCGGTGGGCTGAGCAAGGAAGTACCGGTTGACCGAGCACGTACGACCGGCTGAGTAAGGGAGCCCTGACAACGGGCGGCCCTCCCCACGTTCTGACTCGCGGGGAGGGCCGCCCGTCTGTGTTGAGCGCGGCTGTGTGCCGGGCGCGGGTCCGGCTACCTGCGCTTCTTACGGAGGGCCGCGAGGTTGTCGTAACCGATCTTCGCGTACGTCAGCGACTGCGCGGGATCGGTTGAACTCGGGGCGTTGTCCTGCTCGACCATCGGGTTGTGGTAGTTCCTCTCGCCGACGCGCGAGAAGAACGTGGTGTAGTCGATGACGCCGGTACCGAACGGCACCATGTCGTATCCCATGCCGTTGGTGGTGTTGACAGTGCCGTCCTTCGCGTGGAACAGCGGGTAGCGCTTGTTGTTGCGGACGACGAGACCGGCGGGGTCGAAGACCTTCTCCTGGGTGGAGCCGTCGTGGGCGGTGTAGGTGTGGAACTTGTACTGGGCGACATGCGCCCAGAAGATGTCCATCTCGAGCCAGACGAGTTTCGGGTCCGTGACCTTCAGGAAGTACTCCAGCTTGCGGATGCCGGAGCTGCGGGTGGGGCGGCCCTGGGCGTCGAGCGGGCCCCCGTCGAGCAGGAATCCGTACGCCGCGTCGTGGTTGTGGGTGTACAGCTTGACGCCCTCACGGCGGGCGATCGCGCCGAGCGCGTTCCACTTGTCGGCCGCGACGTCCCAGTCGGCGCGGTAAGCGCTGCCGGTGGGGTCACCGCCGGTGCCCATGTGCGCGAGGCCCAGGATGTTGGCGATCTCCAGGTGCCGCTTGAAGGTGTCGAGGTCGGGTGTCGTGAGCGGCCAGGACGGGGGTATGTAGCCGTGGTTGCCCTGCGCCCGCAGGCCGTAGTCGTCGAGCCAGGAGCGCAGCAGTTTGGCGCCCGCCACTGACTCCAGGTCGGCGCCGCCCGGGGAGTTGGCGTGCTGGCCGTATCCGGCGAACTCCACCTGCCGGTAGCCGTATCGCGAGAGCTGCTTGAAGACCTCCCGGAAACCGGAGGGCAGATCGGTGGTGAGGGGGTCGCGGCCGGTGGCGTCACGGACGGTGTAGAGGATGATGCCGCGCCTGTTCGCCGGGACGAGGACCTCACCACGGTGGCCGCCGCCTCCAGGGCTCTGGGCCAGTGCCGGCGAGGCGCCGAAGACGGGTGCGGCGATCGCCGCGCTCGCGACGGCGGTGCAGGTGCTCAGAAAGCGGCGCCGGCCGACGCCGAGACTGCGGCGCAGGGCCTCGTCGGTGCCGTCGGCTCTGTCGGTTCCGGGAGTGTGCTGAAGGTCGGTCACGGGTGCCTCTTCTCCTGTTGTTGCAGGTCAGACGCGTGCGGGTCACTTCGCAGCACGCGTTGTCAGTGGCGCGTGCTTCACTTTCCGTAGTTGCTCGTCACGTCTTGTCACGGCTCGTCATGCGAGGCCGGCCAGGGTGAGGAGCAGGGATTTCACTTCGGTGGCCGCGACGCGGCCGGTGACTGTGCGGGGGGTGGAGCAGATGATGAGCGGACCGTCGTCGTCGCTCATGGGGAGGCGGCCGTGGCTGCCCCGAATAGGTGCCGGATCCAGCGGCACGACCGCCAAGCGGTAGCGCATGCCGAGCTTCTTGCGGGCCACCGCGCCCGCCGCCTTGACCTTCACATAGGGGTCGAGGGGGTCCATGAAGAGTTCGGCCGGGTCGTAGCCGGGTTTGCGGTGGATCTCGACGAGCTGTGCGAAGTCGGGCGCGCATGCGTCGTCGAGCCAGTAGTAGTACGTGAACCAGGCGTCCGGCTCCGCGACGGCGACGAGTTCGCCTGAGCGCGGATGGTCGAGGTGATGGGTCTTCTTGCCCTCGTCGTCGAGGAGTTGGTCGATGCCGGGCAGATCGGCGAGTGCCGCTTTCGTGGCCTCCAGGTCCTCGGGGCGGCGCACGTAGACATGGGCGATCTGGTGGTCGGCGACCGCGAAGGCGCGGGAGGCCATCGGGTCGAGGTACTCCATGCCGTCCTGCGTGTGCACTTCGAGGAGTCCGGCGCGGCGCAGGGCGCGGTTGATGTCGACGGGGCGGTTCACCCGGGTGATGCCGTACTCGGAGAGCGCGACGACGGTTCGGCCTTCGGCCTTCGCGTCGTCGAGAAGGGGGGCCATGGCCGCGTCGAGGTCCGCGGCCGCCTGGAGGGAGCGCGGGTCGTCGGGGCCGAAGCGCTGGAGGTCGTAGTCGAGGTGCGGGAGGTAGCAGAGGGTCAGGTCGGGGTGCCGGGTGTCGATGATGTGGCGGGTCGCGTCGATGATCCAGCGGCTGGAGACGAGGTCGGCGCCGGGACCCCAGAAGTGGAACAGCGGGAACACGCCGAATTTCTCGGTGAGTTCGTCGTGCAGGGCCGGGGGCCTGGTGTAGCAGTCGGGTTCCTTGCGGCCGTCGGCGTAGTAGACGGGACGGGGGGTGACGGTGAAGTCGGTGTCGGCGCCCATGGCGTACCACCAGCAGATATTGGCGACCGTATAGCCGGGGTGCGCGCGACGGGCGGCGTCCCACAGCTTGTCGCCCGAGACGAGGCCGTTGTGCTGACGCCACAGGAGTACGTCGCCGAGTTCGCGGAAGTACCAGCCGTTGCCGACGATCCCGTGCTCGGCGGGGTGGGTGCCGGTGAGGAAGGTGGACTGGGCGGCGCAGGTGACGGCGGGCAGGACGGTGCCGAGAGGGGCGCGGGAGCCGGACTGGCCGAGCGCCTTGAGGTGAGGCATGTGGTCGAGGAGACGGGGGGTGAGGCCTACGACGTCCAGGACGAGGAGCGGGGTGGGGCGGCCGGGGTGCTCCGGTGAGGTGCTCTCGGGTGCTGTGCTCACGGCAGCTCCTTGAGGCCGAGGTCGGTCAACAGGTCGCGGGCGAGGGTGAGTTCGGCAGCGATGCCGTCGACGAGCTGGGCTCGGCCGCGGGGACGCAGCTCGGGCGGGAGTGCCTGCCAGGTGTAGGTCTCGACCTCCAGATGGCGGGTGAGCGGGTGCGGGCCGCCGACCAGGCGGGTCAGGGCGGCGCGGAGTACAGGAAGGGTGGAGGTGAGGGGCGCGGCAGGGGCCGCGTGCAGGGGGACGTGGAAGTGGGCGCGCCAGGGTGCGGAGTCGGGCAGGGCGTCGCCGGCGAGGGCCTCGCCCAGGTCGTCGGTGCCGAACAGGCCGGCGGACGTCCGGGTCCGGGTCTGGTGCAGGAAACGGGGTTCGTCGAAGACGGCGAGGGCCGTGCGGACTTCGGGGAGATGGGGGTGTTCGGCGTGCAGGGCGGCTGAGAGCTGGGACTTGACGACGGGGACGCGGGCCTGGGCGAGGGCGTCCAGGGCGGTGTCCGGGTCTTCGAAGGAGGTGGCGAGGTGGCAGGTGTCGACGCAGATGCCGATGCGGTGGTGGCCGATGGCGGTGAGCGGGGCTATGGCGTCGTGCGTGGTCTCGACGGTGCAGCCGGGTTCCGGCTCCAGGCCGATGCGGATGGAGCGGCCGGTGAGCTCGTCCAGGGCGTCGAGTCGTTCGGCGAGAGTGGTCAGCGCGGCGCCGGCCGTTGCCGCCCGCCTGTCGTCGTACGCGGTGCGCCAGGCCAGCGGCAGGGTGGAGATGGTGCCCTCGGTGACGTCGTCGGGGAGCAGCTGGGCGAGGACGCGGGCCAGTGCGGTGGTGTGGGCGAGGCGTTCCGGGTCGGCCCAGTCCGGCTGGTAGACGCGGTACTTGACCTCTTCCGCGCCGAAGCCCTCGTACGGGAAGCCGTTGAGGGTGACGACCTCCAGTCCGCGGCGGTCGAGTTCGGTGCGCAGTCCGCGCAGTGCGGACGGGTCGGTGACCAGGGCGTGGGCGGCGTCCCTGGCGAGCCACAGGCCGATACCGAGGCGGTCGCGGCCGAGGCGCCGGCGGACGGGTTCGCAGTGGTCGCGGAGCTGGGCGAGGACCCCGTCGAGGGTTTCGGCGGGGTGGACGTTGGTGCAGTAGGCGAGGTGGACGGTCGAGCCGTCGGGGTGGCGGAAGCGCATCGTTCACTCCCCGCCGCGGAGGATGGAGTTGCCTTCGTGGGTGGCGTCGGGGGACGTGAGGTCGAGGTTCAGCCGGCCGCTGAGACCGTAGAAGGCCACGGGGTTGCGCCAGAGCACCCGGTCGACGTCGTCGTCGGTGAATCCGGCCGCCAGCAGGGCGTCGCCGACCCGGCGGGTCTTGAGGGGGTCGCTTTTCCCCCAGTCAGCGGCCGAGTTGACCAGCACCTTCTCCGGTCCGTACGCCCGCAGGATCGCGACCATCCGTTCTTCGTCCATCTTGGTGTCCGGATAGACGGAGAAGCCCAGCCAGCACCCGCTGTCCTTGGCCTCTTTGACGGTGGTCTCGTTGAGGTGGTCCACCAGGACGTGGTCCGGGGTCAGTGCGGACTCCCGGACCACGTCGAGGGTGCGGCGCAGGCCGGCCAGTTTGTCGCGGTGCGGGGTGTGGACGAGCGCGGGCAGCTCGTGGTCGGCGGCGAGCTGGAGCTGGGCGGCCAGGGCGGTGTCCTCGGCGGGGGTCATCGAGTCGTAGCCGATCTCGCCGACGGCCACGACCTGGTCCTTGACGAGATAGCGGGGCAGTTCGTCGAGGACGGGGACACAGCGGGGATCGTTCGCCTCCTTGGGGTTGAGGGCGAGCGTGCAGTGGTGGGCGATGCCGTGCTGGGCGGCGCGAAAGGGTTCCCAGCCGAGGAGCGAGTCGAAGTAGTCGAGGAAGGAGGCGGGAGAGGTGCGGGGCTGGCCGAGCCAGAAGGAGGGTTCGACGACTGCGCGGACGCCCGCGGCGTGCATGGCCTCGTAGTCGTCGGTGGTCCGTGACGTCATGTGGATGTGGGGGTCGAAGATGCGCATCAGGACTCCTTGCCGGACGTGCCGGATGGCCCGGGCGAGCCGGGGCTGCCGGACGTGCCAGTGGGGGTGGCGGTGGGGTCGGTCAGGGTCAGGACACGGTGCAGGTCCTCGGGTACGGGACGGCCCGCGGCGGTGCGTTCGTCGGCGTAGTCCGCGAGCATGCGGGCAAGTTCGGCGTCGGCGTGGGCGCGCCGGGGGAGCTCGGCCACCTCCTCGACGGGGACTCCGGTGAACAGGCACTTCAGCACGGCGTGGCGCCAGTTGTGGGGGTCGAGGTGGCGGGCGGCGTACGGGCCGACGGCGGCGGCGACGAGCCGGGTGTCGTTGGTGCGCAGGGCGTCCTCGACGAGGGGCAGGGCGTCCGGCCCCGCCACCAGGTGGGGCAGCGCGTGCAGGACGGCTCGGCGTTCGGCGGCGGTGCCCTGGCGGTAGACGCGGGTGAGGGCGTTCATGTCGGCGCGGGCGGTGTGCAGGAGGAGCACGCGGGCGGCGTCGGCGTGCTCGGGTCCGCACCGCCGGCCGGCTTCGGCTATCCGTAGCTCCCAGACGGAGATGGGGCCGTGGGCGCCGGGGTGGGCGGCGGCCTCGTCGAGTGCCTGGTCGAGCCAGGCGCGGGCGGCTCCGCCGAGGTGGGTGTTCAGGCGGGCGTACAGCTCGGCGACGGCGGGAGAGCTGGTGTCGCCGGCCGGTGCGTGGTTGCTCGGGTGCGGGTGGTTCACGGGATTCTCCCTTCGCGGCTGCGGGGGGTCTTCCGGGCCGCGTGGTGCAGGAATGGGAGGGACTGTTCGGCGTGGTAGGGGCCCGCGTGGGAGTGGCGGGGCAGTTCGACGACGGTGAGGGCCCGGTAGCCGGTGGCAGCCAGGGCTTCGAGTACGGGCGGGAAGTCGATCTCACCGTCCCCGAAGGGAAGGTGTTCGTGGACGCCACGCCGCATGTCCTCGATCTGGACATGACGCAGCCAGGGGGCGGCGGCGCGTACGCAGTCGGCGGGTGAGAGGGGTTCGAGGCACTGGCAGTGGCCGATGTCGAGGGTGAGGCCGAGGGCGGCCGGGTCGCCGAGTGCTCGGCGGAGGTGGTGGAAATCGGCGAGGGAGGAGAGCAGGTGGCCGGGCTCGGGTTCGACGGCCAGGGGGACTCCGGCGCGGGTGGCGGCGTCCAGCACGGGGGCGAGTGCCTCGGTGAGGCGCTTCCAGGCGGTGTCCTCGTCCGTGCCGGCCGGGGTGACTCCGCTGAAACAGTGCACGGCGTGGGCACCGAGGTCCGCGGCCACCCGTACGGCGCGGGTGAGCAGGTCCACGCGGCGGGCGCGGTCCTCCGGATCCGGGTCGAGGAGGGACGGGCCGTGTTTGCGCCGCGGATCGAGGACATAGCGGGCACCGGTCTCCACGGTGACCGTGAGGCCGAGCGCATCCAGTCTGCGGGCCACCTTGGCAGCGCGGGTGGCGAGTTCCGGGGCGAGCGGGTCGAGGTGCATGTGGTCGAGGGTCAGGCCGACTCCGTCGTAGCCGAGGTCGGCGAGCAGAGCGAGGGCGTCGTCGAGGCGGAGGTCGGCGAGACCGTTGGTTCCGTAACCGAATTTGAGGGGGTGGGGGGCCGCGGTGGGGCCGGTGTCCTGGTACGAGGTCGTGCGGGGCCGTGGGTGTGAGGGCGGGTGGGGCTCCGGATGTGCGGTCCGGTCGGGGCTCGGGGTCATGTGACGCTCACCTTCCTCGCGAACTTGCGGGCCGCCGGGGCGAGTGCGGCTGTCAGGAGAGCGGTGACCGGGGCGCCCGCGCGGGCGGCCAAGGCGGCCTGGAGGGGGATCATGGCGCGGATTCCGCCACCGACGGCTCGCTGGGTGAGCGGGGGTGAGGGGTTGAGCGCGGCGTGGAAGAGGGGGCGGGCGAAGGTCAGGGCATAGACGAGGGTGAGGGCTCCACGCAGGGCGGCTTCTGTGGTGTGCCGGGATGGGCCGGGGCGGGGCGCTGCTCCAGTGGGCGCGAGCCGGGGTGCGCCGACGGGAATTCGGCCGCGCCGCAGTTCCGGTGCCTCGATGAACGCTCGGCGGACCTGCAGGACCGGGGCCGCGATGGGCACACGGCCGATCCGCAGCACGGGAGCCTCCACGGACGCTCGGCCGATCCGCAGCACCGGAGCCTCCACGGACGCTTGGCCGATCCGCAGCACGGGGGCTGCGATGGGCGCTCGGTCGGATGTCGGCCCCGAGGCGTCAACACGCCCTGGGTGAGGGGGTGTCGGAGTGCCCCCGGCGTCCTGTGCCCGTACGGCCATGGGGCGGCGTCCCGGCTGTCCCGAGACTCCCCGGTCGCTCAGCAGCCCCCAGGCCAGCGCGCCCGTTGTGACCAGGGCGGCCAGCGGCGCAGCCGACGAACCGCCTTGGGTCTCCCCGCGGGACACCACCGTCACCGCGAAGGTGTGGGCGGCCAGGGTGAGTGCGGAGGGGAGGGCCAGGCGGACGGCGGTACGGCCAGGGGTGCTCGGGCCGGGGAGAGAAGCCATGGCCCGGGGTGCGGAACCGGTGGTGGTCGCGCCGAGGAGTACATCCAGGCCTCGGGCGGTGGCC
The DNA here is from genome assembly GCF_042871385.1 of Streptomyces sp. NPDC005808. Lineage (NCBI taxonomy): Bacteria > Bacillati > Actinomycetota > Actinomycetes > Kitasatosporales > Streptomycetaceae > Streptomyces > Streptomyces sp. NPDC005808. The sequence continues at coordinate 349,714 of NZ_JBIAIK010000002.1, read as the reverse complement.
ATGGCCGCCGGGCCCGCGGAGGTCTGTTTGAGCACGAGGTCGTACGCCCAGATGGTGGCTGCGAGGGGTGCGGCGACCGCGAAGGAGCGGCCGCCCGCGCGGGCTGCCAGGGCGAGGCCTGCCGCCGTCAGCGCTCCGGCCGCCGCGAGCGCCGCGGCCGGGTGGATGCGGCCGGAGGGCAGCGGGCGGTGCGGGCGGTCCACGGCGTCCTCGGCGCGGTCGGCCCAGTCGTTGAGGGCCATACCGGCCTCGTACAGGCAGAGGGAGGAACCGATGGCGAGCAGGGTGCGGGAGTTGGGGCGGGCCCCGACCGCGGCGGCGCCGGTCAGCGCGTCCCCGGGGACGGTGAACAGGGCGGGCAGACGCAGCAGTTCGGCCCAGGCCCAGGCGCTGCCGGCCCTGGCACGGGCACCGGGCCGTGCCCCGGAACTGGCGCCGCCACCGACGCTGACACCCGCACCCGCACGAGCACCGGCGCTGACACCGGCCCTCGCCCCGGAACTTGCGTCGCCACCGGCACCAGCACCCGCACCAGGAGCACCCCCGTTGCCGGCGTCAGCCCTCGCCCCAGTACCGCCACTGCCACTGCCACTGCCACTGCCGCCGGCGCCGGCGCCGGCGCTGACACCCGCCCCCTTCAATCCATCCGACCCCGCCAACCCCAGCCACCGCACCAGCCGCCCCCTCACAGCGCCTCCCCCGAGGATTCGCCAAGCCGCCCCGTCAGCCGCCCCGCCAGTCGCCCCGCCAGCCGGGCCAGCGCCGCGTACTGCTCCCCCAGCCCCGCGGGGGCTTCCCCCACCGGGTCCTTGAAGTAGAAGGCGAGTTCGCTCAACGGGCCGGAGAGGCCGACGTCGTGGGCGCGGGAGACGATGCGGGCGAGGTCGAGGATCAGCGGGGCGGCGAGGGCGGAGTCGCAGCCCTGCCAGGTGGTCTGGAGGATCATGCGGGCGCCGAGGAAGCCGTCGAAGGCGATGTGGTCCCAGGCGGTCTTCCAGTCGCCGAGGGCGGGGACGTCGTCGATGTGGACCTCGCCCTGCGGTGCGGTGCCCAGGGTGTCCGCCAGCACCCTCTCCTTGCCGGCGTTCTTGGCCGCGGCGGCGGCCGGGTCGGCGAGGGAGGCGCCGTCGCCCCCGCCGAGGAGGTTCGTGCCGGACCAGGCCCGCACCGTCAGGGCCCGCTGGGCGAACATCGGACCAAGTACGGAGCGGAGCAGGGTCTGGCCGGTCTTGCCGTCGCGGCCCGCGTAGGGCAGGCCGCCGGCCTCGGCCAAAGACGCCAGCGCCGGGTGGTGCAGGCCCGTGGAGGGGGTGAAGTTCACGTAGGGACAGCCGGCACGCAGGGCGGCGGCCGCGTACAAGGAGCTCGGCGGCAGCGCGTCGCCGGTGGGCGCGGGCTCCGTGGAGGCCACGTTCACCACGACCGCGCGGGTCAGGCCACATCGCCGTACGAAATCCCGGATGTCCGCGGCGAAGGCCTCGATGAGCTCGTCGGGTTCCCTGGTGTCGCCGGGGCCGGGCCCGCCAGGGCGGATCTCCCGTTCGGCGGCGGCCAGTTCGGCCGCCACGGCCGAAGGGAGGCCGTACGGCAGGACGCCCCCGGCGGCCAGCGCCTCCGCACGCTTGGGCAGCGGGCAGTCGACCGTGTCGTGGCCGCCGAAGACGAGAGAGGACAAGGAGGGCAAGTCGCAGATGGAGAACATGTCGGTCTCGGTGACCATGCCGGTCGGGGCGTGCAGGCCCGCGGTGACGGCCGCGCAGCCCGCGACGACGGTGGTGGCGACGGAGCCGCGTGCTCCGATCAGCCACACCCCCACCCGGGGTTCCGATGGGACCCTGGGTTCGGAAAGGGACGCGGACATGGGCAGCCTCCTTGTCGTACGTCAACCACGGAGAACAGGAGCAGGAGCAGGAGCAGGAACAGAAGTGACAGTGGAAGTGGAGAAGGGGCCGAGACGGCGGGCGGGAGTACGGCGCGTCCCGCCCGCCGCCGCTCAATTGCCCTTCACGGGCAGTTCCTTGATCCGGATGTCCCGGAAGGACACCTCGTCGCCGGATCCGTGGTTCTGGATGCCGACATGCCCGTCGCGCAGGCTCCGGGCCGGATCGGTGCTGGTGAAATCGTTGATCTTCACGCCGTTGAGCCAGACGCGGAGCCGTTCGCCCTCCACGCGGATCTCGTACGTGTTCCACTCGCCGGGCGGGTTCAGCGCGCGGTCGCGCTTCTTGAGCTCGGCGGACTGGAAGCCGTACACGGATCCCGTGGTCTTCTCGGGCACGTCCGTGGCGTCGATCTGGACCTCATAGCCGTTGTTCACAGCCGACCACGGGTCGTCGGAGGCCGGGAAGCCCACGAAGACACCGGAGTTGTCGTCGCCGGCCACCTTCCAGTCCAGCTTCAGCGAGTACGAACCGAAGCCCGCACCGGATCCGGGGTCCGCGTACCAGAGCATCCCCAGCCCGCCGCTCGACGTCAGCGTGCCGTCCTCGCTCAGCGAGAAGGAGCCCGGTCCCGCCTGCCGCCAGGCCGACAGCGACTCGGCTGTGCCGTCGAAGAGCGGCCGGTAGCCGTTCTCCGGACGGCAGTCGGCCTGCGCCTCGCCGACGGCGTACCGAATTCCGCCCAACAGGTGCTGACGGAAAGCGGGTTCGGCGTAGGACTCCTTGGTGTGGCCGGCCCCGGTGTAGAAGGCGCGGCCGCCCTGGTACTCCTGGCACCAGGCGATCGGATGGTCGCCGCTCATCGTGCCGCCGGTGTACGAGGACTCGTCGAGCGAGGCCAGGACGTGGGCGTGTTCCCTTGGGTTGGAGCGGTAGTTGTACCACTCGTCGGTACGGTTCCACGCCCGTGCCAGTCCCGAGGTCGCCGGGTGTGCCCGGTCCTCGACGTCGACCGTCGCGGGCTGGATCGCCGGGTGCGACTGGAAGTACGCCCCGGCGAGACCGCCGTAGAAGGCCCAGTCGTACTCGGTGTCGGCGGCAGCGTGGACACCCACATAGCCGCCGCCCCGCTTGATGTACCGCTCGAAGGCGCTCTGTTGGGCGGCGTCGAGGACGTCGCCCGTGGTGGAGAGGAAGACGACGGCGGCGTAGCGGGCGAGGTTGCGGGAGGTGAAGGCTCCGGCGTCCTCGGTCGCGTCGACGGTGAAGCCGCCTGTCGCGCCCAACTCACGTACGGCCGCGATCCCTTCGGGTATCGAGTCGTGCCGGAAGCCGGCGGTCTTGGAGAAGACCAGGACCCGCGTCTCATCGGCGCCCTTCGACGCGGCCGGTCCCGACACGCAGCCGATGAGCACGGCCGCCGCCGCCGCGGACGTCATCACTCGCGCTGGTGCGCGCATCTCGGCAACTCCCCTCAGCCGCTCGTCGTGAAGGTGAAGTCGTCCACGTCGTACAGCGCGCCCGTGCCGCTGCCCTTGAAGACGAGGTGGAGCGAGGTCGTGCCGCGCGGTGCGCGGGACAGATCGGCACTCACGTCCTGGAAGGTGTCCCAGCCGCCGGTCACCGGCACGGTGGCCTTGCCCAGCAGCCGACCGGTCGGGGAGCCCGCACGGACTTCGAGGGTGCCGCCCGCGCCGGCGGACGAGATACGTGCCGTGATCTTCTGGGCGTTGCTCAGCACGTACGGCGTGAACGAGATCCAGTCGCCGTTGTTGATGTCGCCGACCGTCTCACCGCCGTGGGCGGTCGCCTTCGACATGACCGTGACCCCCGAGGACGCGCCGAAGTGCTCGGCCTGACGGTGCTTGGGCTGGACGACGTGCTGGTCGTGACTGGTCAGCGGAGCCTGGCCGCCGCCACCGGCGTCGGTGTACTCGGCGTCGAAGACTCCGAAGATGTTCGCGTCGTCGTCGTGGCCGTCGCCCGCCCCGGTCACGATGGTGCCGGTGCAGCCGTTGGCCGAGGTCAGCACATGGCCGTGACTGTCGTGGCCGAGGATGAAGTTGACCTTCACCTTGGCGCAGTCGATCGCCCGGCCGTCCTCCGGGTCGGTGACCCTCACCTTGAACGGAACCGTGTCACCGAAGCTGAACAGCTGCCCGTCCTGCGGCAGTTGGAGTGTCACCGTGGGCGCGGTGTTGCCGACCACGATCTGCACGCTCGAACTTCCCGTCCGGCCGCTCGGGTCCTTGGCCGTCAGTGTCGCGGTGTAGGTGCCGTTCGTCCTGTACTTGTACGTCGGGTTCGTCGCGGTCGAGGTGCCGCCGTCGCCGAAGTCCCAGCTGTACGTGAGGGCGTCACCGTCCGCGTCGGTCGAACCGGCCGAGGAGAACTTCACCCTCAGCGGCGCCTGTCCCGAGGTGCGGTCGGCGGTGGCCTGGGCGACCGGCGAGTGCCCGTCGGTGGCGTTCTCGATCCGGTAGAGGCCCGAGTGTTCGTCGCCGCCGAACCAGGCGGTGCCGTAGTCGAGGACGTACAGCGCTCCGTCAGGGCCGAACGCCATGTCCATCACCTGGGTGCCCGTCCAGGGGATGTCGTTGATGGACTGCACGGCGCCGCTCGCGTCCGACTCGATCCGCTTGATCCAGCGGCGGCCGAACTCTCCCGCGAAGAAGTCGCCGTCGTACGCCTCCGGGAACTTCACCGGCGAGTCGAGCGAGGCGTCGTAGTGGTAGACCGGGCCGCCCATCGGGGACTCCGAGCCGTCGCCGAACTCAGGAAGGGACGCGCCGTCGTAGGGGATCCAGGCGGGCTGGGCCGGAGGCAGGTCGGTGAGACCGGTGTTGTTGGGCGAGGTGTTCTTGGGGGCGGCGCAGTCGAAGGCCGCGCCCGAGGTGCCGGTGGCGAAGTCGTAGTCCACGTAGGCGTCGTTGTCGCCGGTGCAGTACGGCCAGCCGAAGTTGCCGGGGGCGGTGACGCGCGCGAACTCGACCTGCCCTGCGGGACCGCGCGTCGGGTCGGCGGCGCCGGCGTCCGGGCCGTACTCGCCGACGTACAGGATGCCCGTCGCCTTGTCGACGCTGAAGCGGAACGGGTTGCGGAAGCCCATCGCGTAGATCTCGGGGCGCGTCTTGTCCGTGCCGGGCGCGAAGAGGTTGCCGTCCGGGACGGAGTACGAGCCGTCGGCGTTCACCTTGATGCGCAGGATCTTGCCCCGCAGGTCGTTGGTGTTGGCCGAGGTGCGCTGGGCGTCGAAGGCGGGGTTGCGGTCGGCGCGCTCGTCGATGGGCGTGAAGCCCTGCGACTGGAAGGGGTTGGAGTCGTCGCCGGTCGACAGGTAGAGGTTGCCGGCGGCGTCGAAGTCGATGTCGCCACCGACGTGGCAGCAGATGCCGCGGGATGCCTGGACGTCGAGGATCTTTGTCTCGCTCGCGTTGTCCAGGGTGCCGTCGGCGTTCAGGACGAACCGCGAGAGGCGGTTGACGCCGTCGAAGGGGGCGAAGTCGGCGGCCGTGCCGGTCTCGGGGGCGTCGCCCGCCGGGGTGTTCAGCGGGGGCGCGTAGTAGAGGTAGATGAATCGGTTCTGCGCGAAGCCGGGGTCGAGGCCGACGCCCTGCAGGCCCTCCTCGTCGTGCGAGTACACATTGATCTTGCCCGCGAGCTTCGTGTTGCCCGCACTGTCGGTGAGGCGGAGTTCGCCGTCGCGCGAGGTGTGCAGGACCGAGCGGTCCGGCAGCACCGCAAGCGACATGGGCTCGCCGACCTCGGGCTCCCCCTTGGCGAGGGTGACCTGCTGGAAGTCCTCGGCCGCCGCGCTGACTTCGGCGGGCTCGGCGACGGCTGCGCCGGCCGAGGGTGCGGTGAGGGTGAGAGACGCGGCCGCCAGGATCGCGCCGCTCAGCAGGGCGAGCGCCCCGCGGAGTCTCGGGCGTCTGGTGCGGATTCCGTTCTTCCTGTTACTCGTGTTACTGGCGTACGGCTGCACGAAATGCCTCCATGACGGGGCTGGTCGTACGGGCGGGTGCCGCGGTGCGGCGATACGCCGGGGTGCGCCGTCACCCCGGAACCTGGTGAAACGTGTGAGGTGCCCCCGAGGGGGCCCCGTGAACGGAAACCCCGCGAAGGGAACTGCGTTATCCGGCCTAGTCGTTGCCGCCGAACGCCGCGTCGAACGAAGCCGACGGCGGCTCGAAGTCGTACGCCTTGAGGCGGGTCAGGGCCTCCGGTGCGCCCTGGAGCCGGTCCATCCCTGCGTCCTCCCACTCCACGGAGATGGGACCCGTGTAGTCGATGGAGCGCAGCATGCGGAACACGTCCTCCCAGGGGACGTCGCCGTGGCCGGCGGAGACGAAGTCCCAGCCGCGCCGCGGGTCGCCCCAGGGCAGGTGCGAGCCGAGGCGGCCGTTGCGCCCGTCAAGACGTTTGCGGGCCTCCTTGCAGTCGACGTGGTAGATCCGGTCGCGGAAGTCGTAGAGGAAGCCGACCGGGTCGAGGTCCTGCCACACGAAGTGCGAGGGGTCGAAGTTGAGGCCGAAGGCCGGGCGATGGTCAACCGCCTGCAGCGCCTTGTGAGTTGTCCAGTAGTCGTACGCGATCTCGCTCGGGTGGACCTCGTGCGCGAACCGCACGCCCTCGGCGTCGAAGACGTCCAGGATCGGGTTCCAGCGTTCGGCGAAGTCCTCGTACCCGCGCTCGATCATCGACTCGGACGCGGGCGGGAACATCGCGACCAGGTGCCAGATGGCTGAGCCGGTGAAGCCGATGACGGTGTCGACGCCGAAGGCGGCCGCCGCACGGGCGGTGTCGGCGATTTCGGCGGCGGCCCGCTGCCGTACGCCCTCACCGTCGCCGTCGCCCCAGATACGCGCGGGCAGGATGCCCTTGTGGCGTTCGTCGATGATGGCGTCGCAGACGGCCTGGCCGACCAGGTGGTTGGAGATCGCCCAGCACTTGAGGCCGTACTTGTCGAGCAGCGCGCGCCGGGAGTCGAGATAGGACGGGTCCGCGAGCGCCTTGTCGACCTCGAAGTGGTCGCCCCAGCAGGCGAGTTCGAGCCCGTCGTAGCCGAAGTCACGGGCGAGACGGCAGACTTCTTCGAGGGGCAGGTCGGCCCACTGGCCGGTGAAGAGCGTGAAGGTACGCGGCATCGTTAAAGGCCTCCTCGAACCGCTATGGGCGTATGGACCGCTGCTGTCGGTGTGTACACGGAGTTCTTCTCGGCGCTCTCCTCCACCGCCGCCAGCACGCGCTGCACCTGCAGCCCGTCGGCGAAGGACGGCACGGGACGGTGGCCGGCCGCGATGGCCTGCACCAGGTCGCGGGCCTGGTGCACGAAGCTGTGCTCGTAGCCGAGGCCGTGGCCCGGCGGCCACCAGGCGTCCAGATAGGGGTGGTCGGGCTCGGTGACCAGGATGCGGCGGAAGCCCGCGTGCGCGGCGGGTTCGGTGTGGTCGTGGTAGGAAAGTTCGTTGAGGCGTTCCAGGTCGAAGGCCAACGAACCGTGCTCGCCGTTGAGTTCGATGCGCAGTGCGTTCTTGCGGCCGGTCGCGAACCGGGTGGCCTCGAAGGATGCGAGGGCGCCGGAGGCGAAGCGGCCGGTGAAGAGGGCGGCGTCGTCGACGGTGACCGTGCCGACGCCACCGCCGGCTTCCGACGCGGCCGACAGTCCGCTCGTCGTCCCGCCGGGCAGTGGCCGCTCCCGAACGAACGTCTCGGTGAGCGCGGAGACTCCGATGACCGGCTCTCCCGCCAGGTACTGCGCGAGGTCGATGATGTGCGCTCCCAGATCCCCGAGTGCGCCGGAGCCCGCGACCTCCCTGCGCAGCCGCCAGGTGAGCGGGAACTCCGGGTCCACCAGCCAGTCCTGAAGGTACGTCACCCGCACGTGCCGCAAGGCGCCCAGCCGCCCCTCGGCGACCATCGAGCGGGCGAACGACGTCGCGGGCAACCGGCGGTAGTTGAAGCCGACCATGGCCAACTGCCCGCGCCGCTCAGCCGCTTCGGCGGCATCCGCCATCGCCTCCGCCTCGGCGACCGTGTTCGCGAGGGGCTTCTCGCACAGCACGTGCTTGCCGGCCTCCAGGGCGGCGATGGCGATCTCGGCGTGGGTGTCGCCGGGGCTGCAGATGTCGACGACGTCGATGTCGTCCCGGGCGATCAGGGCACGCCAGTCGGTCTCGGTCGCCGCCCAGCCGTGCCGGTCCGCCATGGCCCGGACGGCTACGCTGTCACGGCCGCAGACGGCGGCGAGGACCGGTCTGCGCGGCAGGTCGAAGACATGGCCCACGGTGCGCCAGCCCTGTGAGTGAGCGGCGCCCATGAAGGCGTAACCGACCATGCCCACGCCCAATGGCCGCTTCGCGGCTTCGGCGTCCGCCGGCGCCCCGGCGGCCGCCTCGGCCTCGTCGCCCTGGTGCGGCTGTCCCATGCGGATGTCCTCCTCGTGATCGTGACACGGTGGGGGGTGAGGGCCTGATCCGTGGGCCGGCCCCTGAAGGCCTGATCCGTGGGTCAGGCCCCTGCTGCGGGCCGACTCACTTGAAGCCGGTGGCCATGTACTGGCCGACGTTCTCCTTGTCGACGACGGCCGAGTAGAGCGTCAGCGAGGCGGGGATCTCGAACTCGGCGAGGCCGCCGATGCCCTTGCTCTGGCCGAGCGCGCGGGCGAGGTCGATGGCGGAGGCGGCCATGGTCGGCGGGTAGAGGACGGTGGCCTTCAGGACGCCGTCGTCCGCCTCAATGGCCTGCATGGCGGAGAGCGCGCCCGCGCCGCCGACCATCAGGAAGTCGTCCCGCCCGGCCTGCTCGATGGCGCGCAGGGCGCCGACTCCCTGGTCGTCGTCGTGGTTCCACAGCGCGTCGAAGTCCGACTGGGCCTGCAGGAGTTGGGACATCTTCGCCTGTCCCGACTCGACGGTGAACTCGGCGGCCTGGCGGGCGACCTTGGTGATGTTCGGGTAGTTCTTCAGGGCCGCGTCGAAGCCCTGGGTGCGCTGCTGGGTCAGCTCCAGGTTGTCGAGCCCGGCGAGTTCGATGACCTGGGCACCCTGCTTGCCCTTGAGCTTCTCACCGATGTAGCGACCGGCGTTGAGGCCCATGCCGTAGTTGTCGCCGCCTATCCAACAGCGGTATGCCTGCGGTGAGTTGAAGATCCGGTCGAGGTTGACGACCGGTATCCCCGCCTGCATGGCCTGGAGGCCCACCTGAGTGAGTGCCTTGCCGTCTGCGGGCAGCACGACCAGGACGTCGACCTTCTTGTTGATCAGGGTCTGGATCTGGCCGATCTGGGCCGCCGTGTCGTTGGAGCCCTCGGTGATCTCCAGCGTCACGTCCGAGTACTTCTCTGCCCGGCTCTTGGCGTTGTCGTTGATCGCGTTGAGCCAGCCGTGGTCGGCCTGCGGCCCGGCGAAACCGATCGTCACCTCCTTGCCGGGTGTGTCGGAGGCGGCCGGCTGGTCGTTCGCCGCGGGGTCGTCGTCGGACTCGTTGCTGGTGCACCCGGCGAGCAGGACACCGGCCCCGACGGCGGCGGTCCCGAAGAGCAGTCCCCTGCGGCTCGTGAGCTCTGGCATGGCGGTGGACCCTTCCCTCAAGTCGTGCTGGCGGTACGGCGCTGGACGAGCACGGCGGCCACGATGATCGCGCCCTTGGCGATCTGCTGGACGTCGCTCTGCAGGTTGTTGAGCGCGAAGATGTTGGTGATCGTGGTGAAGATCAGGACGCCGAGCACCGAGCCGACGATGGTCCCGCGGCCCCCGGTGAGCAGGGTGCCGCCGATGATCGCGGCCGCGATGGCGTCGAGTTCGTAGAGGTTCCCGTTGGTGTTCTGGCCCGATCCGGACAGGATGATCAGCAGGAACGCGGCGATGCCGCAGCACAGTCCGGAGAGCAGATACAGGTAAAGCCGCTGCCGTCGTACGTCGATGCCCGCGAGCCGTGCCGCCTCCGCGTTGCCGCCGACCGCGACCGTGCGGCGGCCGAAGGTGGTGCGGTTGAGCAGCAGCCAGCCGATGATCGTGACGACGGCGAAGACCAGCACGAGCGGCGGTATGCCGAGCACGTAGGAGTCCCGCTCGCCGAGCTTCAGGATGCCGTCGATGGTGACGATCTGGGTTTTTCCGTCGGTGATCTGGAGCGCCAGTCCGCGGGCCGAGGCGAGCATGGCCAGCGTCGCGATGAACGGGACCATCGCGCCGTACGCGATGAGCATGCCGTTGACCAGACCGCAGCCGACGCCGACGAGCACGGCCGTGAAGAGGACGCCCGCGAAGCCGAAGTCCTGGGTGGCGACCGTCGTCGCCCACACCGAGGCGAGGGCGACGATCGCGCCGACCGACAGGTCGATGCCGCCGGAGGTGATGACGAAGGTCATGCCGACGGTGACGACGCCGATCACCGAGGCCTGGGTGAGGACGAGTTGGAGGTTGCGGGTGTCGAGGAACTCGTCGGGCTTGGTGATGCCGCCGATGATGACCAGGGCGGCCAGCACCCCGAGGAGGGAGAGCGTACGGACGTCGGCGCGGGCCGCGACCGTCCGCCACGGGCTTGTCCGGTCCACCGGCGGGACCTTGCGGGTGTCACCGGGCCTGGGAGGTGACGCTGGCTGCGTCATGACGTTGACGTTCCTTCCATGACGAGGTCGAGGACGCGGTGTTCGTCGAGCTCCCGGGCCGGGGCCGTGTGGACGACCCGCCCCTCGCGCAGGACGAGCACCCGGTCGGCGAGGCCGAGCACTTCGGGCACTTCGCTGGAGACCAGCAGGACGGCGAGGCCCTCGTCGGCCAGCCGCCGGATGACGGCGTAGAGCTCGGCGCGGGCGCCGACGTCGACGCCTCGGGTCGGCTCGTCGAGCAGCAGCACCCGGCAGCCGCGCAGCAACCAGCGCGCGAGGACCGCCTTCTGCTGGTTGCCGCCGGACAGCGTCCGGATCGGCACGGACGGGTTGTCCGGGCGCAGGGACAGCTCGCGGGTCGCCGCCCGCGCCGCGCCGCGTTCGGCGCCGCGGTCGATCCAACCCCCGCGGGAGAAGCGGGACATGGACGAGACCGACACATTGCGGGTGACGGACTCCAGCATCAGCAGGGCCTGCGCCTTGCGTTCCTCGGGCGCGAGCCCGAGCCCGGCGCGGACGGCGGCGCGTACGCTGCCGGGTCGCAACGAACGCCCGTCGACGATGACTTGGCCCTGTGTCGCCTTGCGCGCTCCGTAGATCGTCTCCAGGATCTCGGAGCGTCCGGAGCCCACGAGCCCGGCCAGTCCGACGATCTCGCCGGGCCGCAGGTCGAGGTCGAGCGGTTCGAACTCCCCCGCACGGGCCAGGCCCTGGACTCGGAGCAGGGGTTCGCCGGGCGGCCGTGCCGTGGGCCGGTCCGGGAAGACGTACTCGACGTTGCGCCCCGTCATCAGCGCCACCACCTCACGCGTCGGCGTGGACTTCGCGGGCAGCCCGCCCGCCACCGCACGCCCGTCCTTCAGCACGGTCACGCGGTCGCCGATACGGCGGATCTCCTCCAGGCGGTGCGAGATGTAGACGACGGCGACACCGTCCGCGGTGAGGTCACCGACGATGCGGAAGAGGTTGTCGACCTCGTCGGGGTCCAGGGCGGCGGACGGCTCGTCCATGACGATGAGCCGTACGTCGTGGGAGAGGGCCCGCGCCATGGACACGATCTGCTGCTGGGCGGCCGACAGCTCACCGACGAGCCGTGCCGGATCGATCTCGGAGTGCCCAAGTCGCTTGAGGAGAGCGGCGGTCGACTCCTTCGCCGCCCTTCCTCGTACGACGAAACCGGCGGCCGTGGGTTCATGCCCGAGGTGCACGTTCTCGGCCACCGACAGGCCTTCCACCAGGTCGAGTTCCTGGTAGATGGTGGCGATACCGAGGCGCATGGCGGCGATCGGCGACCGGAGGGTGACGTGGTCGCCGCGCCAGCTGATGGTGCCGTCGTCGGGCTGGTGGGCGCCGGCCAGGACCTTGATCAGTGTGGACTTTCCGGCACCGTTCTGGCCGAGCAGGCAGTGCACCTCGCCGGCCTGGACGTCGAGGTCGACGCCGTCGAGGGCCCGGACTCCGGGGAACGATTTGGTGATGCCGGACATGGTGAGCAGCGGTGGTTCTGGTGCCATGGCGGTTCCCTTTGGCAGGCGTGCGGGCCGGATTCAGGGCGGTGCGCGTGCGGAGCAGGCGGGTTTCGGGCAGGGCAGAGCAGGGCGCTGTGCTGGTTATCCGTTGAACCGAGAGTGGTTACGCAGGTGAGAACAGGTGATCGCTGATGAGCCGGGCACCGCCGATGACTCCGGCGGTCGGGCCCAACTCACCCAGCACGATGGGGAGGTTGCCGGTCGCCAGGGGCAGCGACTGGCGGTAGACCTGGGTGCGGATCGCGGCGAGCAGGGTGTGGCCGAGACCCGTCACCCCGCCGCCGATCACCACCAGGCCCGGATTGAAGAAACTGACAAGGCCGGCGATGACCTGACCCGTCCGGTTGCCGCCCTCGCGGATCAGGTCGAGCGCGGTGGCGTCACCCGCGGCGGCCGCGGCGGCGACATCGACCGCGCTCAGGCTGCCGTTCACCTCCAGGCGGGTCGCGAGGTCGGTCGAAAGTCCCTGCTGGGCGGCGTCCGTGGCGTCGCGGGCGAGCGCGGCACCGCTGAAGTGGGCTTCCAGGCAGCCCCGGTTGCCACAGGCGCACGGGCGGCCGTCGGGTACGGCCTGGATGTGCCCGATGTCGCCCGCACTTCCCGTCGTACCGCGGTAGACCTCACCGCCGACGACGATGCCGCAGCCGATACCGGTACCGATCTTGACGCAGAGGAAGTCGCCCACGGAGCGTGCGACGCCCGCGTGCTGCTCCCCCATGGCCATCAGGTTCACGTCGTTGTCGACCATGACCGGGCAGCCGAGATCCTGGCTGAGCGCCTCCCGGACCGGGAAGCCGTCCCAGCCGGGCATGATCGGCGGGGCGACGGGGATGCCCTCGGGGAACCGGACGGGTCCCGGTACGCCGATTCCGGCGCCGTCGAACCCTTCCGCTAGCCCCGAGGCCCTCAACTTGGCCGCCATGGCGAGGACTTGCTCGAAGACCGCGACCGGGCCCTCGCGTACGTCCATGGGCTGGTTGATGTGCCCGAGGACTTCCAGCTCGGCGTTGGTGACGGCCACGTCGATCGAGGTCGCGCCGATGTCGACGCCCAGGAGGCGCAGCGCCGGTGCGAGCCGGATGTTGTGGGAGCGGCGGCCTCCGCGGGAAGCGGCGAGTCCGTCGGCGACCACGAGTCCGGTCTCCAGGAGCCGGTCCACCTCGACGGCGAGCTTCGACCGCGAGAGGTCGACCTGATCGCCGAGCTGAGCGCGGGAGTTGGGGCCGCCGTCACGCAACAGCCGCAGCAGCCGCGCCTGGTGCGCGTTGGCGGGTCGTGCCGTCATACGTCTCACAGGCCCCTCCCCGCCTCAATTGGCTTGCGTCCACCAGTTCCGGCCACTTCGCCGGGCCTGCTTTCGAGTGGAACGTAGCAGCGGTTGCCTGGGGTGGGAAGAAGTAACGCAGAGATTGCTGCCAACTTTCTCCACTGACAGGACAAAGAAGCATCCGCAGGCACGTAAAACGGGTCACAGCCGAGGCTGTGACCCGCTCTCCTGATGGCCGGGACGCGGCCGGACTACTTCTCCCGCTCGTGGTACATCTTCCGCGTGTGCTCCGTGTGGGTGCGCATGACCGCAGTGGCGCGCTGCTCGTCACGGTCCGCGATCGCCGCTATCAGCTCGCGGTGCTCGATCCAGGACTGGCGGCCGCGCTGCCGGGCGATCGGTGTGTAGTACCAGCGGACCCGCCGGTCGACCTGTGCGGCCAGCTCGGCGAGGACGGTGTTGCCCGCGAGTTCCATGACCGTCGCGTGGAGCCGGGCGTTCGTCGCGACCGCGGTGTCCACGTCGTCGGCGGCGACCGCGCGCTCACCCTCCGCGCACAGCGCTTCCAGGGTGGCGATGGCCTCGGCACCGGCGTTGGCGGCGGCGAGCCGGGCGGCCTCGGCCTCCAGGAGCGTGCGGACCGTCAGGAGCTGGTCCGCCTCCTCCTCCGTCGGCTCGTGCACGAAGGCACCCTGGGCGGGCCGCAGATCGACCCATCCCTCGGTGCTGAGCCGCTGCAGGGCCTCGCGGACGGGCTGCCGGGACACCCCGAGGTGCCTGGCGAGTTCGCTCTCGACGAGGTGCTGGCCCGGTGCCAGGGCGCGGGTGGTGATGAGCTCGAGCAGCGCCTCGTAGACGCGGTCGCGCAACGGACCGGGCCGTTCGAGCTTGGGCACCGCTCCCTGTGGCAGCCCTGTCCCTGTCGACAACATCACGGTCCCCTCCTGGGCAGCGTTGTCGCTGCATTGCGAAAGGCAATTATGAATTGTCTTTCGCCTACAGTCTACGGCGCACAAAGGCCAGTGGGCACAGGAGTTGGGCTCGTTACACCATGATGAGGGAGCTGTTCACGGGCAACGGACGACCTGTCCGGCGTACGACAGGTTCCCGCCGAAGCCGAACAGCAGGACGGGGTCACCCTTGGAGAGTTCCCCGCGCTCCACGAGCTTGGAGAAGGCGAGCGGAATACTCGCCGCCGACGTGTTCCCCGATTCGACGACATCACGTGCGACGACGGCGTTGACCGCGCCGATCTTCTCGGCGAGGGGCTCGATGATCCGCAGGTTCGCCTGGTGCAGGACGAGGCCGGCGAGGTCCTCGGGCGAGAGTCCCGCGCGTTCGCAGGCTTTGCGGGCGATGGCCGGGAGCTGGGTCGTCGCCCAGCGGTAGACGCTCTGTCCCTCCTGCGCAAAGCGCGAGGGGGTGCCCTCGATGCGGACCGCGTTGCCCATTTCGGGCACCGAGCCCCACAGCACCGGGCCGATCCCCGGGTCGTCGGACGCCTCGACCACGGCGGCCCCCGCCCCGTCGCCGACGAGCACACAGGTCGTCCGGTCGCTCCAGTCCGCCACGTCGGACATCTTGTCGGCGCCGATGACCAGGGCGCGGGTCGCGGCGCCCGCGCGTACGGCGTGGTCCGCGGTGGCCAGCGCGTGGGTGAAGCCGGCGCAGACGACGTTGACGTCCATCGCGGCCGGCGAGGGGATACCGAGCCGGTTCGCGACGCGGGCAGCCATGTTCGGGGAGCGGTCGACGGCCGTGGAGGTGGCGACCAGGACCAGGTCGATGTCGCTCGGGGTCAGGCCCGCCGCGGCGAGCGCCTTGGCGGCGGCGTACGCGGCCAGCTCGTCGACGGGCTCGTCGGGCCCGGCGATGTGCCGTGTGCGGATGCCCACCCGGCTTCTGATCCACTCGTCGCTGGTGTCGACCAGTTCCGCCAGGTCCTCATTGGTGAGCACCTTGGCGGGCTGGTAGTGACCGACGGCGGCGATCCGTGAGCCGTTCATGGGTGGGTCCCCCTCGTTGCCTTGGGTAGCGGGATCCTCCAGTGTGATCAGTGACCCATGGGTACGACGCCAAGTGATGCCACAGGATTGGGGCGCCAGGCTTGTCGGCTTCTGTCAGCCCCTGGGGCCTGTCTGACAATTCCCCGGACACCCGAACAGTCATCCGGTGAACAGCTGAGTCGCCTTCTGTACGAGTTCGTACACCCCGTAGACGAGTGGCGCCCCCACCCAGAGCCAGGCGAAGGCGATCAGCGCCCGCCGGTCGGGCGGACCGCCGCTGGAGGTGTCAGGCGGACTGCTGCTGGACATCGGTGGCCTCCCTGGGGGCGGGAATGTGGTGCCGGACGTGGACGGGTCGTACGAGCTCGTTGGCCACGAAGCCGACGACGAGCAGGCCGATCATGATCAGGAACGACAGGCCGTACAGCGAGGAGCCGGACTTGCCCGCCTCCTCCTGCCGGTCGGCGATCCAGTTCACGATCAGCGGACCGAGCACGCCTGCCGTGGACCAGGCGGTGAGCAGTCGGCCGTGGATCGCGCCGACCTGGTAGGTGCCGAAGAGGTCCTTCAGATAGGCGGGGACGGTCGCGAAGCCGCCACCGTAGAAGGAGAGGATCACCAGGGCGCAGAGGATGAAGAGCGGCTTGGAGGAGTCGCCGAACCAGGCGATGGTCGCGTACATCAGGGCGCCCACGCCGAGGTAGACGCGGTAGATGTTCTTGCGTCCGATCAGGTCGGACGTCGAGGACCAGCCGATACGGCCCGCCATGTTGGCCGCGGAGAGCAGCGCGACGAATCCGGCGGCGGCCGAGACGGACACCGGTGTGGAGGAGTCCCCGAAGAAGTCCGTGATCATCGGGGCGGCCTTCTCCAGGATGCCGATGCCCGCGGTCACGTTCATGCAGAGGATCACCCACAGGCACCAGAACTGCGGGGTGCGTACGGCGTTCCGGGCCGAGACCTGCACTCCGTCGAGAGAGCTGGGGCCGGCCGCGACGGGCTTCTCGCTGCGCGGCACGCGGACCAGCAGCACACCGAGCGACATGAAGACGGCGTACGTCAGCCCGTGCACCAGGAACGCGAGCGCGATCCCGGAGGAGTCGGAACCGAAGGACTCCAGCATCTGCGCGGACCACGGCGAGGCGATCAGCGCACCGCCCCCGAAGCCCATGATCGCGATGCCGGTGGCCATGCCCGGCCTGTCCGGGAACCACTTGATCAGGGTCGAGACGGGCGAGATGTAGCCGATGCCGAGGCCGATGCCGCCGACGAATCCGTAGCCGAACACGATCAGCCAGTACTGCTCGGTGTAGGCGCCGAGCGCGGCGATCAGGAAGCCGGAGGAGAAGCAGACCAGGGCGACGGTCATCGCCCAGCGCGGCCCGTTGCGCTCCACGAGCGTGCCGCCGAACGCGGCGGACAGGCCGAGCATGACGATGCCGAGCTGGAAGGGCAGCGCGCTCTGGGTACCGCTGAGGCCGAGCGCGGATTCGAGCGGCGGCTTGAAGACGCTCCAGGCGTAGGCCTGACCGATGGAAAGGTGGACGGACAGGGCCGCCGGCGGTACGAGCCAGCGGCTCCAGCCTGGGGGTGCGACAGGGGGGCTCATGATCCCAAACGATAGGAAGCGGTTGCTCGTTGGGGAAGCCGAGCGGCAGAACTCGTCGACCGTATGCGATGAGCGGTAAGCCTGACGCGGCGAACGGCAGCCGCTGTTCGACGAACGGTTCACGCCAGCACAATCGCGCCACCGGCCCGGCATGACGCGAGCATTGGCCCAACGCAGCGCGTGGGCCGCGCAAAAGCCGTGCAAAGGCAGCGTTGTCGGCCCCTCACGTGCTGTCCCAGCCCTTGCCGCCCCTCATTCCATCCTGTAGACAATATTTCGTCGACAGAGTTCGGCAGTTCCTCGGTACCCTCGACCGAACGGAGCGCCACACAGTGAAAGTCGCAGTTCTGGGCGCCGGTGCGATCGGCGCCTACGTCGGCGCCGCGCTGCACCGCGCAGGCGCCGATGTGCACCTCGTCGCCCGTGGACCGCATCTCGCGGCCATGAGGCAGCACGGAGTCCGCGTGCTCAGCCCCCGCGGTGACTTCACCGCGCGAGCCCACGCCACCGACGACCCGGCCGACATCGGTCCGGTCGACTACGTCTTCCTGGGTCTCAAAGCCAACTCGTACGCGGCGTGCGGGCCGCTGATCGAGCCACTGCTGCATGACAAGACCGCGGTGATAGCCGCTCAGAACGGCATCCCCTGGTGGTACTTCCACCAGCACGGCGGGCCGCACGACGGCCACCGTGTCGAGAGTGTGGACCCCGACGGCGCGGTCAGTGCGGTGCTCGCGCCCGAACGGGCCATCGGATGCGTGGTATATGCCGCAACAGAGCTGGAAGGGCCGGGAGTCGTCCGCCATCTCGAAGGCACCCGGTTCTCCATCGGTGAGCCCGACCGGTCCACCTCCGAGCGCTGCAAGGCGTTCAGCGAGGCCATGCGGGAGGGCGGGCTCAAGTGCCCGGTCGAGCAGGACCTGCGCAACGACATCTGGCTCAAGCTGCTCGGCAACATCTCCTTCAACCCGATCAGCGCGCTGTCCCGGGCGACGATGCGCCAGATGTGCCTGCACGGCGGCACACGCAGGGTCATCGAGATCATGATGGCCGAGACACTCGCGGTCGCGGAGGCCCTCGGCTGCAAGGTGGGCATCTCCATCGAGCGGCGGCTGGCCGGCGCGGAGCGCGTCGGCGACCACCGCACCTCCACGCTCCAGGACCTGGAGCGCGGCAAACCGCTCGAACTCGACGTGCTGCTCGCGGCCGTCGTGGAGCTGGCGGAGATCACGGGGGTCCCGGTGCCGACACTCCGTACCGTGCACGCCATCTCGGATCTGCTCGCGCTGCGGACCGCCGCATGAGACGACCCGAACCGCAGCTCCACACCAGGGCCACCCGTCCACTGGTCCTGGACGTCGGCAGCGACATCGCGCTGGCTCACGCGGTCGCCCGCGAGATCATCCACGCGGGCCTCGCCGACCAGGCCTTCATCGAGAGCGCCACGAGCGGTTTCGAGGAGTACAGACAGCTGGTCGAACCGTGGACACCGTCGCTGGCCGCGAAGGTGACGGGCGTACCGGCGTCCGCCGTACGGCAGTTGGCGCAGTCGTACGCCCGGCAGGACCGGGCGCCCGGCGGCGCCGTGCGGCAGGGCGGCGACGGCACGGAGCACGCTCGCGCGCTGGCCAACCTGGCGCTGCTGACGGGGCACTCGGGCGCGGGAGTCGGTCACCGGGCGGCCTTCGAGCTCGTCCGGCACGACCCGCCGCTCGACCTGACGGACGAGCGGTACCCGATCCGGCTCACCACGGGTAGGCGTCTCGGCACCGCTGTGCGCGGCGGCGGTGTCACGCCGCCACGGCAGCGGAGCGAGTACGTCGAGCTGTGCCCGGAGGACGCCGAGCGCTACGGCGTGGTCGTGGGCGAGCAGGTCCGGGTCTCCTCGCGGCAGGGCTCGGTGGTGGCGCCGGTATGGGTCGACACCGAGCTGCGGCCCGGACTGGCCTTCATGGCGGCCACGCACGTTCCCGATGAGGTGGAAACCGGCCTGCTGGCGACCGGGGCGAACAGTCCCATCGCCGGTACGGCGGAATTCACGGCGTCTGCGGTCAGGATCGAGAGGCTGCCGGCCGTGACCGGACGGCCGGCGGACGAGGGGGTGGAGTGCGCCGCCCCCTGATCGCGCGGGTGCAGGACAATGGCTGGGTGAAGGTCACCCAGCCGCACGACCGTCCGGCCACTCACGGCAACCTCCACAGCAAGGGCCGCTCAGGCCACCAGCACGTACAGAACCGGGGCTGATCAACATGGGACGAGTCACGGAACGACGCAAGGTGCTCCGTATCCGCGACGGGGCGGTCTCCACCCGTCCGGACACACTCGTCGCCGAGGAGCCCCTGGAGATCCGGCTCAACGGCAAACCGCTCGCCATCACGATGCGCACCCCCGGTGACGACTTCGCGCTGGCGGCGGGCTTCCTCGTCAGCGAGGGGGTGCTGGGCCGGGCGGACGAGCTCGCCAACATCGTGTACTGCGCGGGCGCCACGGTGGACGGCTCCAACACGTACAACATCGTCGACGTGCGGACGGCGCCGGGCCTCGTGATGCCCGACATCACGCTCGAACGCAATGTGTACACGACGTCCTCCTGCGGTCTGTGCGGCAAGGCGAGCCTGGACGCGGTCCGTACGACGGCCCGCTGGACGATCGACGACACTCCCCCGGTACGGCTGGAGCCCGAGCTCCTCGCCCTCCTCCCCGACCGGTTGCGGGCGGCGCAGCAGGTCTTCGACCGGACCGGGGGTCTGCACGCGGCGGCGCTCTTCACCGAGGAGGGCGAGCTGGTCGACGTGCGGGAGGACGTGGGCCGGCACAACGCGGTCGACAAGCTGGTCGGCCGCGCCCTGCAGAACGGCACGCTGCCGCTGTCCCGGACCGTTCTGCTGGTCTCGGGGCGGGCCTCCTTCGAGCTGGCGCAGAAGGCGGTGATGGCGGGCATTCCGGTGCTCGCGGCGGTCTCGGCCCCGTCGTCCCTCGCGGTCGACCTGGCCGCGGAGACGGGCCTGACACTGGTCGGGTTCCTGCGCGGCGCCTCCATGAACGTGTACGCGGGCGAGCACCGCATCGCCCTGCAGGCCGCGGCCGCCCAGGGCTGACCGGCTTCCCCGCGTCACGGTGGCGGGGCCTCGAACGGCGGGGAGCGCCCCCTGCGCCGGAGAGGTCCCGCCTCAGCCCCACCTCACCCCCTAGGCGAACCGCACCTCCGACGAGGTCACCACCGTGCCCAGACGCGGGAAGTTCAGGCCCACCGCAGCCTCGTGCTCGGGGGCGGTGAGGGCGGCCATCGCGTCCTCCACGAAGACGAGGTCGTAGCCGAGGTCGCCGGCCGCGCGGGCGGTGGACTCGACGCCCAGGTTGGTGGCGACGCCGCCGAACACCAGGGTGGTCACGGCGCGTTCACGCAGGCGCTCGTCGAGCCCGGTGCCCTGGAAGGCGCCGATCGTCCGCTTCACGATCTCCACGTCGCCCTCCGCCGCAAGCCCGGCGACGAGTTCACTGCCGGGCGGCTGCCGGGGAATCCCGGGCCGCTCCACCCGGACGAGCACGACGAGCGCCCCCACCTCGCGGAACGCGGCCGCCAACTCCTCGGCCGCAGCGAGGACTTCGGTTCCCTTGCGGGGTTCCAGGGGCAGCCCGACGATGCGGTCCATCAGATCGACGAGCACGAGGGCGGTGCGTGCGGGGTCGAGAGCGAGCTTGGGTTCGGCTTCGGGTGCGTTCATGACGGAACGTTAGCCCGTGTCAGCCGTCCGTACCGGAAATCTGGATCAACAAGCCCATGAACTGCTCCCGTTCGGCCGCCGACAGCGAGGCGAGCAGCTCGTCGTTCGCCTCGCGCGCCGCCTTCTCGCAGCGCCTCAGGAGGCGGCGCCCCTCCTCGGTGATCGACACCGCGTTCTTGCGGCGGTCCGCGGGGTCCGGCTCCCGGACGACCAGGCCGGCGGACTGAAGGTCATTGAGGACGCCGACCAGGTCCTTGGGGTCGAGCCGGATACCGCGCCCCAGCTCCGCCTGGGCGACGGGGCCGAGGTCCGAGACCGCGGAGAGCGCCACGTGGTGCCAGATCTTCATGCCCTCGGCGGCCAGCGCCTCGGCGACGAGCGCGCGGCCACGGGCGGCCGCCCGGCCGAGGAGCCAGCTGGGGAGGGCGCGAATGGCGGACAGAGACGCAGACACACAAACATCCTATCCAATAATCATTGGACATCCCAACGGTTCTCTGGATATCGTTGGGGCTCCCAATGAATCGGTGCCCTCAGGAGGACGCTGCGTGACCGCACCGCGGAGTACCCCCGGCACAGCGATACCCCGGCCCTGACACCTCGTCACCAGATGTCCAGACGTATGAAGGGCAGGGCCGCACCATGCCGTCGAGTCTCCGCGCTCGTCTCAGATGTACCGTCACCGCCGCGCTCACCACCGCCTCGCTGCTCGCGCTGCCGGTCCCGGCCGGAGCCCAAGGGGCCGCCGCAGCGGGCGAGTTCGAGCAGCAGGTGCTTTTCAAGGCCCCGCAGGATCCCGGCTACTCCTGCTTCCGCATCCCCGCCGTCGTACAGACAGTCAAGGGCACGCTCCTGGCGTTCGCCGAAGGACGGGTTCTCAACTGCGGGGACGCGGCCGACATCGACATCGTGGTCAAGCGGTCCACCGACGGCGGACGCACCTGGGGCCCACTCCAGGTCGTCAACGACGGAGACGGCGACACCCACGGGAACCCGGCGCCCCTCGTGGACCGCGAGACCGGCCGCATCCTGCTGGCCGAGACGTACAACACGGGACGGGCGGACAGCGCGAACTGCGCGGTCCCCTGCGACCGCACCCCGCACATGCAGCACAGCGACGACGACGGTCTCACCTGGTCGCAGCCGCGCGACCTGAGCAAGGAACTCCTGCCGGCCCACTGGAACTCCTGGTACGCCACCGGTCCCGTGCACGGCATCCAGCTGACCGCCGGCGCGTACGCCGGACGCCTCGTCTTCGGCGTCAACACCGAGACGTGGGAGGGGAGCCGGCCCACCACCAACCACGCCGCACTGATCACCAGTGACGACGGCGGCGACCACTGGGCCATCGGTGCGACGGACTCGTGGCCCATCGCCGATGACGGGACCTTCCGCCAGAAGCCGTCCGAGATCGCGCTCACGGAGCGCGCCGACGGGTCCGTCCTGGTCAGCGGGCGCGAGCAGGACGGCTCCGACCTCGGGCACCGCACCCAGGCCGTCAGCAGCGACGGCGGTGACAGCTTCACCACGCCCTTCAGGAACATCCCGGATCTCTACGCGCCCCAGGTCCAGGGCTCGCTGCTGCGCCTGGGCAACCGGCTGCTGCTCGCCTGCCCCGGTGACCCGGACCGCCGCCGGACGATGATGATCCGCTCCTCCTACGACGAGGGGGCGACCTGGGAGAGCGTGGACCGCGGCACGGTCGTCACCACGGACTGGTCCGGCTACTCGGACATGGTGGCGATCGACTCCGGCACCGTCGGGCTGCTCTACGAGGGCGGCGCGGTCGACGCGCGCGACGAGATCCGCTTCGCCCGCTTCACCGAGGACTGGCTGAGCCCGAACCGCGGCGCGGACCCGACAACCCTCGACCTGGCACCGGGCGCCGAGCCGGCAGCTGTCCTCGGTGGCGCCCGGGAGACGCCGGGCGTGCTCGGCGGCGCGCTCCAGTTCGACGGCACCGACGACGCCGTACGCCTCCCCTACCGGGAACAGCTCCCGCTCGGCGCCAAGGCCTTCACCGCCTCCCTCTGGTTCCGCTACACGGCCACCACCGGTGAACAGCCGCTGCTGTGGATGGGCGGGTCCGGCAACTCGCAGCCGCAGGTGTGGCTGCGCGGCGAGCCCGCCTCCGGCCGTATCACGGGCCTGATCACCACCCGGGACGGCGCGGCGCCCCCGACCACGACGTCCGTGCGCACCATGGGCGCGTACAACGACGGGCAGTGGCACCATCTGGCGCTGCGCCGCGGTGAAGGGCACCTGACGCTGTTCATCGACGGTAAGGCGCTCAGCGCGGCCGACCTGCCCGGATCGGTCAGCCGTAACTCGCCGTTCGGGGTGCACGTCGGCCAACGGATGGACGGCCGGGCGCACTTCGCCGGGGCGATCGACGACGTCCGGGTGGACGCCCGCGCGTTGACCGACGACGAGCTGACCGACCTGCGCACGGACAACTTCCTCCCTGTGACGCAGGACACCGTGCTGTGGCTGCCCATGGACCACGTGAGCGACGGCCGCTAACGTCCCGTGCGTGCCGGACGACGCAGGAGCACGACGTCAGAACGGGACCGGGCTCGGCATCCTGCTGGCCCTGGTCTGCGCCGCCGTACTGCTCACCGCCCTCCCGGACGACGACCGGGAGGGCGGCGACGTGTGCCCGGCTCGTACGCTGACGTCCTGGGCCCCGGAGGAGCGGATCACGGACGAGTTCGCCCGGTACGGGGACGACGCCTCTCGCGTCGACGACTGGACCGGCGGCGACGGCACGCATTCGGTGCGGCTGCCGGACGGGCGGCTGCTGTGGCTGTTCTCGGACACCTATCTCGGCCAGGTGTACGCGCCGCCGAACCCGGTGGGCGAGTCCTTCGCCTGGCGCGACGCGTCGACTCCGCTGGTGCGCAACTCCGCCGTGGTGATGTCGGAGTCCGGACGCCTGGAGACCACGCTCCCCGCGCCGGTCTTCCCCGACCCGGCGCCGCAGCAGTGGCGCTGGCCTGTCGCGGCGCGCGTCGAACCGCGCTTCCCGGGTGCCTCCGAGGAGGTGGTACGCGTCCTGCTGTGGACCCGTACGGCGGGCCAGGACCCGTGGATCTACGGGGTGCCCACCGCCACCGAGGTCGCCACGCTCTCTCTACCGGACCTGCGGCTCGAAGGCATCACGACGGTCCTGGACCAGAGTTCCGTGGCGGATCCCTCCCGGCGCGTGCTGTTCGGCACCACGACGGTCGACGCGGGCGAGTGGACGTACGTTTTCGGCGGCGACGACGGACAGGCCGCCTCCCGCCCCGTCTCAAAGGCGTACGTGGCGCGGGTGCCGCGCGGCGGGCTCGCCGAGCCGGGGGCATGGGAGTACTGGGACGGCGAGCGCTGGGCGGTGCGGACGGCTCCGAAGCCGGTCCTCGGGGACGGGCAGCGCACGGGGGTGGGCAGCGCGTTCAGCGTGGTGCGCGACGAGGGGACCTACGTGCTGTTCACGATGGCGGCGGGCGCCGCGGGACTGACCACGGTCACGTCCTACTGGGCGTGCTCGCCGACGGGACCCTGGCACGGGCCCACCCGGAGCTTCAGCCCGCGGCTGCCGCAGGGCGAGGTGGCGGCGTACAACCCGCAGGTGCACGTGGAGTTGAGCGACGACGACCGGCTGGTGCTGAGCTACGACGTCAACTGGCTGGACGCGACAGGTGCTTCGGCGCAGGCGAACCTCAGCCGGAACGTGTCGCTGTACCGGCCACGATTTGTGACCCTGCGACTGGGGTCCGCTCCCTGACCACCTCGGGATCGCGCGAGCGCCGCTTGGCGATCACCGCGCACACCATCAACTGCATCTGGTGGAAGAGCACCAGCGGCAGCACGGCGAGTGAGGCCTGCGCGCCGAACAGCACGCCGGCCATGGGGAGTCCGGAGGCGAGGGACTTCTTCGACCCGGCGAACTGGACGGTGATCCGGTCCTCCCGGTTGAAGCCCAGCGCCTTCGCGCCGTACCAGGTGACCGTGAGCATCACGGCGAGCAGCACGGCCTCGACCAGCAGGAGCCCGGCCAGCCGGGCGGGGCTGACCGCGTGCCAGATGCCGTGCACCATGCCCGCGCTGAACGCCGTGTAGACGACCAGGAGGATCGAGCCGCGGTCGACGTATCCGAGGAACTTCTTGTGCCGCGCGACGAAGGTGCCGATCCAGCGCCGCAGCACCTGTCCGGCCACGAACGGCACGAGCAGCTGGAACACGATCCCGACGATCGCGTCGGCGGAGAAGCCGCCGCTGTCGCCGAGCAGCGAGGCCGCGAGCAGCGGCGTGACCACGATGCCGGCCAACGAGGAGAAGGAGCCCGCGCAGATCGCGGCGGGCACGTTGCCGCGCGCCAGGGAGGTGAAGGCGATCGACGACTGGACGGTCGAGGGGACGAGTGTGAGGAAGAGCAGGCCCTGATAGAGCGGGTCGGTCAGGAACACCGGTTCGAGGCTGCGGGCGGCGAGGCCGAGCAGCGGGAACGCCACAAAGGTGCAGACGAGAACGGTGGTGTGCAGCCGCCAGTGGCGCAGTCCGTCGATCGCCTCACGGGTGGAGAGGCGCGCTCCGTAGAGGAAGAACAGGAAGGCGATCGCGCCCTCGGACGCGCCCGAGGCGACGTCGGCGCCCGTACCCCGCGCGGGGAGCAGCGCGGCGAGGCCCACAGTTCCGAGCAGCATCAGGAGGTACGGGTCAATGGGCATCCAAGCCGGCCACTTCAGGCGTCTCACGGTTCTCCACTGCTGTTCTGCGTGCGATTCAGTACGTCATTGTCTGAAGTGGGTCGTGCCCTCTCCATCCTCCTCCCCTTAAGCGCAATCGGGAATCCTTCACACGGCTCTGACTGTCATCGCGTTTTGCGATAACGTCCGGACCATGTACGACCCGTCCCAATTGCGTACCTTCCTCGCGGTCGCGCAAACGCTGAGCTTCACCCAGGCCGCCCGGCGCCTGGGGCTGCGCCAGTCCACGGTCAGCCAGCACGTACGCCGCCTGGAGGACGCCACCGGACGGCAGTTGTTCACGCGTGACACGCACTCCGTGGAGCTCACGGAGGACGGCGAGGCGATGCTCGGATTCGCCCGCCGGCTGCTGGACGTCCAGGAGCAGGCCACGGCGTTCTTCACGGGGACCCGGCTGCGCGGCCGGCTGCGCTTCGGCGCCTCCGAGGACTTCGTCCTCACCCGGCTCACGGAGATCCTGGAGAGCTTCCGGTACGGCCATCCCGAGGTGGACCTGGAGCTGACCGTCGAACTGTCCGGCACGCTCCACGAACAGCTCGCGGCGGGCAAGCTCGACCTGGTGCTGGCCAAGCGGCGGCCGGAGGACCCGCGCGGCGAACTCGTCCGGCACGACCGCCTGGTGTGGATCGGCGCGGAACGCCTCCGCCTGGACCCCGACCGGCCGGTCCCGCTGATCGTCTACCCGCCGCCGGGCATCACGCGGGCCCTGGCGCTGGAAGCCCTGGAGCGCCAGGGCCGGTCCTGGCGCGTCGCGTGCACAAGCGCAAGCCTCAACGGACTCATCGCGGCGGCCCGGGCGGGGCTGGGCGTCATGGCCCACTCAAGGGGTCTCATCCCGCCGGGGCTGGTGCGGGTCCCGGAGCGGGCGGGACTGCCGGAGCTGGGCGAGGTCGACTTCGTCCTGCTGCACGGGCGGCGCCGGAGGGCGGCCCAGGGCGCGGCGGACGCACTGGCGGCAGCGATCCTCGGGGGCGGGGACCGGTTGCGTCGGGCTTAGGACGTGCCCTCCTCCGGCCGGGGCCGGGGCCGGCTCGCCTCGCCTCGCCTCGCCTCGCCTCGCCGACGACAGTGGGGCACGCTCCCTTGACAGCGGGTAACACGATCACTGGAAGTGGAACCTGCGCTCCACATCCGGTGCGATACGGGTCGTACAGATTCGGTGGAGATTGCGGGGCGGAAACCTACGGAACCGTAAGGTTTTCCGTCCGGCGGTTCCCCCTGTGCGGGCATTTCCGTGACATGTGTGGGCATTTCCGCGACTGACCAGTAGGTATGCCTTACCTTTCGGCGCTCCGACCCCCCTCCCGCCCCGCCGCACGGTGAGGTAGCTTTCACGGCGCTGTGCGGAGCGCCACTAGGAGCGGGATTGCGCGAGTTCACCAACCCTCCGTTGGCGTCGGCGCCGCCGGTGGGCGGTTTGGCCGACGTTGTCTTCGATCATGCCCAGGAGGACCCCCTCCACATCGCACTCGGCCGCAAGGACGATCAGGGGCAGTGGCGTGATGTGACCGCCGCCGAGTTCCGCGACGAGGTGCTCGCGCTGGCCAAGGGGCTGCTCGTCCAGGGGATCCGGTTCGGGGACCGGGTCGCCATCATGTGCCGTACGCGCTACGAGTGGACGCTCTTCGACTACGCGTTGTGGACGATCGGCGCCCAGGTCGTCCCCATCTACTCCACCTCCTCGGCCGAGCAGGTCTTCTGGATGCTGCACGACGCACAGGTGTCGGCCGTCATGGTGGAACACGAGGACCACGCGATGACGATCGCCACGGTCGTCGACCGGCTCCCGCAGCTCCAGAAGCTGTGGCAACTCGACGTGGGCGCGGTGCACGAGCTGTACGAGGCGGGTGCGCACATCGACGACGAGGTGGTGCACCGGCACCGGCGTGCGGTCACGCCCGAGTCGGTCGCGACGATCATCTACACCTCGGGCACCACCGGGCGCCCCAAGGGCTGTCTCATCTCCCACGCGAACTTCATGTTCGAGGCGGACACCGTCATCGAGCGCTGGGAGCCGGTCTTCCACTCCAAGCGGGGCGACGAGGCGGCCACGCTGCTGTTCCTGCCGCTCGCGCATGTCTTCGGACGCATGGTGCAGGTCGCCGCGATCCGCGGGCGGGTCAAGTTCGGGCACCAGCCGCAGCTCAACGCCGCGGCCCTGCTGCCGGACCTGGCCGCCTTCCAGCCGACGTTCTTCCTCGCGGTCCCGTACATCTTCGAGAAGGTCTTCAACGCGGCCCGCCGCAAGGCCGAGAAGGAAGGCAGATCGGGCCCCTTCGAAAAGGCCGTCGACATCGCCGTGCGGTACGCGGAGGCGATCGAGGCGAAGGCCTGGGGCATCGGACCCGGCCCCTCGGCGAGTCTGCGCATGCAGCACCAGCTCTTCGACAAGCTCGTCTACTCCAAGGTCCGGGCCGCGATGGGCGGCCGGGTCAAGCACGCGATGTCGGGCGGTTCGGCGATGGACCGGCGGCTCGGGCTGTTCTTCGCGGGCGCGGGCGTCTTCATCTACGAGGGGTACGGGCTCACCGAGTCCACGGCGGCCGCGACCGCCAACCCGCCCGAGCGCACCCGGTTCGGCACCGTGGGGCAGCCCATCCCCGGCACCACCGTGCACATCGCGGACGACGGCGAGATCTGGCTGCGCGGCGCCAACGTCTTCCAGGGCTATCTGAACGACCCCAAGGCCACCGACGCCACCCTGCACGACGGCTGGCTCGCCACCGGCGACCTGGGCTCGCTCGACGAGGACGGCTACCTCACCATCACCGGGCGCAAGAAGGAGATCCTGGTGACCTCCGGCGGCAAGAGCGTCTCGCCGGCGGTGCTGGAGGAGCGCGTACGCGACCATCCGCTGGTCGCCCAGTGCATCGTCGTCGGCAACGACCGCCCCTACATCGCCGCACTCGTCACCCTCGACTCCGAGTCCGTCGAGCACTGGCTCCAGATGCGCGGCAAGGCGAAGATGTCCCCCGCCGATCTCGTGCGCGACCCCGGCCTGGAGGCCGAGGTGCGGCGCGCGGTGGTCGCGGCGAACACCCTGGTGTCACAGGCCGAGTCGATCCGTACGTTCCGGATACTGGCGCACCAGTTCACCGAGGAGCACGGGCTGCTGACGCCCTCGCTGAAGCTGAAGCGGAAGGCGATCGAGGACGCGTACTCGTCGGAGGTCGAGGCCCTGTACAAGGCGTGAGCCGACCAGGAATGCGACACAGCCCCTGATCGTTGACGATGGTGGTATCAACCGACGACTGAAGGATCGAGAGCTCGTGAGCAAGGTCCCCCCGATCATCCTGAACAACGGCGTCGAGATGCCGCAGCTTGGCTTCGGCGTCTGGCAGGTGCCGGACGACGAGGCGGAGAGGGCGGTCGCCACCGCGCTGGAGGCCGGGTACCGCAGCATCGACACGGCCGCGATCTACGGCAACGAAGAGGGCACCGGCAAGGCGATCAACGCCTCCGGAGTCGCCCGTGAGGATCTCTTCGTCACCACCAAGCTGTGGAACAGCGACCAGGGGTACGACTCGACCCTGCGCGCGTTCGAGACGTCCCTGGAGAAGCTCGGCCTGGAGTACGTGGATCTGTACCTGATCCACTGGCCCACGCCGGAGCGGGGCAAGTACATCGACACGTACAAGGCCTTCGAGAAGATCTACGCGGACGGCCGCGCCAAGGCCATCGGCGTCTCCAACTTCCTTCCGGAGCACCTGGAGTCGCTGATCGAGGCGACGTCCGTCATCCCGGCCGTCAACCAGATCGAGCTGCACCCCCAGCTCCAGCAGCTGGCGGCGCGTGAGTACCACGCGGAGCAGGGCATCGCCACCGAGGCCTGGTCCCCGCTCGGCTCGGGCAGGGGCCTCCTCGAAGTGCCGGCGATCGTCGCCGTCGCCCAGAAGCACGGTCGCACCCCGGCCCAGATCGTGCTGCGCTGGCACCTCCAGCTGGGGAACGTCGTGATCCCCAAGTCCGTGACCCCGTCCCGGATCAAGGAGAACCTCGACGTCTTCGACTTCTCCCTGGACGCCGAGGACATCGCGGCAATCTCCGCCCTGAACGAGAACCGCCGCCTGGGTCCCGACCCGGCGACGTTCAACGGCGCCTGACCCACACGGACGCCAGGATCGGCCCGGATGCGCACCGCGCGTCCGGGCCGACGTCGTTCTCAGAGTGCGTGTCAGAGAAGGCGTGTCAGAGAGGGCGTGTCAGAGAGGGTGCGTCAGACAGGCTGGCCGATCGGCCGTACCACCACCGTGTTCACATCGACGCCTTCCGGCTGCCGGATCGCCCAGACGATCGACTCCGCGAGCTGGTCGGCGGTCAGCAGATGGCCGGGCGGCAGGCTGCCGTAGCTGTCCCAGAACGGGGTCTCCACGCGCCCGGGCGAGATCAGGGTCACCCCCACCCCGAACTCGGTGACCTGCCGCCGGGTGTTCTCGGCGAGCCCGGTCACGGCCCACTTCGTCGCCCCGTAGATGTTGCCGGGGCCGTGCACATGGCCGGCGACGCTGCCGACCAGGACGATCCGGCCCCGGGTCTCCTTGAGGGCGTCGATGGAGGCCCTGATCAGCAGCGCGGGACCCAGCACGTTGGTCAGCACCATCTCGGGCCAGCCGGCGGGGTCGCCCTCGGCGACGGTGTCGTGCGTGGCGAAGCCGGCGTTGGCGATGACGGTGTCGAGCCGCCCGAACTCCTTGATCGTCGCCTCGACCGCCGCCTGCACGTGGTCGTACTCGGCCGCGTTCCCGGCGATCGTCAACAGGCCCGCGGGGCGGCCGAGTTCCTCGGCGAATCCGTGCAGCCGCGCCTCGCCCCGCCCGGTGACCGTCACCCGGTGCCCGTCGGCGAGGAGCCTCCGTGCGACCGCGGCGCCGATGCCGCTGCCGCCGCCGGTGATGAGCGCCACAGGTGAGTCGGTCATGGTTTCCCCCATACGTTTGCCAGGCGGTTCAGGTGAACACCGGGAGTCCATCATTTCGAGCGCTCTCGAAGTCAAGAGGCCTCAACCGCGGCCCCGCGGAGCCCGACCGGCGCTGACGCCACCGGCGGGAAACTCCGTTGCGCGCCGGACCGGCGCCGACGGACAGTGGATTCATGAGCACGCCCACCCCACCGTCCAGCGTGACCGTGCGCCCGGCGACGTTCGACGACGCGGCGGCGGTGCACGCGCTGCTCAACGAGATCGACCTGCTGGAGATCGGTCGCGCCGACACCGAACTGACCGAGATCCAGACGGACTTGAAGCACCCCGAGATGGATCTGGAGCGCGACTCCTGGCTGCTCTTCGACGGCGGCAAGCTGATCGGATACGGCCTGTTGTGGGACGAGTCCGGCGGCGAGCGGATCGACATGGACCTCTACGCGCTGCCCGACCGTCCGCACGAGGTCCGGCACTTGTTCGACCTGATGGAGGCCCGGGCCGCGGAGCGGGCGGCCGCCAACGGGGCAGCCCGAGCGGTGGTGCACCTGTACCTCAACGCCGCCCCCACCATCGACCTGCGGACGCTGCGCGGACGGGGCTGGTGTCCCGTCCGCCGCTACAACGTGATGGACCGTCAACTGTCAGGCACCACCGGCCTTTCGCCCACCCCTCCGCCTGGTGTGACCCTGCGCCCCTGCCTGACGGAGCCGGACCGCCGACGCGCCCACGCACTGCTCCAGGAAGCCTTCGCCGAACACTTCGACTTCCAGCCGCGTACCTACGAGCAGTGGCTGGACGACATCGACGCCGAGCGTGTCGACTGGTCACTGATCTGGATCGCGCATCTCGACGGCTTCGGGGACGTGGCAGCGCTGCGCGGCAACAACAAGGGCGACTCGATGGCCTGGATCGCCAGCATCGGCGTCGTGCGCAAGGCTCGGGGCCAGGGGCTTGGCGGCTACCTGCTCCGCCACGCCTTCGCGCACTTCGCGGCGCTGGGCCGCGACCGCATCGGCCTCGGCGTGGACACGGACAACAGCACGGGTGCGCTCGCGCTGTACGAACGGCACGGCATGACTCTCGACTTCGCCGTCGACACCTGGGAGTTGATCCGCCCGGTCTGATCGAGCGCTTCGCCGGCCGCTTTGCCACCCGTTTCGCCGCCCGTTTCGCCGCCCGGTCCGAGGGCGAGACGCCGCTGGACGCCGCCGGACGAGTGGCTACTGCGGCTTCACTCCTACGTACACGGTGTGCGCCATCAGCAGGAACGCGTCCGGTCGGTGGTGCACGCTCGCCTTGTCCTCCGGGTCGAGCAGCCTGTCGACGGTGGCGAGGTCGTCGGCGTCGAGGCGCTCGCCGAGGACCTCGCGGCGATGGGTGAGGGAGGAGACCACGAAGGTGCGGGCATCGTCCGTGAGAGGGGCGGGCAGGTCCAGGAGGAACGTGCGGGTGGCGGTGTGGCACAGCCCGACGGCGTTCATCAGGGCGGGCCAGTCCTCCGTCTCGGCCACGGCTCCGGGCAGTTCGGCCCGCATCGTGGCGAACCCCGCCTCCTGGATCGCGTCGATGCGGGACTGCAGGCCGGGGCGGCCGATGCCGATGTCGCGCGGGAAGTAGCGGGCGGGCAGTCCGCCTTCCAGGAGGGCCACCGCGCCGCCGGGTGCGAGCGCCCGTGCGAAACCCGCGAGAGCCGCCCGCTGGTCGCCGACGTGGTGCAGGGACCTGCTGGCCCACAGCAGGTCGGCGGGGTATTCCAGGTCGTCAAGACCGTCGTCGAGCTCGGTCCGCAGGGTGCTGAAGCGGTCGGCGACGCCGAGCCTTTCGGCACGCTCGCGGGCCCGGTCCAGGAGAGGTTCCACGGCATCCACGGCGACGACCCGCGCCTGCGGGAAGGTGCCGGCGAGGAGACAGGAGACGACGCCGGGTCCGCTGCCCGCGTCCACGATCATCTCGGGCTCGGGCTGCCACTCCCGCAGCCAGTCCGCCACGCTCGCGTAGAGCGGGGAGGACAGCTCGGCCTCCTGTTCCAGGTAGGGGAGCATCTTGGCGAAGTCCATGTGCGCGTGGTCGTGCGCGGCGTGACTCTCATGCCTCTGGTCATGATCGTGTGCCATGTTCCAAGCCTCTCGTCGGGGTGTGGACAGCGTGCTCCCCCACTCCCGGAAACGGCTACTCGTGTTGCGCAAACAGCAAAATCCCGGGCGGCGCGGCTGCGGTCCGCCGGGCCGGCCAGAGCGGCCCGGCCCCGGGATCGCCAGCTACGAGTTGCCCTACTTCTCGGCCAGTACGGCGTAGGCGGTCGCCATGGCCGTCGACTCACCGCCGCGGGTGCTGTCGTACGCGTCGGCTTCCTTGTCGTGGTCCAGGTCCAGGTCCAGGTCCAGCTCCAGCTCCAGCTCCAGCTCCAGCTCCAGCTCCAGCTCCAGCTTTGCGGGTCAGCGCGCGCCGTGCCCGGGAGCCAGTTCCTCCACCCTTCGGGCGAGCGTGAGGTCGAGCTCGGTGACCGCGCCGCCGACGCTGTGGGTGTTCACGGTGAGGGCGACGGTGTTGTAGCCGAGGGTGAGGTCGGAGTGGTGGTCGAGTTCGTCCTGCACCTGAGCGATGTGCACGACAAGGCCGGTCGCCGCGAAGTGCGAGCCGAGCCGGTAGGTGCGGGCGAGCCGGTCGCCGTCCAGCGACCAGCCCGGCAGGTCCGCCAGTTGCTCCTCGATCTCCTTCTGCTCCAGCGGTTCGACGGCCATGACCTGGGCTCCATTCATCCGGCGGCAGGGTGCGCGAGGGGCTGTTCCTCAGCGTGCCACAGTCCCCGGAACTCGGCTCCGGGACTGCCCGACTCGGAATGGCTCAGGGTGACTCAGGCACGTACGCACTCCGCCGCGAAGTCGTCCGCCAGCACAGTGATCGTGGCGCGTCCCTCGATCCGCTCCAGCCATTCCTGCGGCAGCCCGTGGTCGCCGTGCAGGGCGCCGAGGAGATTGCCGCAGAGGGAGCCGGTGGAGTCGCTGTCGCCGGAGTGGTTGACGGAGAGGAGGAGGGCGTCGGCGACCCCGGGGGTGGCGAGGGCGCTGTAGACGCCGATGGCCAGGGCCTCCTCCGCGATCCAGCCGGCGCCGAGGGATTCGAGCTTCGCGGCGCTCGGGGCGCCTTCGGAGGCCAGGTCGAGGGCCCTGTCCAGGGCGGCCGTCGTCTCCTCGTGGCCGGGGTGGCGGGCCAGCAGCCGCAGCGTGCGCAGGACCGCGCCCTCCAGGGAGTCGCCGGACACCAGGTGCGTGACGATCGCGGCGAGGGCGCCGGAGGCGTAGTAGCCCGTGGGGTGGCCGTGGGTCATCCGGGCGCAGCGGGCGGCCATGCCGAACGCGGATTCGGCAGATGTCCTGGTCAGCCCGAAGGGTGCCGAGCGCATGACCGCGCCGCAGCCCTTGGAGTCGGAGTTGACCGGTCCGGGCGGGCCGAGCTCGACCGCCGGGTCGGGGACGTGGTCCGCATGTTGAAGTCCGGAGAGACAGGCGTTGCCGGGGGCCCGTCGCGCGTACAGCCAGGTCTGCGCGGCGAGTCCGCCCTGGACGTCGCTGCCGGGCCCGGCCTTGAGCTGGGTGTCCAGCCACCGCCCGTACGCCCGTCGCACCAGCTGGGGCCAGCCGCCCCCGATGCCCTTGAGCCGCTCGCGCGCGTGCGCCTGCTGGATGCCCTCCACCGTGAACAGGGTCATCTGCGTGTCGTCGCTGACGCGGCCCACGACACCGCTCCCGTCGGGGACGAGGCCGGTCACACCGCGGGGCCCGTGCGCGGCGCGGATCCGGTCCAGCGAGTCGAACTCGACGGGATAGCCGAGCGCGTCCCCGATCGCCCCGCCCAGCAGGCAGCCGCGTACCCGTGCCCGGTAGACCGCCTCGGCCTCGCGGCCCGGCCGCCCGTTCCCCATTGTCTCGTTCACGCACCACTCCTCGGCTACGGTCCTCGTATGAGCATTGTCGCGCCCGGTGCCTCCCCGCTTCCAAGTGCCCCCGCCGGCAAGGGTGTCGGCCCGCTGCTGCGCGGCTGGCGGGAGCGGCGGCGGGTGAGTCAGCTGGAGCTGGCGCTGCGGGCCGGTTCGTCGTCGCGGCACATCAGCTTCATCGAGACGGGCCGCTCCCGGCCCAGCGAGGAGATGGTGCTGCGGCTCGCCGAGCACCTGGAGGTCCCCGTCCGCGAACGCAACGCGCTGCTGCTGGCCGCCGGGTACGCGCCCCACTACGCGGAGACCCCGCTCGACGACCCGGCGATGGACGCCCTGCGCGAGGGCGTGGAACGGCTGATCCGGGGCTACGAGCCGTACCCCGCGCTGGTGATCGACGCCACCTACAACGTGCTCGCCGCGAACCAGGGCGTCGCCATGTTCCTGCACGGCATCCCCGAGGCCCTGCTCGCGCCCCCGCTGAACGCGATGCGTCTCACCCTCCACCCGGACGGCATGGCGCCGCGCATCCGCAACCTCCACGCCTGGCGCGGCCACCTGCTCGCCCAGATGGAACGCCAGGTCGCGCTCAGCCGCTCCGCGCCGCTGCGCGCCCTGTACGAGGAGGTGGCCGCGTACCCGGTCCCGGAGCCCGCCCACGCGGACGAACCCTTCGACGCCGTTGCCTGTTTCGCGCTCCCGATGCGGATCGAGCACGACGGCCGCGTCCTGTCCTTCGTCTCCTCCATCTCGACCTTCAACACCCCGATGGACGTGACGGTCTCCGAGCTGGCCATCGAGACGTTCCTCCCGGCGGACCCGGCAACGGCCAAGTACCTTCAGAATCCGGTTTCCTGACGCGCGGCCGAGGCGGCCCGGCCGACCCTGTGAGGGTGGCCCGGCCGACCCTGTGAGGTCAGTGGGGAACATGACACACTGCGCGTGTACTTCGGCGCTTGGGGAGGCGTGGCGTGAGTGAGCGGCGGCCCGCGCCCACCGTGGGCCAGGTGGTTCTGGGGCGAAGGCTCCAGGAACTGCGGGAGAGAGCGGGCCTCAAGCGGGAGGAGGCCGCGCGCGTGCTGCGTGTGGCCCCGGCGACCGTGCGGCGGATGGAGATGGCCGAGGTCGCGCTCAAGATCCCGTACGTACAGGTGCTGTTGACGACCTACGGCATCGCCCCCGATGAGGTGGCCGCCTTCATCGCTCTTGCCGAGGAGGCGAACCGGCCGGGGTGGTGGCAGCGGTTCCACGACGTACTGCCGGAGTGGTTCAGCCTGTACGTCAGCCTGGAGGGTGCCGCCCAGTTGATCCGCTCGTACGAACCTCACTTCGTGCCCGGGCTGTTGCAGACCGAGGACTACGCGCGGGCCGTGCTGGAGGCGGGGACCGTCGGACACACGGGTTCGGAAGCCATCGAGCGGCATGTGGCGCTGCGTATGAAGCGGCAGGGGCTGCTCACCGGCGAGAGGCCGCCCCGCCTCTGGGTGATCATGGACGAGACGGCGCTGCGGCGTCCCGTGAGCATCGACAGCAGGGTCATGCGCGACCAGGTGGACCGGCTTCTGGAAGAGGTCGAGCGCGCTCACATCACGCTCCAGGTCGCCGAGTTCGCGAACGGCCCGCACCCGGGGACGTACACGTCCTTCGCGCTGTTCCGCTTCGCGGAGCGGGAGCTGCCCGACATGGTCTACAGCGAGTACGTGTCCGGTGCCCTCTACCTCGACTCGCGCATCGAGGTGGCCCTGCACCTGGAGGTCCTGGACCACATGACGGCCCACGCGGCCTCCGCCCAACGCACCAAGCAGATCCTCCAGGAGTTCCGGGCACGCTTCTGAGCTGCAGAAACGTACCCCCTGGTCGCTGAATCCATTGAAGTCCCGACACCCAGGAGCACCGTTGTGACCGGAAGTGACGCCGAATCCCTCCGTATCGACACCAGCCGACCGCATCCGGCCCGGGTGTACGACTGGTGGCTGGGCGGCAAGGACAACTACGAGGTGGACGAGGAACTCGCCCGCCGGATCCTCGGCGTGGACGAGGCCGCGGTGCGCAGTGCGCGCTCCAACCGCCGGTTCATGCACCGGGCCACCCGGGTCGCCGCCCAGGCCGGGATACGTCAGTTCCTGGACATCGGGACGGGCATTCCGACCGAGCCCAACCTCCACCAGGTCGCCCAGACGATCGCCCCGGAGTCGCGGGTGGTCTACGCCGACAACGACCCGATCGTCCTGCGGTACGCCGAGGCCCTGCTGCGGGGCACCGCCGAGGGCTCCACCGAGTACGTGCACGCCGACGTCCGCGACCCGGACACCATCCTGGGGCTGGCCGCCGAGCATCTGGATCTCGGCCGGCCCGTCGCGCTGTCGCTGGTCGCGCTCACCCACTACCTCGACGACGCTCCCGACGGCGACGATGTGTACGGCCTGGTCGACAGGTACGTCACCGCCCTCGCCCCCGGCAGCTTCCTGATCCTCTCGCAGGTCACCCCGGACCTCAGCGCCGCGACCATCGGGAAGGTGGCGGCACTCTTCCGGGAGAGCGGCACGCCCTTCCACCCGCGCACCCACGCCGAGTTCTCCCGCTTCCTCGACGGCCTGGAGCTGCTGGAGCCGGGCGTCGTCCCGGCCGTCGACTGGCGGCCGGAACCGGTGGACGTGGCCGCCAAGGCGGAGGGCATCGTGCCGCTGTACGCGGGGGTCGCCCGCAAGCCCTGACCCGTGTGGACGCCGTGAGCGGGCCCGCTTGCGCGGGCCCGCTCAATCGATCGAATCCCGGCGCGGCCTTCTCCTGGTAATCCCGGCGCGACCTTCTCCTGGCACAGGTCTCACCGACCCGGTGCGCGGCCACCCGTACACGGCCCGGTCCACCGGTACAGGGCCCGGTCCACCCGTACACGGCCCGCGTCGGCCGGGACGAGGCGGTTCTGCCGCGAGCCGCCGCGGCGGCGGTCGGCACTTCGGCCGGCTGCCGGGCCGCCGCCGTCCCCGGTCGCCGTCCATGAGCCCTGCGTTTAGCGTGTGACGGGGTGTACGGGGGTCTGGAGGCCAGCATGGACCGCTCGTCCGAAGCCACGTCGGGTACCGAGTCAGGCATACCGGCCGCGCCGCCCGGCGGCGGTGTGCCGCAGGCCGGCGGCGGCAGCCACGAGCACCGCTGGCTGATCCTCGCGGTGGTCGGGATCGCGCAGCTCATGGTCGTCCTCGACGCGACGATCGTGAACATCGCGCTGCCGTCCGCGCAGCGGGACCTGGGATTCACCAACGGCAACCGGCAGTGGGTCGTCACCGCGTACGCGCTTGCTTTCGGCAGCCTGCTCCTGCTCGGCGGGCGCATCGCGGACCTGGTGGGCCGAAAGGCCGTGTTCCTCGCCGGACTCGCGGGCTTCGCCCTGGCCTCCGCGCTCGGCGGTGCCGCGACCAGCTTCGGGATGCTGGTGGGGGCCCGCGCCCTGCAGGGTCTGTTCGGCGCGTTGCTCGCACCGGCCGCGCTCTCGCTCCTCACGACAACGTTCACGGATCCTCGCGAGCGCGCCAAGGCGTTCGGCATCTACGGCGCGATCGCGGGCGCGGGCGGCGCGGTGGGACTGCTCCTGGGCGGCGTGCTCACCGAGTATCTGGACTGGCGCTGGTGTCTGTACGTGAACGTCTTCTTCGCCGCGGTGGCCATGACCGGCGGGGCGCGACTCCTGCACGCCGGAAAACCCGCGGACCGGCCGAAGCTGGATGTGCCGGGCACGCTCCTGGTGTCGGGCGGGCTGTTCTGCATCGTC
This sequence comes from Streptomyces sp. NPDC005808, assembly GCF_042871385.1. NCBI lineage: Bacteria > Bacillati > Actinomycetota > Actinomycetes > Kitasatosporales > Streptomycetaceae > Streptomyces > Streptomyces sp. NPDC005808. The sequence goes on along the minus strand of NZ_JBIAIK010000002.1, from coordinate 311,715 downwards.
TACGGGTTCTCGAACGCGGAGACGGATTCGTGGAGCGACGTGAAGACCTGGGGCTTCCTGGTGGTCGGCGCGGTCCTCCTCGTGGGATTCGCCTGGTGGGAAACGCGGACCGAACACCCCCTGCTGCCGCTGCGCGTGGTCCTGGACCGGGACCGCGGGGCGTCGTTCCTCGCGATGTTCATCTCCGGTGCCGGCATGTTCGGCGTCTTCCTGTTCCTGACCTACTACCTACAGGAGATCCTGGACTACTCACCGATCAGGACGGGGCTGGCGTTCCTGCCCATGGTCGCCGTGATGGTCGTGATGTCCGTGGTCACCACCAACTACCTGGTGCCGAAGCTCGGGCCGAAACCGATCGTGCCGCTCGGCATGGCGCTGGCCTCCGGCGCGATGGCCTGGCTGACCGCGCTCGGCCTCGACAGCAACTACGCCCAGCACGTGCTGCCCCCGCTGCTGACGGCCGGCTTCGGCCTCGGCATGATCTTCGCGACGGCGATGAACCTGGCCACGTCCGGCATCGCCGCGCGCGATGCGGGCGTGGCCTCCGCGATGGTCAACACCAGTCAGCAGGTGGGCGGTTCGATCGGTACGGCCCTGCTCAACACCCTTGCCACGAGCGCCGCGACGAACTACCTCGTCGGCAAGCAGCCCACGGCACAGGTAGAGGCACAGGCCTCGATGGAGAGCTACTCGACCGCGTACTGGTGGTCGGCGCTGTTCTTCGCGATCGGGTTCGTCGTGACGCCGGCGCTCTACCGGCGCGGGGTGCCCGCGCAGCAGGCCGCGAGCCAGGCGGTGCACATGTAGTGCGGCCGGCCCCGCAGGTGTCCGTACCTGTTACCTGTTCCGCCGGTACGTGGTGCACCGCGGCCGCGACCCGAGGCAGCTCGGGCCACGGCCGAAGTGGCGGTACAGGGAGAGTACGGAGGCGTCGGCCCGTCCGGTGCGCCGCCGGTGCGCCGTTACCTGAGGGCGCGCTTGTCCGCCTTCAGGCTCTCGGTGAGCTTGATGGTGATGAACTCGTTGTTGTCCGCCTTGCCGGGCGTACGGCCGGAGGAGAACGGGAAGTTGTTGTCGTTCAGGACTGCCAGCGTCCGGTTGTCGAGGAGGACCACGTCCTCGATCGTGGTGAACGGGAAGGTGAAGGTCTCGCCGAAGCCGCCGAGGCCCTTCGGGTTCGCGATGTTCATCAGGTCGGCGACGAGGGTCTTGTCCATGACCCCGTCACCGTTGCGGTCCCGGGTGTCGGCGAGGTAGATCCGCTTGAACTTGGCGTCGGCGCCCTGGCCACCGTCACGCTCGATGACCAGGAAGCGGTTCTTGTCGACGGCGATGGCGTCACCGATGGCGTTGGAGGGCGACTCCAGGCGGTAGGTGAAACGCTTCCCCGTGTAGCCCCGGGTCTTCAGGTCGAACTCGCTGAAGCGCAGGTCACCGGGGGTGTCGCCGTTGACCGTGCCTTCGAGCAGCGGGTAGAGGTGCCGGCCGTCGACCGCGCGCACCGTGCCCTCGAAGCCCTTGCTGCTGCCGGTGGTGGGCTGGGCGCCGTTCAGGTACGGGTTCTCCGGCGCCTGCACTCCGTCGAGCGAGATCGGGGCTTGGAGAAGCTTGCCGGTCGAGGAGAAGTGCAACAGGAACGGACCGAACTCGTCGCCCAGCCAGTACGAGCCGTCGTAGGCCCGCACGATGGACTCGACGTCGAAGTCGGCGCCGGTCAGCACCCGGTCGGTCCGGGTGAGTGGGAACGGCACCTTGTGGTACGGGTCGCTGAGGTTGAAGCCGCCCAGGACCTCGACCTTGCCGGTCTTCGTGTCCGGCTTGACGCGGTGCACGCGCAGCAGGAAGTCGGCGCTGTTGGCCTTGTTGCCGTAGCCGTTGTCGGACAGCACGTCGTAACTGCCGTCGTGGCGGTTGACGGCGCCGCTGAAGCCCTGGACGGGCTGGTCGGCGAACGGACCGGTGATGCCGTTGAACGGACCCGCGCCGATGGCCGAGCCGGACGGCTCGCTGTTCGGGACGAACGTCTCGGCCGGAAGGGAGGCGAAACCGGTCAGCGTGGCCTGGCCGAAGGCCGCGGCCTGACCAGAGGCCGTCGCCTGACCGGAGGCCGTGGCCTGACCAGAGGCCGTCGCCTGACCGGAGGCCGTGGCCTGACCGGAGTCCTCGGAGTCGCGGTCGGCCATGGCGGGCGACGCGAGTCCGACGGTCAGCGCGACCGCGCTGACCGTGATCGAAAGTCTCTTCATGACCCGCACGTTAGGGATACCGGGTGACGGGCGGCCGAACAGCGGGCAACGCGAGGCACCGGTGTACTAGACGGCGCCACCCCTCCCGTCCTTGCCCATGTCACCATCTCCACCTCTTTCCCTCTCTTCGTCCACGATCTCCGCGTCCACCACGCCCTCCTCCTCGCTCGGGGCGTGCTCGGCGGTCGCCGGCTCGTCCTGCGGAGGCGTCTGCGACGGCGCCTGCTGGGCCTGTGCGTACATCGCCTGGCCCATCCGCTGGCTCACGGTGGCGAGTTTCTCGACGGCGGCCCGCAGCGCGCTCGTGTCGGCGGTCTCCTCCAGGAGCTCCTTCAGCTCCGCGATGGCCGACTCGACCTCCGGCTTCGTGTCGGAGGGGATGCGCTCCTCGTTCTCCTGGACGAACTTCTCGGTCTGGTAGACGAGTTGCTCGGCCTGGTTGCGGGTCTCGGCGGCCTCACGGCGCCGCCGGTCCTCGTCCGCGTACTGCTCGGCCTCGCGCATCATGCGGTCGATGTCGTCCTTGGGAAGCGCGGAGCCGCCGGTGACGGTCATCTTCTGCTCGCGTTCCGTGGCGAGGTCCTTCGCGGAGACGTGCATGATCCCGTTGGCGTCGATGTCGAAGGCGACCTCGATCTGCGGCACCCCGCGCGGCGCGGGCGGCAGCCCGGTGAGGTCGAAGACGCCGAGCTTCTTGTTGTACGCGGCGATCTCGCGCTCGCCCTGGTAGACCTGGATGCCGACGGACGGCTGGTTGTCCACGGCGGTCGTGAAGATCTCCGAACGCCGGGTCGGGATCGTGGTGTTGCGCTCGATGAGCTTGGTCATGATGCCGCCCTTGGTCTCGATGCCCAGGGACAGCGGGGTCACGTCGAGCAGCAGGACGTCCTTGACGTCACCGCGGATGACACCTGCCTGGAGCGCGGCGCCCACGGCGACGACCTCGTCCGGGTTGACGCCCTTGTGCGGCTCCTTGCCGGTGAGTTCCTTCACCAGGTCGGTGACGGCGGGCATCCGGGTCGAGCCGCCGACCAGGATGACCCGGTCGACCACGGAGAGCTGCACGCCCGCGTCCTTGACCGCCTGGTGGAAGGGGTTCTTGCAGCGGTCGAGCAGGTCGGCGGTCAGCTCCTGGAACTGGGCGCGCGTCAGCTTCTCGTCGAGGTGCAGTGGGCCGTCGGCGGTGGCGGTGATGTAGGGCAGGTTGACGGTGGTCTCGGAGGCGCTGGACAGCTCGATCTTGGCCTTCTCGGCGCCCTCGCGCAGCCGTTGCAGCGCCATCTTGTCGTGTCCGAGGTCGATGCCGTACGAGGCCTTGAACCGCTGGGCGAGATGCTCGACAACTCGCTGATCCCAATCGTCGCCGCCCAGTTGGGTGTCACCGTTGGTCGCCTTGACCTCGATCACACCGTCGCCGATCTCCAGGAGCGAGACGTCGAAGGTCCCGCCACCGAGGTCGAAGACGAGAACGGTCTGCTCCTCGCCGCGGTCGAGCCCGTACGCCAGGGCAGCGGCCGTCGGCTCGTTGATGATCCGCAGGACTTTGAGCCCCGCGATCTCGCCCGCCTCCTTGGTGGCCTGGCGCTGCGCGTCGTCGAAGTAGGCGGGCACGGTGATCACGGCGTCCGTGACGTCCTCACCGAGATACGCCTCGGCGTCCCGCTTCAGCTTCTGCAGCACGCGCGCCGCCAACTCCTGCGCGCGGTACCGGGTTCCGTCGATGGTGCCCGTCTCCGGAAAGCGCCAGCCCGCGTCGCCCATGTGACGCTTGGCGGAACGCGCGGTGCGCTCCACGTTCGTCACGGCTTGCCGCTTGGCGACCTCCCCGACGAGCACCTCGCCGTTCTTGGCGAAGGCCACCACGGAGGGCGTGGTGCGCGCGCCCTCCGCGTTGGCCACGACCGTGGGGTCGCCGCCCTCCAGAACAGCGACCACGGAGTTCGTCGTACCGAGATCGATCCCGACCGCGCGTGCCATGTCCGTCCCCTTCCACCCACCTCTGCCCGGCTCTGCCCGCCTCCCAGCACAAAACTTGAGTGCGTTTCTGTCAATGGGGCGGGAGCTCCGCGCGGGCCCGGACATGACGACGCCGCGGCCCCCTTCGAGGGACCGCGGCGTCGTACTTGCCTACGGGGCTGTCAGGCGAGCTTCGCCGACAGGGTGATCGTCGTGCCGGTGAGCGCCTGGCTGACCGGGCAGTTCTCCTTGGCGTCCTCGGCCGCGGCGACGAAGGCGTCCTCTTCGATGCCCGGCACCGTGCCCTCGACGGTGAGGTGGATGCCGGTGATGCCCTCGCCCGGCTGGAAGCTGACGTCGGCGGAGGTGACGAGCTTGGTAGCCGGGGTACCGGCCCCCGCGAGGGCGTGCGAGAACGCCATGGAGAAGCAGCTGGAGTGGGCGGCCGCGATCAGCTCCTCGGGGCTGGTCTTGCCGTTCGCGTCCTGGGAGCGCGACGCCCACGTCACGGGCTGCTCGTCGATGGCGCCGGAGGAGTCGAAGGTGACGACGCCGTTGCCCTCGAGCAGGTTGCCTTCCCAGACGGTGTGTGCAGAGCGCGTGGTTGCCACGATGAGTCCTTTCGGGTGTGGTCCCGTTACCGGGGTTCCGTATCCCCCATCCGATCACACCTGCGCCCGGACCACCCAGCCGATGGGGCGGCGCCCGCTCAACTCACCCGGAACACCGGTCTCGCGCGTCCCCGGGGGTGCACCGCAGCTCGCTTTTGCGGCGGCCCCGAGGGCGTGCTCAGGCGGCCCGCTCGCCCGGTTGCACCACCAGCGGCACTTGAGGCCCGTCGCACTCACGCAGCCACCGCCGCAGTACATGGTGCACCTGTTCGGCGCCGACCAGTTCGGCGCCGTCCTCGACCGGCAGGGACAGCGCGAGTGGCGACAGCAGGAAGGGCTGTCCCTGGGCGCCGCCGAGTCCGCCGTGCGAGCCGATCTGCTCCTCGAAGGCGAGGACTTCGCCCTCCGCGGGGTCGTACCAGGAGTTGACCATGATGTCGGCGACGTGCGGAAAGGAGTGGGTCCGTCGTACCGCGTCGGCGGCGCCGGGGCCGAAGTCGGCCAGCGGGCCCGGGTTTTCGTCGTCGAGCTCGTCCACCGGAACCTCCGCTCCGTGCGCGCCGAGGACGAGTCCGCCGTACTCCTCGCTGCGTACGAGGACGAAGCCGACGCCCGGGTGGTTGGCGAGCGTGGACAGCAGCGCGGGATGGCGCCGGTCGATCTCCTCGCGGCTCATCCGGTGCGGCACGTCGGGGAAGGAGACGAGTCCCAGGTTGCCGGAGGCCAGCACGATGGGCTCGGCGCGGCGTGCGGGCCGGTGCTGTTCGCCGCCCTCCTCGACGGGCCTGTGCAGCGCGGCTCGCACCGCCGCCCGCGCCTCGGCGCCGCTGTGGGTGCGCCGCGCCTTGCGCGGCACGGGCAGCCCGCAGCCGGCCCGGACCAGGTTGCCGAGGGTGAGTCCGTAGCGGGTCAGGAAGGTCTCCCCCGGGCTCTGGCCGTGGTCGGAGAGCACCACGATCCGGTACCGCCGGGGGGCGTGCTCGGCGACCTTCGCGATCAGCGCGAGTGAGCGGTCCAGGCGGGCCAGGACCTTCTCCGCGTCGCGGCTGCACGGCCCGGAGTGGTGCGCCACCTCGTCGTACCCCACCAGGTCGGCGTAGACCGAGTTGCGCCCGGCGAGCATGTCGCCGATCACCGCGGCGACGACGACGTCCCGCTCGACGACGGTCGCGAAGGCACGGATGAAGGGGTACAGCCCGCCGCGGTTGACGCGCGGGCGCTGCTTCCTGGCACGGCGCCGGGTGGACTGGCCGATCTCCCGGAACACCTCGGCGCCGAAGGACATGGCGGTGCGGACGGCGTTGGCGGGGTCGCTGAAGTACGCGAAGTAGCCCGACCGGGAACGGTTCTCCTTCCCCCTCCGCGCGGCTATGGACAGCACGAGGGCCAGTTGGTCGGCGCCGCCGCTGAAGAGGTTGCCGCGGCTGGCGCCGTCGACGGTGAGGAGTCCACCGTCACCCGTGTACTCGACGGCCCGGCGCTGGAGTTCGGCGGCGCTGCTGGGCCGGTTGCAGACCATGACCTCCTGGCTGTCCTTCTCGTACCAACGGAAGGCCGGGACGTCGTGGTTGGTGCCGTGCAGGATGCCGAGCTGGCTGGCGCCTGTCTGACTGGACCAGTCGGTGCGCCAGGGGGTGAGCCGGTGGGTGGCGCGGGCGCTCGGCCTGCTGTTCCCCAGCCACTGCGCCACGGTCGGCATGAGTCCCTTGCCCACGGCCTCCCGCAGCACGTCGTGGCCGACTCCGTCGAGCTGGAGGAAGAGGGCGGCGGGGGTCGAGGGGCCGGCCTGGCCGTCGGCCCGCCTGCGACGCCGGTCGGCGAGCCGGTACAGCCTGCGCCGGTAGGCGTCGTCGTCCCGTACGGCGAGGGCACCACCGGTGGCCGAGGCGACGGCGGACATCACCGCGGCGACGACCACGGCGGTCTCCGGTGCGGCCTCGCCCCGCCCGGAGGGATTGATCCGCAGGGCTATCAGCAGCAAGGACCCGTTGAGGAAGAAGACGAGCAGCCCGAGGACGAACGCGGGCACCAACAGCAGCGCCCTGACGAACAGCGGCCACGCCAATGACGACAGCAGGCCGAAGACGCCCGCGCCGATCCCCGCGGTGACGGCGATCCGGGTGGCGCTGTCGCCGGCGTCCGTCTCCAGCTGGAAGTCGGGCAGCACACCGGCAAGGACGAGCATCGTGATCGTGGAGACGCCCCACACGACGGCACTCCGCCACAGCCCGCCGAGAACCCGCCGCCAACCCCCGCCGCCCACGCCCTGCCACCTCGCATCCCGGCCCGCCCGGTCCGCGAGGCCTGCTTCCACCCTGTCACAACGGACGGACACGGCCGATCGTCACCAGGTCACGGAACGGATCGCAGGTCAGCGGCTCAGCTTGGGCCCCGGCTCAGCGGAGGTACTCAGCGGGCTCTGTCACTCAGGGGGCTCTGTCACTCAGCGGGCGCCGCGACTCAGCAGACCCAGCAACCCAGCGGGCGCCGCGACTCAGGAGGCTCCGTCGCTCAGCGGCCGTCGTACCCGGCCGTCGGCATCGACAGGCGGCGATGGACCCGGGCCTTCATCTCGGTGTCGTACGAGGGTTCCGCGCTGCCGACGGTCTCGACCCGTACACCGCGGCGTAAGCACTCGGCGGTGAACTCGTCCACCGAGGCGAGGGCGCGCTCCAGGACGCGATGGCTGGGCGCGACGAACAGGTCGACGAGGCCCGCCTCGACGTCGGCCCAGAGGGTGCGGTGGTCGGGGCGCAGACCCCGTACGAGTAACTCGCGCGTGACGATGTAGCCGTGTTCGGCGGCCCAGCGGGCGCACATCGCGTGCTGGCTGCGGGAGTCCACCAGGAACGGGTCCGCGTCCAGTTCCTCCAGGGGCGTCAGGCTTGCGATCGCCGTCACGCGCAGCGACAGGGGCCCCGGCCGGCCCGGCGGGCACCTCAGCGCGTGCATGCCGGCGGCATCGCGCACTTCTCCCATGGCGTCCCCCTCACCTCCGGGTTTCGTCGCAGACCCTACTCCTGCCCGTAGGCTCGGGGGGAGTCGCGCGAAGGAGGCAAAGAAGTGCCGGTGGAGATCACCTGGTGGGGGCACGCCACCTGCACGCTGGAGGACTCCGGCACGCGCGTGCTCACGGACCCGCTCTTCGCGCGCCGGCTCGCACACCTCAGGCGCAGGCGCGGGGCGCCGCCCCCACCGTCGGCCGCGGTCGCCGACGTGGTGCTCGTCTCGCATCTGCACTCCGACCATCTGCATCTGCCCTCGCTGGCGCGGCTCGCGCCCGGGACACACGTGCTGGTGCCCAGGGGTGCCCCACGCGCGGTGCCCGCGCTGCGCAGGCTGGACCACCTGCTGCTCACCGAGGTGGCGCCCGGCGACCGAACGGCAACCGGTGACCTGGTGGTACGTACCGTGTCGGCGCGCCATGACGGGCGGCGGCTGCCGCTCGGTCCGCACCGGGTGCCCGCCCTGGGGTTCGTAGTGGAGGGCGAGGCACGCACGTATTTCGCCGGGGACACCGGGCTGTTCGAGTCGATGGCCGAGGAGGTCGGACCGGTCGATGTGGCGCTGTTGCCGGTCGGCGGATGGGGGCCGCATCTCGGGGAAGAACATCTGGATGCGGGGCGTGCGGCCGAGGCGCTCGTCCGGCTGATGCCACGCAGCGCTGTGCCGGTGCACTACGGCACGTACTGGCCGATCGGATTGGACGCCGTGCGCCCCCATGAGTTCTACGCGCCGGGCGAGGAGTTCGTGCGCCTTGCCGCCGAACGTGCGCCCCAGGTCGCGGTGCACCTGCTCGGCCACGGCGAGTGCGTACGGCCGGAGGTCGCGAGGTGACGGTCTCCGACCGCCGCGGCCCCGGGCGCGCACGCATACCCAGGTGCCGCGAAGTGATGGCCGTTTCCGCTCCGGCCGCCTCGGAGGCCGCGGGGCTGTGTGTGCTTCCGGCGGTGGTCCGGTGAGTTTCCTGGCCGCGGCCTCGACCACGGCACCGGAGACCGCGCAGCAGGCGATCGGGTATCCCACGCTCTTCGTGCTGGTGCTGCTCGGCGCGCTGGTGCCGGTGGTACCGACGGGTGCGCTGGTCAGTTCGGCGGCCGTGGTGGCCTTCCATCAGACGGCGCCGTTCGCGATGCTGCTGGTCTTCGTGGTGGCGGCACTCGCCGCGTTCCTCGGTGATGTCGCGCTGTACTGGCTGGGGCGGCGCGGGATGGGCTCCAAGAACGGTTCACGCTGGCTGGAGGCGATCCGCGCCCGCGCCCCCGAGGACCGCCTCACCCAGGCCCAGGAGAAACTGGGCGACCACGGCATCGCCGTACTGGTCCTCTCCCGCCTCGTCCCCGCCGGCCGCATCCCGGTGATGCTCGCCTGCCTGCTGGCGAAGATGCCCCTGCGCACCTTCGCCCGTGGCGACATCCCCGCCTGTCTGGCCTGGGCAGCGACCTACCAGCTCATCGGCGTCCTGGGCGGCTCCCTCTTCAGCGAGCCCTGGGAGGGCGTCGTGGCGGCGGTGGTCCTGACGGTGGCGATCAGCCTGTTGCCGGGTGTGTGGCGCCGGGTGCGCAGGACCGCGCCCCAGTAGGGGCGCAGCCCTCTTAGGAGCGCAGCCCTATAAGGGGCCCCGTGGGGCGCGGGGAACTGCACGAGCAACCCGGAACATGCCGCAGTCACGCGGCCTCCGCGATCACCCCAGAACCCGGGAACCCCCCACCGGCAGGTCCCACAGATCCTCCCGGTCCCGCCCCGCCCTCTCCCAGGCCGCCCGGACCCGGATCAACGGTTCGAGAACCGGCTCGGCGGAGAGAACGAAGGTGCCCCAGTGCATGGGGGCCATGCGACGGGCGCCGAGATCGACGGCGGCGCGGACCGCTTCCTCCGGATCGCAGTGGACGTCACTCAGCCACCACCGGGGGTCATACGCACCGATGGGGAGCAGCGCGAGGTCGATGCCCGGATAGCGGCGGCCGATGTGGGCGAACCAGTGGCCGTAACCCGTGTCGCCCGCGAAGTACACCCGCTGTCCGTCGGGCGCGGTGAGGACCCAGCCGCCCCAGAGCGTCTGGCAGGTGTCGGTGAGGCTGCGCTTGGACCAGTGGTGGGCGGGGACGAAGTCGAAGCGGACACCATCCAGTTCGGCCGCCTCCCACCAATCGAGCTCGGTGACCTGGGTGAACCGGCGGCGCCTGAACCAGCGTGCGAGCCCGGCCGGTACGAACACCGGTGTGTCGCGCGGGAGTCGGCGCAGCGTCGGGGCGTCCAGGTGGTCGTAGTGGTTGTGGCTGATGACGACCGCGTCGACGCGCGGAAGCGCACTCCAGGCCACGCCGACGGGCGTGATCCGGGCCGGGGTACCCAGGATCTTGCGGGACCAGACCGGGTCGGTGAGGACGGTGAGGCCGCCGACGCGGATCACCCAGCTCGCGTGCCCCGCCCAGGAGACGGCGACGGTCTGCGCACCCACCCGCGGCAGCGGCCCCGGCTCGAACGGCAGCGCCGGGATGTCCGCCAGCCCATCGGGGCGCGGCCGCAGCGCGCCCTCGCGAGCGAACCGCGCCAGGGCCCGCAGCCCCGGCAGCGGCGCCGTCAGCCGGTCCGCGAAGGACCGTGGCCAGACACGCCGTTCGGCGAGCGGACGGGGCTCGGCGAGCGGAACGGGAGGAGACAGTGGGGACAGTGGGGGTAGCGGGGACAGTGGGGACAGTGGGGACTGAGAAGGCGGAGGAGCACCGGCACCGGCCTCGGGCTGCGCCGGGGCCAGGGCCGGTGCCGGGGTGGACGCCGGATCATCCGCGTCCCGCGTGGTCGTGGATGTCGTAGAGCTGCTCGTGGTCGACTCGGACTGCTGCGTCATCGAGGAGGCTCCCATCGCTGAGCGTCATCTCGGAGATCGTCGAAGGCCGACTCCAACAGGGTCAACGCGCGTTGCACATGCGGCGGTTCCAACGGCGAGGGTGACGTGAGGCATTCCACCCGCTCCTCGTCCGTCGTCCCGAGCAGCGGCGCGGTGGCCAGCCGCACCCGGAGCGCCGCGAGTTCGTCGCCGAACCGGTGGCCGCCCGGCGCGGGCAGGCCGAGCCGGGTGGTGAGGAAGTCCTCCAGATCCTGTGCGTCGCCCACACCGTGCGCGCCGAGCGCGGAGCGCAGCGGTCCGAGGTCCACGTACAGGTGTCTGCCGGCCTGCGGTGGCCGCGCGAGGGCGCCCGAGCCCACCACCGCCCGGTGCGCGGCGGCGGCCACGCGCGCGTGGAGGCGTACGGACGCCGTGAGCCGCCCGGTGATCGCCTCGGGCTCGCCGAGCGCGTACGCGGCGGCAGCGGCGACGGGTTCGGCGACCGGGGCGCCGAGCGCGGTGAGTACGTCTAGGACGCGGGCGCGCAGTCGGGCCCCCGATTCGTTGTCGGCGAAACGGGCGACGGCGGCGGGCCAGCCCTGCGGCAGGAAGGGGCCGGCGAGATCCGTGAGGACGGTGACCTCGCCGGGGAGCATCTCGGCCGGGCTGAGCAGCACGGTGTCGTGCGGCTGGTGCAGGGTGTCGCGCCAGGTCTCGTCGCTGACGATGTGCAGTCCCTCGCCCGCCGCGGCCTCGACGGTCTCGTGGACCACCTCGGGGGGCGCGACGGTGCCGGTGGGGTCGTCCGCGACGGAGAGAACGAGCAGCCGGGGGTCGCCGCCTTCGGCGCGCACTCTGCGTACGGTCTCCAGAAGGGCGTAGGGATCCGGCACGCCGCCGCACTCCGCGGGCGTCGCCACATGGAACACGGATCTTCCCAACAGGCGTGCCTGTGGCGCCCACCAGGCGGCGCAGGGCCGCGGCAGCAGGACGTCGCCGCCGAGTGCGCCGGTCAGCGCGAGGAGCAACGCGGGGGCGCCGGGTGCGGCGGCCACCCCCTCCGGAGCGGTGGGCAGTCCACGCCGGGCCCAGTAGCCGCAGGCCGCGTCCAGGAGCGCGGGCCCGCCGCCCGAGGGCTCGGTCTCGGGCCGGTCCGCGGCGGCGGCGAGCACGGCACGCAGTTCCGGCAGCACGGGCAGACCCTGATCGGGGAGCGGCGGCCCGTAGCGGACGGGCCCGTGCCCTTCCGGATGCGTCCGCCGCATAGGTGCCTCCGCGCGTTACGCGCATTCTGTGGTGCAGTGCCGGGTGGTGCTCAGGTGTGGGGCCGGCGCCGCTCTGTCGTCGGGCGCCGGATGACCTGTCAGCCGTCCGCCGACGTGTCCTTGGTCCGCAGCCGGTACACGGCCGCGCCCAGCGCGCCGGTGATCAGGACGCCGCCGGTGATCAGGGCCGGTAGCGAGCCGGTGAAGGCGCCGCCCTCACCGGCGTGGACGCCGCGCTGGACTGGGGCGGGGTGCTCCGCCGTGCCTTGGGCGGTGGCGTTGACTCGGGCCACGGTGTACGAGGCGGTCCACTGTTTCCCGCGTCCGCCGGATGCCCCGGGGCAAGCGCCGTCGACGCCCCACTCGGACTCGGGGCGGCTCGCCGCGTCGCCGCCGTCGTCGTCGTAGATCTCACCGCCGCCCCCGTTCCCACCACTTCCGCCGTCTTCACCGCTCCCGCCGTTCCCACCACTTCCGCCGTCTTCACCGCTCCCGCCGTCCCCACTGCTCCCGCTCTCCTCACCGCTCCCGCCGTCCCCACCACTTCCGCTCTCCTCACCGCTCCCGCCGTCCCCACCACTCCGGCCGTCCCCACCACTTCCGCCGTCCCCGTCGGGCGGGATGCGGGCCGTGCCGCTGTAGGCGGCGCCTGCCACGGTCTCGTCATTTCCGGTGACGCGGCGTAGCTGGACCTTGCCCTCCTCGAAGCCCTCCGAGGTGGCCTCGATGTAATCGGGCGGAGCGCCGCTGATCGCGTCGCAGGTGACGGAGATGGTGACGGTGCCGCCGGGCTCGACGGAGCCCGGGGTGACCTCGGCGGCCGGGTCCGCGTACGCGGCCGAGGCGGCGGCCCCAAGGGCGGCACCGGCCAGGGCGGTGGCGGACAGGACACGGGCGGTACGGCGCATGGGCCGGGCTCCTTCGACGGGCGCTGAAGGGGCACGGCCGTCGTGCCCCCGGGCCCATCACAGCCCGCCGGGGCGACGGGCGCCCGCCGCCGGACACCATTTGCGCTACCCGCACCGCCGGGCGGGTGACGGTGCGGGGCCTTCGGTTGCCGTTCGGGGTGTCCCGCGCTCGCTCCCCTGTTGCCCTCCGTGCCGACCCTCCGATGTGGCTGAGTCGGACAGCGAGACCCGCTTCCCTTTCAGGCCTCGGCCACGCTTGTCCACGACGGCGGGCGGCCACCTCGGACGGTTGGTGCCCTGGGAGATCCGGCGCAATTCCCGGGTGCCGTCGGAGGAGCCCTCCCTTCCCTGCCGCGCCTCCTAGACGGCGTCGTGCATGACCTGTTCGCGCAGTCGGTCGCAGCAGCGGGTGATCAGCCGGGAGACGTGCATCTGGGAGATGCCGAGTTCCTCGGCGATGCTGCTCTGGGTCATGTCGCTGAAGAACCGCATGTAGAGGATGGTGCGTTCCCGCTCGGGCAGCGCCCGCAGACCGGGTTTCACGGACTCGCGGTCGATGACGGTGTCCAGGGCCGGATCGGCCGAGCCGAGAGCGTCGCTGAGCGAGTAGCCGTCCTGGCTGCCGGGAAGTTCGGCGTCGAGGGAGAGCGCGGTGAAGCTCTCCAGGGCCTCCAGGCCGGTCCGGACGTCCTCCTCGCTCAACTGGGCGCGCTCGGCGATCTCGGCGACGGTGGGCCTGCGGCCCGTCATGGACCCCGACAGGTCCTGGCTCGCGAACCGCACGCGGTTGCGCAGATCCTGGACGCGGCGCGGTACGTGCAGGGTCCACATGTGGTCGCGGAAGTGCCGTTTGATCTCGCCGGTGATCGTCGGTACGGCGTAGCTCTCGAAGGCGTTGCCCAGGGCCGGGTCGTAACGGTCGACGGCCTTGACCAGGCCCAGCGCCGCGACCTGACGCAGGTCGTCGGAGCTCTCGCCCCGGTTGCGGAACCGTCCCGCGAGCCGTTCGGCCATCGGCAGCCAGGCTTCGACGATCTCCTCGCGGAGCGCGTCACGCTGCCGGCCCTCGGGGAGGGCGGCGAGTTCGCGGAAGGACTCCGCGGTGTCGGGTGCGTCGTCGTGCGGATGGCGCTTCGCGCTCACTTGGGTTCGCATGATGCGTCGCAACTCCCTTACAGGTGCCTGGTATGGACAGTCACCGTGGGAGCTCATCCGTACGCCGGACGGGGACACCCGGGGCGCGTGATACACCGCTCCCACGGACGTGCCTCCTGTCCGAAGCACTGGGATTGCGCCTGCCCCCGCACTCGCGGGGCAAACACCCGCTCATTCTCCCACAGGGGGTCCGCTCAGGTCGGCCCGGCCCTTTCCCCGGCGAAGAGCGAGGTCGGGGGGCGGGCCGCGTAGATCTGCCGCCCTGCTTCGGTCATTCCCCGGCGGGGCCCCGCTCGCGTGCACCCTCACGGGTCCGGCCCGCGGCGACCGGGCGGCGCGGATGGCGGCGCAGGTACTCGCCCTCCAATTGCGCCATGCGGTCGTTGTGGGCCCGCAGCGCGTCGTTCGAACCGTGCAGCAGCGTGTCGTGACGCGTGCGGTGGATGGTCTCCAGCTCTTTCATCAGCTGCTGGTCGTCCAGCCGTCCCGGATCGACTCCGGTCATGGTGGTACCCCGCTCGTCGTGGCCTTCGGCGCGGCCCGGACACCCGCCCGGCGAACTTGCCCCGAGCGGCGTCCGGGAGGGAGCCGTGGATCCCGCCGTCTCCCTCCACTCTACGAACATCCGGGGCGGCGGTCCTCCGGGACCGGGCCGCTGATTCCAGGCCTTACCGGGCCCGCTCCACGCGCCGTTCGTCCCAGACCGGCTCCTGCGTCTCCCGCACCCGGCCGTCGGAGCCGAAGACCAGGTAGCGGTCGAAGGAGCGGGCGAACCAGCGGTCGTGGGTGACCGCGAGGACCGTCCCCTCGTACGCCTCCAGACCTTCCTGAAGGGCCTCCGCGGAGTCCAGGTCGAGGTTGTCGGTGGGCTCGTCGAGAAGCAGCGCGGTGGAGCCCGCCAGCTCCAGCAGGAGGATCTGGAAACGGGCCTGCTGGCCCCCGGAGAGCCTCTCGAAGCGCTGCTCGGCCTGCGCGGTCAGTTCGTAGCGGCGCAGCCGGGACATGGCGGCGCCGCGGTCCTGCGCGTGCTCGGACCACAGGATGTCGAGCAGTGCCCGGCCCTCCAGCTCCGGATGAGCGTGCGTCTGCGCGAAGTGCCCCGCCACGACACGGGCACCGAGCTTCCACTCCCCTGTGTGCGCGACGGTGTCCCCCGCGAGCAGCCGCAGGAAGTGCGACTTGCCCGAACCGTTGGAGCCGAGGACCGCGACCCGCTCGCCGTAGAAGACCTCCAGGTCGAAGGGGTTCATCAGGCCGGTGAGCTCAAGTCCCTTGCAGGTGATGGCCCTTACGCCGGTACGGCCGCCGTGCAGCCGCATCCTGATGTCCTGCTCGCGCGGCGGCTCCGGAGGCGGCCCGGCCTCCTCGAACTTCCGCAGCCTGGTCTGCGCGGCCTGGTAGCGGGACGCCAACTCGTGGCTGATGGAGGCCGCCTGACGCAGGTTCAGCACCAGCTTCTTCAACTGGGCGTGCTTCTCCTCCCAGCGCCTGCGCAGTTCCTCGAAGCGGGCGAACCGCTCCCGCCGCGCCTCGTGGTACGTAGCGAAACCGCCGCCGTGCACCCAGGCGTCCGCTCCGGCGGGGCTTGGCTCGACACTGACGATCTTCTCGGCGGCGCGGGCCAGCAGTTCCCGGTCGTGCGAGACGAACAGGACGGTCTTGCGGGTCTCCTTGAGCCGCTCCTCCAGCCAGCGCTTGCCGGGGACGTCGAGGTAGTTGTCCGGCTCGTCCAGGAGCAGCACCTCGTCGGTGCCACGCAGCAGGGCTTCGAGTACGAGCCGCTTCTGCTCGCCGCCGGAGAGCGTCCGCACCTGCCGCCACTGCGCCTTCTCGTACGGAATGCCGAGCGCGGCCACCGTGCACATGTCCCAGAGGGTCTCCGACTCGTATCCCCGCACCTCGGCCCAGTCGGACAGGGCCTGCGCGTAAGCGAGTTGGGCGGCCTCGTCGTCGACGGTCATCATGGCGTGCTCGGCCGCGTCCACGGCCTTCGCGGCCTGCTGGATCCGCGGCGGGGCCACCGACACGAGCAGTTCTCGTACGGTCGTCTCGTCCCGTACGGATCCCACGAACTGGCGCATCACCCCCAGGCCGCCCCCTACGGTGACGGTTCCCCCGTGCGGTTTGAGCTCCCCCGAAATCAGCCGCAGCAATGTCGTCTTCCCGGCGCCGTTGGGACCCACCAGGGCGACGACGGCCCCTTCGCCCACCCGAAACGACACATCGCCGAGCAGCGCCCTCCCGTCGGGAAGGTAGTACTCAAGGTGTGCGGCTTCGAGGTGTCCCATGGGGGTGCATTCTCCGGGGGCGGGACCGTGCGGGGCAAACGCCTTTCCTCGCCCCTCCGCCCCGGCCCGTCCGTTGCGGCCCTGAGCGAAAAGCCCGACCCGGGGTATACGCACCCCCATGAATCCGATCCCAGACGTGGACCTCACCCTTCGCCCCCCGGGCCCCCGCATCCTCCGGGACCGGCTCCTCAACGCCGACTACCGTCTGTTCGAGGCGGTCGCCTCCCGGCACTGGCCGGGCGCCGACCACGTCCTGCCGAGGCTGACCCGCAGCGCGAACCACGGCGTGCTGTGGTTCACCACGGCCGCGGCGATCGCGGTGGTCCGCACCCCCAGGGCCCGTGCCGCCGCCGCCCGGGGCCTCGCCTCACTGGCCCTCGCGTCGGCCACGATCAACACCGTGGGCAAGCGCACGGTGCGCCGCCCCCGGCCTGTCCTGGACCCCGTTCCGCTGATCCGGCAGCTGAAGCGGCAGCCGATCACCACGTCGTTCCCGTCGGGTCACGCCGCCTCCGCCGCGGCTTTCGCGGCGGGCGTGGCCCTGGAGTCCCGGGGCTGGGGCGCGGCCGTGGCACCGCTGGCCACTGCGGTCGTCGTGTCCCGGGTCTACACGGGTGTCCACTTCCCGAGCGACGTCCTGGCGGGCGCGGCCCTGGGTGTGGGCGCCGCGTACGTCGTGCGCGCCCTGGTTCCGACCCGCGACCAGGTTCCCCGGCCCCATCGGTCCAGTGCGGGGGCGCCCGCGTCGGCCGACGGGGCGGGGCTCGTCATGGTGGCCAACAAGGGTTCGGGCACTCCGGACCTGATACACGCGCTGCGTGACGCCCTGCCGCTCGCGGAGACCGTGGTGAGCGAACCGGCCGACGTCGAGGCCGAGTTGGAGAAGGCGGCGGCTCGCGCCGTGGTGCTCGGCGTGTGCGGTGGCGACGGCACCGTGAACACCGCCGCGCGGATCGCCCTGCGCCACGGCCTCCCTCTCGCTGTCCTGCCGGGCGGCACCCTGAACCACTTCGCCCACGATCTCGGCGTGGAGGGGCCGCGCGACCTCGTCCGCGCCCTTCAGGAGGGCAACGCCATACGGGTGGACGTGGGCAGGTTCTCGTCGGGCAGCAAGGAGGGCATCTTCCTCAACACCTGCAGCCTGGGCGTCTACCCGGAACTGGTGCGGGAGCGGGAGCGCTGGTCCCGGCGGATCGGCGGATGGCCTGCCGGGGTGCTCGGCGCCCTGCGCGTCCTGCGCACGGACAGCCATCCGCTGCGGGCCGAACTCGGAGGCCGCAGCCACCCGTTGTGGCTGCTGTTCGCCGGCAACGGCACCTATCACCGGATGGGGCTCGCCCCCGCCCGCCGCTTCGACCTCGCGGACGGACGCCTGGACGTGCGGGTGGTGCACGGCGGCCGTCGCCCCGCCCTCCGTCTGCTGGCCGCCGCCCTCGCTGGACCGCTGACGCGCTCCCCCGCCCACGCGGCGGTACGCGTGCGCCGCCTGCGGGTGGACGGCGTCGCGGCCGGCACCCTCCTCGCGTACGACGGTGAGGTCACGGAGGTGGCGGGCGAGGTGACCCTGCAGAAGATCCCGGAGGCACTGACCGTGTACCGCCCACGCCCCTGACAGGAGTGTCCAAGCTTCAAGACGCAGGTCTCATCATTCGGCATGCACGCGTACCGTGATCCGTACCCAGCGAGAAGACGAGAAGGGGACCGGTCATGCCGAAGCCGCAGGAGACCGCCGTCTACACGCACGGCCACCACGAGTCCGTGCTGCGCTCGCACGTCTGGCGGACCGCCGCCAACTCGGCGGCGTACCTCCTCGGCTCTCTGAAGCCCCACATGAAGATCCTGGACATCGGCTGCGGCCCGGGGACCATCACCGCCGACCTGGCGGAACTGGTCCCCGACGGGCAGGTCACGGCCGTCGACCAGGCGCCGGGAATCCTGGACCTGGCTCGCGCCACGGCCGCCGAACGCGGCCTGGAGAACGTCGAGTTCGCGGTCGCGGACGTGCACGCGCTGGAGTATCCGGACGACACCTTCTGCGTGGTCCACGCCCACCAGGTGCTCCAGCACGTCGGCGACCCGGTCCAGGCGCTGCGCGAGATGTACCGGGTGGCCAGGCCGGGCGGATTCATCGCCGTCCGCGACGCGGACTATGCGGCAATGACCTGGTATCCCGAGGTGCCCGGCATGACCGACTGGCAGGACCTGTACCTGCGCGTCGCCCGCGCCAACGGCGGCGAGCCCGCCGCGGGACGGCATCTCGGATCCTGGGCGTCGGCGGCAGGTATCCGGGACATCACGGCCACGTCGAGTACCTGGACCTTCGCCACCGACGACGAGCGGGAGTGGTGGGGCGGTCTCTGGGCGGACCGCACGCTCGCCTCGGAGTACGCGGACCGCGCCACGGAGGGTGGTCACGCGACCACGGAGGAGCTGGTGGCCGTGTCGGACGCCTGGCGGGAGTGGGCGCGACAGGAGGACGGCTGGTTCTCCGTACCGCACGGAGAAATTCTCTGCCGCAAGGACGTCTAATCCGTCGACTTCGGGAAACCCGGGAACGCAGGAGGTTGAAAACTATGGTTCCCATCCTGCTGGTACTGCTTCTGGCTCTGATTCTCTTCGGTGCCGGATTCGCGGTGAAGATTCTCTGGTGGATCGCTTTGATCGTTCTCGCTGTGTGGCTACTGGGCTTCCTGGTACGCGGCACAAGCGCCACCGGATCCCGGGGTCGCTGGTATCGGTGGTGACCCTGCTCCCGTAAGCCAATTCCCCGGGGCATTGCTGGGGAAGCAGAAGTATCCGGAAACGGAAATAGGTTGAACGGCCCGAGGTCCTGATTCAGGACCTCGGGCCGCCGCCTGTATTCAGGATCTCGGGCCGCAGCCTGAGCGCAATGCGCTCAGCGCACGACAGCCGTCTCGACCAGCAGCCGGGCCGCCGCCGCGATCGACTCGGCATCGATGCCTGCGGCGTGCAGTTGCTCGGCCGGGGTCGCCGAGCCCGGCATCGTACGGACGGCGAGGCGCACCAGACGCGGCACCGGACGGCCGTCGCAGAAGGCGTCGAGGACCGCGTCACCGAGGCCGCCCTCCTCGCGGTGGTCCTCGACGGTGAGGAGACAGCCGGTCTCCTCGGCGGCCTCGCTCAGGGTGCGGCGGTCTACGGGCTTGACCGAGTAGAGGTCGATCACCCGCACCCGGACACCCTCACCGGCGAGCGACTCGGCGGCGGCGAGCGCCTCGGGGACGGTGACGCCCGCCGCGACGAGGGTCAGCCGGTCCTCCTCGGAGCGGCGCAGCACCTTGCTTCCGCCGATCGGGAACTCCTCCTCGGGGCCGTAGACGACGGGCGCCTCCCCTCGCGAGGTGCGCAGATAGCGGACGCCGTCCAGGTCGGCCATGGCGGCGACGAGCTTCGCCGTCTGGTTGGCGTCGCACGGGTACAGCACGGTCGAGCCGTGCACCGTCCGGAACATCGCCAGGTCCTCCAGGCCCATCTGGGAGGGCCCGTCCTGGCCGATGGAGACACCCGCGTGCGAGCCGACGAGGTTGATCCCGGCGCCGCTGACCGCGGCCATCCGCACGAAGTCGTGCGCCCGGGTGAGGAACGCGGCGAACGTGGACGCGTACGGCACCCAGCCGCGCGCCGCCATCCCGACGGCCGCCGCGACCAGCTGCTGCTCGGCGATGTAGCACTCGAAAAACCGCTCAGGGTGTTCCTTGGCGAAGTACTCGGCGCGCGTGGAGTCGCTCACCTCGCCGTCCAGCGCGACGATGTCGCCGCGGGAGGTGCCGAGCGCGGCGAGCGCCTGCCCGTAGGCGTCGCGGGTGGCGACCTCGTCGCCGGTCTCGTAGCGCGGCAGGTCGATATGGCCCGCCCGGACGGCGTGCAGCATCCTGGCGGCGGGCGGCTGCGGGACCTCCACCCGCAGGTCGCGGACTCCGCCGAGTTCCGCGATGGCCTCTTCGGCGTCCGGCAGCGGCTTGCCGTGCAGGCCCTCGCGGTCCTCGACGGACTCGACGCCCTTGCCCTTGAGGGTGCGGGCGAGGATCGCGGTCGGCTGCCCCCTGGTGGACTCGGCCTCGGCGTACGCGCGGTCGACGGCGTCGACGTCGTGTCCGTCGATCTCCACGGTGTGCCAGCCGAAGGCCTGGAACCGGCGCGCGTAGGCGTCCAGGTCGTGCCCGTGCCGGGTGGGTCCACGCTGGCCCAGGCGATTCACGTCGACGATCACGGTGAGGTTGTCGAGGTGCTCGTATCCGGCGTGCTCGGCGGCCTCCCACACCGATCCCTCGGCGAGTTCGCTGTCCCCGCACAGGACCCAGACGCGGTATCCCGTACGGTCCAGCCGCTTCCCGGCGAGCGCGATGCCGACCCCGACGGGCAGTCCCTGCCCCAGCGAGCCGGTGGCGGTCTCCACCCACGGCAGCCGCTGGGGCGTGGGGTGTCCTTCGAGCCGGCTGCCCAGCTTGCGGAAGGTGAGCAGCTCGTCGTCTCCGACGGCCCCGGCCGCCTTGTACGCCGCGTACAGGAGAGGGGAGGCGTGCCCTTTGGAGAGGATGAAGCGGTCGTTGCCGGGATGCCGGGGGCGTTCGAAGTCATAGCGGAGGTGATTGGCCAGTAGAACCGCCATCAGGTCTGCGGCGGACATCGAGGAAGTGGGGTGGCCTGAGCCCGCCGCGTCGGAGGCGCGGATGCTGTCGACGCGCAGCTGCTGCGCGAGGTCGATGAGCTGACGGGTGTCCATGGCTTTCCTTCCGGACGCCGACTCTCGGGCGCCTTGGGGGTGTCGCTCGTTCCGGACTTTCCGCGTCCCCCTGGTCAAGGCACCCAAACGCGTGCGCGCCGGGCGTTTGAGCCCGGCCCGATCTTTCCGAAGCGATCTCGTTTCCGGCTCGTCCCAACTAGGCTCAGGGGTATGGAGATTCTGGGAGCCACGCTGCGTATCTGCGTCGACGACCTCGATGCTTCGGTCCCGTTCTACGAGAAACTCGCGGGCGGGCAGGCCCTGCGTTTCGAGCGCGGCGGTGTATCGGTCGCCGCGGTCGGCTGCTTCCTGCTCATGAGCGGACCGGAGGCCGAACTGGAGGTCCTCCGCAAGGTCGCCGCCACCATCGCCGTCAAGAACGTCGAGGAAGCCCACCACGTCCTCACCGACTCGGGTGCCCAGGTACTGGCGGGGCCGGTGGCCACCCCGGTGGGCCGCAACCTGATCGCGAGGCATCCCGACGGTGCGGTGTACGAGTACGTGGACCGGCTGGCCGGGGAGTAGGACGGAGCGTCCAGGACGACGGTGCTGCACATGGTGTGCAGTCCTCGCCGCCGGGATCCGGTGACGTCAGCGGGAGCGGGTCATCTCCGCGGTGATCGCCCACCGCTCGTGATCCCGCCAGGCCCCGTCCAGGTAGATGAAGTCCGGCGAGAACCCTTCGAGCCGGAACCCGCAGCGCCGGGCGAGCGCGATCGAGGCGGCGTTACCGGGCTGCACATTGATTTCGAGCCGGTGCAGCCCCATCTTCCCGAAGGCGTGCCGCACCACAAGCCCGAGCCCCTCGCTCATCAGCCCCCGCCCGGCCGCGTGTGCGAAGGCGCCGTACCCCAGGGCGCCGCACAGAAAGCCGCCCTCGACGATGTTGTTGATGTTGATGAACCCCGCGATCGCCCGGCCGCCGGGAGCATCTCCCGCGCTTTCGGGGCTGGGGCCGAGTTCGCACACCAGGAACCCGGCCTTCGTCGGATCCTCGATGAGCCGCCTCGCGTACGCGGCGTAAGCACCGGCGCCGAGGGGCGGGAACAGCCACGGCTGGTGCAGATCCTTGCTCTCCCGCGCCCGGGCGGTGAACTCCGCGCCGTCCTCATAAGTGAACGGCCGTATGCCCACACGAGGACCTGTGGCGACATGGTCGGGGGCGTTCTCAGGCATCCCGCCAGCCTACGCGAACGCCTGTCCGCTCCTCACTCCGTTCGACGCCGGCGCCTCAGTCGCCGACCACCGGCAGCTCCAGCACCCCGGTGTGCCGGGGCGAGTTGGTGATCGTCACCGGCTTCACCCCTTTGTTCCCGAAGTACGCGTCATCGCTCGCCGCGACGACGAACTGAAGCCGGTGCCCCGCCTCGTACCGGTGCACGATCCCCGGCAGCGAGATGGTCAGGGTCTTGGTCACGTCCGGCACCCGCACCGGCGCCACCAGCCGGTGCACCAGCGTCTTCGTGCCGTCGGGTGCCACGTCGTACAGCTTGGCGAAGAGGACCAGCTTGTCGGCGGCGTCACCGGAGTTCTGCACCAGCTCGGTCGCCGGCGAGGTCACCCTCAGCGTGGCCTTGGGCGCACCGATGACATCGACCGAGCGGGTCAGGGGCTCGCTCGTCCACCCGAGGTAGGTCCCCTCCGTGTCGTACGGCGCGGGATCGGGCAGACCGGCCGCCCCGGCGAGGGAGTTCTCGGAGTGGCTGGTGGGCACCAGCGCGTTACGGTACTCGCGGCTGCCGGGCACGACCTTCCCGCGGTTGTCGACGAGCTTGCCGTCCCCCGAGAGGTAGAGCTTGTCGCTGAGCGCGGGCACTCGCGAGGCCGTGGCGTAGGTGCTGTTCGGGTCGGCGATCCAGTCGCGGTAGTACGCGAAGGAGGGCCCCGTGTCGACGCCCCTGCGGTGCTGGAGGTAGCGGTCGAACCAGGCGAGGATCCGCCTGCCGACGTAACTCGTCTCCAAGTTGCCCTGGCTCAGGTTGAGTTCACCGCTGGCCGGGTCGGTGCGGCCGCCGCTGTGCCCCCACGACTGCCAGATCATCTTCGTCGGGGTGCCCTGCGCCTTGAGGGTCTTGTACGTCGCTGTCGCCTCGTTGAGGTTGAAGAGGCTGTCTGCCTGCCCCTGGACCAGCAGAGTCGGTGCCTCCACCTTGCTGAGATAGGAGACGGGCGACACGCTGTCCGCGCAACTGCGCAGGGGTCCCATCTTGTCGTCCGGGTAACTCCCCGTGTTCAGGGTCCGCATGGTTTCGCAGGCGTTGCTCACGAAGTGCAGGCAGGGGATGGAGTTGATCCGGGAGGGGTCCAGATTCGGCGCCGTCACCGGCTGGTGTTCGCCGATCAGGTAGAAGGCGTTGGTCCACTGCCACTTGAAGGCGCCGGGCACGGCACGGACGCCGGCGTTGTTGGGGTCCAGCGAGTACGACAGGTCGTTCCAGGTGATCAGCGGGACGAGTGCGTCGACGCGGTGGTCCACGGCGGCGGTGGCCAGCTGGATGGCGCCCCCGTACGAGCCGCCGATCATGCCGACACGGGGATCGTCCCTGCCGTCGCGGGTGACGTAGTCGGCCTTCGTTCCGTCGTCGGCGGCGCGGGTGCCGGCCAGGAAGTCGACGAGACGGGATGCGGCGGCCCCGTCGACACGCGGGTCGTCGAGGGAGATCAGGCAGCCCGAGCCGCCGAAGCCGAGCCCCGAGTAGACGAGCCCGACGTATCCACGGGCCGCGAACGCCTTGCCGATGGCGTCCGTGGAGCCGTCCGACTTGCTCCCGCCGAAGCCGTTCGTGGCGAGTACCGCAGGAGCGGTGTGCCGGCGGTCCACGCCCGCGGGCCGGTACAGGTCGGCGTCGATCGTGCAGGTGCCGGCACCGGCCCGGACGGTGAACTTCAGGGCCGTGACGGTGTACTGACCGGTGGCCGCGGCGGCGGGCGCGGTGAACGCGAGCGGCGCCGTGAGCGCCGCGCCGACCGCCAGAGCCAGCGCCGCACGGGATCCGGACACACGAGAACGACGGGACACGAGGACCTCCACCTTGAGGACAACCCGACTACGACAGCCGGTACTTACCGACCAGTAATCATGTTGGGGCGGCTGTCGAGCGGGGTCAATCACCGCGCCGGGTGTTTCCTGACGGTTATTCAGCCAAATCACCGCCGGGCGGGACGAGAACGGCCGCCAAGCGCCTGGGATCCGCCGTCAGGCGACGGCAAGGCCGGCCCCTAAGCAAGCGCAGGCTCGTCCAGCGTCAACGTCCCCGCGTCCGCGTCGAGTTCGGCCCCGACCCCGAAGGGGATCGTGAGCGCCCCCTCGCAGTGCCCGAACCCGAACTCCTCGACGACGGGTACGCCGAGCCCGCCCAGCCGGTCGGCGAACACGGCGCGCAGATCCTCGTACGGACCGCAGTCCTTCCACGAGCCGAGCGCGATCCCGGCGACGGAGTCGAGCCAGCCGGCCCGCAGGAGCTGGGTGAGGATCCGGTCGAGCCGGTACGCCTCCTCGCCGATGTCCTCGATCAGCAGCAGTCCGCCCGCGGCACCGGCCCGGGCGTGCGGAGTTCCCAGGTCGGCGGCCAGCAGGCTGACACAGCCGCCGAGGGTCACTCCGCGGGCTCTCCCCGGCACCAGTACCCCGCGCCCGGCGGACTCGATGGTCCGCACCGACTCCGGTTCGAAGAGCGTCGCCCGCAGATGTTCCTGCGCCCGCGCGTTCTTGAGGAAGTCGACGGCCGAGGCCATCGGCCCGTGCAGCGTGACCAGCCCAAGGCGATTCGCGAACGCCTCGTGCAGCGCGGTGATGTCGCTGAAGCCGAGGAGCACCTTCGGGCCGGCGGTCCGCAGCGCGTCCCAGTCGAGCAGATCGACCATGCGCTGCGTCCCGTATCCGCCCCGCGCGCAGAGCACCGCGGACACGTCCGGATCGCACCAGGCGGCCTGGAAGTCGGCGGCCCGGTCGGCGTCCGTACCCGCGAGATAGTCGAACTCGGCGTGCCGGTCCAGGACATGGGGCGCCACGAAGGGGTCGAGGTCCCAGCCGCGCAGGATGTCGAGGCCGGCCTGGAGCCGCTCCTCGATCACGGGCCCACTGGGCGCGACGACGGCGACGCGGGCTCCGGGTACGAGACGGGCGGGGCGGGTCAGGGACTTCACTGGGCGGACTCCGTGGTGGGGACGGTCGGCTTCACTTGGCGAGCTCCAAAGTCGGGATGCCGGGCGGGTTCAGTCCCAGGGCCTGTGCGTACAGCGAGAGTTCGGACTCCAGGACCCGTACCGTCGTCTCGGCCCGCCGAAAGCCGTGCCCCTCTCCTTCGAAGGCGATGTAGGCATGCGGGATCCGGCGCCCCTCCTCCTCCAGCCGGGCGAGGAACCGCTCGCACTGCGCGGGCGGGCAGATGACGTCGTCGAGGCCCTGGAGCAGCAGGAAGGGCGCGTTGATCCGGTCGGCGTGCTCGACCGGTGACCGTTGCGCGTATCTGGCCGGCACCTCGGCGAGCAGCCCGACCAGGGTCTCCAGGTACTGCGACTCGAAGTCGTGGGTCTCCCCCGACGCCCATTCGGCGAGGTCGAGGATCGGGTAGAGGATGGTGCCGCAGGCGTACACGTCGGTGCTCGTCAGGGACGCGGCGGCCGTCCAACCGCCCGCGCTGCCCCCGCGGATGGCGAGCCGTCGCCGGTCGGCGGTTCCCTCGTCCGCGAGGGCGAGCGCGACGGCCGCGCAGTCCTCGACGTCGACGACGCCCCACTGTTCGCGCAGCCGGTTGCGGTACTCCCGTCCGTGCCCGGTCGATCCCCCGTAGTTGACCTCGGCGACGCCGATGCCGCGTGAGGTGAAGTAGGCGATCTCCAGGTCGAGTACGAGAGGGGCGCGGCTGGTGGGGCCGCCGTGCGCGTGGACGACGTACGGCGGCAGTTCGTCGTCGGGTGCGACATGGCCCGGGTGGTGCGGCGGGTAGATGTGTGCGTGGATCTCGCGTCCGGCGGGTCCGGTGAAGGTGCGGATCTGCGGCTCCGGGTAGTACGCGGGGTCCACCGGGTCGACGTGTGCGGCGCCGGTCACCCGGGTCCGCCCGGTGCGGGCGTCGAGTTCGACGACCTCGTAGGCGCTGCGGGGGCCGGCCCCGATGCCCAGGACGCGGCTGCCGTGTGCGGCGAGCGTCGGGGCGAACTCGGTCCAGGGGCCGGCCGCGTCGACGACCTCGCCGGTCTCCGGGTCCAGGATGCCGAGCGCGGTGGCACCCCGGCCGTGGACGACGGCGATGAGCCCGTCCTCCAGCGGAGCGAACCAGCGGTAGCCGATCTTCCACAGCGGGCCGCCGAACTCCTCCTCGCGCGGGCACAGTGGCACACCGTCCCGGTACAGGTTCCACCAGCCGGTGCGGTCCCCGGCGTACAGCAGCGAGCCGTCGGGGGCCCATTCGGCCTGGGCGATCGACTCGTCGGGCCCGCCGGCGACCGTGCGGGCCTCCTGGAGCGTGCCGTCGTCGGCCACTTCGGCGACGATCAGTTCCGTGCCGTCCCAGGGCATCCGCGGATGGTCCCAGGCGAGCCAGGCCGCGCGCCCGCCGTCCGGCGAGAGCCGGGGTCCGGTGACGAACCGGTGGCGCCCGTCGGTGAGTTCACGTACGGCGTCGCGGTCCCGCGCCGCCGAGCCGTCCAGCGGAACGGCGACGACGACCCGCCGCACATCCGTCGACGACTCCCCCGTGAACTCCTCCAGCACACACCACACTTCGCCCCGCTCCACACGCAACTGCGGGTCAACCCAGCGCAGTCCACCACCCACGTGCGAGACGGGAGTCAACGGGCTTGGCTCACTGCCGACTTCGTACCGGTACAGCCGCTGGTCGGCGAAGTCGACGAACACCACCAGTGGTCCTTCGGGGCGCATCTCCCCGGCCCAGGCCTGTCCGCCGTACTCGATGACACGGCTGCGTACGTTCCACGGGGCGGGCAGCACCGACTCCTCGGTGCCGTCTGCCTTCCGCCGGACGAGCGTGCGTCGCCCGCCCTCGGTGGGCCGGGGTTCGGTCCACCAGGTCTCGTCGCCGACGAAGCCGACGGACTCGGGGTGTCCGTCGTGTGCGGCGGCGAGCGCCGCGTCGATGGGCGAGGGCCACGATCCGTACGCCAGGGTGTGCACCATGTCCCCCACTATCCCCGCATCCTCCCCCACTATCCCCGCATCCCGGTGTTCTAGGCGGTACGCAGAAAGCGGTCGAGGACGCGGACGCCGAAGTGGAGCGCCTCTACGGGGACGCGCTCGTCGACGCCGTGGAAGAGGGCCTGGTAGTCGAGCCCCTCCGGGAGCCTCAGCGGTGTGAATCCGTATCCGGTGATGCCGAGGCGCGAGAACTGCTTGGCGTCCGTGCCACCGGACATGCAGTACGGCACGACATGCCCCTCGGGAGCGAACTCCTCGACGGCGGCACGCATCTTCGCGTACGTCGCCGACTCCAGCGGCGCCTGCAGCGCCACCTCGCGGTGCTGGAACTCCCACTCCACGTCCGGTCCGGTGAGCCGGTCGAGGGTCGTGCGGAACTCGTCCTCGTGGCCGTGCAGATATCTGCCGTCGACGTACGCGACGGCCTCCCCAGGAATCACGTTGATCTTGTAACCGGCGCTGAGCATCGTCGGGTTGGCGCTGTTGCGCACGGTCGACTCGACGAGCGTGGCGGCGGGCCCCAGCTTGGCCAGGAGCCCGTCGACATCATCGAGGTCGGCCTCGACGCCGTACAGGGCGGCCATCTCGGTGAGCGCCGCGCGCACGGTCGGAGTGAGCCGCAGCGGCCACTCGTGCGCCCCGATCCGGGCGACCGCCTCGGCCAGGCGGGTCACCGCGTTGCTCCGGTTCACCTTGGAGCCGTGCCCCGCCCGGCCGCGCGCGGTGAGCTTGAGCCAGCCGGTGCCGCGCTCACCCGCCGCGATCGGGTAGAGCTCGCGCCCGCTCCCGTCGTGGAAGGTGAACGCCCCGGACTCGCTGACGCCCTCGGTGCACCCTTCGAAGAGGCCCGGGTGACGGTCGGCGAGAAAGCCCGAGCCGTCCTCGGCGCTCGCCTCCTCGTCGGCCGTGAACGCGATCACGAGGTCACGCCGGGGCCGTACGCCATTGCGCGCCCAGTCCCGCACGACCGCCAGGATCATCGCGTCCATGTTCTTCATGTCGACCGCCCCGCGCCCCCAGACGACGCCGTCGCGAACCTCCCCCGAGAACGGGTGCACGCTCCAGTCCTCCGCCTGTGCGGGCACGACGTCCAGGTGACCGTGCACGAGCAGCGCGTCGGCCGAGGGGTCGGTGCCTTCGAGGCGGGCGACGACGTTGGTACGTCCCTTGGTGCGCTCAAGGAGGGTGGGCTCCAGGCCCGCCTCGGCGAGCAGCGCGGCGGCGTACTCGGCGGCCGGGCGCTCCTGGCAGTCCCCGCCGCCCCGGTTGGTGGTGTCGACGCGGATGAGGTCGGAGGTGAACCGTACGACCTCGTCCAGCGATTGCCCGTCAGCCATACTGCTCCTCCACCGCGGCCGACACGATCGTCGTGACCGCCTTGAACGTGCGAATTCCCTCGTACATGGTGCCGCTGGTGTACGCCACCTTCCGCTCCCCGACACGCTCGACGCCCGGCACCACGGTCGCCGCCATCGACAGGTGCTCGGCGTCGAACTCCAGCGCCACGGTGAACGGGCCGCCCACAAGAGGTTCCTGACGGACCGCCAGGGGCGCCGCCTGCTTCGCCGCCGCGCGGATGTCGGCGGCGGTCCTGGACGGCGTACGGCACACCGCCGCGTACCGCGACACATGGTCCTTGACGGCGACCTTCAGTGCCTCGGGCGCGTATCCGAGCGCGTCCTCGCAGGCCAGGTCGTCCCCGGTGACGAGCACGACGGGCACCCCGTACTCGGCGACCACATGGGAGTTGAGCAGCCCCTCGCTGGCCCGTACGTCGTTCACCCACACCCCGGTGATGGAGTTCGCCAGGTAGGTGTGCGCGAGGACGCCCTCCATGCCGGCGCCCGCGTGATAGCCGACGAAGGCGATCCCGTCCACGTCGCCGTGCTGGACGCCCTCCACCATGGACAGCGACTTGTGCCGCCCGGTGAGCATCTCCGCCCGCTCGTCCAACTGCTCAAGCAGCAGGTTCCGCATGGTCCAGTGGGCCTCGTTGATCAGCACCTCGTCGGCGCCGCCGTCGAAGAAGCCGAGCACGGCCGCGTTCACGTCCGAGGTGAACATCGAACGGCACCGCTCCCACTGCGGCGTCCCGGGCAGCACGTCGGCGGGCCAGGTCACCCCTGTGGCGCCTTCCATGTCGGCGCTGATAAGGATCTTCATGCCGCCTCACGTTACGCGTCGGCGAGGGGACTTTGCACAAGGCGGAGAGGAGGCTGAGCCCACCGCGGCGGTGAACAACAACAGCCGGCAGACCCCCACGCCCGTTCCGCCACACCGTGACACTGACTGTCCATCAGGACACTGGCGGCTGGAACGTCAATCACCTCACATTCACCCCTCGACCGGCAGCGGCATAAGCCCGTCGGAATGGTACGAACTGATCAACCAGAACAACGGTTTGTGCGTGGATGCCACGAACTTCCGCACCGCCGAAGCCAACCCCCTCCAGCAGTACGCCTCCGTGGCCAGGCATTTCGCCCCGTCCAGCACATCTGAATCGGATACCTTCTCGTGGGCGTGGCCGCTGACCCGACCGCGCCGCCCAGCCAGACCTCGAAAAAAGGTACCTCTCTGACAACTCTTGGCGGACTCATGGTGAATGAATTCAATATCGGAGCGTCTTTCCGGGGGTGGATACATCGGGCGGACCGGTTCGGGCGCGGTCGGCTCAGCCCTCTGGCTCCACCCCGCCGCGCGTTCGCGTTCGGGGCAAGAACGAGAAGCCGTCTGCTCGCCGTCATGTGTGTGGTGTTGGCCGCCGGGCTGTCACTCGCGACGTCCTCCCGAGAGCCGGCGTCCGCGATGGGATCACACACTGCCGCGACGAGCGGCACTGCCGCGAGCGCATCGTGGACGGGTACCTGGTCAGCCTCCCCGCAGAGCGGCGGCGCATCCTTCAACCAGCAGACGCTGAGACAGATCGTGCACACCAGCATCGGAGGAACCTCCGCGCGCGTGGAACTGTCCAACGCCTTCGGCTCCCAACCGCTGGTGATCGCAGACGTGCACGTCGCGCTGCGCTCCTCTGGTGCCACGATCACCTCCGGCACCGACCGCACGGTCACCTTCGGCGGTCAGACCTCGACGACGATCCCGGCCGGCGGACTGGCCGTCAGCGACACGGTCGCCTTTACCGTCCCCGCACTCTCGGACGTCGCGATCAGCTTCTACCTGCCGCAAGCGACGGGTCCGTCGACGAATCACCAGCAAGGAGCCGTGACCAACTACATCGCGTCGGGTGACGTCAGCGGCAACACCAGCCTGCCGGGCGCGCAGACCACCGAGAGCTACTACTTCCTGGCGAACCTGGACGTGGTGAACTCCGCGGCGCAGGGGGCCATAGCGACGCTCGGGGCTTCCCTCACCAATGGCGTTGGGTCCTCGACGGACTCGAACCGGCGCTGGCCCAACGACCTGGCCGTTCGGCTGGCGAACTCCGGCCGCACCATCGGCGTGCTGAACCAGGGAATCAGCGGCAACCGGCTGCTGGTCGACGGTACGAGCCAGAGCGCCATACATCGATTCTCCCGGGACGTGCTCGCTCAGCCGGGAGTCGCGTGGGTGATCTTCTCTGACGATCCGCTCAACGACCTGGGCTCGTCCATTCCGCCGCCAAGCTCCAGCGAGCTCATCGCGGGCCTGCAGCAGCTCATCTCAAGTGCCCATCAGAACGGTATGAAGTTCCTCTGCTCCACCCTGACGCCCTATCAAGGTGCGGCCTACTGGACCCAGCAGGGCGAGACGGCGCGTGGCGCATTCAATGCTTTCGTGCGCGGCTCGGGCAGCGGCTGTGACGGCGTGGTCGATCAGGACGCGGCGACGCACGACCCGGCCGCCCCGACCCGGTTGCTGGCCGCCTACGACAGTGGCGACCATCTGCACCCGAACGAAGCAGGTCTGCAGGCGATCGCGAATGCGGTGAACCTGGATCTGTTCTCCGCGGCCACCACCCAGTGATCAGCCTTCGTGCCCACGCCGACGGCAACTACGTGACGGCGGAGGACGCAGGCGGGACGCCCGGCCGGCTGTGAGCGGACCCTGGAAGGACCGGTTCACGTGCCGGTCCTTTCAAGGGCGCGCACTGGGTGTGCTACCTCGCGGCACCGTGTGGCATCAGCGGGGTATCAAGAGTGTATGAGCGCGCAGCCTGGGATCACTCAGCGTGACCTGCGCAGCAGGTCCAAGGAGATCATGGCCTCGGTTCAGGGGCGGGCCTTGCCGAAGTACATGAGCTCCCACAGCGCGTCGTCGCTGTGCACGTCCACCAGCTTCTCGCCCTGGTAGTGCTCGATCCGGAGTTCGCCGGTGAAGCGCAGGTACGCGCCGTCGAAACCGACCAGTTTCGCGGCGGCCTTCTTCGGCCCCTTGAGCTGGTCGACGAACTTCTCGCTGGCGATGTCGAAGTGGCGGCTGAAGGTGACGACATAGCGTTCGTCGTCGGCTGTGTAGGTATAGCGGGTGACGTTGCCCACCGGCTTGCCGGTCTCGGTGTCGGTATAGCGTCCGAGCTCCTCGAAGGTGACCTTCGCGGCGTCGTCAGCGATGAGCTTCCCGTCGCGGGCCAGCATGAACACGGGCAGTTCGGTGTACCCGTAGTGCTCGTGTGCGGTGATGTACGAGGCGATCACCGAGTAGGGGCCCGCCGCGCCGCGCGCCCAGTACCAGTGGTGCATGAGGTCGACCATGGAGGCGTTGCCCCAGTTGTGGTCGTGGTAGCCGACGCCGCTGGTGGTGTGACTGTCGCCGCCGACGCTGTAGGTCGCCTCGACGTGCCCCTGGGGGACCGAGGGGAGCCAGGCGAAGTAGCGCTCGTCGTCGGCGCCGAAGAGCCAGTACCCGGTCTCCGGGCGCCAGGCGGGCACCTCTCCGGTGAGCGTGACCTCGACCGAGACCTCCTCGATACGGGCCTTGATGGTGTACGTGTGCAGGTCGCCGGCAAAGCTGTTCTCACCGATGCGCACATCGCAGGACGTGGATGACGCCGAGAAGGTCTTCGGGTCGAGTTCGGCGACCTTGGCCGTCGTGGTGCCGTCGGGCAGCGTCAGGTCGATACGAACCTGCGGAGCCAGCTGGGTGCCGAGGCCACTGACGGCGTCCTTCGTGTAGAAGACCACCACCAGCTTCGCTCCGTCCGCGAGGTGCGCGTCGAAGTACCACCACTCGAAGGATCCCGGCAGTCCGTCGGTGCGCATACCGTCCTCGAACGGTTTGATCGCGCGGGGTTCGATGCCCAGGCGCGCGTAGTCCTCGGGCCTGCCGGCCAGGCGGGTGGGCAGGACGCCGGAATTGGTACGGAACACAGGATCACCGAATCCTTGGGCGAGGGTGTCACCGTGGCAGAAATTGCCAGACGGACATTTACTTGTCCGAGTATGCATCCACCACTCGAATCGGACAAACGAGGCAAGCAGTGACCAAGCCGAAGCTCTCCAGGAGGCGCGGCCGCCCCCACGCCGGCGACGAGCCCGACCAGTCCACGCTGCTCCAGGGCGCCTTGGAGGCGTTCGCCGAGAAGGGCTACGACGGGACTTCCGTACGCGAGCTGGCCCGGCGCCTCGACGTGAGCCACGCCCTGCTCACCGCGCGCTTCGGCTCCAAGGAGAAGTTGTGGTTCGCGGCGATGGAGCATGCGCTGGCCCACACCCGGCGCACCCTGCGCGCGATCGGCGATTCGGGTGACGTGGACGATCTGGAAGCACTGCGGCGCACCGTCGTCGAACTGGTGCTGTTCTCGGCCGCGTGCCCGCAGGTGGGACGGATCATGAACCACGAGGGCGCGACCGACAGCCCGCGCGTGCGGTTCGTCGTGGAGCATTTCCTCGATCCGCTGCGCCCGGGCATCGAGCGCCGGTTAGGCCGGCTCGTCGAGGCGGGGCGCATCCGCCCCGTGCCCTACACCACGCTGCACTACCTGGTGGGCCAGGGCGGCGGCGGACCCTTCACCAACCCCGTGGAGGCCAGGCTCCTCGGCGCACCCGAACATCCCGACCAGGAGACCGTCCGCCGCCACGCCGAAACCGTCGCCGACATCCTCATCGGTGGTCTGACCGCAGCCCACCCGGCCGCCGACCGGTAGAAGCCCGCGCACGCCTTCGTACGTCAGTCAGCCCCGCGCCCCTCGCCTCGCCGTGCGCGGGCGGTACTCGACGACGACCAGCGCCAACGACACGTAGCGCTCGACGAGTTCGTCCACATCCACCGGGCCGTCCGCCCGGTACCACTGGGCGATGGCGTTGCACATGGCGATCACGGCACGCCGGGCATCGTCGGGGTAGGGAGTGAGGAAGATCCCTTCGGCGACCCCGCGTTCGATGACCTCCCGGAACTGCTGCGAGGCACGCTCCTCGTTCTTGCGGTAGCGCTCGAGGTGCTCGGGCTCCAGGCTGCGCCCCTCGGTCAGGACGATGGTGCTCTGGACGGGATGGTCCGTACGGAACCGTACGCTCGCGGAGACAAGCGCCTCCAGACGTTCCGCCGGGTCGTCCCCGACGCCCGCCAGGGCTGCGTCACAAGCGTCGAAGTAGGCATCGAGCCCCTCGTCGAGGATGGCGACGAGCAGCTCCTGCTTGCCCTTGTAGTAGTAGTACAGAGCGGAGAGGCTCACTCCGGCCCGTTGGGCGATGTCGCGGATCGACGTCGCCCCGTACCCCTGCTCGGAGAACTCCTGGCGAGCTGCCCCGATGATGGCTCTCTGGCCTGCGGGTCGAGCGGGCACGGTTTCTCCAATCTCCGTCACGGTCCCGGCTCCGGAAACTGACCGATCATTCGAACAGTGGCGCCGATTCCTCCGATGCTACAGCCGCACGATCAGCGGCAAATACACCCACGATGGATCCAATACCCCCGCGCCACGCCGCCATACGCCGATGTCGGTCCGCCCTGCCGAGGCACGAGGACGGTGTCCTGCATCGCCAAGTCCCTTGTGGGCTCATCCTCACTTAGCTAACGTTCGTTCAAATCCACTCGACCTCGTACGGTCCGCCCTGCGCGCCGACGGCGTGACCCCAACACACGGAAGGTGCACCGTGAGCGAACAGCACAGTGAACCGAGCACACCGGACCCCTACGAGCAGATCACGTACGCCGTCACGGACCGCGTCGCCACCGTCACTCTCAACCGGCCCGAGGCACGCAACGGCTACACCCTGCGGATGGCCGAGGAAATCGCTTCCGCGCTGTGCGCCGCCGAGGCCGACCCGGCTGTACGCGTGGTCGTACTGACGGGTGCGGGACGGAACTTCTGCGTCGGCGCGGACCTTGCGGCAGGCGAGGGTGCAGAGGGAAAGGAGCGGAGCTTCTCGACAAGCGACGACGAGCGGACGCTCGCCGAGGTCGCGGCGGGCACGTACCAGGAGCCCGCGGGGCTCGTGACCCGGGTGCTGTACGCGATGAACAAGCCGGTGATCGCGGCGGTGCGTGGCGCGGCCGTAGGTGTCGGCTCGACGATGCTGCTGCCCGCCGACTACCGGCTTGCCTCCGTCGACTGCAAGTTCGGCTTCCCCTTCAGCCGTCGCGGCATCGTGCCGGAGGGTGCGTCGGTGTGGTTCCTGCCGAGGCTGGTGGGCACGGGCCCGGCCTTGGACTGGCTTGTGTCGGGGCGGATCGTCGCGGCGGACGAGGCATTGCGGACAGGCCTCGTCAACAGCCTGCACGACCCCGACAAGGTCCTCGACGCTGCGTACGACCTCGCCGCCGAGCTGGTCGCGCACACCGCCCCGGTGTCCGTCGCGCTCATCCGGCAGATGGTGTACCGCATGGCGTGGGCCGATTCCCCCGAGGAGACCCACCGGCTCGACTCCCGGCTGGTCTTCGACACACTGCGCGGGCCGGACGCGCTGGAGGGCGTGCAGTCGTTCTTCGAGCGGCGGGAGCCGAATTTCCCCGGGCGAGTGCCGGAGGACCTGCCGGACTACCTGCCCTGGCGAGGGGGCGAGCAGGCGCGCGGCTGAGGGGGCCGGCCGCTCCCCGCGTGCGCGACGGCTGCCCGGTACGGGTCGGCGTCGGCCCGGAATCCGCCGCGCGGGGCGGCCCGGGCCGGGTCGACCGCCGTCAGCGCGTACCTGAACCCCCGCCCGACAGGCCTTCCTTCAGCACGTGCTTGAGGACCTTGCCGCTGGGGTTGCGCGGCAGTTCGTCCACGAAGTGGATGATGCGGGGGCTCTTGTACGACGCGATCCTGGCCCGGGTGAAGTCGATCAGCTCGTCCTCGCCGGTGTCACCGGCGCCGGCGTTCAGGACGATCGCGGCGGTGACCGCTTCGCCCCACTGCTCGTCGGGCGTGCCGAAGACGGCGACGTCGCAGACGGCCGGGTGCTCGGCGAGCGCCGACTCCACCTCGATGGGGTACACGTTCTCACCGCCGGTGATCACCATGTCCTTGATCCGGTCGGTGATGAACAGATAGCCCTCCTCGTCGAGGTACCCGGCGTCCCCGGTGCGCAGCCAGCCCTCCTGCGTGAACAGCTTCTCGTTCTCGTCGGGCCGCTGCCAGTAGCCGGGGGTGACGTGGTGGGAGCGGGTCAGGATCTCCCCCACCGTGCCCGCCGGGACCGGCTTGCCCGTGACCAGGTCGGCGATGGCGAGATCGGTGTCGGGGCAGGCGTTGCCGGCCGAGCGCAGGAGATGCGCGCGCGGACCGTCGGGGTCGTGGTCGGCGGGCAGCAACCGGGTGACGGAGCCGGTCGTCTCCGTCTGCCCGTACCTCTGACAGAAGTCGCAGCCGAAGATCTCCATGGAACGGCGCAGCAGCGCAGGCGTGATGGGCGAGGCGCCGTACACGATCAACTGCAGTGCCGAGAGGTCCCGTTCGCGGATGCCGGGCACCTGTATGAGCAGTTGCAGCACGGCGGGGACGAACAGGACGTGCGTGACGCGTTCGCTCTCCAGCACGTCGACGACCTGCTGGGGGACCAGTTCGGGCAGCGTCACGGTATGGGCGCCGGCGCTGAGCGCGGCGGTCAACCAGCCGGTCCCCGCGACGTGGAAGACGGGCAGCACGTTCAGTGAGACGCTCTCCTCGCTCCAGCCCACCTCTGCGGTCTCGCGCTCCCCGGCGTACATGTTCGACAGGGTCATCTGGACGCCCTTGGGCAGACCGGTGGTCCCCGAGGTGTAGAGCTGCAGGAAGACCGTGTCCGCGTCGGCCTGGCCGCCTCGCCCAGGGTCGTCGGCGGGTGCGGCGTCCAGCCAGGGCTCGTACGCATACTCACCGGGTCCGGCTTTCCCGGTGGTGACCAGCGGCAGTTCCGGCATCGCGGCACGCGCGCCGGTCTCGAACTCCTCCTGCGTGATGACCATTTTGAGCTCCGCGTCGCGCGCGACAGCGACGAGCTCGGGTTCGGCCAGGCGCCAGTTCAGCGGGGTCGCGACCAGCCCGGCCTTGGCGCAGGCAAGCAGCAGTTCCGCCGACATCCGGCCCGGGCGCACCAGGAAGCCCACCCGCGACCCGGTCTGCAGACCGGCGGCGAGCAGGGCTTGGGCGATCTTGTTGCTGCGTGCGTCCAGTGACGCGTAGGACAGGGTCTGCCCGGCTTCGGTGACGGCCGGTGCGTCCGGGCGCAGCACCGCGTGGCGGCGAACAGAATCGGGCAGGAACGGGCCCATGAGATCCCTCCAACATCCATCTTCGGCAAGGGGCTTGAGGTGGGGAGGTGCTGGGTGCGGTGCCGGACGTACGCGGCAGCGGACACCGGGTGGCGGCTCAGGACGGACACCGTGCTCAGGACCTGGCAGCGGTAGCGCCGCACGGACGCATGCCTGGCTGGGGCCGTCCCTGACCCGCCGACATGACCCGCCGACATGACCCGCAGTCATGACCCGCAGCCACGAACAAACGGTCATGAACAAACGGTCATCCGTGATGACGGGAACGAGAATCGTCCGCGGGGTTCCCCCTGTCAATGGGTTGAACGAACGTTCTGGATAAGTCAGGTGGGATGAGAGGGAATCTGCAGTCCCGCCGTACGGCTCCCGAGCAGGGCGGGCGCTCTTCCGTAGCTGCTCCGATTACCTGGTGAGGGGCATCAGTCGCTCCTCGACGACAGCTTCCGACCCCTCGTCGTCCCGGATCGCCACCCACCTCCCACTCGAACGATCGATAAGTTATATTCGCTGAATCAATGCGCGGGTCTTCGCCCTGGCGGGGCGCCGGCCTGCGGATGCGACGTGTGAGGAGCCGGCCATCATCAGCGATTTCACTTGGGGAACGGGCACCGGGCTCGATCGGATCCGTGCCCTCGCCGACTCTCCTCCCCACCCCCTCCACGCCCATCTCGGCCTGCGGTTCTCCGAGGTGGAGAAGGGGCAGGTCGAGCTCGTCTGGACACCGTCCGACGCGGTGCGCAACCCCGCGGGAGTCGTGCACGGCGGCTACATCGCCGCCGCCTTCGACGAGGTGTGCGGTGTCACGGCCATCAGCCTCAGCAACCCGGCGACTCCGTACCTCACGATGAGTCTGAACGTGGACTACCTGCGGCCCCTGCTGGCGGGCGAGACCTACACGGCCGCCGGCTCCGTACAACAGAGCGGTGCCACACGCACTCTGGTCCGCGCGGAGATCACCGATGCGACGGGCCGGCTGTGCGCACAGGCGACCTGCGCGTTCACACCCAACCGGAAGCTCCTCGAACAGGCCTCGCGGGCGGGCGGCACCGAATGACGCCCGGGCGGCTCCTGTCACGGTGTGGGGCGGGCCCGACAGGGCCCGCCCTCGCGGAGGTGGATCAGAGCAGTTCGAGGATGGTCGCGTTGGCCATGCCGCCGCCCTCGCACATCGCCTGCAGGCCGTAGCGGATGCCGCTGTCCTTCATGTGGTGCACGAGGGTCGTCATCAGCCGGGCGCCGGAGGCTCCGAGCGGGTGGCCGAGGGCCATCGCACCGCCGTTGGGGTTCATCCGCTCGTAGTCGGCGCCGGTCTGCCGCTGCCAGCCGAGCGAGACCGAGGCGAACGCCTCGTTGATCTCGTACGCGCCGATGTCACCCATGGTCAGACCGGAGCGCTCGAGGACCTTCGCCGTCGCCGGGATCGGGCCCTTGAGCATCGTGATCGGGTCGACGCCCGTGACAACTCCCGTGTGAAAGCGGGCTATCGGTGTCCAGCCGTGGCGCGCGGCGACCTCGCTGGTGGTGATGAGCAGCGCGGCGGCACCGTCGGAGATCTGCGAGGCGTTGCCCGCGGAGATGACACCGTTCTCCTTGAACGGGGTCTTCAGGTTTCCCAGGGCTTCAAGGGTGCCGCCTCGGCGGACGCCCTCGTCCGTGTCGAGGACGCGTTCGACGCCGTCCGCCCCGGTGACGGTGACCGGGGTGATCTGCTCCTTGAAGCGGCCCTCGTCGATGGCGCGGGCGGCGCGGGCGTGCGAGTCGAGGGCGTGCCGGTCCAGTTCCGCGCGGCTGAGCCCGAACTCCTCGGCGATCATCTCGGCGCCGATGCCCTGGTCGAACCGGTAGTTGTCGTAGCGTTCGGCGACCAAGGGGCCGTACGGCTTGCCGAAGCGGCCGTCCGCGCCACTGGCGCCCATCGGTACCCGGGACATCATCTCGACGCCGCCGGCGACGGCGATGTCGTACTGCCCGGCGATGATGCCGGCTGCCGCCTGGTGCACGGCCTGCTGCGAGGAACCGCACTGGCGGTCGATGGTCAGGCCGGGCACGCTCTCCGGCCAGCCCGCGGCGAGGACCGCGTACCGGCCGACGCCTGCGGCCTGCTCGCCGGCCTGGGACACACAGCCCCAGATGACGTCGTCGACGGTGACCGGGGCGAGATCGTTGCGCTCGGCGAGGGCCTTGAGGACATGGGCGGACAGGTCCACGGGGTGGATGCCGGACAGGGCGCCACCCGGCTTGCCCTTGCCGACCGGGGTGCGAACGGCGTCGACGATGACTGCGTCACGCATCAGGGGAACTCCTGCTCGTACGAAGAGGC
Source organism: Streptomyces sp. NPDC005808 (assembly GCF_042871385.1). NCBI lineage: Bacteria > Bacillati > Actinomycetota > Actinomycetes > Kitasatosporales > Streptomycetaceae > Streptomyces > Streptomyces sp. NPDC005808. The sequence continues at coordinate 272,629 of NZ_JBIAIK010000002.1, read as the reverse complement.
ATGGCGAAGGTGAACACGGTGGGGCCTACTTCGGGGCCATGCGGATGGCGCCGTCCAGCCGGATGGTCTCGCCGTTCAGCATGGGGTTGGTGACGATCGCCTCGACGAGCTGCGCGTACTCGGCCGGCCGGCCCAGGCGGCTCGGGTGCGGGACCTGTGCGCCCAGCGAGTCACGGGCCGCCTGCGGCAGTTGGCCGAGCAGTGGGGTCTCGAACAGGCCCGGCGCAATGGTCGTCACGCGGATGTTCGCCTTCGCGAGGTCGCGGGCGATGGGCAGGGTCATGCCGACGATGGCGGCCTTCGAGGCGGAGTACGAGCACTGCCCGATCTGTCCGTCGAAGGCCGCCACGGACGCGGTGTTGACGATGACGCCTCGGTCGCCGTCATAGGGCTCGTTGCCGCTCATCTCCTGGGCGGCGAGGCGGATCACGTTGAACGTGCCGATCAGGTTCACCTCGACGATCTTGCGGAACTTGTCCAGGGGGTACGGGCCGTCCTTGCCGGCCGTGCGCTGGGCGTCGCCGATGCCCGCGCAGTTGACGGTGATGCGCAGCGGTCCGCGTGCGACGGCGGCAGCCACGGCGGCCGAGGCGTCTGCCTCGCTGGTGACGTCACCAGGGACGAAGGTCGCGCCGAGGTCCTTGGCGACGGCCTCGCCGTCCGAGGAGGGCAGGTCGAAGATGACGACGTGCGCACCGCGCGCCGCGAGGAGCTCGGCGGTTGCCCGGCCAAGGCCCGAGGCACCGCCGGTGATCAGGGCGGAGGAGGTGTTGTCGATCCGCATGAAATTCCCTCTCTTGAAGTCTGGGGTCTGGGGTCTGGGGTCTGCGAGTTGGCGGAGCCTCAGAGGCCGAGCGACTTGGCGATGACGATCTTCATGACTTCGCTGGTACCGCCGTAGATGCGCGAGACACGGGCGTCCGCGTACAGGCGGGCGATCGGGTACTCGGTGATGTAGCCGTAACCCCCATGCAGCTGGAGGCACTTGTCGATCACGCGGTCCGCGACCTCGGTGCAGAACAGCTTCGCCTTCGCGGCGTCCGCGATGGTGAGCTCACCGGCGTCGAGGAGGTCGAGCGCGCGGTCGGCGAACAGACGGGCCGCCTCGGTCTCGGTGACACACTCGGCGAGTACGAACTTGGTGTTCTGGAAGGAGGCGACGGGCCGGCCGAAGACCGTGCGGTCCCTGACGTAGGCGATGGCGTGCATGAGCGCGGCCTCGGCCGCGGCGGCGCTGCCCAGCGCGATGGTCAGGCGTTCCCGGGCGAGGTTGTGCGAGAGGTAGGAGAAGGCCTCGCCCTCCTCGCCGAGCAGGTTCTCGGCGGGCACCTTGACGTCGATGAACGAGAGTTCAGCGGTGTCGGTGGTCTTCAGCCCGATCTTGTCGAGCTTGCGGCCGACCGTGAAGCCCTCCGACGCGGTCTCCACGCACAGGATGGACAGCCCCGCCCGGCGGTCCTCGGGGTTGAACGGCGTGGTGCGTACGACGACCAGGATCAGATCGGCGAGGACACCGCCGGTGATGAAGGTCTTGGCGCCGTTGAGGAGGTAGTGCTTCCCGTCCGCCGACAGCGTGGCGCGGGTACTGATGTTCGCGAGGTCGGAGCCGGTACTCGGCTCGGTCATCGCGATGGCGGTCATGATGTCGCCGCTCACGAAGCCGGGCAGCCAGCGCTTCTTCTGCTCCTCGGTGGCGTACGCCATCAGGTACGGAAGGATCAGATGGGCGTGTACCGAGTAGCTGCCGAACGAGACGCCGGCGCGGGTCAACTCCTCTGTCACCACCGCGTGATACTTGAAACTGCTCTCTCCCGCGCCGCCGAACTCCTGCGGCACCTCGATACCGAGCACGCCGAGCTCGCCGAGCTTTCGGTAGAAGTCGCGCGGCGGGTGCCCTTCCTTCTCCCACTCATGATGGACGGGCACGACTTCCTTCTCGATGAAGTCGCGAAGCGTCGCGCGGAATGCCTCGTGATCGTCGTTGAACACCGTACGGCGCACGGCAGCCTCTTCTCGTTCTTGCCTCGTTCTGCTCGGCCGGTGTGGCCTACATCGCAGATATCTTGTCGAACGATCGTTAAGGTAATCCGCAGCGCAGGACCTGTCCACGTCCCGGACAGGTGACCTGCTTCACGCGGGCCCGTCGACGGCCCGCCGCCGAAAGGACCTCCTTCCCATGACCGGAGCACAGTCCCGCCTTGCCGGGCGCACCATGCTGATGTCGGGCGGCAGCCGCGGCATCGGGCTGGCCATCGCCCTGCGTGCCGCCCGGGACGGCGCGAACATCGCTCTGCTCGCCAAGACCGACACACCCGACCCCAGACTGCCCGGCACCGTGCACACGGCTGCCGCGGAGATCGAGGCGGCCGGGGGCAAGGCCCTGGGGATCGTCGGAGACGTACGCGAGGCGGAGGATGTGCGCCGCGCCGTACAAGCCACCGTCGAACGCTTCGGCGGCATAGACGTGGTCCTCAACAACGCGTCCGCCATCGCGCTGCTCAGTTCCGGCGAACTACCGCTCAAACGCTACGACTTGATGATGGACATCAACGTCCGCGGCACCTTCCTGCTCAGCTCCCTCGCCCTGCCCCACCTCCGCGAGTCCTCGCACGCGCAGATCCTCACCCTGTCGCCGCCGCTCAACCCGGACCGGCGCTGGCTGCGTGACCATGCGCCGTACACCGTCAGCAAGTACGGCATGACCATGCTGACCCTGGGTATCGCGGAACAGCACCGGGGCAGCGCCCTCTCCGCCAACTGCCTGTGGCCGGCCACCACGATCGTCACCGCCGCGACCCTCAACATGGGCGGCGGGGAGGACACCGTCAACTGCAGCCGCACGCCGGGCATCATGGCGGACGCCGCGTACGAGATCCTCAGCCGTCCCGCGGGACAGACGACCGGGCAGACGTTCGTCGACGAGGAGGTGCTGCGCGAGTCCGGCGTCGCCGGGTTCGACGGATACCGGGCGAACCCGGCGAGCACGGAACCGCTGCACAGGGACCTCTTTCTCTGATCGACGAGGCCTTTCTCCGACCGACGCGCGGGTGGCCGGGCCACTCGGCGCGGCCGGGAAGCCGGGAAGCCGAGCAGGCCGAGCAGGCCGGGAAGCCGGGAGGCCGGGAGCCGGGAGGCCGAGCAACCGGGCAACCGGGAGGCCGAGCAGGCGGCGGCCGGCAAACGGCGGCTGGGCCACTCCGCGCGGAGATGCCGTAAAGGCGGCCGGTTCCCGAGGTCCGGCCGCCCTTACGGCATGTGAGGCGCGGTCAGGTGCCGCAGCCACCGAGCCTCAGCGGCCGGTCCAGCGCGGCGCGCGCTTCTCCGCGAAGGCACGGGGCCCTTCCTTGGCGTCCTCTGAGGCGAAGACGGGCCGCGTGATCTCCCGCATCCGCTCCCAGGCCTGGTCGGCGGGCCAGTTCGGCGCCTCGGCCATGATCTGCTTGGTCGCCCGCACGGCGAGCGGCCCGTTCGCGGCGATGGCCCGAGCCAGCGCCAGGGCGCCTTCCAGTGCGCCGCCCTTCTCCGTGACGCGGTTGACGAGGCCGTAGGTGTGGGCACGCCGAGCGTCGAGGAAGTCACCGGTGAGGGCCAGCTCCAGGGCCACCGCACTCGGGATGCGCTGCGGAAGCCGGAGCAGGCCGCCGGCCGCCGCCACGAGGCCGCGCTTGACCTCGGGGATGCCGAATCGGGCATCGTGAGCGGCGACGACCATGTCGCAGGCCAGCATGATCTCGCAGCCGCCCGCGAGTGCGTAGCCCTCCACCGCCGCGATCATCGGCTTGCGCGGCGGGGCCTCGGTCATCCCGGCGAGACCCCGGCCCTCGATCGACGGATCCTCGCCCGCGAGAAATGCCTTGAGGTCCATCCCCGAGCAGAAGGAGCCGCCCGCGCCCGTGATGACGCCGACGACCTGGTCGTCCCTGCGGTCCAGTTCGTCGAGGGCCGCCGCGACGCCCTCGGCCACCGCGCGGTTGATGGCATTGCGCGCCTCGGGACGGTTGATGGTGATGACGGTCGTACCGTCCTCACGGAATTCGGCGAGTACTGCGTCGGCCATGTCGGACTCCCGGCTCTGGAGGGTGTGTTGCCGATGACGTGACGGTGGCCGACCACACGGGTCCGCCGACCGGTCATCGCGATCGAACATTCGTTAAGCTATGAGGAGCGGTCGCTTCCTGTCCAGCCTCCGCGATCCTCAGCCGCACACTCCAGGCACCGGTGGTACGGCGGTCGACCGTGCGGGGATCCGGTCTTGAACGCGCCCGATCGCGCGGCTCAGTGCGGAGGTTCGGTCCGTGATCCGGGACGACCGAGCAGTCCGTTCAGGGCCAGGCGCGCCAAGTCCTCGGCGATGGCGGCCAATTCCGCCTCATCGGGGTGCGGCGGCCATCCGAGTCGCTCCACCATGGGGCGACGCGTCAGTGCGGCGGCGGGTCCGATCACGGCCGAATACAGCAGGTACATCGGAATGTCGGGGAGCCGGCCCGCCGCAACCATGCGCCGCACGCTGGGCTCGATGCTGGAGATGAGCGGAGCGACGTACCGCTCGAAAACGTAGTCCAGGCGTTCGCTGCGGAGGTGCGACTCCTCAAGCATGAGCTGGTTGAGCTGGGGCATGCGGACGGCCACCTGGTAGAAGCGGCGGACGATCGCGGTCAGCCGCTCCTCGTCGTCGTCGCTCGATTCCAGCGCCGCCGTGAGGACGCCGGTCGCTCCTTCGAGTGCATAGTCCGCGACCGCGCGCCAGAACGCCTGCTTGGAGCCGTAGCGGTCATTGATGAAGTTGTGGCTGACATCGAGCCTGTTCGCGAGTTCCCGCATGGACGCACCGTCGTAGCCGAGTTCCACGAAGGCCTCAAGCCCCTGCCGCAGGATCTGATCCCCAGAGGGCGGCACAGGCCCGGAGGCGGAAGGGCGACCCGGCCCACGAGTCTGCCGAACCGTCATGCCGTACTCCTTCGAATGCTCGCGCGGCCCTGGTGCGACGCGCATCCGAGTCTAGACGTAGCCCTGAATCCTCCCGGTCAAATACTTGACGCCTGTCAGATTACGAATAACCTGACGGGTGTCAGATATTGTCGTCGGTCAAGGGGGCATCCTCAGATGAGGAACGAAGAAGCCGGGTCCGGGTCCGTGACATGTCACGACGGCCGCCGATGGCCCACCGAGCGCGCCGGCCGTGCCGCGATCGTCACCCAGTTCGGGCAGGGGCGCGCCGACCTGGTGGGCTGGGCGCTCACCACAGGCGACCCGCTGGCCGACGCCGTCGTCGAAGAGATGCACGCGCACGGCCGGCCGGTGCGTGCGGCGCTGCAGAAGGGCCTCACCTCCGGGCTGGCCTCGTTGACCGATCCCCCGCCCGCGGTCGCCGCCCTGCTGGCGCAGTGCGAGACCCTGCCCGGCTACGTCGACGACGAGTTGCTGGATCGCGGGTCGCTGCCGTTCTTCAGCGCGCCGGCACCCGCGCACGCGATCTCGCTCAGCGCCGGGGCGCTCGTCCGCATCTACGAATCACCCTCGATAGCCAAGGTCCTGGCCATCACGGGCCAGTTGCTCGACGGCGTCCCGCGCCGCCTGCAGGAGACCGGCAAGTGGGTGGTCACCGCGATGCTGCCCGGATCGCTGCGGCGGGGCGAGCCCGGCTACGTGGCCACCGTGCAGGTGCGCATGCTGCACGCGCACATGCGACGGGTGGCGCTCAGCAAGGGCTACGACCCCGATGTGTACGGTGCGCCGATCAACCAGGTCGACCTGGCCCGCACCTGGATGGACTTCACCCTCACCTCCTACCGCGCCGAGGCAAGGATGGGCTGGGCCCGGACGTCCGCCGAGACCGCCTCGCTGTACCGGTACTGGTGGTACATCGCCCACCTGCTGGGCATCGACGCCGCCCTGGTCCAGGGCATCACCTCTCACCTGGCCGCCGAACGGGTCGACGAACTGCTGCAGGCCGTCACAGGACCGGCCATCCCGGAATCGTCCCGGCTCGCCTCCGCCACTCTGGAGGCGATCGCCGATGACCTGCGGCGCCTTGCCCGCATCCCGACCCGTGTGGGGTTGCCGGTGCTGTACGCGCTCACCCGCCGTTTCCATGGCCGCGTGGCCGCGGACGAGCTGTGTCTGCCACGGACTGCGGCGGCCGATGCCGCGCTCGGCCCCGTCATCCGCGTCATCGGCCGGCGCCGGGGCCGTCTGCGCCGCAGGCCCGCCGCATGGCACCACCGGCAGGAACGAGCGCTGGCGTCAGCCAGGGAGGCGGTCGGCCGGCCCGCCGAACCGACGGCTTACCAGGACCAGGGACCGGAGCCGGCCCTCGGCTCGGGGGCGTGACCAGGAACTACCGGCAGCAACCCACCTTCGCCGAGCGGATCCACGCAGACGGTCTTCACGATCCGTCCCCATCACGCCGTCCCCATCACGCCTGGCTCACTCACGTCAACACCGCCCTGGAGGGGTGACCATGCCCGACTACAGCAAGATCTTCATCGACGGACGCTGGGTGGCACCGGACGCGACCTCGGCCGCCGAGGTGGTCAACCCGGCCACCGAGGAGGTCATCGCCCATGTGCCTATGGGCAGCCGTCGAGACGTCGACAAGGCCGTCGCCGCGGCCCATAACGCTTCGGAAGGGTGGGCCCGCACTCCGGCCAAGGAACGGGCCGCGGCGATGGGCCGTATCGTCTCGGGGCTCCAGAAGCGCGCCGATGAACTGGCCGTCCTGGCCACCGACGACGTGGGTACGCCGATCGGCCTGTCACGGCCGGCGCACGTCGGACTGCCCCTCAACAACTTCGCCTTCGTGGCACAGGCCATCGCGGAGAGCGCCGAAGCCTTCGAGCAGATCGGCAGCTCCCGCGTGGTGCGCGAGCCCTTCGGAGTGGTCGGCGCGATCTCGCCGTGGAACTATCCGCTGCACCAGAGCACCGCCAAGGTCGCACCGGCGTTGGCAGCTGGCAACACCGTGGTGCTCAAGCCCAGTGAGGTCGCGCCGCTGACCATCTGGGCGCTGACCGAGGTCATCGAGGCGGCCGGACTGCCGCCCGGCGTGTTCAACCTGGTCAGCGGCGACGGACCGGTCGTCGGACAGGCGCTCGCCGCCCACCCCGGGGTGGACCTGGTCTCCTTCACCGGATCCACCGCCGCAGGCGTCAAGGTCAGCCAGGCCGCGGCCCCCACGATCAAGAAGGTGTCCCTGGAGCTCGGCGGCAAGAGCCCGGCGATCGTGCTGCCGGGCACCGACCTGCCCACCACCCTCTCCCAGGTGCTGCCCGCCGCTTTCCTCAACTCCGGGCAGACCTGCTTCGCGCTGACGCGCCTGCTGGTCCACGCCGACGAGATCGACCAGGTCGAAGAGCTGCTCGCGGCCGAGGTCGCGGCCCTGCGGCTCGGTGACCCGCGAGAGGAGTCGACCCAGTACGGGCCGCTCGCCTCCAGGGCACAGCGCCACCGGGTTCTGACGTACATCTCCTCGGCCGTCGACGAAGGGCAACGCCTGCTGGTGGGCGGGGCGAAGACACCGGCAGGGCTGGAGCGCGGCTTCTATGTGCAGCCCACCGTCTTCACCCGAGTCCCGCCGAACGCCCCCATCGCCAGGGAGGAGATCTTCGGTCCGGTCCTGGTGGTGCAGGTCTACCGAACCCTGGAGGAGGCCGTCGCGCTGGCCAACGACACCCCGTTCGGCCTGGCCGCCGGCGTATGGGCCCCCGAGCAGGCGCTCGCGCTGGCCGTCGGCGGGCGCATCCGTGCCGGACAGGTGCAGATCAACGGCGGCGGCTTCAACCCCAACGCGCCCTTCGGCGGCTATAAGCAGTCCGGCAACGGCCGCGAGTACGGCCGGTACGGGCTGGAGGAGTTCCAGGAGATCAAGTCCTTCCAGCTGTAGGAGGCAGCGACTGAGCTGCTGGGCCCATCGATGAATTCGGAGCTCGTGCCATGCCCGATCCACAACCGGCCACGCCCCAGCCCCTGGCGGCCGCCGAGCCCCGGCTCGCGCCGCTCGGTCCTGCGGATCACTCGGAGGAGCAGCGTCAGCTTCTCTCGGTGGTCCGGGGCGATCAGGTCCCTCATCTGTTCAGCACGCTGGTGCAGCACCCGGCTCTCTTCCGCGCCTGGCTGCCGTTGTGCATACAGCTCCTGCGGGACTCGGTCTTCCCGCCCCGCGAGAGGGAGTTGCTCATCATCAGGGTGTCCTGGCGGTGTGGGAGTGCCTACGAGCTGGAGAACCACCGCGCCATCGGTGCCAGGGCGGGGCTCACCGACCACGACTTCGCCGCGCTGACGGGTGGCGGGCCCGCACGGACGTGGACGCCTCGTGAGCGGCTGCTCGTCGCCGCCGTGGACGAACTCCACGACGACCACACGATCGGGGATGCCACCTGGCGTGAGCTGAGTGCGCGCCTGACCACGGAGCAGCTGATCGAACTGCCGATGCTGGTGGGCCACTACATCATGCTGGCCGACACGCTTCGGGCGCTGCGTGTCCCCCTCGACGAGGCGCCGCCGGGCCCGCGCCTCGACCAGTAGCCGATCCACAAGCAAGGAGAGCGCCCACATGCGCATCGGAATCATCGACAACCGGCTGGTCCTGGTCGACGGCGAGTCGGCCGTCGACATCGAACGGGCCAGCAACGGCCGGATCTCCGCCGCTCCGGCAGGCCTCTTCGACGTGTGGGACACCCTCGTCGAGTGGGCCGCCACGGCAGCACCGGGCGGAGAGCGACTTCCCCTGGACCGCCTTCAGTTCCCCGTCCCGCCGCCGCGCCAGGTCTTCGCCGTCGGCGCCAACTACCGTGAGCACGTGGAGGAGGCCAAGGTCGACCTGCCCGAGGCTCCGTTGATCTTCACCAAGTTTCCGAGCTGTCTCTCGGGCCCGGGCGACGCCATCCCCCTGCCCAGCCGGCACGTCGACTGGGAGGTCGAACTCGTCGTCGTGATGGGACGCCGCGCCGAACGAGTGGCCGAGCGGGATGCCTGGCGCCACGTGGCAGGCCTCACCGTGGGGCAGGACATCTCCGAACGGGCCGTACAGATGGCGGGGCCCGCACCGCAGTTCTCCATGGGCAAGTCCTTCCCGGGGTTCGGGCCGATGGGGCCGGTCCTCGTCACGCCCGACGCGCTCGACGACCCCGACGACCTGGAGATCGGCTGCACCCTCAACGGCCGGGTGATGCAGAAGAGCCGTACGTCCACCATGGTCCACTCCGTCGCCGAACTGATCGCGCGCATCTCCGCGGTGTGCCCGCTGCTGCCCGGCGACGTCATCTTCACCGGCACGCCTGGGGGCGTCGGCGCGCTGCGGAGCCCGAGTGTCTTCCTCAAGCCCGGTGACACGCTGGTCAGTTGGGCAACAGGCGTCGGCGAGCTGAGAAACCCGGTGACAGCGGGCCCCGACTACTCCGACGAGAACAAGTAGCAAGGAGACCGGTCATGGCGACCGCAGTACACAACGAGCAGTTCGACGTCGGCGGAGTCCTGCTGCCCCACCCCTTCAAGATCAGGCGTTTCGGCCACTTCGGCTTCAATCTGGACCGGCTCGACGAGGGGATCACCTTCTACGTCGACAAGCTCGGGTTCCGCGTCACCGACGAAGTGGACATGTTCAAGGAGATGCCGCCGCAGGCACTCCCCGCCGCGCAGCAGGTCGTCACCGACCCCCGGCTGATCTTCACCAGCAACTCCGCCGACCATCACGCCCTGTTGCTCGCGCACCGCACCTTCGGCACCTTCTTCGGCAACGACCTGCACGCCGATGACAACACGCTCAGCCAGATCACCTGGCAGGTGGGCAGCCTGCAGGAGGTCGTCGACGCCGAGGCGTACCTGCGCGCCCGCGGCGTGCGGATCGGACGCGTCGGACGTGACATGCCCGGCGGCAACTGGCACGTCTACTTCCTCGATCCGGACGGGAACACGGTCGAGCTCTACTACGGCATGGAGCAGATCGGCTGGTCACGGAAGTCCCGGCCGGCCGCGATGCACTACCGGGGTTTCAACACGGTGCCCTCGCTGCCGCAGATGTCGGAGGCCGCCGAACTCCAGGAGGCGCTGAACCGCGGCATCGACACCGACTCCGGCTGGAGCCCGTCGGAGGCACACCTGAAAGAGACGTACGACGTCGGTGGCGTCCTGCTCCCGCGCCCCTTCAAGATCACCCGTCTCGGTCCGATCTCGATGTTCACCGAGCGGATGGAGGAGATGCTCGCGTTCTACACCGAACTGCTCGGCTTCCAGATCGCCGAAGAGGCCCAGCACCTCGGCAAGCGCATCGTGCACCTGCGCAGCGCGAGCGAGCACCACACCTTCGTCCTGGCGGACAAGGCGCTGCGCGGCAGGCTCGGGCTGAGCGAGCACACCTCGTGTCTGAGCATCGGCATGGAAGTGGGCAGCTACAGCCAACTGCGAGCCGCCGTGCGCTATTTGGTACAGGAGGGCTACACCCTCGTCGACGACGTCCCCGCCGAGCTGTACCTGGGCATCGACTACGCGGCCCACCTGCGCGACCCCGACGGTCACCTGGTCTGCCTCTACTCCTATATGGAACAGATCGGATGGGACGGAAGGCCCAGGCCGCAGAGCGAACGCCGCGCGGTCACCAACCCGTGGCCCGACACACTGCTCCCTCTGTCGGACAGCTACGCCGATCAGACCTTCATGGGCCCGCTGGGCTGACCTGTGCGCCACGAGACGCCTGCGACGTACGCCACCCCGCTCGGCGAGGGGGAGTTGAGCCGTATTCCTGGTCCGAACCCGGACGGACCCAACGGCAGCACCGTGGTGGTCCGTCGAGAAAGCGAGCAATGATGTCCGCACCCTTGGCAGAGACCCTGCCGCAGCCTCTCTCCCGTCTAGACGAGGCCGGGCTTGCCACCCTCTTCACCCAGGCACGCACGGCGAACAGCTTCGCCGGCACTCCGGTGAGCGATGAGGAGCTGCGCGGTATCTGGGAGCTGGCTCGGTGGGCACCCACGGAGACCAACAGCCAGCCCCTGCGCGTCCTGTACCTACGCACTCCGGAGGGCCGCGCCCGGGTGCTGAAGCACTTGGCCGAGGGCAATCGGCCCAAGAGCGCCTCGGCACCCGTCATCGCGGTGCTGGCCGCCGATACCCGGTTTCATGAACACCTCCCCGAGGTGCTGCCCTACCGTCCCGAGGCCCGGGAGATCTTCGAGACCGCCACGGAGAAGCGCGAGTCGGTCGCCGACTACAACAGCGCCCTCCAGGCGGGCTACTTCATACTCGCCGTCCGTGCACTGGGTCTGGCCGCCGGGCCGATGAAGGGTTTCCACGCCGCCGGGCTGGATGCGGAGTTCTTCCCCGACGGACGTCTGCGGTCAACACTGGTGGTCAACCTCGGGCACCCCAGCGAGCGGCCCTGGTTCCAGCGGCTCCCCCGCCTGGAACACGAGCAGGTCATCACCTGGGCCTGATCCGGTGATCCACCGGAGGACTTCCGGCTCCGGTGCCCCCGGCACCGGCGCTGAATCAGTCCGCGTACACCTTGTGGAGTCTGGCGTTTTCGGGTGGTTCCCACCCCACCCGAACCAGGGCCGGACGTCGTCCGGCCCCGCGAGGGTGGGCGGTTCAGCCCGCACGCCCCACCACATGCCATGTCGACGGCAGTTCGATCCGTGTTCCGTCGGGCGTGTACTCCGTGGTGATGAGCGGGAGTTCACCGCTCCCGAGCACCGTCAGACCGGCGGCGCCCAGATACACCGGCACCGCCGCGTCCGCCACCTCGCCGGGGACGATCCCGTGCGCCAGGACCGGCCGCAGTTTGGGCGGTGGCCCCTCGGCGCTCTGGGCGAGACCCATCAGGACGGGGCGTGCGGTCTCCGACAGTTCGACCAGGAAGGCCCGGCCGCGTTCGCCGATGAGTGTCGCGATGCCGTCGACCAGGTTCTGCCGGTCGTCGGCCTCGCACTGGTGGAGCACGCCCCTCATATAGAGGTTGACATCGCCCAGTTCCGCGTGGAGCGCCTCGACCTCGCTCTTCTCGGCGGAGTCGAGCAGCCGGTACTCGGCTGTGCCCTCCGGATCCGCGCGGCGCGCGTGCTCCAGCGCGGCGGCCGAGATGTCGGCGCCGACGACCCGGCTGAACCGTTCGGCGAAAAACCGTGTCTGGGTGCCGTTGCCGCAACCGAGGTCCACGAGGGGCAACTCGAAGTCCACCATGCGCGGTTCGAAGCGGGCGAGGTGGATGCCGGCGGTCAGCACGGGCTCCGCGTCCCAGAAGACCGCCCCCTGTTCGTCGGGGGCCTCGCGCCAGAAGCCCTCCCAGGCCTCTCTGTACCGACTCGTCACGCTCATGCCCAACTCCCCAGGTTGTGACGCCGACCGTCAAGGAGACGGGGCCAGATCGGTCTATCGCGCCCCGGTTACAGCCACAAGCTCGTGGCACATTCCTTCACGCTCACTCGACAACTGCACGCCGTCGCGCGCCCCGTAACCGCCCCGCACGCCCCGAACCGCCCGGGCGGTCAACGACGTCGCGGCAGCGCAAGTTCGAACCACACGGTCTTGCCGGCGGTCGTGCGGCTCGTCCCCCACTCACGGGCCAGCGTACTGACGACGCGCAGACCGCGCCCGAACTCGTCGTCAGGGCCCGCGCTGAGCAAGGTCGGCAGCGTGTGGTCGTCGTCGTCCACCTCGCACAGCAGGGTCTCGCCGCGCACCAGGCGCAGCGCGATATGACGGCCGTGCGCATGCCGTACGGCATTGGTGACCAGCTCACTGACCATCAGCTCGGCCGGATCGGTGAGCGCGGCCAGCCCCCACACATGGAGCTGCTCGTGGACCACGGCGCGGGCCCGTCCCGCCTCGACCGGGTCGAGCGCGAGCCGCCATTCGGCGACGTCCTCGGGTTCGATGCCGTTGAGGCGGGCCATCAGCAGCGCCACGTCGTCCTTGCGTCCGCCGCGGGTGTTGAGCGCGCGGATGATGGTGTCGCAGGCGTCGTCCATGGACGCGGCCGGGTGGGCGGCGGACTCGCAGAGCGTGGCGAGGCCGACGCCGATGTCCTCGCCGCGGACCTCGACCAGTCCGTCGGTGCACATGACGAGCCGGTCGCCGGGCTCCACGGGCACGCGTACCGCTTCGAAGGGCACCCCGCCGACTCCGATGGGCGCGCCCGTCGGCAGGTCGAGCAGGTCGCTGCGGCCGTCCCTGGCGCGCACGATGACGGGTGGGATGTGGCCGGCGTTGCCCATGTGCAGTTCGCCGGCGATGGGGTCGTAGACGGCGTACAGGCAGGTCGCGAGGTAGTTGTCGCCGAGCCGCTGGGCGAGGTCGTCGAGGTTGCGCAGGAGCTGGGCCGGCGGCAGGTCGAGCGCGGCCATCGTCTGGACGGCGGTGCGCAACTGGCCCATCATTGCCGCGGAGTTGAGGCCGTGCCCCATCACATCGCCGACGACCAGGGCGGTCCGCGAGCCGGGCAGCTTCACGGAGTCGAACCAGTCGCCGCCGACCCGTCCCAGGAGTGTGCCGGGCAGGTAGCGGGTGGCGATGTCGCAGCCGGCCATGCGGGGCGCGATGTGCGGCAGCATGCTGTCCTGGAGGGTCTCGGCGACGCTCTCCTGATACGTGTACATGCGCGCGTTGTCGAGCACGAGCCCGGCGCGGGCGGCCAGTTCGGCGCCGGTCACGCGGTCCATGTCGTTGAACTCGACCCGCTCGGGGTGGCGCAGCAGGATCATGAAGCCGAGCACCACATTGCGGGCCTTCAGGGGGACGACCAGCATGGAGCGGTGGGTGATGAGCGGCCTGATGTCGCGCTTCTCGAACTGCGCGGCGATCATGTGCCCCATCTGCTCGCTGATGCGCGGCACGAGGACGGGCTCGCCGGTGGTCATGCACTGGAAGAACGGGGTGTGCGCCGGGAAAGGCATGGCCTCACCGACCGGCACCACGTCGTCCCAGCGGCCCGGCTCGTCCGTGTGCTCCAGCGCGACGCGGTGCCACATGGTGGTCGTGTCGGGCACGCCTTCGGGGAACCCCTCACCGGCGACGACCTGTTCGCGCAGGTAGGTGCCCGCCACATCGGTGAAGCGCGGCACCACGGCACGGCTGACCTCGAGGATGGTCTGCGCCAGGTCGAGCGAGGTGCCGATACGCCCGCTGACCTCGTTGAGGAACTCCAAGCGCTCGCGTACGGCGACGTATTCGAGGTCCTCGCCCTCGTCCTGCACGTCCCCTGGCAGGGGTTCACCGGCGGCCGCCGCCCGGGCGGTTCGCTCGCGGCGCGCCATGCGCTCGGCGCGCCGGGGCACGCCCCAGTCGGGGGTGACGGGCACCCGGTCGTTCTGGCTGAACTCCAGGACGGGATAGCCCAGTTCGAGGACCTGTGCGACGATCCGGGCGCCTTCGCCGACGCTCATGCTGGGCAGGATCTCGGGGAGTCCGCGGGCCAGCTCCTCGGCACCGGGGAAGTCGGTGTGCAGGGCGAAAGCGGGCGCGATGCGCTCGACGGCGGCCCCCTCTGCCTCGTGACCCTCGGGCAACATCGCGCCCGCGTCGGCGGCCAGCACCAGCAGTCGCTCCGGGCCGGGGCCCACCAGCGGGTACGCCCACCACAGCACGTCGACCCGGTCGCGGCCGCTCACCGTGAGCCGGGCGCGCCCCGCGGCCGGGTAGGAGAGCCGTCCGTCGAGGGAGGACTCCAGGTCGGGACCGAGTCCGTCGTACGCCGCGTACGCCCCGTAGGGCGCCGTTCCCTCATCTTCGGGGAGTGCGCCGGAGACCGGGAGCAGATCGACGGCGGGGCGGCCCACCGCGTCCTCCTTGGACGCACCGAACAGGCGCCTGGCGCCGGTACTCCAGTGCGAGACAAGGCCGTCGCGGTCCACGGCCACCACGGCCAGGGGAATCCGGCCCGCGGAGGCGTGCTCCACTGCGCTGTCCCCAGCTCTGCGGCTGGGAGCTGCGCCCGTTTCCGTGCCACGGTCCATGGCCCAGGCCCTCTCTCCCCACGGCTCCGCAAGATCTGTGCCGCCACTACTACCGTACGGCGGGGGGCCGTCGCGATGTGTGGCAATACCGGAATTGAACCCACGAGTAAGGTTCGGGGGCCCGGGGACTTCGCAATGCCTAGTCCTCGTGCCCCAGTTGCAGGTCGCGTTCCGTCCTGCCGCCCCCGGCGACCTGAAGCACGGTGGCCACCGGCGGATAGCCCGCCGCGATGACGGTGTACTCGCCGGAGGACAGATCGACGAACCGGAACGTTCCGTCGGCGCCGGTGGTGAGCGTGTCCACCACGTTGCCCGCGGCGTCCAGGAGGGTCACGCGCGCGTCCTCGACGGGGCGACCGCCCCCGGCCCGCACGGTGCCGCGCAGGACGGCGCCGCCCGCGAGCTCGACGTCCTGGCGGGTCTCGCGTGCGGCCTGCACGCTGACGGGGAGCGCGGCCGGGCGGAAAGCGGGCGCGCTGGCGGCGAGGGTGTACTCGCCCGCCACCAACTCCGTGATGACATAACCCCCTTCGCGCCCGCTGCGGGTGGTGGTGACCACCTCGCCGTGGACGTTGGTGAGCGTGACGATGGCCTCGCGCACCGGCGTGCCGTCCGCGGTCAGCACGCTTCCGGCGAGGCGTCCAGCCCCGCCGAGCACGACGTCCAGCTCCACGGGCCGTTCGCCGACGGTCACCGAGACGGCCTGCGGCTGGTGGCCTCCCGCCGCGGCGATCAGGACGTACGACCCTGATCCGGGCGTGGACAGCGCGTACCGCCCGTCCTCACCGCTGGCGCCTCGTCCGATCTGCTGCCCGGCGATGTCGATGAGGGTGAGCGCGGCGCGCGGCACGACGGTGCCGTCGGGGTGCTGGACCGTGCCGCAGACGGGGATCCCGGCGGCGTACGAGGTGCGGGCGTGCGGGATCTGGGTGAGCGGTCCGGACTCGGCTTCGGTGGCGGGGGCGTTGTAGGACACCAGCGGTTTCTCCTTGAGGAAGAAGGCGATCAGCAGGCCGAGGACGAGCACCGGCACGAGGTAGAGGAAGATCCGCGGCATGGCTTCCGCGTACGCCCCGATGTAGGTGTCGCGCAGCGCTGCCGGCATCGTGTGCACGAGCTGCGGGGTGAGGGACTCGGAGTCCGGGACTCCGGTGCCCCCGCTCGCGGGGAGGCGGTCGGCGAGTTCGTCGGCCAGCCGGTTGGCGAAGAGGGTGCCGAAGACGGCCGCGCCGACACTGCCGCCGATCTGCCGGAAGTAGTTGTTGGCGCTGGTCGCGGTGCCGAGGTCGGCCGGGCGTACCGAGTTCTGCACCGCGAGGACGAGTACCGGCATCACCATGCCGATTCCCGCGCCCAGCACCGCCATCCAGATGCTGTAGTGCAGCCTGGGTGTGTCGACTTCGAGCCGGGACAGCAGCCACATGCCGAGGACCGAGAGGGCACCGCCGAGGATCGGATACACCTTGTAGCGCCCGGTCTTGCTGATGAGCTGCCCGGAGATGACCGACGCGCCGACGATGCCGCCCATCATCGGGAGCATCAGGAGCCCGGACTCGGTCGCCGAGGCCCCGTCCACCATCTGCAGGAACGTCGGCAGATAGCTGGCCGCGCCGAACAGGGCGACGCCGACGACCAGGCCCACCAGGGCGGTGATGTTGAAGACGCCGTCCCTGAACAGCCGCAGGGGGATGAGGGGTTCGGCCGCGAAGTGCTCGGCGACGAGGAAGAGGACCGTGGCGGCGAGCGCGCCCGCGCCGAGCCCCAGGATGACCCGCGAGTCCCAGGCGTACTCGGTGCCGCCCCAACTGGTCAGCAGGACGAGGCAGGTCGACGCGGCGGCGAGCAGCAGCGCACCCAGCACGTCGAGGCGCGCTCTGGTCCGGGGTTTGGGCAGTTTCAGTACGACGGTGACGACGGCCAGGGTGAGCAGGCCGAAGGGCACGTTGATGTAGAAGCACCACCTCCAGGTGAGGTGGTCCGTGAAATAGCCGCCCAGGAGAGGGCCTGCCACGGACGCGAGGCCGAACGCGGCGCCGATCAGGCCCATGAAACGGCCGCGTTCACGCGGCGGCACGATGTCCGCGATGATCGCCTGCACGCCGATCATCAGGCCGCCCGCCCCGACGCCCTGGAGTGCGCGGAAGGCGATCAGCTCGTCCATGGTGCGTGACCAGCCGGCCAGCGCGGAGCCGATCACGAAGACGACGATCGCGAACTGGAAGACGCCCTTGCGACCGAAGAGGTCGCCGAGCTTGCCGTAGATCGGGAGTCCGACGGTCGAGGTGAGCAGATAGGCGGTGATCGCCCAGGACATCTTGTCCAGGCCGTGCAGCTCACCGACGATCTTCGGTAGCGCGGTGGCCACGATCATCTGCTCAAGCGCCGCGAGCAGCAGCGCGAGCATGAGCCCGAGGAAGACCAACCGGACCTGGCGCGGACCTAGTTGGCCGGTCTCCGCGGCAGGTGGCGGGGGGTCCTGCGGGGGTGCGGCAGCCGGTTCGTCCTTCACCAGAGTGATCCCGCCCACGTACCGCTCCCCTCGTCGCGCCTACTCGCACAATTCCCGCTTACGCGACAACTGCTGGCAAGCGCGACGAGTTACGGCGTAACGCCCCACACCGAAGAGATCCACTCGAATCGGTGAGGACTGCAACGCGCCCTGGAGAACTGCTCCTTGGGCCGCACATTCCGTGAAGTCGGTGCCGGGGCTACTTCTCCACCTCGGTGGCGAGCTTGGCGAGCACCAGTTCGTAGATCCGGCCGAGGCCCTTGGGCGCGAAGGTCTTCTCGAAGAAGCCGCCGATGCCGCCCGCGCCGTTCCAGACGGTGGTGACGACGACGCGTGACTTACCCTCGCCCGCGGGCGTGACACGCCAGGTGGTGACCATCGAGGAGTTGCGGTCCTTCTCGACGAGTTCGCCGTCGGTGGGCTCAGTCACCTCCAGCAGGCAGTCACGGATGCGCTTGCTGGTGGCCTGCAGCTTCCAGTGGACGAGGGTGCCCTGGCCGTCGCCGCCCTCGCGCACCTCGTACTCGCTGAAGTGCTCGGGCAGCAGCTTCGCGCGCGTGCCGGTGTAGTCGGCCAGAGCGTCGAACACCGCCTCCGCGTCCGCCGCGATGACCCGTTCCGTCGTGGCCTCGACCTGCGCCATTGCACTTCCTCCAGCACTTGGTTTTCCGGGGTGTGCGGCCAGCCAACCACCCCCCGGCCGGGCCGCCCAAATCGGGGTGCCCACAGGGTGCCGCACGGGTCGCCGAATACCAGGTCGCACGATCAAGGGAACATGTGTTCTATTCTGTGGTCAGTGCTACCGAGGAGGCCTCATGCGCTGGGAGAACCTCACAGCGGACCCCATAGCGGACCCCATAGCGGACCCCATAGCGGACCCCACAGCGGACCCCACAGGGAATCCCGCCAAGGACGCCGCGCTGTTCGGCGCGGACGCGGTGATCACCCGTACGTTCGACACCCCGGAGTTCCGGGGCATCACCTTCCACGAGATCCGGGCGAAGTCGATCGTGAACCGGGTGCCGGGGGCCTCCCGCATGCCCTTCGAGTGGACCGTGAACCCCTATCGAGGCTGCACGCACGCGTGTGTGTACTGCACTCCGTAACCCTATTCAGGTCAGGAGGTACCCATGCCCGGCAACCCGAACGCAGACACGGCCTGGAAGGGCATGGCGGGGTCACCCTTCACCCGGGAACGTCCCGCCCAGCGGAGGTCAGTCGCCTACGCCGTACTCATGCGAGGCGCCGCACGCGAGGACCCGGACCGCGTGATCCAGGTGTGCGCGGCTGTGCTGACCTTGGCAGCCGCTCATGATCGCAAAGTTGCCTCAGACGGATCCTGAGGGCGCCGGACGACGTCGGCGCGGATATCAGGACGCGAACCTATAGGCCAGCGGCTGTGTCAGCGGCTGACAAACAGCCGGATGATCTACTGCATTCACCTCACCTGCATCACTGGCATGGGCTGACAAGATCAGCCGACACGCACCGACACGTCACGAGACCGGGTGCTCCGCCAGGACGGCGCGCACCTCGGGTACGTCGTCGAAGTCGGCCAGCCGCCGCAGCACCAACCGGCCCCGCTCCGAGGTGCGATCACTGGCGACGTCGGCGGACAGGTCGAACATCCGGGCGGCGGTCGCGGCGGCCTCCTCGGGCTCGTTGGCGTCGGCGTACGCGACCGCCAACCAGCTCAGGTACAGGGCCAGCTCGCGGGCGTGCGTGGCGTCGTAGCGGGTGAGGACCGACCGCAGCAACGGCACGGCCCGCAGCGGACGCCGCAGCTCGGTGAACACCCTGGCGTCCATAACCTCAAGTTCATCTCGCGACACCCAGTAGGCCCAGTCCGGGGCCTCGGGTCCGCCGTCCTCCGAGAGGGCCTCATGCGCCTGCCCAAGGGCGCGCATGGCCGCCTGGGCGTGCGCCTGTCCGGCCCGCGTCCGGGCCCAGGCGACGCGGTCGAAGAACAGGGCGCGCGTCTTCGGGGGCGCGTCGGGCCCGGCCTCGGTCACGGCGGCCTCCGCCAGGTCGACGCCTTCCAACTCGCGCCCTGTATTGGACAGTTGGTAGCCGAGTGACCCGGCGAGGTTGGCCACCAAGACGCCGTCACCGGCCTGCCGGGCGGCGCTGATGCCGAGCCGGTACGCCTGTTCGGCCTGCTCGTGCTCGCCCGCGTCGCTGGCAATCCATCCCGCGATCTGGCCCAACTCCCCAATCTGCACGAGGAGTTGACGTCCGGTGGCCTCGTCGTAGCTGGCTTCGCGGTGCAGCGTGACGGCAGAGCCGAGTTCGCGGAACGCCGGGCCGATCAGGTCGCCACCGGCCAGGACGTCGTCGGCGAGGCGCAGGCCGTGCACCCGGCCCGCGAGACCGGCCACGGTGTCCGGCCCGATGCGGCGGCCGGTACGAGCACTCAGCGGCTCCAGAGGGTCCCCTGGTGGCAACAGCTCGGCCAGGGTGGCGAATGCCCCGGGCAGGCGTCCGGCCGTCTCTCCCCGGGCGTACGCGGCGGCGGCCTCCAGGGTCTCCAGCCGGGCCCCGAGGACGGTGGCCAGCGCGGGCAGCCAGGCGCCCGGGACGCGATCGCCGCGCTCCCACCGGCTGACCTCGTTGCGGGTGACGGAGGCGACGCCGGACACGGTGCACAGCCGGTCAGCGAGGGCGCGTTGGGACAGGCGCGCGTCCCGGCGCAGGCGTGCGAGGTACTGGCCGAACTGCTTCTTTCGCTCCGTGGTCTGCATCGCGGGCCTCCCCCCTGCACCCATTCTGGCCCCTCCCTGGCCCCCTCCGGGGCGCCTCCAGGAGATCCACTCCGCTCGGGAAGGTGAGGTGACCTGCGAGGGGACGAGGCACCATGACGATGACGATCCAGGTGTACAAGATCGACAAGAACGGGCGGCGGACGGAGATCGTTCCCCGGTACGAGGTCGGCGGCGACGCGGACCCGGAGCGGCTCCAGATGGATCTCGGCTACCCGCCCTGCCGCTGCCCCCGGCACCGGGGCGCGAAGGTCGCACGATGACCGCGCCCGCCGTCGACACCGACACCATGTCCGCCGAGTGCGCGGTCGCTCAGCGGCCGGGGTACGGGGATCTTCACCGCGACTGCCGCCGGGATAAGGATGTCCCGCTGCCTCATGCGCGCGGGATCTTGCTCGTGCGCCGGTGCACCTGCGCCTGCCATCGCCGCCAGGCGTGATCTTGTCGCGCGACACGTGGCAGGTGCAGCTGTCCCCATGTCCACCATGGTCAGCGCCTCCGGCGCGATCTTGGTGCTCGACATCCGGACCGTGTCCGTCTCGGCATGTGATCTGTCCCGGCCGGTGGCGACGGGGCCCCGAGCCCCAACGCAAGAGGAGTGCGTATCCCGGGGTCCCGCCTGAGGGCGCGCCCCTGCATCCCTCGCCTCTGATTATATCCCGGATATCCAGGCCTGACGGGCCGAGTTTATGGCGTCCTTTGAATTCCCCAACGATCACTCGCTGCGAGTTTATCAAGGCTTGGCGATCACAAATAGGCGAGGAATAGCGGGCCGAATTCCCGGGGAATAGCGACTGTTGGATCACTGGCCCGGCGATCAAGGACCGGCACGCCGCGTAAAGGATCATCAAGGCCGGCGGTGATCCACATCCCTCTGACCTGCGGCTATACTAGATCGTCAAGCTCTCGCGACCTTTGGCGGGAGCTGGGGGGTTCAGCGGCCGATAAGTGTATCGGGGTGGGAGCGATCTTGATTTACGCTGATCACCTACCCCCTCCCCGTGATCCACACCCCTCTAACCTGCACGTTTACCCGCCACTATTCACGCGAATTCCCCGCTAATGAATTAGCAGGGAATTGCCGAGTAATTCAATTCGAATTGCATTACAGCCGATCTTGCTCGGCATAAACTCCGGAGCCCTCGCGCATTCCCCGGAGATCGAGGGCCGGAGAATGCGCGAGGGAGTTTATTGGACGCTATTCCGAATTTGAATCCGGCAGTGCGCGCCACGTTTCCAGCGGAATTCCTTCGCGATGCAATTCCAGCCAATGGGACATGGAATCCATCTCGTCGTCGAGCGCTTGGGCGTTGTACTTGTTGACGTCTCGAAGTACCTCGAAGCCGTCCATCGTCACGTCCTCACACCTGTGTCGACCACGAATGCGGTCGGCTGGAATACCTGCACGTCAGCGCGCAGGTTGGCAATGAACCCGATCTGTCCCGAGTCCGCGTACCGCTCCAACAGCGGCTGGAGCCGGAAGCCGACGCGGATGCCGATAGCCAGTTGGTTCCACTGACCGGTGTAGATCTCCGATGCGTCGGTGCTCGTGCCGACGGTGAGGTTGATCGGGACCTGCTTCGTGGTCAGCATCGGCAGCATCGACGGCGGCGGCGACATGTACGCGTTGGTCGTGGCTTCCTTCAGCTTCGCCAGCGACGTCGAGGTCCGGGGGGCCTGGATATGCGCCGTCGGCTCGAAGTTGTTGGCCCGTACCGCACCCACCGCATCGAGCCACCAGTCGTAGTTCGTGATCACTGTGCCGTTCGCACCGTGCGCCGTGGCAGTGATGCCGGACTGGTTGAGCATCCCCCTCGGTTCGGGAGCGGAGCCGGTGCCCCGGAGCGCCGCCCGGTCCAGTTCGAGGGCGAGCTGGGCCGCGAAGCTGTGGGCGATCACGGTCGACGCCGACGGGTCGCTGTCCTCGAAGAGTTCCCGTGACATGATCACCAGCCGGTCCAGGGACCGCGCCGTGAAGGTCACCGCGTCGAAGGTCAAGTCCCCCGCCGTGATCGTGGCGTTCTCGTTCCGCCACGCCGGGGCTCCCTCGCCGGTCAGCCGGGGGACCTTGAGCGTCGAGGTCGTCATGGGGACGAACGTTGCCCCGGCCTCCGCGACGCGCATCTTGGCCCTCGCGAGGTCGATCACCGTGGCCGCCAGCGGGCTCGGCACGAGGTGACCACCGGCGGTCGCGGTGCCCACGGACAGGGCACGCTCCTCGTCGGCGCCGCGCCAGTCGGCCGTGACGATGCCACGGAGGTACCTGTCGAAGCTGAGGTCGCCGCCGCCCCGGTCGTGGGTGTGGGGATGGTTCGTGCGCAGCCAGTCCGTGATCTTCTGGCCCCGGGCGAGGGTCTGGGCACCCTGAAGCGGGTCACCCCGGCGGGGAGTGCCCCCGGCAGTAAACGGCGTACCGGACTCGGTGGCGCCACCGGCGGCCAGCGAGCGGATGTGGTCCACCTGGTGACCGTGCAGCGCCTCACGGGTGCGTTCCTGACGCCGGGTGAGGTTGCCGAAGCGCTCCTGCTGGCCAGCGGGCCAGGTCTCCAGGGCGCCGCTGTTGCGCTCCTCGACGGCGGCCAGCTCGCGGCCGGTCCGCCAGTGGTCGGCGGCGAGTTCGGCCTCGGCCGAGCCGAGGTCGACGGGGGCGGAGAACCAGGTGGGATCACTCGCTTGCCGGACCGACCAGTGGTCATCCGGGATCAGGTCGCCCCGGTCGAACCCGATGTGCCGGTCGCCCGCCGGGGCGTGAAGGTTGTTCATGGTGCCGCGCTTCAGGGCGCGGACGTACTCGGACATGACGAACTCCATGGAGGCGTACGGAAGTTGGGGAGTCCGCTGTCCCGTGGAGTCCGCAGAGTCCGGCGGGGCTGGGGCGTTGAGTCCGCGAGCTGACGGCTGGCGGCGCCCGGTGCGTGACCCCAGCGTACGCCGGAATCGCTCTGTGCGCCGATCTGGTGCCGTCGGGGGCGGTATGGGTGCCCGGTACCTGGCCGAGCACCAAGGCCGTCAGAAGGGCGTCCAGGGGCCGCGATGAGGCCACCAGAGTCGCCTCTCGTCCACGTACCGCTGGTTCGCCGCGTTGCGTCGGGCCATCCGGCGGGCCGAGTCCCGGCGGAAGTGCTTGATCGCCCACCACAGTCCCGCGATCGGGAGGACAGTGCAGGCGAAGAAGCCGATCAGGCCGAGGAAGATGTCCATCGGTGCGTTTCCTTGCTGTGAGTGATCGTTCGGGGGAGTCAACAGGTGCGAACGGATTCATCGCATCTGAGCTGGCCAGCCGTGTTCGCGCAGGTCAGATGGGGTGAACGGGTCTGACCTGCGCGGACACGACGAGCCTCGCGCGGGCGCGTCGTGTCCGCGCGCATTGGTGTCGCCCGACATGGTTTCCGCGCGTTCGGCGAACGCGGTCCCGTACGGGTGACGCAGCGTCACAGGTAGCCGGGCGGCTGGTACTCGGCGGGCGGCTCCGTGTCATCCGGCTCGGCGGGCAGCGGGACGATGCGGAACCGCTCACCCTCGATCTCGATCTTCAGGACGTGCTCCGCCAGCCCGGCGAAGTACGCGGGGGCCATCGGGTCGCGCGTCATCTCGGTCACGGACTTCTCGAACTGCTCGATGAGGGTCACCGCGCTCGCGGCGACGAACTCGGCCAGTTGCTCGGGCGTGGGGCTGGTCATGACGGGGCTCCTTCGGGAGGTTCGTCGTATCGGCCGGCGATCGGGTGCCGGTGGATCATGAGGCGCGGTCGATGGCGCGGAGCAGGTCCGCTCGGTCGGAGACCGCGCCGACGAGGACGGGACATCCGTCGGCATGGCCGATCTGGAGGACGAAGATCTCCGGCGCGATCTCGCGGAGTTCCGGCGGATCGCTGCGGCAGTCGCCGCAGTGGTACGTGTCCGCGAGTCCGGCGATGATCTCGCGGGGTGTGCGTGGGGTCATGACCAGGACTCCTTGTTTTCTTGATCGCTAAGGGGTGGACAGGGGTGGACGCGTCCACCCCTGTCCCCGCTCGCGGCGGAAAATTGCCGATCTCCACGGTGAGGGCGAATGCCTCTCACCTGCATAGATAGATAGAGAGTGTTGACTCGTATTACGCGCGCGAGCCACCAGGGGGGTGGACGGTCCACCCCGTCCACCCCTGTCCACCCCTGGGCGATCAAGACGGCCTCGAATCGCCGAGAGCGATCTTGTTGTTGTCCTCGGTCAGCCAGCCCCGGGCATCGGCGTGCTCCAGGGCCGCCTCGAAGTGATCGCGCATGGTGCTGCGGAGCGACCTCCGCAGCGCACCCGGCGCCATCGGCCCGGCCTTGTCGATCTTCCGGACCAGGTTCCGGGCGACCTGGTCGGCCCGCTCACTCGCCCCGGCGGTCGCCTCGTGTACCCGCCGCGCCGTGGCGACCGTCGCGGCCGTCTTCGCCTCGCTCGCCCTGGCCGCGTCCTGCTGGGCCTTCTTGATCAGGCGGTCACGGATCGCGGCCGACCGGCCGTAGATCGTCTCGGCCAGTGACCAGTCCTCCTCGGTGATCTCGGAGCGCCCGGCCAACACCGTCAGCAGCCCGGAGATCTTGACCAGGGTCAGCGGCCGGTGCGAGTCGTACGGGCTCTCACCGTCCGCCCGCTGGCCGCGCTGGCGGGCCACGTGAGCCTGCCGGAGACGGCCCCGGATGCTGGCGGCCAGCTCCATGCGCGGAGCGCTGGGAGCGTCACCGAACGGGCTCAGAGCGGCGGCGACGACATCCGGCATCGGGCCGGGGTCGTCGGGGGCGTCGTCGGGCACCGAGGGGTCGTCGGTGACGCACCAGACGAACCGCTGCGGGGTGCCCTCGTCCACCCCGTCCAGGAGCAGCGGCGTAGCCGTGCAGGGCTGGAAGCCGACCGTGAGACCGAGCGCGTACTCCCGGACTTCGCGGGTGCGCTCGGCGGACGCGTTGGTCTGGCCGATCACCGCCCCCATCCATGCGGTACGGATCACCTGTCCGAGCGTGGACCCGTTGCGCTCGCCC
Organism: Streptomyces sp. NPDC005808; assembly: GCF_042871385.1. Taxonomy (NCBI): domain Bacteria; kingdom Bacillati; phylum Actinomycetota; class Actinomycetes; order Kitasatosporales; family Streptomycetaceae; genus Streptomyces; species Streptomyces sp. NPDC005808. Next base: position 247,413 of record NZ_JBIAIK010000002.1, on the reverse strand, counting down.
ATGAGCGCGACCAGGGTCTTGCCCTCGTCCACGTAGAAGCTGACGTTGTGCCGGACCTGCTCGCGGACCTTGGATGGCTTCGGAGTGCCGTCCTTGTAGGTCTCGCCGACCTCCCTGGTGACCGTGCCCATGTACGCCTCGCACAGCCCCTCGCCGGACCCCAGCGGCAGCCCCGACCGGTGATCGCGCAGCCACGGCGGGACCGGCACCCGGTCGGCCGCGATGCCCGCGCTGGACGACTTGCCGATGCCGGACCCGCCTACTAGTCCGGCGAAGTAGTTCAGGCTGGCGGGCTTCATCAGGCCGGTGTCCACTCGCAGGTCACCGGGCAACAGCGACGCCAACTCGGCCAGAAGGCAATGGAATACGGCGTCAGCGCCGACCGCACGGGCGTGCGCGAACTGGCGCACGGCGGCCAGCTCCGGGCGCGCGGTCCAGAAGGTCTCCGGCAGCCGGTACGGGTCCACCGCGCCCGTCGCTGCCGGGCCCACCAGGTCGGCCAGCTCCGCCCGCTCCTCGGCCTCCTCGTCGCTCCTGTGCTCCAGCCGCTGGCGGGCGTCCGCGACGCCCTGCTCGTCGACCTGGCCGACGGCCCAGCCGAACAGTTCCCCGAACTCTCCCTCACCGTCGCGGTCCAGCGTCTCCTCGAATGCCAACAATAGTTCGTCGTAGGCGAGTTGGGCCGGATAGGCGCCTGCCGCTGCCTCCCTGGCGACCCAACAGGCCATGACTGTGGCCGTCTTGTGCCGCTTGGGGTACACGGCGTCCCTCATCTGCTTCAGGGGGGCCGCGAGGGCACCCGGGAAGTCGTTGCCCGTGTGCTCGTCCAGGAAGGCCGCCAGCGCGGCCGGGGTCGCCGCCACCGCGCCGGGTCCGTCCCACTCGGTCAGCTCACCGGCGATCCACTCCGGGCAGCCAATCACCTCGGCCGCGTCGTCCTCGGCCGTGTAGACCACCCCGGAGGCGTGCTCAGATCCGGCGGCCACGACGTACCCGCCGACCCCACGGACGTTGATCTTGTAGCCCACAAAGGCGTCCTCGGCGTTGCCGAGCAGCTTGCCGACGGGCTGGCGGAAGTAGTAGTGCCAGCCATGGCCGGTCCGCACCCGGTAGGTGTCCGGCACCTCGTGCCCGTGGTTGCGGCACCAGCGCTCGAACTCGCCCTCGGCGTCCTCGTCGATGACCACCAGGCCGGACGGCCCGCACGAGATCGCGAAGTTCACGGCGCCCCACCGCACGGCCCATCGCCGGATCGTCGCCGGGTCGGTGGTCGCGCGGATGGACCACCGCGTCAGCGGGTGCTTCCCACGCGTCCCGTCGCACGGCTGTCGGGTGTGCGCGGCGAGGCAGTGCGGGTGCGACGGATGGTCGAGCGGGTGGCGGTACCAGCCTCGCCCCGCCAGGGCGTCGGCGCTCATCGCGGCCCCCAGCCGAGAGCGCGCAGCCGGTCGAGCTGTTCGGGCGTCAGCGGCGGGAATTCCGCAACGCGGCTCTCGATGTACCGCGCAACGGCGTTATGCTGGGGGCAGGTCATTTCGTCTGTGTGGTCCGCCCCGTTGTCGCCGGGGCGGACTTTTTTCTGGGCCATGTCGGCTCTTCCAGATCACAATTACTCCTTCGTCGCGGTCTCGGTCTCGTACACCCGCGCGGAGGGAATCCAGGGCGGGACGCTGCATCCCGGATTCCCTTCCGTGCCGGTCGTGCTAGGCGCTGATCTTCTGGTCGGCGGAGTCGAACGCCCCGTCGGCGACGAGCAGGGCATTCGCCTCGCGGTCCAGCCGGTCGGCCTGGGTGCGGGCCGATGCGGCAATGGCGCGCAAGTACGCGGCGCGGGTCTCCGGGCAGTCACGGCGGGCCAGAGCCATGCGCGCCTTCCGCAGATCGGGCGAGTCGAAGTTGATGTATTTCTGGGCCACGGTGGTCCCCTCAGAATGCAGAAAGACCGCAGCCCCGGATTCGGGGTGCTGCGGTCTAGGTCTGCGCCCAACAATACCCTGCAACAGAGGCTTTGTTGGATCTGAACCCCCGCCCCAGGGGTGTGTGCACCCCCCGTGGCATATACCAATTTCACCCAAGGCGCGGCTCGATCACCACGGTTTCGGGGCGGAAGTGTGCGCGGCCGGGCCCGGCGCGGTGGATCGTCACCGTCATCAGCAGGTTGATCACGGCGCGCTTGCGGTCCAGCGGGAGGGCGTCCCAGGCGGCAGGGACGTCCTCGGCGCCGACCAACCCGGCGAGCACCGGACCCCGGGTCGGGTGTGCCATCTCGGCCTCGATCTTCGCGAGCCGAGCCTTGATCCTCTTCGCGGCGGCTTTGTACTCCACAGGGTCGGCCTCGTCGTCGTCCGCGAAGGCGTCCGCCAGGGTGTCCAGACGGGCCCTCAGCGCCGTTGCGCGGGTGCGCAGTTCGGCCGCGTCAGGGCGGTCCTCGTCGGCCAGCAGGGCGCGCGCGTCGGGCCGCGACAGGATCTGGATCACCACGCCCATCGGGCCCTTGGCCGGGTCGGTGTTGGTGATCAGCGCGTCGATCGGCTCCGCCACCCGCATCAGGTGTTTGACCTTGCCCCGGCACTTGTAGCCGGTCTTGCCGTCGCCGCGCTGCGCGCTCGTGACCGTGGTGCCGTTGTTGCACACGCCGCACCGGGCGATGCCGGAGAGCAGGTGCTTGCGGGCAGGTCCCGGCGACGTCTTGCGCGCATCATCGGTCAGGACGGCCACGGCCTTGCGCCACACGTCCTCGTCGACGATGGGGCTCCAGCCGGTTCCCGCGTACTCCTCGCCCCGGAACTCACGGATGCCCGCGTACCGCTCGTTGAGGAGCACGCCGCGCACGGAGTTGTGGGTCCACGACTTCCCGTTGCGGTTGAGGACGCCCCGCGCGTTCAGGTCGGCCGCAATGCCGGACACGTTGGCCCCGGCGAGCAGCGCCTCGAACATCGCCTTCACCTCGGCGGCCTCGTCCTCGACGATCACACCGCCGGTCGCGGTGTACCCGAAGCAGCGGGGGCCGGTGGGGAACTCGCCCCGCTCGGCGCGTTGGAGGGCCTCACGCTGCTCCCGCTCCCGCATCTGCTCGACCTCGAACGTGTCGAACTCCCCGATCACCCCGGCCATCAGGCGGCCCTGAGCCGTCGTGAGATCGAACTCCGGCCCCTTCACGGTCAGCAGCGGCACGCGGTGCTTCTTCAGGATCTCCATGCCGTCGAGGCGTTCGCGCGGGCCGCGCCAGAGCCTGCTCATGTAGGTCACGATGATGCAGTCGACCTCGCCGCGCTGAACGGCCGTCATCAGAGCCTCGTACTGGGGGCGGTGCTTGCCACTCGTCGCGCTGATGTTGTTGTCCACGTACCGGTGCTGGTCGGCAACCGGGATGCCCCTGCGCAGGGCCAGGGCGGCGGTGTCCTCGCCCTGCCGGATCACACCGTCCTCGTCGCCCACGTCAGCCTTGCTGATGCGGTTGTACGTGGCGCCGTTCTGAAATGGGGTCATACAGAGCACTGTACGTGTGTGTACTGCTTTGCCCGCAAGACGCACAGCTATCTGGACCTCGACTCGGGTCTCGACTTCGACTCCCAGATCGTGGTGAAGGTCAACGCGCCGGACTGCTGCGCCGACGGCTCGGCTCACGCCGCTGGCACGGCGAGCACATCGCGATGGGCACCAACGTCGACTGCTACCAGCGGGCGGAGGGCCGCTACCGGCTGATGCCCGGCATCATCGCCGCCCTGCGCGACCACGCGAACCCCTTCTCGATCCTCACCAAGGGCACGCTGATCCTGCGCGACCTCGACCTCCTGAAGCAGGCCTGCGAGGTCACCGACGTCGGGATCTCTGTCTCCGTGGGCTTCACCGACCCCGAGCTGTGGCGCACCGTCGAGCCGGGCACGCCCGCCCCTGAGCGCCGCCTGGACGTCGTACGCACTCTGACGGACCACGGCATCGGCTGCGGGGTCCTGATGGCCCCGGTGATCCCCTTCCTGGGCGACGACCCGGCCCAACTGCGCGCCACCGTACGGGCGATCGCCGCGTCCGGCGCCACCTCCGTGACCCCGCTCGTGCTGCATCTGCGGCCCGGCGCACGCGAGTGGTTCATGGCCTGGCTGGAGCACCACCACCCGCATCTCGTACGCCGTTACGAGCGGCTGTACGCCGAGGGCTCCTACGCCCCGAAGTGGTACCAGCGCCGGATCACCCGTCAGGTCCACGAGCTGGCGCAGGAGTACGGCATCGGTCCCTCGCGCGCGGGGATGCCGCGCAGGATCACGCCGACACCCGAGCCGGCCACGCCGGAGGGGACTCAGCTCACACTCCTGTGAGGGCGGTTCCCTGACGTCATCCGAGCGCATCCGGCGGCCCGATCGGGTCAAGTCTTGCCAGAACGGGTTCTTCCGGACCCTCTTTCCGGGACGATGCGGCGAAGGCCGTGGTGTGCACGGCTCAGAATCCTCCGTCCTGGGAGGCTCCCCATGAAGAAGCGCGCAGCCGCTCTGTGCGGTGCTGCCGCTGTCGTGGCAGGGATGATCACGTCGATCCCCGCCGACGCGAGCTCCGGCTCCGCGACCGCACCGCGCACCGCCCAGACCGCGAAGCTCAGCTGGAAGAAGTGCGCCACGACCGCCTATCCGACGCTCCAGTGCGCGTCCTTGGAGGTGCCGCTGGACCACTCCAACCCGTACAGCGAGCGGATCACCCTGGCGCTCTCGCGCGTGCCGCACACCGCGAAGAAGTACCAGGGACCACTGCTGGTGAACCCCGGCGGTCCCGGCGGAAGCGGGCTCACCCTCGCCGGGTACGTCGCGTCCGCGCTGCCCAAGGCCGTCGCGGCGCAGTACGACGTCATCGGCTTCGACCCCCGTGGCGTCGGCGCGAGCAAGCCCGCCCTCGACTGCAAGCCGGGGTACTTCGACCCGGTGCGCCCCGACTCGGTGCCCAGCACCCCGGCGCTCGAACGGGCCAACCTCGCGCGGGCCGAGTCCTTCGCGACGGCGTGCGCCACCAAGTACGCGAAGTTGCTGCCGTACATCGACACGGTGAGCGCGGTCCAGGACATGGACGCGATCCGGCACGCCCTCGGCGCCAGGCAGATCAACTACTTCGGATACTCGTACGGCACCTACCTGGGCGCCGTCTACGCCAAGTTCTACCCGGACCGCGTACGGCGCCTGGTCCTCGACTCCATCGTCGACCCGACCGGAGTCTGGTACGAGGACAACCTCACCCAGGACTATGCCTTCAACGACCGTCACCTGGCCTTCATGTCCTGGGTGGCGAAGCACAACAGCACGTACAAGCTCGGCACCGACCCCGCCGGGATCGAGGCCAAGTGGTACGCGATGCGCGCGGCGCTCGCCAAGAAGCCCGCGGACAAGAAGGTGGGCGCCTCCGAACTGGAGGACACGTTCATCCCCGGCGGCTATTACAACGGCTACTGGCCCTACCTCGCCGAGGCGTTCGCCGCCTATGTGAACGACAAGAACGCGGACCCGCTGGTCGAGGCGTACGACAACTTCGCCGCCATCGACGCCGCCGGGGACAACGGCTACAGCGTCTACGCCTCGGTGCAGTGCCGTGACGCAGCCTGGCCGCGCGACTGGGACCAGTGGCGCGAGGACAACTGGGCGGTGTACGAGAAGGCGCCGTTCATGGCCTGGAGCAACGCCTGGTACAACGCGCCGTGCGCCTTCTGGCCGACGCGCTCGCTCCATCCGGTCGACGTCGCCAACGACGCCATCCCGCCGGCGCTGCTCTTCCAGGCAACGAACGACGCGGCCACCCCGTACGAGGGCGGTGTCACCGTCCACAACCTGCTGGCCGACTCCAGCCTGGTGGTCGAGCAGGGCGGCGGTAACCATGGCATCTCGCTGAGCGGCAACGCCTGCCTGGACAAGTACCTGGCGGCGTATCTGACGGACGGCAAGGTGCCGCGCAGTGGCGGCGAGATCGACGCGGTGTGCGAGACACTGCCCGACCCGAAGCCGCTGAGCACCAAGGCGGCCTCCACCACCTCACGCGGCTCGACCCTGCACGGCATCCTCGGCTACCGAGGCTGACCACAGGCCCGTCGGGGGCGTTGTCAGACCCATGGTCCACTCTGGACACATGAACGAGCTGACCCGTGTTCCCGTCCCCGACGGGTTCGCCATGTCGACCGAGATGTACGCGGGGGTGTCCGCGTGAGTGATCTCCTCATCCGCGAGATGACCCTCGCCGACTGCCCCCGCGTCTCGGAGATCCGCGTCCGCGGCTGGCAGGCCGCGTATCGGGGGTTGATACCGCAGCCCTACCTCGACGCTCTCAGCGTGGCCGAGGACACGGCACGGCGACGCGCGCGCTTCGGACAGGGCGGCGGCGAGGTCGTGAACCTGGTCGCGGAGCAGCACGACGAGGTGGTCGGCTGGGTCTGCCACGGGCCGAGCCGGGACGGTGAAGTCCGAACCGGGGACGCCGAGTTGTACGCGATCTACGTCCGTCCCGACCGGGTCGGCTGCGGGGTGGGGAGCGCGCTGCTGAGGGAGTCGACCATGCGGTGCGCCGCCGCCGGGTACGAGCGGATGCTGCTGTGGGTGCTCAAGGAGAACACCCCGGCCCGTCGCTTCTACGAACGGGCCGGGTTCACCCCCGACGGCGCAGAGGAACCCTTCGACGCCGATGGTGTCGCGGTGCCCGAGGTCCGCTACCTACGCGCGCTCACGGGCGCCGAGATCGGCTGACCTACGTTCTCGGCAGCCGGGCAAGTGCCCGTACCGCCGCCTGAGCGAGTGCCGGATGCGCCAGCGCCTCGTTGAGGACCGGTCGCGCGCGTATGTCGCCGAGCGCGCCCAGTCCCTCCACGCAGGCGAGGGCGACCCTGCGGTAGGGGTCGTGCGGACGCAGCCTGCGTTCCAGCGTGGTGATCAGGGCGGGGGCGGCCTCCGGGGCACGCAGCTCGGTGAGCAGGCGTACGGGGTGCAGGGCGTAGGCGACACGCAGCTCGTTGGTGGCGAGTGCGGCGGCCGCTCGTGCGGTGCGGGGGTCGCCGAGGCGGGCCAGAGCGTACGCGGCGGACCCGCAGCGCTCCGGGTCGCGGTGGTTGAGCAGCAGGACGAGCGCCTCGAAGGCCCGCCGGTCCCCCGCGACCCCGAGCCGGAAGGCGGCCAACTCCCGGGCCCACAGCGGCTGCCCGGGTTCGGTGAGCACCTCCGCCAGTTCGTCCACGTCCTCGGTGGTTACGAGCCGGTCGTACGTCACCGAAGCTCCGGCCTCGCCGTGTACACGCTCCGTGAGTGATCGCAACTCTTCGTCCATGACGTCGAGCCTAGGCAAACCTTTGAACTGCGGGGATGTACATCACAAACTCGGGGGCTGGCGCGCTCGTTACTGGCGGGTTAAGCTCAGACGAGCGAGTTACCCACTCGCCCCTTTCTTGCGGTGGCCTGGTGACGCAGCCGCCGTAAGAGCAGTCGGTTCGGTACTTCAGGTACCTCAGTACGACATGGCTCCGGGACAGAGCCGGTCGGCTTCACCGTTTCGCTGGGCCCATGTGCTTCGCCCAGGGACGGCACCGGGCGTGTGCGCTGGTCAGCCCGGCATCACCCGCAACAACTCCCGCTCCGTGTGCGCCTGTCGGCGTCCCCGCGTGCGGTCCTCAGTCGTCACCCTCTCCCTGGAGTCCCGCGATGGCCACTCCCCTTTCCGACACCTCTCTGTCCCCGTTGAAGACCGTCGCCGTCATCGGCCTCGGCACGATGGGCACCGGCATCGCCGAGGTCCTGGCGCGCGCCGGCCGCGACGTCATCGGCATCGACATCAGCGAGGCCGCTGCCGCCCAGGCGGTCACGGCGCTCGAAGCCTCCACCGCCCGCGCAGTGCGCCGCGAGCGTCTCACCGAGCAGGAGCGCGACGAGGTCCTGTCGCACTTCCGTACGTCCGGCGACCTGGCAGCCGCGGCCGACGCCGACCTGGTCATCGAGGTGACTCCGGAGTCGTACGACATCAAGCAGCAGGTCTTCCGCGCGCTGGACGGCATCGTCCGTCCGGGGACGATCCTGGCCACCGGCACGAACGCGCTGTCCGTGACGCGTCTGGCCGCCGACTCGGCCCACCCCGAGCGCGTCCTCGGCCTGCACTTCTTCAACCCGGCGCCCGCGATGCGGCTCGTCGAGGTCGTCTCCTCGGTGCTGACCGCGCCGGCGGCCGTCGCCGCGGTCACCGACCTGGCCATCGAGCTCGGCAAGGAGCCCGTCGCGGTCGGCGACCGCCCCGGTTTCGTCGCCGACGGGCTGCTGTTCGGCTACCTCAACCAGGCCGCCGCGATGTACGAGGCCAAGTACGCCTCCCGCGAGGACATCGACGCCGCGATGAAGCTCGGCTGCGGACTGCCGATGGGCCCGCTCGCCCTGCTCGATCTGATCGGGATCGACACCGCGCGGACGGTCCTGGAGGCCATGTACGCCGCGTCGCACGACCGGCTGCACGCCCCCGCGCCCCTCCTCAAACAGCTCAGCGAGGCGGGCCTGACCGGCCGGAAGTCGGGGCGCGGCTTCTACTCCTACGAGGCTCCCGGCAGCCCGGTCGTCGTGCGGGACGCGCTGACTCCCCTTGAAGGCGTCGCCCTCGCCCCGGGCCGCACCGTCCGCTCGGTCGGTGTCGCGGGCTCCGGCACCATGGCGTCCGGCATCGCAGAGGTCTTCGCGAAGGCCGGCTACGAGGTCGTCCTCGCGGCCCGCAGCGAGGAGAAGGCGCAGGCCGCCAAGGCCCGTATCGGCAAGTCGCTCTCGCGCTCCGTCGACAAGGGGCGGCTGACGGCGGAGGCGGCGGTTCAGACGCTGGACCGGATCACCCCGGCGGGCTCGTACGACGCCTTCGAGGACGTCGATCTCGCGCTGGAGGCGGTCGCCGAGGACCTGGAGGTCAAGCAGCAGCTGTTCGCGACGTTCGACAAGGTCTGCAAGCCCGGCGCGATCCTCGCCACCACCACGTCCTCGCTGCCCGTCGTCGCCTGCGCCCGCGCCACCTCACGCCCGGCGGACGTCATCGGCATGCACTTCTTCAACCCGGCGCCGGCGATGAAGCTCGTCGAGGTCGTGCGCACGGTCCTGACCGCGGACGACGTGCACGCCACCGTGCGCGAGGTCTGCGCGAAGATCCGCAAGCACCCGGTGGACTGCGGGGACCGGGCCGGTTTCATCGTCAACGCGCTGCTGTTCCCGTACCTGAACAACGCGATCAAGATGGTCCAGGAGCACTACGCGACGCTGGACGACATCGACGCCGCGATGAAGCTCGGCGGCGGATATCCCATGGGCCCCTTCGAGCTCCTGGACGTGGTCGGGCTCGATGTCTCGCTGGCCATCGAGAAGGTCCTGCACCGGGAGTTCCGTGACCCCGGGCTCGCCCCGGCGCCGCTCCTGGAGCATCTGGTGGCCGCGGGCTGCCTCGGCCGCAAGACGGGCCGCGGCTTCCGCGAATATGCCCGGCGCTGAGCGAGCGGGCGACGGGGTCGACGACAGCGCCCACTGGGGCGGCCTGCTCGACCCGCCCGGAAACCCCCCGCCCACGGAGGGCGGGGGGATCCCCGGACACGCGCACTCTCCTGCACAGATGCAGTACGTTCGGGGCATGTCCCAGCCCGCCAAGTCCTCACGTACACCTGCCACGTCCGACGCGCCGGAGAGTGCCGCGGGCAGTCGCGCGGCGGCCCAGCGGCTCAAGATGCGTCGCGAGCTGGCGGCGGCGGCCATGGAGCTGTTCGCGACCAAGGGATACGAGGCGACCACCGTCGACGAGATCGCGGCCCAGGCCGGGGTCGCCCGTCGCACGTTCTTCCGCCACTTCCGTTCCAAGGAAGAGGCGATCTTTCCCGACCACGACGACACCCTGATCCGGGCCGAGGCCGTGCTGAACGCGGCTCCCGCGCACGAGCACCCGCTCGACACGGTGTGCCGCGGCATCAAGGAAGTCATGAAGATGTACGCGGCCCAGCCCGAGATCTCCGTCTCGCGCTACAAGCTCACCCGCGAGGTGCCCACGCTGCGCGAGGCCGAGATCGCCTCCGTGGCGCGCTACGAGCGACTGTTCACCCGCTATCTGCTGGGCCACTTCGACGAGCACGCGCACGACGACGACGCCAACGACGACCCGCTGCTCGCGGAGGTCGCCGCGTCCGCGGTCGTCACGGCACACAACCATGTGCTGCGGCGCTGGCTCCGGGCGGGGGCGCAGGGCGATGTCGAGTCCCAGCTCGACCACGCCTTCTCGATCGTGCGGAAGACCTTCGGGACCGGGATCGGCGCGGGGCGCGAGCTCGCTCCCCAGGTGTCCTCGGCGTCCTCTTTCGCGGAGGGGGACGTTCTGGTGACCGTCGCCCGGGTCGACGCCCCGCTGGACCAGGTCATGCGGACCATCGAGCAGGCTCTCAGGGAGCGGTCGAAGTAAGGCACTCACCGATTTGACGCACGCACCGATGTAACGCACCCACTGATGTAACACACTCACCGATTCGCCGGACGCGTCCGATTTGGGCTCGTCCGGCCTTTTTTGTACCCCCGCCCGACCCTCACCTGATCGATCATCGCTCAAGTGTTACGTAAAGATTTCACCTGAGCACACTTTCTGGCACTCCGTGCCTTGTCAGGTGACACGGCGTGCCATACCTTGAAGGAGTCCGGGCGGCCGGCGTGCAGAGACCTTTCGTACGTCGGCTGTCCCCGTAAGCCAATGGCGAGCGCGCCCGGACGCCTGCGTCACAGGCAACTTCCTGCGCCCACCCGGCGCTGCCACAGCACCACCTCCGCCGAACCGACGGCACACCCCTCACACCCAGCAGCAGCACCGACGTAACCCTCAGCGTCTTCCCTCAAGACGCCAGTCGCCGGAGGCAACACCGTGAAGGAAATCCTGGACGCGATTCAGTCGGGGACGGCCACGTCCGCCGACTTCGCCGCTCTGCCGCTCCCCGAGTCGTACCGCGCGATCACCGTGCACAAGGACGAGACGGAGATGTTCGCCGGCCTCGAAACCCGCGACAAGGATCCCCGCAAGTCGATCCACCTCGACGATGTTCCGGTGCCCGAACTCGGCCCGGGCGAGGCCCTGGTGGCCGTGATGGCCTCCTCCGTCAACTACAACTCGGTGTGGACCTCGATCTTCGAACCGATGGCGACCTTCGGGTTCCTGGAGCGCTACGGCAGGCTCAGCGAACTCACCAAGCGGCACGACCTGCCGTACCACATCATCGGCTCCGACCTCGCGGGCGTCGTCCTGCGCACCGGCCCCGGAGTGAACGCCTGGCAGCCCGGTGACGAGGTCGTCGCGCACTGTCTGTCCGTCGAGCTGGAATCGTCGGATGGCCACAACGACACGATGCTCGACCCCGAGCAGCGCATCTGGGGCTTCGAGACCAACTTCGGCGGCCTCGCCGAGATCGCCCTCGTCAAGTCCAACCAGCTCATGCCCAAGCCGGACCATCTGAGCTGGGAGGAGGCTGCCGCCCCGGGCCTGGTGAACTCCACCGCGTACCGCCAACTGGTCTCCCGCAACGGCGCCGGCATGAAGCAGGGCGACAACGTCCTGATCTGGGGTGCAAGCGGTGGCCTCGGCTCGTACGCCACGCAGTTCGCGCTGGCCGGCGGCGCCAACCCGATCTGTGTCGTGAGCAGCCCGCAGAAGGCGGACATCTGCCGGGCGATGGGCGCCGAGGCGATCATCGACCGCAACGCCGAGGACTACCGCTTCTGGAAGGACGAGCACCACCAGGACCCCAAGGAGTGGAAGCGCTTCGGGAAGCGGATCCGCGAGCTGACCGGCGGCGAGGACGTGGACATCGTCTTCGAGCACCCGGGCCGCGAGACCTTCGGCGCGTCCGTCTACGTCACCCGCAAGGGCGGCACCATCGTCACCTGCGCCTCGACCTCCGGGTACAACCACGAGTACGACAACCGCTACCTGTGGATGTCCCTGAAGAAGATCGTGGGCTCGCACTTCGCCAACTACCGCGAGGCCTGGGAGGCCAACCGGCTCGTCGCCAAGGGCAAGATCCACCCGACGCTCTCCCGGGTGTACTCCCTGGAGGAGACCGGCCAGGCGGCCTACGACGTGCACCGCAACCTCCATCAGGGCAAGGTCGGAGTCCTGGCGCTCGCACCCCGCGAGGGCCTGGGCGTCCGCGACGAGGACAAGCGCGCCCAGCACATCGACGCCATCAACCGCTTCCGGAACGTCTGAGGTCACGTAGATGACTGAGCGACACAAAGACCGGCCGTGGCTCATGCGGACGTACGCCGGTCACTCCACCGCCGAGGCGTCCAACGAGCTGTACCGGCGCAACCTCGCCAAGGGGCAGACGGGTCTCTCGGTGGCCTTCGACCTGCCGACGCAGACCGGGTACGACCCCGACCACATCCTCGCCCGCGGCGAGGTCGGCCGGGTCGGCGTGCCGGTCTCGCACGTCGGTGACATGCGCCGGCTGTTCCAGGACATCCCGCTGGAGCAGATGAACACCTCGATGACCATCAACGCCACCGCCATGTGGCTGCTGGCGCTCTACCAGGTCGTCGCCGAGGAGCAGGGCGCGGACATCACCCAGCTCCAGGGGACGACCCAGAACGACATCGTGAAGGAGTACCTGTCGCGGGGAACGCACGTCTTCCCGCCGGTGCCCTCGCTGCGACTGACGACAGACATGATCACCTACACGGTGAACCACATCCCCAAGTGGAACCCGATCAACATCTGCAGCTACCACCTCCAGGAGGCGGGAGCCACTCCGGTCCAGGAGATCGCGTACGCGATGTCCACCGCGATCGCCGTACTGGACGCGGTGTTCGCGTCCGGGCAGATCGCCGAGGAACGCAAGGGCGATGTCGTCGCGCGTATCTCCTTCTTCGTGAACGCGGGCGTCCGCTTCATCGAGGAGATGTGCAAGATGCGGGCGTTCGGGCGGATCTGGGACAAGATCACGCGCGAGCGGTACGGCATCGAGGACCCCAAGCAGCGCCGCTTCCGGTACGGCGTCCAGGTCAATTCCCTCGGCCTGACCGAGGCCCAGCCGGAGAACAACATCCAGCGGATCGTCCTTGAGATGCTGGCCGTGACACTGTCGAAGGACGCACGCGCGCGTGCCGTGCAACTCCCTGCCTGGAACGAGGCGTTGGGCCTGCCCCGGCCCTGGGACCAGCAGTGGTCGCTGCGCATGCAGCAGGTGCTGGCCTACGAGAGCGACCTGCTGGAGTACGCGGACATCTTCGAGGGCTCGCACGTCATCGAGGCCAAGGTGGCTTCCCTGGTGGAGGAGTCGCTCGCCGAGATGGACCGCATCAAGGAGATGGGCGGCGCGATGGCCGCCGTCGAGTCGGGCTACCTGAAGTCGCAGCTCGTCGCCTCGCACGCCGAGCGCCGGGCCCGTATCGAGGGCGGCACCGACAAGATCGTCGGGGTCAACATCTTCGAGACGACCGAACCGAACCCGCTCACGGCCGACCTGGACGGGGCGATCCATACGGTCGACCCGGCGGTCGAGGCCCGGGTGGTCGCCGCCCTCCAGGAGTGGCGTGACACCCGCTATCAGCCGCCCTTCAACCACCCGCGCCCGTGCAAGGCGCTGGAGCGGCTGAAGGCCGCAGCCAAGGGCACCGAGAACCTCATGGAGGCCACTCTGGAGTGCGCCCGCGCCGGCGTCACGACGGGCGAATGGTCCGGGGCCCTGCGCGAGGTGTTCGGCGAGTTCCGCGCCCCCACCGGTGTCTCCTCCGCGCCCGTCACGGTCAGCGCCGAGGAGGGCACCGCGATGGCTCTGGTGCGCCGCAAGGTCGAGGTGACCGCCCGCGACCTCGGGGTCGGCAAGCTCCGCTTCCTGGTGGGCAAGCCGGGCCTGGACGGGCACTCCAACGGCGCCGAGCAGATCGCCGTGCGGGCCCGCGACGCCGGGTTCGAGGTGGTCTACCAGGGCATCCGGCTCACCCCTGAGGAGATCGTGGCCGCGGCCGTCGCCGAGGACGTGCACGGTGTCGGTCTGTCGATCCTGTCCGGCTCGCACGCCCAGCTGGTGCCGGACGTGCTGGAGCGGCTGCGCGAGGCCGGAGCGGGCGACATCCCGGTGATCGCCGGCGGGATCATCCCGAACGCCGACGCCGAACTGCTGCGGGCCGCGGGAGTGGCCGCGGTCTTCACCCCGAAGGACTTCGACATCACCGGAATCATCGGCCGTATCGTCGACGAGATCCGCAAAGCGAACAAGCTCGATCCCCTGGAGGTCCCCGCATGACCAGCCCCGCCCCCGTGAACCGGCTTCGCCCGCGACGCTCCTGCCTCGCGGTGCCGGGAAGCAACCCCCGCTTCCTGGAGAAGGCCCAGGGCCTCCCCGCGGACCAGGTCTTCCTGGACCTCGAGGATGCGTGCGCGCCGCTCGCCAAGCCCGAGGCGCGGCACACCATCGTCAAGTTCCTCAACGAGGGCGACTGGACCGGCAAGACGAGGGTCGTGCGCGTCAACGACTGGACGACCGAGTGGACGTACCGCGATGTCGTGACCGTGGTCGAGGGCGCGGGCCAGAACCTCGACTGCATCATGCTGCCGAAGGTGCAGGACGCCCAGCAGGTGGTCGCTCTCGACCTGCTGCTGACACAGATCGAGAAGACGATGGGCTTCGAGGTCGGCAGGATCGGCATCGAGGCGCAGATCGAGAACGCCAAGGGCCTGGTCAACGTCAACGAGATCGCGGCCGCCTCGCCGCGCACCGAGACCATCATCTTCGGCCCGGCCGACTTCATGGCGTCGATCAACATGAAGACCCTGGTCGTGGGCGAACAGCCGCCCGGCTACGGCGCGGACGCCTACCACTACATCCTGATGAAGATCCTGATGGCGGCCCGTACCTACGACCTCCAGGCGATCGACGGCCCCTACCTGCAGATCCGCAACGTGGACGGTTACCGCGAGGTCGCGCAGCGCGCCGCCGCCCTCGGCTTCGACGGCAAGTGGGTGCTGCACCCGGGCCAGGTCGAGGCGTCGAACGAGATCTTCTCGCCCTCCCAGGAGGACTTCGACCACGCCGAACTGATCCTGGACGCCTACGAGTACTGCACGTCCGAGGCCGGCGGCAAGAAGGGCTCCGCGATGCTCGGCGACGAGATGATCGACGAGGCCAGCCGCAAGATGGCGCTCGTCATCTCGGGCAAGGGCCGGGCAGCAGGTATGCAGCGCACGTCCAAGTTCGAAGCTCCGGAGGCCTGAGCACCATGCAGTTCGGACGCACCTACGAGGAGTTCGAGGTCGGCGCGGTCTACAAGCACTGGCCCGGAAAGACGGTCACGGAGTACGACGACCACCTCTTCTGTCTGCTGACCATGAACCACCACCCGCTCCACATGGACGCCAACTACGCCGAGAACACCACGGACTTCGGCAAGAACGTCGTGGTCGGCAACTACATCTACTCACTGCTGCTCGGCATGTCGGTGCCGGACGTGTCCGGCAAGGCGATCGCCAACCTGGAGGTCGAGTCACTGAAGCACGTGGCGCCGACCTTCCACGGCGACACGGTCTACGGCGAGACGACGGTCCTCGACAAGACGCCCTCGAAGTCGAAGAACGACCGCGGAATCGTCTACGTCGAGACCAAGGGCTACAAGCAGGACGGCACGCTGGTCTGTGTGTTCCGCCGCAAGGTGATGGTCCCCACCGAGACGTACATCAAGGAGCGCGGCGGCGAGCAGCCCGGCCGCCCCCAGCTCAAGGAGCAGGAGAAGTAGCCATGGCGCGACTCGCCCAGACCGCCGGTCTCACCGACATCCAGCAGGAAATCCTCTCCACCGTCCGGGACTT
The DNA here is from genome assembly GCF_042871385.1 of Streptomyces sp. NPDC005808. Taxonomy (NCBI): domain Bacteria; kingdom Bacillati; phylum Actinomycetota; class Actinomycetes; order Kitasatosporales; family Streptomycetaceae; genus Streptomyces; species Streptomyces sp. NPDC005808. The sequence goes on along the minus strand of NZ_JBIAIK010000002.1, from coordinate 231,615 downwards.
CGTGGACAAGGAGATCATCCCGGTCGCTACCGGGCTGGAGCACCGCGACGAGTACCCGCAGCAGATCGTCGACGGCCTCAAGGAGTTGGGCCTCTTCGGGCTGATGATCCCCGAGGAGTACGGCGGTCTGGGCGAGTCCCTCCTGACGTACGCGCTGTGCGTCGAGGAGATCGCCCGCGGCTGGATGTCGGTCTCCGGGATCATCAACACCCACTTCATCGTGGCGTACATGCTCAAGCAGCACGGCACTCAGGAGCAGAAGGACCACTTCCTGCCGCGCATGGCGCTGGGCGAGGTGCGGGGCGCCTTCTCGATGTCGGAGCCGGCGCTTGGCTCGGACGTGTCGGCGATCACGTCAAAGGCGGTCAAGGACGGCGACGAGTACGTCCTGAACGGTCAGAAGATGTGGCTGACGAACGGCGGTACGTCCAACCTGGTGGCCGTCCTCGTGAAGAGTGACGAAGGACACCCGGAGGGCACCCCTGCTCACAAGTCGATGACAACCTTCCTGGTCGAGAAGGAGCCCGGCTTCGGGGAGGTCCGCCCCGGCCTCACCATCCCCGGGAAGATCGACAAGATGGGTTACAAGGGTGTCGACACCACCGAACTCATCATGGACGGACTACGCATTCCGGCCAATCGTGTGCTCGGCGGGACCACCGGCCGGGGGTTTTACCAAATGATGGACGGTGTCGAGGTGGGGCGCGTGAATGTGGCGGCGCGTGGCTGCGGCGTCGCACAACGTGCGTTCGAGCTGGGTGTCTCCTATGCCCAGCAGCGTCACACTTTCGGCAAGCCGATCGCCCAGCACCAGGCGATCCAGTTCAAGCTGGCCGAGATGGCTACCAAGGTCGAGGCCGCCCATGCGATGATGGTGAACGCAGCACGCAAAAAGGACTCCGGCGAACGAAACGACCTCGAAGCAGGGATGGCGAAGTACCTCGCCTCCGAATACTGCAAGGAAGTAGTCGAGGACGCCTTCCGGATCCACGGCGGCTACGGCTTCTCCAAGGAGTACGAGATCGAGCGCCTCTACCGCGAGGCTCCGATGCTGCTGATCGGCGAAGGTACCGCCGAGATCCAGAAAATGATCATCGGGCGCAGGCTGCTCGAAGAGTACCGACTGCAGGGATAGATGTCCCGGTTAGGGGTGTTTCCTTCGATAAGAACATCACACCCCGTCAGCGCTCTTCAGCCGCCGACTCGGCTTCCTGGCTTGCCCAGTTGTGGCCCGCGACCGGTACGATCCCGGGAAAGCCGCCGTCCCCCGTTTTCTCAGCGCGGCATCATCCGCTACGAAGGTCATCCATGCCCCACAGCCAAACCTCTGCACCTCGCGACAGCCTGGCAGGCGTACGCCTCGCGCGCGGAGCATCGCCGTGGCTTCTCCCGACCGTCGCCACCGCAGCACTCAGCCTGGTACGCGCGCGCCGCTCCGGCGCCGCCAAGGCCGTGGCCGTACCCGCCACCGCGCTCGCGGCGGGCATGCTGTGGTTCTTCCGGGACCCCGAGCGCGAGATCACCCAGGGCCGGGTCATCTCGCCCGCCGACGGCGTGGTGCAGAGCATCATGCCCTGGAAGGACGGACGCACCCGCGTCGCGATCTTCATGAGCCCGCTGAACGTCCACGTCAACCGCGCGCCTCTCGCCGGCACGGTGACATCGGTCGAGCACATCCCCGGTGGGTTCGTTCCGGCGTTCAACAAGGAGAGCGAGAACAACGAGCGCGTCGTCTGGCACTTCGACACCGAGCTCGGTGACATCGAGATGATCCAGATCGCCGGCGCGGTCGCCCGCCGTATCGTTCCCTACATCCCTCAGGGTACGAAGGTCGAGCAGGGCGAGCGGATCGGTCTGATCCGCTTCGGCTCGCGCGTCGACATCTACCTCCCCGAGGGTGTCGAGGTGGACGTGGAGGTCGGTCAGAAGACCGTGGCTGGGGTGACTCGAATTGACCGTGATTGATCCCGAGACGCAGGCCCGCAGCGGCTGGGTGCCGGAGGCCGACGAGGCGGACGACGAGGAGGAGATGCCCCTCTCCCTCCGCCTCTCGATAGCGGACACCCTCACCCTGGGCAACGCGACCTGCGGCTTCATGGCGGTGTACTTCACCACCACCGGCATCCTGATCCCGCACCTCACGGGCAGCCAGGAGACCGGCATGGCGCGGCACAGCGCCGCCACGGCCGTCATCCTCATGCTGTGCGCGGCGGTCTTCGACCTCTTCGACGGCCTGGTGGCCCGCAAGCTGCGCTCCTCCCCCATGGGCGCCGAACTGGACAACCTGTCCGACCTGATCAGCTTCGGGCTCGCTCCGGCGTACTTCGTGCTGGTCTACGGCATGGTCGCGGACGACGCGCACCAGCGGGTGGCGGCGGTCGGGGCCATCGTGGTCCTCCTCGCGGTCGTACTGAGACTCGCGCGCTTCTCCTGCGTCACGGTCAAGGACGGCACGTTCCAGGGCATGCCGTCGCCCTTCGGGGCGCTCACCGTGGTCTCCATCGTCCTGCTGGAGCTGCCGTTCGTCGCCACGCTCATGGCGATCCTCGGCATCGCCTGGCTGATGGTGAGCCGGGTCGAGTACCCGAAGCCGCGGGGGCCCCTCGCGGTGGCGATGCTCTCCTGGATCGTGGTCTCCATGGGCCTGCTCGCCGCCTGGGCCTTCGACGCCCCGGGTGGTCAGCTGCTGCTCCAGACCGGCTGTGCGCTGCAGCTGGTGACGGGCGCGGTGATCCCGCTCTTCGCCACGGCCCGCAGGGTGAACAACTTCCGGGACAACCGGCGTGAGGCGCGGGCGGCACAACTGCCGTAGCGCGCTCGTACGTGACCGAAGGGCTCCGAACCACCCGGTTCGGGGCCCTTCGGCGTTGTCTGTCAGGTGCCAGGCGTGTAGCTCTCCGCGACGGACGAGGCCGCGGCCTCCCGTACGACCGTCATCCCGCCCACCGCGTCCTTGTCCGGCCGCAGGATGATGCTCTGTTTCGAGGACGGTGACTTCGGGTCGCTGAAGTCCTGGGTGACGCCGAAGCCCGGGTCGAAGGCGGTGATGGTCAGCAGAGCCTTGTCGACGCCCTCGCGGGTGAGGTCCTTGCTGTCGCAGGCCTTCTTGAGGGCCTCGCCGAAGGCGGCGGCCGCGGTCCAGCCGGCCACCACTCCGTTGTCGAGGGAGTCCTTCGGGTACGCGGTCGTGTAGTCCTCGACGAGCTTCTTGCCCTCCGGGGTGTCGGCTCCGATGGGGAGCGAGGGCGAGGCCACGTGGTAGTTGGCCATCAGGGCCGGGCCCGCCTGGGTGGCGAGCAGCTGGGGGGCGAAGGCCGAGTTGTTGCCGATGATCGGCACATTGAACTGCCCGGCCGCCGCGACACCGACCAGCGAGGCCGCCTGGCGCGGGCCCGCGCTGATCACGATCGCCTTGACACCGGCCTGCTTGAGGGCGGCGACCTGGGCGGTCATGTCGTTGTCGGTCGGCTTGATCTTCTGCTCGACGACGGTGAGCCCGGACTCCTTCGCCATGTACTTGGAGCCGACCAGAGCGTTCTCGCCGTAGTCACCCTCGAAGTACACGTGACCGATCCTGTCGCCTCTCTTGATGCCCTTCTCCTTGATCAGGAAGTCGACGGCGTTGATCGTCTCGATGTCGTACGTGGATCCGATGACCCGGATGTACGGGCTGCCCAGCAGGGTGGCCGACCAGGCCTGCGGCAGCACGAGCCCCTTGTCCTGGCCGTCCACGCGCTGTTTGACGGCGGCGACGAACGGCGAGCCGATGAACTGCGTGAAGCCCAGCACCTTGGGTGCCAGCTCCGTGTATCCGGACACCGCCTTCTGCGGGTCGTAGCCGTGGTCGCGCACGGTGAGTGCCAGCCGGTAGCCGCACACACCGCCGTCGGCGTTGAGCTGCTTCACATAGAGCTGCTGTGCCTGGGTGACGCTCTTGCCGAGAGTGGCGTAGACGCCGGTCATGTCGGTGAGCGCGCCGAGGGTGATGGTCCCGCCGGAGATGCCGTCGCCGGTCTTCACCCCGCCGGTGGCCGTCTCCTTGTCGTCGTCCCCGTCCTTGGCCTTGGAACTGCACCCGGCCAGCACGAGCAGGGCGGCCAGCGTTCCGGCGGCCGCCCTTGCCACATATGTCGTCCTCATCGTTCCTCCCCTGGAGTGGGCCCTTCGACGGGCCTTGGGTCGGGCCTTGGGTCGGGCCTTGGGTCGGTTTTTCCGTTCGGCTCGGCGCTACGCCGGGCGGCCACCCTGACCAGGCCGCCCGGTAGGAAGAGCACCACCGCCACGACTGCGGCGCCGTACAGGTAGCGGGATGCCTCGCCCGGTGTGATCCCGCCGGTCCCGGGGTCGGAGACCAGGGGCAGCGCGTCGCTGTAGCGGGTCAGCAGCTGAGGCAGCAGGGAGACGAACGCGGCCCCGACCACCGCCCCGGCGACCGAGCCGAGTCCGCCGATCACGATCATGGCGAGGTACTCCAGCGAGAGGATCACGCCGAAGTAGTCCGGCACCGTCCGCTGGAAGATCAGCGCGAGCAGGACACCGGCCAGACCCGCGTACATCGAGGACAGTACGAAGACCGCGGCGCGGTAGCGGGCGACCGGCACGCCGATCACTCCGGCCGCGATCCGGTGGTCACGGATCGCGTTCATGGCCCGGCCCGGCCGCCCCCGCAGCACTCCCCGGGCGAAGAGCGCGCAGCCGAGCAGCATCACGAGTCCCGCGTACCAGAGCTTCTCGGCGGAGCCGAACGGCACGGCGGCGACGATGAGTTCACGGTCGTCGAAGGTGAGGCCGAAGAGGCTGAGGGGCGGTACGTCGCGGCCGTTGAAGCCGCCCGTCAGGTCACGCGCGTTGAACAGCACATGCTGGCCGATGAAGATCAGGGCGAGGGTCGCGATGCCGAGGTACGCGCCGCGCAGCCGCCCGGCGATGGGGCTGAACAGGCCGCCCGCGACGCCCGCGGCCAGCACGGCCAGGACGGTGGCGAGCCAGGTCGGAAGCCCGAGCCCGGTCAGGCCGTCGCCTCCGTCACCGGCGAACACGCAGTAGCCGTACGCGCCGACCGCGAGGAAGAAGGCGTGCCCCATGGAGAGTTGTCCGGTCGCGCCGGTGAGGAGGTTGATGCCGATCGCGCCGATCCCGAAGGCCATCGCGAACAGGCCCGCCTGGAGCCAGAAGCGGTCCAGGTAGAAGGGCAGAGCGAGCAGGAGGACTGCGGCGGCGCACCGGGCGTACGTCCGGGGGCGGGTGAGCCACAGCGGTCGGGTGCCGCTCGTCAGGACGTCAGACACGGGCGAGCTCCTTCGTACCGAAGAGCCCGGCGGGCCGGATGAGGAGGATCACGACCATCACGAGGTACGGGGCGAGGTCGCCAAGTCCCCTTCCCAGGAAGGCCAGATCACTCTGGTAGCCGGTGGCGAGGGACTCCGTGATCCCGACGAGCAGACCGCCGACCAGCGCGCCCGTCGTGGAGTCGAGGCCCCCGAGGATCGCGGCCGGGAACGCCTTCAGCGCGGCGAGCGAGGTGGCCCGCTCCAGACCCGGGGTCGGGAAGACGGTGAGGAACAGGGCGGCGACCGCGGCGAGTCCGCCTGCCACCGCCCAGGCGCCGAGCGAGACCCGCCCGAGCCGTACGCCCATGAGGGCGGCGGTCTCCGGGTTCTCCGCGGCGGCGCGCATCGCCACGCCCCAGGATGTGTACCGGAAGGCCAGCAGAAAGGCCGTGATGAGCAGGGCCGCGGCGACGAACGCGGCGATTCGCGTGTGCGCGAGGGAGACCGGCCCGACGGTGAGCACCGCGTCGCCCCACGGGTCGCCGAGCGGCAGCACGTCCGTGCCGATCCTGCGGGTCAGTTCGGTGGTGAGCAGGATGTCCACGCCGATGGTGACGATGGCCAGGACACTGTGGTCGGACCCTCGGTAGCGCCGCATCACCAGGAACTCCACCGCCGCCCCCACCAGCGCGGCGCCCGCGATTCCGGCGGCCAGCGCGGGCCAGAAGCCGATGTCGTCGTGGAGTACGGCGGTGACGTACCCGCCCGCGAGCAGCAGCGAGGCGTGCGCGAAGTTGACGACCTCGGTGGCACGGAAGATGACGACGAAGCCGAGGGCGATGAGGGCGTAGACGGAGCCCAACGAGACGCCGTTGAGGAGGAGTTCGGCCAAGGTGCTCATGAGGGGGCCACCTCTCCGTCGGGGTGCTGGCCGTCGGGACGCTCACCGTCCGAGCGCTCGCCCAGATAGGCCCGTACGACCGCCGGATCGTTCTGTACGTCGGCGGAGGCGCCGTCCGCGATCAGGCGGCCGAAGTCCAGTACCGTCACGGCGTCCGCGAGCCGCATCACCACCCCCATGTCGTGTTCCACCAGCACGATCGAGATGCCGAGGCTGTCGCGGACGCCCGCGACGACCGTGGCGGTGCGGCGCCGTTCGTCGGCGGTCATGCCCGCGACCGGTTCGTCGAGGAGCAGGAGCCGGGGCTCCATGCACAGGGCCCGGGCGAGTTCGGCGAGCTTCTGCTGCCCGTACGGGAGCGAGCCCGCGGGGCGGCCGAGTTGGTGCTCCAGACCGACGAACTCGGCGATTTCACGCACGCGTTCGCGATGCCGGGCCTCCTCGCGTGCCGCCGCCGGGAGCCGCAGTCCGGCGGCGACGAAGCCGGTGCGGGTCAGCCGGTGACGGCCGAGCAGCAGGCAGTCCTCGACCGTGGTGTGCGGCGGCAGGGCGAGGTTCTGGAAGATCCGGGCGACGCCCAGGCCCGCGATCCGGTGGGGAGGCAGACCCGTCAGCTCGTGGTCGCCGAAGCGGACACTGCCGGATGCGGGGCGGCAGACACCGGACAGGACGTCGAAGCAGGTGGACTTTCCCGCCCCGTTGGGGCCGATGAGCGCGTGCACCGTACCGGGGCGGACGGTGAAGCTCACGGTGTCCAGGGCCGTCAGGCCGGCGAAGCGGACCGTCAACTCCCTTACCGCGAGCGGGGGAACGTCCGGCACGGGACTCACCCCTCCCACCGGGACAGGGTCGGCCGGATCCCGCGCGCCGGTGCGGCGTCGGCCGCCGCGTCCTCGTCGACCACGCCCAGATAGCGGCGGCGGACCTCGTCGGAGGCGGCGAGTTCGTCGGCCGATCCGGAGAGGGTCACCTCGCCGACTTCGAGGACGTACGCGCGCGAGGCGAGCCGCAGGGCGAGCGCCGCGTTCTGCTCGACGAGCAGGACCGAGGTGCCCTGGGCGTTGATCTCCCGCACGGTGTCGGCGATTCGCCGGGCCATCAACGGTGCCAGACCGAGGGAGGGTTCGTCGAGCAGGAGCAATTGCGGGGTGGCCATCAGAGCCCGCGCGACCGCGAGCATCTGCTGTTCGCCACCGGACAGGAGGCCCGCCCGCTGTTGCGCGCGCTCGGCGAGAACGGGGAACAGGTCGTGCACGCGGCGCAGGGCCCGCGCCCGCTGCGCCCGGCCGCCCACCGCGCCGAGCGCTCCGGCCCGCAGATTGTCCGCGACCGTCATCCGGGCGAACACCCTTCGTCCTTCCGGTACCTGGGACACCCCGGCGGCCACCACCCGGTCCGGGGACAGCCGGTCGAGCGGGCGCCCGCCGAGACCGATCGTGCCGCCGGTCACCGCTCCCCCGTGGAAGGAGAGCGTCCGGCAGATGGCCCGCAGCAGCGTCGACTTGCCCGCGCCGTTGCTGCCGAGGACGGTGACCACGGCTCCCTCGGGTACTTCCAGAGACACCTGGCGCAGTGCGCGTACGGGGCCGTAGCCGACCGACAGATCCCGTACGAGCAGAGCGGAACCGCCCATGGCGCTGCCCCCTCCCCGTCTCCTCGCTCGGTGTGGCGCTCACCTCAGCACCGGTCCGGGCGCACGTCCACGGGATGCGGGCGAAACGCGGCGGGTGCCCAGAGGTGGTGGCCGGCCGTTGTGCACGCGCACAACACCGCGTGTCAGGGGCCTGTCCGAGGCGCCGTCCCGGTGGCATCCTCCGGCCATGGGCGGACGCCGACCGCGGACCGGTCAAGACTGGAAGCTGCTCGCGGAGTCCTGCGCGGCTCTGCTGGAACGGCTGCCCGAGCTCGTCGACGAGCACCTGAGGCAGCTCACCGAGTACTCCCCCGTCTACGGACAGGTGCTGCCGTACGACCAGCAGTGGCGGGAGGCGGAGGCCGCGATGCGCGTCGGCATCCAGACGATCTCCGCGCCGCGGGACTCACCACGCCGCGATCTGGAGTACGCCGAGGACGCGGGCCGCCGCAGGGCCCAGCAGGGGCTTCCGCTGGAGCTGCTGGTGCATGCCTACCGCGCCGCGGGCTACCTCGTGTGGGACGCGTTGATGGAAGGCGCGGTGGGGCGGGAACCGGAGCGGATCGCGATGCTCATGCGTTCGGCGACCATGGTGTGGTCCGCCGTGGACGCGCAGGCCACGACCGCCACGGACGCGTACCGGGCCACCGAGACGGAGCTGCGGCGGCGTACGGACGAGCAGTTGCAGGCGCTCCTTGACGCCCTGCTGGAGGGGCAGGAGACGCCCGGGCTCGCGGCGCGCGCCGCCGCCGGGCTCGACCTGCCGGAGCACGGGCCGTACGCCGTGGTCGTGCTGCGTGCCGAGCGCCACGACGGCCGGGACGTGTGCTCCCGGCCCGTGCTCGGTGCGGGGCTGCGTCTCATCTGGCGGATGCGGGCGGACTGCGAGGTGGGCGTGGTGGCGTTGGGGACCGGGCAGGGGCTCGACGGGGTGGCCCGTCTCCTCGACGGACGGTGTCTGGGGCCCGGCGGTATCAGTCCCGTGGTGGCCGGTCTCGCCGAGCTGGGCCGGGCCCGGCGGCTCGCCGAGCTGGCGCTGCGTACCTGCCCGCCGGACGCCAGGGATGTCGTACGCCTCGACCAGCGGATGCCGACCGCGCTCGTCGTGAGCCAGCCGGAGCTGGCGGGGCGCCTGGTGGCGGATGTCTTCGGGGCGCTGCTGGAGCTGGAGCCCGGCGACCGGGCCGTGCTCCTGGAGACGCTCGACGTGTGGCTGGCGTGCGAGGGCTCGGCCGGACGGGCCGCGGGCCGGCTGTACTGCCACCGGAACACGGTGTTCAACCGCCTGCGCCGGCTGGAGCAACTGACATCGCGGTCGCTGGCCCGGCCTCGGGATCTGATCGAGATGACGTTGGCGTTGGATGCGTATCGGTTGTCGGGAGTGGCGGGGCGGTGAGGCGTTATCTCGCCCCCTCCGCCCCCAGTCCCCACCCGCTCAGGACAAGAAGTCCCGCCCGATGTTCTCCGCCACCTTCTCCAGGATCGGCCCCGCGTCCTCGATGCACTTCGCGATGTCGGGCTCCACCTCTGTGAGGGGGTAGGCACGGCGAATGCCGGCCTTGCCGAGGGCTTCCGGGCGAAGGCGCAGGCGCCCGCAGACCGCGACCACCTCCTTGCCCGCGGCACGCGCGGCGGCGGCAACCCCGGCAGGAGCCTTGCCATGAAGGGTCTGCTCGTCGAGAGAACCCTCACCGGTGATCACCAGCGTGGCCCGCTCCAGCGCCGCCGCGAAGCCGAGGACGTCGAGCATGACCTCGATTCCGGGGCGGAAGCGGGCGCCGAGCACGAGCGCGCCGTACCCGATACCGCCCGCGGCACCCGCACCGGGCGCCGCCGCGTACTCAGCGGCCTTGGAACCGATGGCCTTCTCCAGGACGGCGGCGAAATGGCCGAGCGCCGCGTCCAGGGTGGCCACATCGTCGGGGTTCGCGCCCTTCTGCGGGCCGTACACGGCGGGCGCGCCCTTGGGACCCGTGAGCGGGTTGTCCACGTCGGAGGCGAGCACGAAGTCCACCGAGGCCGAGGAGATCCGGGCGTCGAGACCGGACAGATCCGCGGTCACGACATCGCTCAGAGAACCACCGCCAGGGGCGACGGGCTCACCCTCCGCGTCCAGGAACCGCGCACCGAGCGCCGACAGCATGCCCGCGCCCCCGTCCGTCGTGGCGCTGCCACCCACGCCGAACACGATGGACCGCGCCCCGGCGTCCAGCGCGGCCCGCAGCAGCTCCCCTGATCCGTACGTCGAGGACGTGAGCGGCGCGAAGACCCCGGCGGGCAGCCGCTGCAGCCCACTGGCCTCCGCCATCTCCACGACCGCTGTGTCGCCCCGCAAGGCGTACGCCGCCGTGACCTCGTCACCGAGCGGCCCGGCGACCCGCACCTCACGCCGTTCGAACCCGGCCGCGACGGCCGCGGCGACCGTCCCGTCGCCGCCGTCGGCCACCGGCAGCGACTCGACCTCGACCTGCGGCGCGACACGGCGCAGCCCGGCCGTCACCCGCTCGGCGACCTGCACGGCCGTCAGCGATCCCTTGAACTTGTCCGCGGCGATCAGCACATGTGCCGCCTGCCGAGTCCGGTTCACAGCAGCGTCCGCCACCTTGCATCCCCTTGCTTTCTGGCCTTGCACACGTCAAGGCAGTCGCGCCGCTGCGACCTTAACCGGAGGAAGCCCCCGCCGTCATGCCCCGCCGGTCCCCAGGAACACCGCGCGTGTATGCCCGGAATTGGGTAGACCGGAGCTATGACCTCTGTGGGCACCGAGCTCGCCGACCGCATCCATGGGGGCTGGCTGGGCCGGATCGCGGGCAACATGCTCGGCAAACCGGTCGAGCAGGGCGACCACTGGACGCGGGACCGGATCGACCGCTATCTGCGGCAGGCCGCGGCCCTGCCCCTCACCGACTACCTGCCCGGACCTGCCGCCGACGGAGGCGGAAGCGGAAGCGGGAGTGGCGAGTTCGAGCTGCGGCCCGAGTGGCGCAGTTGCGTACGGGGCCGTATCCACGGCAGCTGCCGCGACGACGACGTGGACTACGCGATCCTCGGACTCGACCTGCTGGAGACACACGGCTTCGACTTCAGCACCGAGCAGGTCGGCGACCTGTGGCTGCTGCGGCTGCCGTATCTGCAGACGTTCACGGCGGAGCGAGCCACGTATCGCAACCTCGCCAACGGGCTCAAACCGCCGCTGACAGCGACGTACGACAATCCCTACCAGGAGTGGATCGGGGCTCTGATCCGCGCCGACGTCTACGGCTGGACCTGCCCCGACGCGCCACGCCGCGCGGCCTCACTGGCCCGCCGTGACGCCGTCCTCTCGCACACCGGCAACGGTGTGTACGGCGCTATGTGGGCCGCGGCACTGATCTCGGCGGCCTTCACCGCGCCGACCGTGCGGCACGCGCTGGACACGGCCCTCACGGTGATCCCCGCGAGCTGCCGCCTCGCGCGCACCGTGCGCCGGGTGCTCACGCTCCACGAGACCCGGATGACCTGGGAGGACACGCTCACCACGGTCTCCGAGGAGACCAGGGGGCTCGGCTGGATCCACGCGATCCCGAACGCCGCGGTCCTGACCGCCGGGCTGCTGTACGGCGACGGCGACTTCACCCGCACCATCGCCCTGACCGTCCGCGGCGGCCTGGACACCGACTCCAACGGCGCGACCGCGGGCTCCGTGGCCGGTGTCCTGTGCGGGGCTGCGGCGATCCCACCTCAGTGGCAGGACCCGCTGGAGGACACCGTACGCAGTGCGGTGTTCGGGTTCGACGGGGTGCGGATCAGCGAGCTGGCTGCCCGGACGGTCGCGCTGACGCGGGCCCCCTAGCTCACAGGAGCGGGGGCGTCACGGCGGCTGCGGCAGCGGCAGCGGCAGCGGCAGCGGCAGCGGCAGCGGCAGCGGCAGCGGCAGCGGCAGCGGCAGCGGCAGCGGCAGCGGCAAACGAACCACGACGTCATCGCGTTCCGTTCCCCGGTCTGCCGTTGTCGCCGTCCGGTTGCCGGCGACCTCGAAGTGGCGTGCGTACGCCCGGCGTTGGAGGGGGCTCCGTGGCTGAGTCCGTCCGATCCACCCATCCTCCGAACCGGGCAGCGAGTCCGAGGAACGACTGCGCAAGCTCGCTACCCTTCGTGGGTGACCACTCAAGACTTCGCGACATACATCGCGGGCCTCCCCCGCGTCCTCGCCGGTGCGGCCGCCCTTTTCCGCGACGCCGACGGGCGTGTCCTGCTCGTCGAGCCGAACTACCGTGACGGTTGGGCGCTGCCGGGCGGCACGGTCGAGTCGGACGAAGGGGAGACTCCGCGCCAGGGCGCCCGCCGGGAGACCGCCGAGGAGATCGGCCTCGACATCGAACTCGGCCGGCTGCTCGCGGTGGACTGGGTGCACGGCACGGCTCGGCCCCCGCTGGTGGCCTATCTGTACGACGGTGGAGTCCTCACGGAGCGGGAACTCAAGGCGATCCGCTTGCAGGAGGAGGAGCTCCTGTCCTGGCGCCTCGTCCCACGGGACGAGCTGGCCGAGCACCTCCCGGGCGCACTGGGGCGTCGCGTCATGACCGCGCTCGACGTACTGGCCGAGGGCACGGGGACCGCGGAGCTGGAAAACGGACACCGAGTCGGCTGACTTCGGAAGCCGGAAACGGGCGCCGAGTCGGCTGACTCCGGAAGCCGGCCTCCGGATCAGCCTCGGGCAGGGTCCAGCGGCTTGACGTGCACCCTCCGACGGCAGAACCCATTCGCCTCGCGCAGGCACTCGTCCTACCCTCGGCCCATGAGCAAGCCTCTCGTCGCCATCCTGAGTGGAGCCGGTATCTCCACCGATTCCGGGATCCCTGACTATCGCGGGCCGAACGGCCTGTGGCGCCGGGATCCGGAGGCCGAGAAGCTGGTGACCTACGAGTACTACATGGGCGATCCGGAGATCCGGCATCGGTCCTGGCAGATGCGCCGGAAGAACCGGACGCTGCGGGCCGAACCCAACACGGCGCACGGGGCGGTGGCGGAGCTGGAGCGGTCCGGTGTACCGGTGCGGGTGATCACACAGAACGTGGACGGGCTGCACCAACTCGCCGGCATGCCCGCCCGCAAGGTGCTCGAACTGCACGGCACCGCCCGGACCGTGGTGTGCACCCAGTGCGATGCCAGGGCACCGATGGAGGACGCGCTCGCGCGAGTGGAGGCCGGAGAGGACGACCCCCGGTGCCTGGCGTGCGGCGGAATCCTCAAGTCGGCGACGGTGATGTTCGGCGAGCGGCTCGACCCCGTCGTACTCGGCGAGGCCCTCGCGATCACCAAGGGGTGCCAGGTCTTCATTGCCGTCGGGACCAGCCTCCAGGTACAGCCCGCCGCCGGACTCGCCGGGGTGGCCGCGGACCACGGGGCCCGGCTCATCATCGTCAACGCCGAACCGACGCCGTACGACGACCGCGCGGACGAGGTCATCCGGGAGCCCATCGGCACCGCCCTGCCCGAGCTGCTTCATCGGCTGGGCACCGAGAGCGAGTCATAGGGCCCCGCCCCAGCTTGCCCGGCGCCGGATAGGTCGGCGTGCCGGTGACCGTGGCGTCCTCACGGCTCACGGCTCACGGCTCACGGCTCTCGGCTCTCGGCACTCGGCTCTCGGCACTCGCGTCCGTGGCGCCGGCAGCGACTGCGGGGTGATGCGTCCCTCGGCGCGCACCGCCCTGCGCGAATCGCTCGACGGACTCTGGCGGCGTTGCTGACGCCCGTGGCGCATTCAGCCATTCTGGTGGTGACGAGGGGACCACCATGGAGGTGCAGAAGCCACAAACCGTCGAGTTCGCCAGCTTTGTGACGCGCGAAGTGGACGAGGTCCGGGCGACCGTGAACACGGTCTTCAGCGAGGCTCGTTTCGATGTCGTGGGAAACGCCGGCGACCTCGTCGCGGACTTCGCGGTCATCAACCTGGGCGCACTGACGGTCGGCAAGGTCAGCTACGGAACACCCGTCAAGGCGCGTACAGGCGAACTCGGTTACTACCACGTGTCGGCGCCCATCGCCGGCTCCCACAGCGTGCGGCAGGGCAGGGGGCCGGTCTGGTACGCCAGTACCCGCCGCGCAGTGGTCGTCGATCCCGCGAGCGGCGACAACCTCATCGCCGACTACTCGCCCGACTGTGCCACCATCAACGTGAAGATCGACAAGGCTGCCCTGGTAGGGCAGTTGGAGACGCTCCTGGGCCGACCGGTACAGCGCCGCCCGACCATCGAGCCGTCATTCGACATCGGCAGCGGTCCGGGCCTCAGCTGGCTGAATCTGCTGTCCTGGAGCCTGCTGGACAGAGACGTGCCCGACGGCCTGCTGCGGCAGCCGATCTTCGCCGGACGGATCGAACAGGCCCTGCTGGAAGGCCTGTTACTGGCGAGCGATCACCAGTACCGGGCGGCGTTGGACGCGCCGCCGCCGTCCATGCGGCCCGCAGCGGTCAAGCGGGTGATGGACGCGGTACGTGAGCAGCCCGCCGAGCCCTACGACGCCGCCGCGCTCGCGGCCATCGCCCAGGTCAGCGTGCGCACGCTGCAGGACGCCTTCCGCAAGAATCTGGGCATGTCCCCGATGACGTACGTCAGCGAGGTGCGGCTGCAACGGGCGCGGGAGCAGCTGAAGGTCTCGATTCCGGGGACGGTCAGCGTCACGGACATCGCCTACCGGTGGGGGTTCGCGCATCTGGGCCGGTTCGCGCGGCGCTACCGGGCCCGGTTCGGGGAAACGCCGTCCCAGACACTGCGCTGCTTGTGCCTCTGAGCAGAAACCACCGGAACCGCAGAAACCACCGGAACCAGCGGAGTCACAGACCGCCACCAGTGCGTCCACAGAGGCCGGTTGAGCCATGGATGCCGTTGGCTCCATGGCAACGGAACGCGCGGAGAAGGAAACCTCCCGCGCAATCCGGACAGCGCCGCGCAATGCGGAGCGACGCCGGCTCGCGTGCCGCCGTACGGTTTCCGTACCGCCTTCCGAAGGGCGCGGACGCAGACAGGACGGACGGGGTCGGCGCCGCCCGTTCCCGCATCCGCCCTTCGGCGACGGGCAAGGACACGGGTGCGGGAGCCCGTGCCTCCCGGGTCCGGCCACTCCCCCTCGTCAGGTGGGCCGGACCCGGGCCTCCGAGCCATGCGAGCCGGATGAGGGCCGGGTGCCCCCGTCGCGTGACCGCCGCCCTTTTCCGCCGTGCGGCCGGACGCGCCAAGCCCCCGCTCACCGCATTGATTGGACACCGCAGCTGTCCTCCACCCTGTCCGCCCGACAGGCTGTTCGCCCGACGGGTTCTAGAAAAGGGCGGCACCGCTCTCGAAGTCCAGGAGACGCTGCTTGCGGTCCAGACCGCCGCCGTATCCCGTGAGACTTCCGTTCGCGCCGACGACGCGGTGGCAGGGCACGATGATGCCGACCGGATTCTTGCCATTGGCCAGGCCCACCGCTCGGGAGGCGCCCAAGTTGCCGAGGACTCCGGCCAGTTCGCCGTACGAGCGGGTCTCGCCGTAGGGAATCTTGCGCAGCTGCTCCCAGACTCCGCGCTGGAAGGGCGTGCCGTCGAGCCGCAGCGGCAGGTCGAACTCCTTCAACTCGCCCGCGAAATAGGCCGTGAGCTGGCGTGTCGCCGCGTCGAAGAGGGAGTTGTCGCCGCGTGCTCCGAAGGTCTCCTCCGGAGGGCGATGGCGCTGGCCGACCATGTAGAGGCCGCAGAGGGCGCCTTCGTCGGCGACGAGGGTCAGAGGGCCGTAGGGGCTGTCGGTCACGGTGTGGTGTCTCATGGAAGGTCCTTGTGCGGGCTCATGCGTCCTCGGACTGGGTGATTTCGTGTGGGTGATCTCGTACGGCCTTACACGGGAAGGAAGTTGATCGGGTGGCTGTCCGTCGCCCACAGGTACTGGACCGCGTACGCCCGCCAGGGACGCCAGGCCGCCGCGCGTGCCGTGAGCGCGGCGGGGGTGGACGGCAGGCCCAACTCCTGGGCGGCGCGCCGGATTCCGAGGTCGGTGGGGAGGAAGGCGTCGGGGTCGCCAAGAGCTCGCATCGCGATGACGTCGACCGTCCAGGGGCCGAAGCCCGGCAGCGAGAGGAGCCGGGCGCGGGTCTCCTCCCAGTCACTGTCGATGCCCAAGTGGATCGATCCGTCGGCCAGTTGACGTACGAGCGTGGTGAAGGTGGCTCGACGGGTGCGCGGCATCGCGAGGGACTGGGGGTCCAGCCCGGCCAGTGACTCGGGGGACGGGAAGAGGTGGGTGAGGCCGCCCTCCGGATCGTCGACGGGTACCCCGTGCGCGGTGACCAGGCGGGCCGCGTGGGTGCGGGCGGCGGCCGTGGAGACCTGCTGGCCCAGCACGGCCCGTACCGCGAACTCGGCCTCGTCGACCGTCCGGGGCACCCGGCGGCCGGGTGCCTTGTCCACGAGCGGCGCCAGCAACGGATCGGTGCGCAACTGGTCGTCGACGGCGACCGGGTCGGCGTCCAGGTCGAGCATGCGGCGGCAGCGGCTGATGGCGACGGGCAGGTCGCGGAGGTCGCTCAGGATGAGGCGGCAGGCGATGTGGTCAGGGTTCGGGGTGAGGCCGACGATCCCGTGGCCGTAGGGCAGGCGCAGGGTGCGCCGGTACGCCCCGTCGCGCCACTCCTCGACGCCGGGTACGGCCGTCGCCGCGAGGTGGCCGAAGAGGTTGTCGGGGTTGAGCGGGGCGCGGAAGGGAAGCCGGAGGCTCAGCACTCCCGGTGTGGCAGCCCTCGCGTTCTTCTCGGGCAGCCGCACCCGCAGTTCACTCGGTGACAGTGCGAAGACCTCGCGGACCGTGTCGTTGAAGGTACGGATCGAGGAGAACCCGGCCGCGAAGGCGATCTCCGCCATCGGAAGCGGGGTGGTCTCGATGAGCAGCCGCGCGGTCTGGGCACGCTGGGCCCGGGCGAGCGCGAGCGGTCCCGCGCCGAGCTCGGCGAGGAGCTGCCGCTCGATCTGGCGGGTGCTGTAGCCGAGCCGGGTGGCGAGGCCCGGTACGCCCTCGCGGTCCACGATCCCGTCGCCGATCAGGCGCATCGCGCGGGCGACGAGGTCGGCGCGCTGGTTCCACTGGGGCGAACCGGGGCTGGTGTCGGGCCGGCATCGCTTGCAGGCCCGGAATCCGGCCTGCTGGCAGGCCGCCGCACTCGGATAGAACGTCATGTTCTCCGGCTTCGGCGGCACCACCGGGCAGCTGGGCCGGCAGTAGATCCGCGTGGTCAGGACGGCTGTGAAGAACCAGCCGTCGAAGCGCGCGTCCTTCGACTGGACGGCGCGCACGCAGTTCTCCGTATCGGTGTGCATCCCGTTCTGCATGCCCCAAGCATCGGGCACCCGCGAGGCCGGAGCTGGCGGGAATCCGACATCAACCTCACGCGCCCTGGGACGCGCCATCGGCCTTCTCCTACGTTGCTACGCTCCTGCGACCTTGCCGGACCTCCATGCGGAGTCCCGCAGCAGCCGCAGCCCGTTCAGACCGACCAGGACCGTCGAGCCCTCGGGCCGACGGGGCGAGAGTTGGGAGACGACACGCGGACACCAAACAGGAACACATGAAGACTCATTCATACCTTCATTCCTTCATGTGCGCCGAGTAGGATGCCGTCCATGGGTCATGGAGCCGTCACCACCACGCAGGACGCCACGCCGCGCGTACGTCTGGACGCGGCCAACGTCGCGAAGGTGGCCACCACGCTCCAGGCGCTGTCCACCCCCTCGCGCCTGCTGATCCTCGCGCGGCTGCGCGAAGGCCCGCTGCCGGCCACCGAGCTGGCCGCCGAGGTGGGCATGGAGCAGTCCGCGTGCTCGCACCAGCTGCGGCTGCTGCGCAACCTGGGCCTGGTCGTCGGCGAGCGGAGCGGACGCTCGGTGGTCTACGCGCTGCACGACCACCACGTCGCCGAACTCCTCGACCAGGCGGTCTACCACGTGGAACACCTGCGGCTGGGCCTCAGTGACACGCCCGAATGAGGTGACGGGGGCGGACTCGCCGCGAAGGGGGACATCCTCTCCGCGGAATCCGCGGAACGGAGCGTCCGCACGGCAGATGTGGCCGCTGTACGCCGCCGGGTTCACCACAGCTTTCGGGGCGCACGGCATCGCCGCGAACCTCGGCGGGGGCTCCGAGGACGGGGTCACCTCACTGCTCGTCCTGGGCGGCCTGCTCGCCCTGTACGACGGCGCCGAGGTGCTGCTCAAGCCGGTGTTCGGCACGATCGCCGACCGGATCGGCGCCCGGCCCGTCCTACTCGGCGGCCTCGTCGCCTTCTGTGCCGCGTCCGTTCTGTACGCCGTCGTCGACAGCCCCGGGTGGCTGTGGGCAGCCCGCCTCGGTCAGGGCGCGGCGGCCTCGGCGTTCTCGCCCGCGGCGTCGGCTCTGCTGGCCCGGCTCAATCCGGCGGCCAAGCACGGGCGGGTGTACGGGAGTTACGGCTTCTACAAATCCCTCGGCTATACCATGGGTCCGCTGCTCGGCGGAGTCCTTGTGTGGGCGGGCGGGCTGCGGCTGCTGTTCACCGTGCTCGCGGCGCTCGCCGCCGTCGTCGCCGTATGGGCTCTGTCGGCCGTGCCGCACGTGCCTCCGCTGCCGCGCGCCCGGCAGACCGTGCTCGATCTGGCACGCCGCCTCGCCGACCCGGTCTTCCTCACCCCGACGGCCGCTCTCGCGGGGGCGACCGCCGCGCTCTCCGTGGGTGTCGGGTTCCTGCCCGTCTCCGGTGCGGTCGCGGGGCTCGGCACCGTGGCGACCGGTGCGGCCGTCTCGGTGCTCGCGGCCTGCGCGGCGGTCGTCCAGCCGCGCGCCGGGCGGGCCTTGGACGCGGGCCGGCTGACCGCCCGCGTGGGCATCGGGGCGGGGCTGGTCCTCACCGCTGCGGGGCTGGCCTGCGCGATGCTCCCGGGCCTGACGGGCGTTCTTCTCGCCGCCGCACTGATCGGCGTCGGCACGGGATTGATCACACCCTTGGGCTTTGCCGCGCTGGCTTCCAGCACTCCTCAGGAACGGCTCGGCCAGACCATGGGAGCCGCTGAGCTCGGGCGCGAACTGGGCGACGCCGGCGGGCCGTTGCTGGTCGCGGGGGTCGCGACGGTGGCGACACTGACGTACGGGTACGGGGCACTCGCCGTGCTGCTGGCGATGGGGCCGGTGGCGGCCGTGCTGTTGCGGAGTCGCTCGGGTGGCGCCCGCCGGAGCGGCGTCCAGGACCTGTGAAGAGCCGGCGAGAACTCTGCCGCTGTGCCCCCGGAGTGACTCAGCGCGGCTCTTCGCCCTGTGCGACCTCCACCTCGTGATGGAAGGCGAGCACACCCCCGGCCGCGGCACCGGCCGAGACGGCTGCGCACACGGCCAGGAGCAAGGCGATCCAGGAGGCGGCCCGGGGCCTGCGTACGGGGGAGGCGAGGAGAGCGGCGACTCGCTGAGGGACAGGCCCCGTGGCCGCCGCGGGGGCAAAACCGGGGCGGAGGGACTCGGCGGCCCGCGTGGCGGCGAGGGCGGCGCGGGCGATGGCACGCGCGGCCAGCCGGCGATCCCCGACCGCGGCGGCCGCGGCCTCGTCGGCGACGCGTTCCGCGGCGAGCGCGACGGTCGCACGGACCGGGCGCAGTCCCGGGTGGCAGTGGGCGGCGAGTTCGGCGGCGAGGAGGAAACGGTGGTGACCGCCCGCGTTGTGGGCCCGCTCGTGGGCGAAGAGCGCCTCGCGCTCGTCGACGCCGAGGCTGCGGAGCATCCCGGTGGTGACAACGATGCGGTTGGGGCGGCCCGGCAGGGCGTACGCGTCCGGGTGCGGGGAGTCGATGACGCACAGGTCGCCCGCGGTGGGGCGGCTACCGGCCAGGGTGCGGGCGCTGCGGAAGGCGCGCAGCTGGTGCAGCGCCGAGCGTACGAGGGTCCAGGCGCCGACCGTGAGAACGCCGGTGGCGACAGCGGCCGCGGGCAGGACGAAGAAGTCCGACGCGGTGCGCAGCGGGTGGATCAGCTCGCCCAGGCCCGCGAAGAGCGGCAGCTTGAGCACGCCGGTCAGGACCAGCGCGCCCAGTGCGGCCACGGAGGAACCGGCCAGCACGAGGACCGCGAGGGTCAGTGCCCACAGCGCAGCGGAGGGTTCCAGCCGGTCGAGGCAGCGGCGGGCCAGCGGCGGTACCGCGAAGGGCAGTAGCAGCGGGACGAGCAGCAGCAGAGCGCTCACCGGTCACCCGATTCCGGGCGCTCGCCCTGTCCCGGGCCGGCAGCCGGCTCCGGCAGTCCCTCACCCGTTTCCAACAGGTCGCGCAGCAGGCGCTCGTCATCGGGGCTGAGCTGGGCCACGAAGCGGGCAAGCGCCGTCTCGCGGTCCTCGTCCCGGTCGAGTTCGGTGTGCATACGCCGGGCGGTGAGCCCGTGCGGGTCCTGGACCGGGAAGTACGCGAAACCGCGGCCCTGGCGCTCGCGGCCGACGATGCCCTTCTCATGCAGGCGGGACAGGATCGTCGTCACCGTCGTACGGGCGAGGCCCGAGTCCAGCTCCAGCTGTACGCGGCCCGGTGTGAGGGGCGCGTCGGCGGCCCAGAGCGCGGCCATGACAGTGGCCTCCAGCTCGCCCGCCGGACGGCGCTCGTCCTTGTCGCTGGTCATGGAACGATCCTCACCCCGCTATCGTCTACAGTTCAGTAGACCGTCTACAGCATTGTAGTCACTCGGGTGCGTCTCGGCCGTACCCGCTCGTCCAGTATGAGAGGGCACGCGACGATGGCGGCAACTTTGTTCGCAGCTTCACAGCTCGCGGGGTCACAGCTCGCAGGCTCACAGCTCGCGGTGAACGTACTCAGCGCACAGTCCCTGCTCGCCGCCTTCGGCGTGCTGGGCGTCGGTGTGGTGATGTTCGCCGAGACGGGCCTGCTGATCGGCTTCTTCCTGCCCGGTGACTCGCTGCTGTTCACGGCGGGCCTGCTGTGCACCGGGTCGGGGCAGGGCGGCCTGAAGCTCTCGCTGGCGCCGTTGCTGGCCGCCGCCGCGATCGGTGCGCTGGCCGGTTCGCAGACCGGCTTCCTGCTCGGGCGCAAGGCAGGCGGAGCCCTGCTCGCCCGCGGCCGCTCACCCCGGCTGCACGCAGGGGCACAGCGTGCCGAAGAGCTCCTTGAGCGCTACGGCTACGCGAAAGCGATCGTGCTGGCCCGTTTCGTGCCGGTGGTGCGCACGGTGCTGAACCCGGTGGCGGGCGCGCTGAACGTGCCGACGCGGACGTTCACCCTGTGGCAGGTCGTCGGCGGCCTGATCTGGACCCTCGGCCTCACCCTCGCCGGATATGCGCTGGGCTCGTCGATCCCGAACGTCGACCGCTACCTGCTCCCGATCATCGCGGTGATCATCGCCGTGTCCCTGCTCCCGCTCGCCGCCGAGCTGTACCGCTCCCGCCGGGCGGCCACCGCGGAGAAGGGCGCCCAGGGATGATCCTCGCGTTCGACGGCTCCTCGGTCGACGGCTCCGCCTACCGATACGTGGTGGACCTGGCCCAGGACTCCCCCGGCTGGCTGGACAGCCTGGTGTCCGCGTGGTCGGCGTACGGGCTCGGGTTGTTCGCGGTCCTCATGGGGCTGGGCTGGTGGCGGGCGCGGCGGGTGAGCGCGCGGACCTCGCTGATCGCGCTCGCCGTGCCGCTGATCGTCGTCGTGGCGTACGGGGTGAACACCCTGCTCAAGATGGCGGTTCGCGAGGACCGGCCCTGTCGGAGCCTGCACGTCTCGACGCTGGAGGCGTGTCCGGCACCGGGTGACTGGTCGTTCCCCAGCAATCACGCGGCCATCGCTGCCGCTGCTGCCGTCGCCCTGCTCCAGGTGTCCCGTCGCCTCGGCAGCGTCGCGGTACCGGCCGCCTGCGCGATGGCCGTCTCCCGCGTCTGGGTCGGCCTGCACTATCCGCACGACGTCGCCGCAGGTGTGCTGGTCGGCACGCTGGTCGCGATGCTGCTGACGGCGGCGCTGCGAAAGATCCCGGAGTCGCTCCCGGGGCGGCTGACGGCGACGCCGCTCGGGCCGCTCCTTGTCGCGCCGCACCTCGCAGAGGCCACGTCGTACGAGAGCGGGTGAGGGTGGACCATGCGGAACCGGATTCTGGTCGTCGAGGACGATCACGCCCTGCGTGACGTGCTGCGGCGCGGGCTGCGCGACGAGGGCTTCGACACCGTGCCCGCGCGGGACGGCGCGACCGCGCTTCGGCTGGCGGGGGACGACGTCGACGCGGCCGTGCTCGACGTCGGCCTGCCGGACGCGGACGGGCGGGACGTGTGCCAGGCGATCAGGGCCAATGGGTTCCTCTCCCCCGTCATCTTCCTGACGGCACATCACCACCTCACGGACCGGCTGGCCGGTTTCTCGGCCGGGGGCGACGACTATCTGCCCAAGCCGTTCCATCTGACGGAACTGGCGGCCCGGCTGCGGGCGGCGCTCAAGCGCACGGGTCCCCTCCCTGCGGCCACGGCCGGAGACCTGGTCCTGGACCCGGTCGGGCACGGCCTCACCGTCCGGGGCTCCCAAGTCGCCCTCACTCCTACGGAGTTCAGGCTGTTGGCGGTACTCATGGCGGCGGCGGGGGGCATCGTGCGCCGACGCGAACTGCTCAGGGCGGGCTGGCCCGAGGGTGCCCAGGTCAGTGAGAACACCCTCGACCAGTATCTGACCAGGCTGCGGCGCAAGTTGCGTGACAGTGGCAGCGAGGTGACCGTCACCACGGCGCGCGGCATCGGCCACCGCCTGTCATGAAGACGTTCGCCTCACGCCGGCCACCGCATGTCATGAAGACGTTCGCCCCCCGCCGGCCACCGCCTCCCAGGAAGACGACCGGGTCCCGTCGCCCACCGCCTGCCGTCACGGAGTTCGCCTCCCGCTGGTGGCCGCGCACCCTGCGCGGCCGGCTCTCCCTGGTCGCGCTCACCACCGCGACGCTGCTGATGGTGATCCTCACCGTCGCGTTCAACGCCGTCGTACGGCAGCACCTCCAGCACCAGGCGGACGACGTGCTGGACACGCGGGCCGCCGCCGTCGCCGCGACGGTCGACACCCGCGGCTCCCAGGTGCGCGTCCTTGAGACGCCCGGCGAGGAGCTCCTCGATACGAACGTATGGATCTACGCGGGCGACCGGCTCCTGGAGAAGCCTCCGTCCACCACCGCCACCGGCACGCTGACACGGGCCGCCACGCGGCTCGCCGCGCCCGGAGGCCCGCAGTGCGTCACCGCCGGCGCCCAGGGCACTGTCCGGCTGTGCTCGCGAGCGGTGCCCGGCGACACGGGCGCCGCGACGGTCGTCACGGCGCTGGATCTCTCCCCCTACCGCAGTTCGGCCGACACCCTGCTCCTCGCGTCGCTCGCACTCGACGCCGCCATGCTGGCGTGCACCTACGGGCTGACGCGGCTGGCGGTGGGGCGCGCGCTGCGTCCCGTGCGCACCATGACCGACGACGCCACCCGGTGGAGCGCCATAGCCTCCGAGGAACGCTTCGGGAGCCTGACCCGTCCCACCGAACTCGCCCGGCTGGGCGGGTCGTTGGACGCCCTCCTGGACCGTATCCGCGCACTGTTGCGGCATGAGCGTCAGCTCACCCGGGAGTTGTCGCACGAGCTGCGCAACCCGCTCGCCCGGATCATTGCCGAACTGGACTGGTGGCAGGCCCGCCCCCGTTCCGCCGCCGAGACCACGGCCACTCACGCGGCCATCGCCGACGCCGCCCGGTCCATGCGCACGATCTGCGACACCCTCCTCGACGACGCCCGCGACAGCGCGCCCACCGCACCCGGCACGGCGGACGTCCTGCCTGTGCTGCGACGCCTCACGGACCGCCTCGGTCCCGCACATGACGTCACCGTCGTCGCCACCGTCCCGGACGCCGGACTCTCGGCCGGGGTGCCGGACGCCCTCCTGGAACGGATCGTCAGCCCCCTGCTCGACAACGCCCTGCGGTACGCGCACACCCGGGTCGAGATCCGGGCCGGCGCGCACACCCACGGCATACGCGTCGAGGTCACCGACGACGGTCCCGGCGTACCGCCGTCGTTCGCCACGTTGCTCTTCCAGCCGGGTCGCCGGGCCGATCCCGCCGACGGACACGGCGGAGCGGGCCTCGGCCTGCCGCTCGCGCGACGCCTGGCCCGCTCCTGCGGCGGCGAGGTGCATCACGACGAACGGCACACCCCCGGTGCGAAGTTCGTGGTCAGCCTCCCTGCGGGGTGAGCCGGTCGGGCCCAGCGACGTCCTTCCGCGTCACCGACAGGAACACCACCAGGCCGAGGATGACCGCCAGGAAGAGCACGCTCGTGATCACGGTGCCAAGACCCAGGCCGCCGTCAGCGGTCGGCTGCGACAGGTAGTCGCCCATCGAGGCTCCGAGCGGCCGGGTGAGGACGTACGCGATCCAGAAGCTCCACACCGCGTTCAGGCCGAACGCGAAGTGGACGAGCGCGACCGCGGCGATCGCGAGGCCGAACAGGACGGCGGACACCCAGTAACCGAGGGCCATCCGCTCGGCGACCAGGTCACCGGCGGCGGTGCCCAGCGCGAAGGTGAACAGCACCGCCAGCCAGTAGAACGACTCGCGGCGCGGGGTGTCGATGCTGTGGATCGACAGGGTCTGCTCGCTGCGGTACCAGGCGATGAAGACGACGGCCAGGGCCACGGCGAAGACCGTGGTGCTGGTCGTCAGCGGCACGCCCAGGTTGTCGGTGAGGTTGTCGCTGATCAGCGTGCCGACGACGCTGATCAGGGCCACGGCCGACCAGTAGACGCCGGGCCGGTAGGCGCTGGTGCGGAACTGGACGACGAGGACCACCGCGAGCAGCGCGCTCATCAGCAGCGATACGCCGGTCAGACCCAGGCCCAGCTTCTCGTTCAGGAGGTCCGCCGCGGTCTCGCCGACCGTGGTGCACAGCACCTTGATGATCCAGAAGTACGCGGTGACTTCGGGAACCTTGTTCCAGCGGAGGCGGTGTCCGGGGGCGCCGGTGCCGGGGGTGCCGGCACCGCCGTAGGCCGTGGACGTGTCGGAAGCCGATGTCTCAGAGGTCTCGGATGTCATGAGGCCGACCGTGCCAGCCGGAGCCTGAACGCATCCTGACTACCGTGCGGAAACAGCCCCCTCGTCCTGGCGGACCGGGACGAACAGCGTGAACGTCGTAGGGTCGCCGCTCGCCAGGAACAGCCTGCCGCCCAGGGAGACGGCCAGGTCACGGGCGAGGGCGAGGCCGATGCCCGTGCCGCCGCCGCCGGTGTGCCCGCGGGCGAAGAGGCGGCCGGGTTCGGTGCGCAGGCCGCCCTCGTCGGTGACGTCGAAGGCGAGGGCGTCGTCGAGGTCCCGGACGGTGACGCGGACGCTGCCGTGCCCGTGCATACGGGCGTTGTCGAGCAGGACGCCGAGGATCTCGGCGACGGGTCCGCCCGGGACGCGTACGTCGGCCGGGGCGTCCTGGGAGCCGCAGTCCAGGCGTCGGCCGTCCTGGGCGAAGAGTCCATGCCACCGTTCGTCGGTCTCTTCGAGCAGTTGTGCCACTGGCCGGTCCGGTGTGACTCGGTGCGGCAGACCGGGTGAGCCCGCCAGGCGCAGCACCTCCTCCACGGTGTGGTGCAGCCGCCGGGTGGCGGCGAGGGCCTCCTCCAGCGCGGGACGCAGCCTGGTGTCGTCCTGTGCGAGCCCCGCCTCCAGGGTGAGCTGGAGCCCGGTGAGCGGGGTGCGCAGCTGGTGGGAGGCGTTGGCGGTGAAGTCCCTTTCGTGCCGCAGGAGTTCGGACAGGCTGTGCAGCATGTCGTTGTGCGCGCGGGCGACCTGGTCGATCTCGGCGATGGCGCTGGGCTCGGCCCTGGCGGTCAGGTCACCCTCGGTGACGGCCCGGGAGTGCCGGGAGAGCGCCTCCAGCGGGGCCGCGAGCGCACGCGCCTGACGCCGGGCGACGAGCACGGCGACCGTGAGGGCGAGCACCGCCGCACCGAGCAGGGCGGCCCAGCCGAGCAGGACACGGTCACGGACCACCGATACGGCCGACGAGGCCCTCACGACGCCGATGACCTGCTCGTTGTGCGAGACGGGTACGGCGACGACGAGCTGGCCGGCCGTCTGGTCCCGGGCGACGACGGCCCCGAGCGCCTGGCTGACCGCCGCGTCGCCGGTACGGGGACCGGTGCCCGTCCGCAGGATCAGCTTCGGGTCGTACAGGCCGAGGCGTTCGCCCGCCCCGGGCGGCGGCAGTTCCACCGGGTCGCCGGTCGCGTAGTCCGGGTTCACGCGTACGGCAGCGGCGAGCGCAGCCCGTTCGAGGGTGTCCCGCTGGTCGGCGTACAGGGTGGACCTGACGGCGAGGGCCAGGGGGATCGCGAGGAGGATCAGCGCGACCAGCACCGCGGTGATCGCGACCCGCACGACACGCTGTCTCATGCCCCTCATCATGCGGGCCGCCCACCCGGCCCGGCGAAGCCCGCCACGCGCTTTTGCCGTCGTCTAACCCTCGCTGTGCGGGGCGTTAACCCGTCACTTCCTAGCGTCGGTGCCATGACCGCGTCCGGTCGGTCGGCAGGTTTCTCAGGAGGGAAGTGGCCATGACCATGGCACGCGTACGGACCATCGGTGTCCTTGGACTCGTACTCGCGGCGGCGGTGACCGCGGGATGTTCCACGTCCGGCGGTGCTTCCACCGGCGGATCCAGCAGCGCCGCGGCGGCACCCACCGAGTCCAATCCACCCGGTGACATCCCCGACAACCAGGCTTACGTCGCCTACCAGCCGTCCGGCGGAGGCTTCACGGTGAAGGTGCCGGAGGGCTGGGCCCGTAGCACCCAGGGCGGCACCACGGTCTTCACCGACAAACTGAACCGCGTCGAGGTCTCCCCCGTGTCGGCGTCCTCGGCCCCCACCACCGCGTCCGTCACCGGCACGGTCGTTCCCCGACTCACCGGCCAGGTAGCGAAGTTCAGCGGAGCCAAGGTGTCGCAGGTGGCCCGGAAAGGCGGGAGTGCCGTACTGCTGAAGTACCAGGGCGACTCGGCCCCGGACCCGGTCACCGGCAAGGTCGTGCGCGACGCGTTCGAGCGCTACGCGTTCTACCGGCAGGGACACGAGGTGGACGTCACGCTGTCCGGGCCGGTGAACGCCGACAACGTGGATCCCTGGCGCATCGTCAGCGACTCCTTCACATGGAAGTGAGGGCGAGCACTGTGCCAGACGTCGTGCGGGAAACCGCCCTGAAGTCCGAAGCGGGGCTCAGTGCACGGGAGTTGTACCGCTTCTTCCGAGCCGGCGAGGAGGAGACGCTCGCCCTGCGCGGAGTGTCCCTGCGGGTGCGGCCCGGTGAGACGGTCGCCGTCGTGGGGCCGTCGGGGGCGGGCAAGTCGACGCTTCTGTCGTGCCTCGCCGGCCTCGACGAGCCCTCGGGCGGAGAGGTGCGTGTCGGGGACGTACGGGTCAGCCATCGGCCCGAGACCGAGCGCGCCCGGCTGCGGGCCCGCCACATCGGCGTACTTCTCCAGACCCGCAATCTTGTCGCGCATCTCAATGTGCGCGACAACGTGCGGCTTGCACACGGTGCCGTACGGGGCCGGCCCGCGGTGTCGGCGGGGGAGCTGCTGGATCAGGTGGGGCTCGCCGGGCGGGCGCACGCGCTGCCCCGTCAGTTGTCCGGCGGGGAGCTGGCCCGGGCCGGCCTGGCCGTCGCACTCGCCAACTCCCCCGGCGTCCTGCTCGCGGACGAACCCACGGGTGAACTCGACGGCGACACCGAGCGCCTGATCCTGCGGATGCTGCGCGACCGAGCCGCCCTGGGCTGCGCGGTCCTGATCGTGACGCACAGCGCGGAGGCCGTACGGATCGCCGACCGGGTGATCGCTCTGGACGACGGGAGGGCACATGATGTCGACGCGTAAGACCACGCCCGCCGCCGCCGACGACGTACTCGTCGCCTGCGACGACGCCGCCCTGACCTTCGGCCGCGGCGCGAACGCCGTGGTCGCCGTGCACGGCGCGACCCTGCGGGTGCGTGCCGGTGACCGGCTCGCCATCGTCGGCCCCTCGGGTTCGGGCAAGTCCTCGCTGCTGCATCTGCTGGCCGGCCTCGAACGCCCCACGAGCGGCAGCGTCACCTGGCCCGCCCCGGACGCCGGGCCCCCCGGCATCGGGCTCGTCTTCCAGGGCGACAGCCTGATCCCCGCCCTGGATGTCGCCGAGAACACCGCGCTGCCGCTGGTGCTCGCCGGAGTGCCGGACGACCGCGCCCACCAGGAGGCCATCGCGGCCCTCGCCCTGGTGAACGCCTCCGAGCTGGCCGAGCGGCTGCCCGAGGAGATCTCCGGCGGTCAGGCGCAACGCGTCGCCGCAGCCCGCGTGCTGGCCCAGGGCCCCCGCCTGATCCTGGCGGACGAACCCACCGGCCGGCTCGACCACGCCACCGGAGGGCGCGTCCTGGAGGCACTGCTGACGGCGGCCGGGCGGACAGGCGCGGCCCTCGTCGTCACCACGCACGACCCGGCCGTCGCCGCCCGTTTCACCACCCGACTGACCATGCGAGACGGCCGGTTGACCACCCCCCAGCGGGCCGAGGAGACGTCATGAAAACCGCCTGGGCCGTCGGCCCACTGAGCAACCAACAGACCAAGCCGGACCGCCCGTTGACCACCCGACAGCAGGCCAAGGAGACGTCATGAACACCGCGTGGGCCGGCGGCCTCGCTCGCCACCGCTCCGGGCGGCTGATGGCCGCCGTGGCCGGGATCGCCCTGGCCGTCGCCCTCATCGCCTCGCTCGGTTCGTTCCTCAACGCGTCGAAGGCGACCATGACCCAGCGCGCCGTCCGCTCGGTCGCCGTCGACTGGCAGGTCGAGGTGCAGCCGGGCGCCGACGCGGGGACCGCCCTGTCCCTGGTTCGGCAGACGCCCGGCGTACAGGCCGCCGTCCCGGTCGGTTTCGCCCACAGCAGCGCGTTCACGTCGAAGGTTCAGGGCACGACGCAGACGACCGGGCCGGGCATGGTGTTGGGTCTCCCGGCCGACTACCAGAAGCTCTTCCCGGGCGAGATCCGTCCGCTGACCGGCTCCTCCAGCGGCGTACTCCTCGCCCAGCAGACCGCCTCCAACCTGCACGCGGCACCCGGCGACACCATCGGCATCCAGCTCCCCGGCTCCGGCGTACGGCAGGTCCGGGTGGCCGGCGTCGTCGAACTCCCGCAGGCCGACTCGCTGTTCCAGAAGGTCGGCGCGCCCACCCAGTCCCAGCCCGCCGCACCGCCCGACAACGTGGTCCTCCTCCCGTCCACCGACTTCACCTCCCTTACGGCCAACACCCCGGTCACCACGCAGATCCACACCACCGGCGACGCCAGGCTGCCCGCCGACCCCGCCTCCGCGTTCAACACCGTGACGCGTGCCGCCCACAACCTGGAGGCCCGCTCCTCGGGCGGCGTGATCGTCGGGAACAACCTCGGCGCCGCACTCGACGCCGCCCGCCAGGACGCCGCCTACGCTCAGATCCTCTTCCTCTTCCTCGGTGTGCCGGGTGCGATCCTCGCCGCCGCACTGACCGCCGCGGTCGCCGCCGCCGGTGGTGAACGGCGCCGCCAGGAGCAGTCCCTGCTGCGGCTGCGTGGGCTGCGGCCCAGGCGGATCGCCTCGCTGTCGGGCCTGGAAGCCGGGCTAGTGGGGGTCACCGGCGGCCTCGCCGGACTCGGCATCGCCGCCCTGACAGGTCGCGTCGCCTTCGGATCGGCGTCGTTCGGGACGAGCGCCGGGGCGTGGACCTTCTGGTACGCCCTTGCCTTCCTGCTCGGCGCCGCCGTGGCCGCGGCTGCCGTCCTGGTCCCCGCGTTGCGCGACCTGCGCGGGGTGACGGTCGCCGACACCCGCAGGCCAGGGCGGCGTACGGGCTCGGTGTGGTGGATGCGGTACGGGCTCGACCTCGCCCTGCTGATCGCCTCCTGGCTGGTTTTCCGGGCCTCGTCCGGCAACCAGTACGCCCTTGTCCTGGCCCCCGAAGGAGTGCCGAGCATCTCCGTGTCGTACTGGGCGTTCCTCGGCCCCGCGCTGCTGTGGGTCGGCTCCGCCCTGCTGCTGTGGCGGCTCACGCTCCTCGCCCTCACGCACGGCCGCGGGGTGCTGACCCGGCTGTCGCGTCCGCTGACGTCGAATCTGGCGGGAACGACGGCCGCGGTGCTCTCCCGGCGCCGGCGTCCGCTGGCCCGTTCGGTGGTCCTGCTGGCGCTCGCCGTGTCGTTCGCGGTGTCGACGGCGACCTTCAACGCGACGTACAAGCAGCAGGCCGAGGTCGACGCGCGCCTCACCAACGGCGCGGACGTCACGGTGACCGAGCCCCCCGGGGCGCAGACGCCGCCCAGCGCCGCGGCCTCCCTCAAGGTCCCCGGCGTACGCCATGTCGAGCCGCTTCAGCACCGGTTCGCCTATGTCGGCTCCGACCTTCAGGACCTGTACGGCGTGAACCCGGGCACCATCGCCTCGGCCACCTCGCTCCAGGACGCGTACTTCTCCGGTGGCACCGCCGCCTCGCTCATGGACAAGCTCGCGAAGCAGCCGGACGCGCTGCTGGTCAGCGCGGAGACCGTCACCGACTTCCAGCTGTCGCCCGGTGACACCGTCAGGCTGCGCATCCAGGACGCTCACACCCAGTCGCTGCGCACGGTGACGTTCCACTACGCCGGGATCGCCAAGGAGTTCCCGACCGCGCCCAAGGACAGCTTCTTCGTCGCCAACGCCTCGTACGTGGCCAAGGCCACCGGCAGCGACGCGGTCGGCGCGTTCCTCGTGGACACCGGCGGCACCCACCAGAAGCAGGTCGCGGCGCAGCTGGGCAAGCAGCTCGGCACCAGTGCGACCGTCACCGACCTCGCCCGGACCCGGGGCACCGTCGGTAGCAGCCTGACCTCCGTGGACCTGGCCGGACTCACCCGGATCGAGCTGGCCTTCGCGGTGCTGCTCGCGGCCGGGGCAGGCGGACTGGTCCTCGCGCTCGGCCTGGCGGAACGGCGGCGGACCTTCGCCATCGCCACCGTGCTGGGCGCCAGGGCGGGCCAACTGCGCGGCATGGTCCTCACCGAGGCGCTTTTGCTGACGGGCGGGGGCCTGGCCGGTGGCGCGCTGATCGGCTGGGGCCTTTCGGAGATGCTGGTCAAGGTGCTGACGGGTGTGTTCGACCCCCCGCCGGCCTCGCTGTCGGTCCCCGGCACCTACCTGGTTCTCACCGGCTGCGCAGCCGCGGCGGCGGTACTGGCGGCGGCCCTGAACGGGGTACGCCGGGCCGCCCGACCCGCCGTGGAGGAACTCCGGGATCTGTGAACACCCCGTCCGGCTCTACGCTGCGCACCATGAGCACGCCCGCCGCACCGGACCGCAGCCGCTTCAGTCGCGCCCACGTTCTCGTCGTGGAGGACGACGACACCATCGGCCGCCATCTGGAAACCGGACTGCGGGGCAACGGCTATGGCCCCACGTGGAGCCGGACCGGCGCGGCCGCCCTCGCGGAGGCCGCGCGGTCCTCGTACGACGTCCTGCTCCTCGACCTGGGGCTGCCCGACATGGACGGGCTCGACGTGGCCCGCACGCTGCGCGCCCGCTTCCCCGATCTGCTGATCCTCATCCTGACCGCCCGTACCGACGACATCGACGTCATCGCGGGGCTCGACGCGGGGGCCGACGACTACCTGGTCAAACCGTTCAGTATGACCGTGCTGCTCGCCCGGCTGCGGGCCCATCTGCGGAGGCGGGCCATCGCCTCGCCGCCCCAGGAACCGATCCGGCTGGGCGACCTCGTCGTCGACATCACAGCGCGCCGCTGCACCCTCGACGACCATGAAGTCGACCTGCGGCCCAAGGAGTTCGAGCTGCTCGCCGTGCTCGCGCGGCACGCGGGTGAGGCCGTGGCCCGCGAGACGCTGATGGCCGAGGTGTGGGACGAGAACTGGTTCGGTTCGACGAAGACGCTCGATGTCACCATGGCGGGGCTGCGCCGCCGCCTCACCGGCGCAGCGCCGCAGCCGTACCACGTGCCACTGATCACGACACTTCGAGGGCACGGCTACCGTCTCGAACTCAATTAGTAGTGCTTCGTTAGGTCTTTCCGTTCTTACTGATCAAGAGCATGTTGGGAGTGTGGACAAGCATGAAGTGAACCGATTACGGGCTTCGTTGGGGCTATTCGTAGAGGATGTGTTCGCCTCGGTGCCGCGCAAGGATCAGCGGGCCAAGGGCGAGTGCTATCTGCGGGGACTGATGCTCGAC
The DNA here is from genome assembly GCF_042871385.1 of Streptomyces sp. NPDC005808. Classification (NCBI taxonomy): domain Bacteria; kingdom Bacillati; phylum Actinomycetota; class Actinomycetes; order Kitasatosporales; family Streptomycetaceae; genus Streptomyces; species Streptomyces sp. NPDC005808. The sequence goes on along the minus strand of NZ_JBIAIK010000002.1, from coordinate 199,567 downwards.
GGTCGCCGCAAGTCGATCCAGCCGATGGCTCAGCGACTGCCGGACGGGGACATGCAGGCGCTGCAGCAGTTCGTGAACCAGTCGCCGTGGGATCCACTGCCGGTCAGGCAGCGGATTGCCGAGCGGTTGTCCGGGGTGGTCAGGCCCGAGGTGTGGGTGATCGACGACGTGTCGTTCCCCAAGTGCGGCAACGCGTCGGTCGGGGTTGCCCGCCAGTACTGCGGAGCGGTCGGCAAACGGGCAAACTGCCAGGTCGCGGTCAGTGTTCATGCTGCCACCGATACCGCCTCGTGCCCGTTGGAGTGGCAGTTGTATCTGCCGCGTGAGTGGACGGAGGAGTCGGACCGGTGCCGCAGGGCAGGAGTTCCCGGCACCGTAGTACACCAGGAGAAGTGGCGTCTGGCGCTCGGTCTTCTGGACACACTGGCCGCGTGGCAGTTGAAGGCGCCGGTGGTGGTCGCCGACGCCGGCTACGGCGTCAGCACTCCCTTCCGGCTCGGTCTCCAGGAGCGAGGATTGTCCTATGTCCTGGCGCTGAACGGGAAGGAAGTTGCTCACCCGGAGAATGTCGAGCCGCAGCAGCCCGCTTATGGCGGGCTCGGGCCTCCCACCCTTATGCGTTACCGCACTGCGCCGCGAGCCATCTCCGCCCTCGCGGTGGAGACGGGTGTGGAGCGGTTCAGCAAGGTGACCTGGCGGCAGGGCAGCAAAGGCGCGATGATCTCCCGGTTCGCGGTACTGACGGTGCGGCCCGCGGGAAAGCAGTCCCTGGCCGCAGCTCAGGAGGCGGGCGGCGGCCGCAACCGGTGGGGCGGCGTCCTGCCCGTCCAGACACTCCTGGTCGAATGGCCGGACGGCCAGGATGCCCCGACGGACTACTGGATATCGAACCTGCCGGCCACCACACCGGTCGCTGACCTGGTGCGGCGGGCGAAGATGCGCTGGCGGATCGAGCACGATTACCGCGAACTCAAACACGGCCTGGGCCTGGACCACTTCGAAGGCCGCACCTGGCGCGGCTGGCACCACCACGTCACCCTCGTCACCGCCGCGCAGGCCTTCCTCACACTCCGCAGGCTCGACCCAAAAGTCCAGCCACCAGCCCGAGCCTCTACGAGACCCTCGACCTACTCCAAGACCTACTGAGGTGCTGGACCGGCACCTGCACCACCTGCGGCCACCCCCTCAAAGCCAGCAGAACCAGAACGAGAACCTAACGAAGCACTATTAGGACCTGTCCGGCCGATCACGGCGGTTCACACGACCCTGCGCCGTATCAGCACCCCCAGTGCCAGCAGCCCGGGCAGCAGCGGCAGCCACACGGTCAGGAGCCGGTAGCCGAGTACCGCGGATGCCGCCGCACTTCCTGGTGCTCCGGCGAGTGTGAGGGCCAGGGCGAGTGCGGCGTCCAGCGCACCGAGGCCGCCAGGGGTGGGAAGCAGCACGGCGGCGCTGCTCGCGGCGAGGTAGGCGAGGGCGACCTGGGCCGGGGGCAGCGGCAGATCGAGAGCCTGGGTCACCGCGATCACCACTGCCGCGTGCAGCGAGGCGAAGGCGAGCGACCCACCCCACAACGCGGCCGCCCGCGCGGGGAGTTCGTGCACGGCGCGGACATCCGCCAGGACAGCTCGCAGGGCGCGCCGCAGTGGACCCTTCAGGAGCACCACGCCGACGCCGACCACCGCGACCGCCACCGCCACCGCCACGGCGGGCACGTGCGGAGGGTGGATGACGCCGGGACAGGCCAGCGCGAGTACGGCGATCAGAAAGCCTCGCACCACGGTCCCCGCGGTTGCCTTCACCGCGAGCGCGGTCGCCGACCGGCCGACCGGGAGCCCGCACCGAGTGAGGAAACGCAGGTTGACCGCGCCCGCCCCCAGGCCCGCGGGCAGCAGATGGTTGGCCGCGGACGCCGCGAACTGCACCGCCACCAACCTGCGGGCCGGCAACGGCCTGGCGACCGCGCCCTGCTGGGCGAGCGCCGAGCACACCCAGGTCGCCGCCGTGGCGGCGGTCGCCACGAGCAGCCAGCCGCGATCGGCGACGGCGAGCCGGGCGGCTCCGCTCTCGATCACCGGCCAATGGCGTCGCGCCAGATACACCGCGCACACCATCACGAGGATCGAGACCCCGGTCTGCCAGGAGACCCGTCTGCCGACGGCGTTCGAAGTCGCAGGGGCGGTCGGCGGAGCGGTCATGTCGCCGGGCTTCCCGCGACGTAGACACGCAGATCACCCGCGACGTGCGAGGCCCAGGTACGGGCGTACGCGGGCGGTCGACCGCCGAGGGTGGTGAGTACGGCGACGGGTTCGCGCCGTGCGAGACGCACGATGTCCGCCCGGGTCGTGTTGGCGTTGGGGCCGCTCGTCGCGACGGCGGAGCAGCCGGCGTAGAAGGCGATCGGGATGGCCTCGTGTCCGGTCAGCCGGCAGGGCGGACGGACGCCGAGCCGGTGCAGTTCCGACACGGTGTGGGCCCAGCTCTGACGGGCGACGGTGGTGCGGTGCACAGTGCGTTCCAGCACCACGTACTGCACCGCCAGATGACCGGTCAGGCCGAGCGTCACCAGGGTCACGGCCACCGGCCGCCAGGTCCGGCTCGGGGCGGTGACCAGGTGGATGAGGGCGGCGGCAACCGGGATCGAGAGGAGCGCGTAGGCGGGCAGGAGGAAGCGCGGAGCCGCGTATCCGATCATGAACAGGTACGGGACGCCCGCCGTCGTGGCGCAGGACAGAAGCAGCAGCGTGTTCGTCGCGCGCTGGGCCCTGATCGCGAGCGCGAGGCCGAGGGCGGCGAGCAGCGGCAGGGCGAACCACCACACCGTCACGGCGGCGTTGGGCATCGGCCCGGTGCACGGGCGGCAGAGGGTGCGCCCGCCCAGGCTGCGCAGTTGGTCGCCGACGGCGAAGTTCCAGCCGAGGCCGCCCTGGATCCGAGAGCCGTCGGCGAGTCGCTGCCCCAGGCCGCCGTAGCTGACGTACGCCTCCACGACCCACTCGCCGGCTCCGGCCACCAGGCCCGCGACGAGCGCGACCAGCAGGCGCGGTCTGCGCCAACCGCGGAAGCACACCGCGAGGACGAGAAGCGGCAGGGTCACCCAGACCGCGTCGGTGGGCCGCATCCACGCCATCAGCGCGGCGCTCAGGCCCACCCCCCACAGCGCCGCCCGGTCGAAGCGGTCGTCCCGGGCGCGCAGGAAGCAGCCGACGCAGACCAGGGCGCCGATCGCGACCCAGTAGTTGGGCATGGCCTGCGGGCCGTAGAACAGGGTCACCCAGAGCGTCGCGAAGAGGGCACCTGCCAGGGCCAGCACCCGCAGAGGGAACAGCCCCCGCCAGACGCGCAGCGCCAGGAAGAGGCCGAGTCCGGAGAGCAGCGCCAGGTAGACCCGCAGTAGCTCTGTGGACGACGACCAGGAGGCGATCGGCGCCACGAGCAGCGAGACACCGCGGGCGCGCGGGGCACTGAAGTATGCCGAGGGAGCGTGCGAACTGACTTGGCTGACGTACACCGTCTCGTCCCACCCGAGGCCCATCCCGGGGCGTACGAGGAGCAGTTGGGCCAGGGTGAAGGCACCCGCCACCAGTGCGAGCGACAGCGCACCGCCGGAGCGTCGTGACGCACGGGCCGCCGGGGGCGAGCCGTTGCGCTCGGCGCCGAGGAACGGGACGTACAAGGCCTTGGCCATCTTCAACCCTTCAGCCCTACAGACTGTAGGATCGTCTACCCTACAGAGCGTAGGGTAGAGGGAAAACTGACGGGATAGGGCTAAATCTCGTAAATCGTGGCCAAATTACCGTGTACCAGGCAGGAGCGCAGGGCGGGTGCGGCATCCGGACGCTCCGTCGGCAGGCGTCCGAGGCACCGCCCGAAGGTCGCCACCACCATTCCCCTACGCGCTGTAAGGTTGCCGGCATGGCTGGCACAGGCCCCCGCGGCAGGGCGGATCGACGCAGTGCAGGCGAGCTGGAGAGCGAAGTCCTCGCCACCCTCTGGGCCACCGACGACCCCCTGACGCCCGCCGACATCCAGGCTGAGATCGGCGGCGGTCTCGCGTACAACACCGTGCACACCATCCTCAAGCGCCTCTACGACAAGGGCCTGGTCCTGCGTGACGTGGACGGGCGACGCGGCGCGTACCGGCCCGCCAAGAACGCCGCCGAGCTGACCGCCGAGGCCATGCACGAGGCGCTCGACCGCGGCCCCGATTCCATCGCGACCCTCCGGCAGTTCGTGACCGGGCTGAGCCCCCAGGAGGAAAAGGCCCTGCGCGACCTCCTCAGAGGGAGCGGGTCATGAAGATCCCGTGCGATCCCCGCCGAGGAAGCGGGTCATGAGGACCGGGCGATCCCCGCTGAGGAAGCGGTCATAAGGACCGGGCGATCCCCTCACGCCTCGGGGCGGCGCAGCCCCGCCGTCCACTTCTCCTCGATCCGCCCCACCTTCCAAACCACCAGGGCGATGACCCAGGTGGCGACGAAGAGGCCGACGATGACGAAGCCGATGACGTTCAGGTCGAGGCCACCGACCCAGTCCCAGAAGACCCCGCGCAGGTGCAGCCGCTCCGCGAGCAGGCCGAGAAGTTCGACCGTGCCGATGATCAGGGCGACGGCGACGGACAGGCCGGTGATGGTGAGGTTGTAGTAGACCTTGCGCACCGGCTTGGAGAAGGCCCACCCGTACGCGAAGTTCATGAACGAACCGTCGATCGTGTCCAGCAGGGACATGCCCGCCGCGAACAGGACGGGCAGGCACAGGATCGCGTACCAGGGCAGCCCGGACGCCGCACCCGATCCCGCGAGGACCAGGAGGGCGACCTCGGTGGCCGTGTCGAAGCCGAGGCCGAAGAGCAGGCCCACCGGGTACATCTGCCAGGGCTTGGTGACCGACTTCATGACGCGGCCGAGCAGGCGGTTCATGAGCCCGCGGTTGCCCAGCTGCTCCTCCAGGGCCGCCTCGTCGAAGTGGCCGGAGCGCATCTGCCGGAAGACCTTCCAGATCCCGGCGAGGATGACGAGGTTGATGGCGGCGATGACGTACAGGAAGGTCCCGGAGACCGTCGTGCCGATCAGCCCGGTGACGTCGTGCAGGCCCGAGTTGTCGTCGCGCACCGGTCCGGCCAGCGTCCGCACGCCCAGGGAGAGCAGGAAGGCCAGCCCGAACACGATGCTGGAGTGGCCGAGCGAGAACCAGAAACCGACCGACAGGGGCCGCTGCCCCTCGCCCATCAATTTGCGGGTGGTGTTGTCGATGGCCGCGATGTGATCGGCGTCGAAGGCATGCCGCATGCCCAGCGTGTACGCCGTCACACCGATCCCGACGCCGAACGATTTCGCGCCGATGCTGTAGTGCTCCGGTGCGACGACGGCGACGAGCGTGAACCAGCCGATCACGTGCAGCCCGAGAATGAACGCGGCCATGCCGCCGAGCCGGCCCCACTCCTGCCGCGTGAGCGACGTACGACGCATGGTGGGGACCTTCTTTCGGGGCGGGCGGTGCGCCTCCCACCCTCATGCTCAGCTTTCCCACCTGCAATCTATTCGCAGTAAAGCTTGGGCCAGCACTTGTCCAGCCGGCACCGAGCGCGCGTTGGGCGATTGCGCGAACAGCTACCAGCCGGCACCGAGCAGCTCGCTGCGCGATTGCGCGAACAGCTATACGAGCGGCTGCGTGGCTGGTTTCTCCCAGACCGAGACATGGCGGCCGCTCTCGCTGGTGAACGGTTCCCCGGTCCATCCGTCCCACCGCTCGGACAGCCGCAGCCCGGCGAGCTGAGCCATCAAGTCGAGTTCCGCCGGCCATACGTAGCGGAAAGGGATCGAGTGGTACTCGCCTCGCCCGTCGACGACCTCGATGTAGTTGGAGCTCATCTCCTGAGTGGCGACGTCGTAGGCGTCGAACGCCCATCGCGTCGGGCTGACGTGGAACGGCACGACGGTCTGCCCCGCCGGGAGCTTGCGCAGGTCGGGGACCATGACCTCGATGACGAATCGGCCACCGGGTTCGAGGTGGGCCGCGACGTTGCGGAAGCAGGCCACCTGCGCCGCCTGTGTCGTCAGGTTCATGATCGTGTTGAAGACGAGATAGGCGACGGAGAACTTCCCGTCCACCCTCGTCGTCGCGAAGTCACCGATCGTCACACCGATCCCGTCGCCGCCGGGCTTGGCGCGCAGCCGGTCGACCATCGCCCGCGACAGGTCGATGCCGTGGACCGGGACTCCCCTGTGTGCCAGTGGCAGCGCGATGCGCCCCGTCCCGATACCCAGTTCCAGGGCCCGGCCGTCGCCGGCGAGCCCCGCCAGTACGTCGACCGCCGCCTGCACGACAGCCGGTTCGAACTCGGCCCCCTCCGACTCGTCGTAGGTCGCCGCGACACTCTCTCCGAAGTACCCATCCGCATCAGTCACCGCAGGACCGTACTTCCGAAGGCGCCTTCAACACCCGCCATTTTTCGGCGGTCCGCCACTTCCGGTGCGGGGCGACCCGTCACCCCCGACCGGGACCAGGACAACCCGTGCTCCCGACCGGGACAACCCGTCACTCCCGACCGGGACCAGGACAACCCGTGCTCCCGACCGGGACGACCTGTCACCCCCGACCGGGACGGTCAGCGGACCTGCTCCGCGAACGCCTCGTACGCCCCCTCGTCGAAGAGCACGAACCTGACCTCTTCGACCGTCGTGTCCGCGTCCCTGACTGTCTGCACGGCGACGCGGGCGGCCTCCTCCATCGGCCACCTGAAGACGCCGGTCGAGATGGCCGGGAAGGCGACGGTCCGCGCCCCCAGTTGGGCTGCCACCTGCAGGGACTCCCGGTAGCACGAGGCGAGGAGCGAGGGGTCGCTGCCGGGGCCCTGCCATACCGGGCCGACGGTGTGGATCACCCACTGCGCGTCCAGCTCACCGGCGGTGGTGGCGACTGCCCGTCCGGTGGCCAGGCCCTTGCCGTACTGGGAGGCGCGAAGCTTGCGGCACTCGGCGAGGATGGCGGGACCGCCCCGGCGATGGATGGCCCCGTCGACGCCGCCCCCGCCGAGCAGCGAGGAGTTCGCCGCGTTGACGATGGCGTCGACGCTCTGCCGAGTGATGTCGCCCTGCACCAGAGTGATCGTGGTCATGACTGTCTCAGCCTTCTCCATACCGCCTTCGCCGCGTTGTGTCCCGACATGCCGTGGACGCCGGGTCCCGGCGGGGTGGCCGACGAGCAGATGAAGACGGCTGGGTGCGGAGTGCTGTACGGGAAGAGGGAGATCTTGGGGCGCAGCAAGAGCTGGAGCCCGGAGGCGGCGCCGGAGCCGATGTCACCGCCCACGTAGTTCGCGTTACGTGCGGCCAGCTCGGGAGGGCCCGCCGTCGCACGGGCGAGGACGCGGTCGCGGAAGCCCGGCGCGAAGCGCTCCAGCTGGCGCTCGATCGCGTCCGTGAGGTCCCCGGTCCAGCCGTTCGGGACGTGCCCGTACGCCCAGAAGACCTGCTTGCCCTCGGGTGCCCGAGAGGGGTCGACGACACCGGGCTGCACGGTGATCAGGAACGGCGCGTCGGGCGCCCGGCCCTCGCGCGAGGCCGCCCGCAGCGCGGTGCTGATCTCCGCACGGCTGGCCCCGATCTGGACGGTCCCGGCGGTGCGCGCCTCCTTCGCCGTCCACGGCACGGGGCCGTCGAGCGCGTAGTCGATCTTGAAGACGCCCGCTCCGTACCGGTACCGCTCGTAGTAGCGGCCGAAGCCGGCGATCCGGGACAGCGCGGTGGGTGAGGTGTCGAAAACGTAGGCGCGCGCGGGCGGCAGGTCGTCGAGGCGCTTGACCTCGTAGTCGGTGTGGACGCTGCCACCGAGGTCCTTCAGATACGCGGTGAGCGCGTCGGAGATGGACTGGGAGCCGCCCCGGGCCACCGGCCAGCCGCGGGCGTGCGCGGCGAGGGCGAAGACCAGGCCCACGGCGCCGGTCGCGATCCCGTCGAGCGGAGCCATGACATGGGCGACGAGCCCGGCGAACAGCGCCTTGGCCCGCTCGTCGCGGAAGCGGCGCATCAGCCAGGTCGACGGCGGCAGTCCGGCGAGGCCGAAGCGGGCGAGGGTGACCGGGTCGCGGGGCAGTGCGGTCAGGGGCAGCGACATGAAGTCATTGACCAGCGTGTCCCACTTGGGGAGGAAGGGGGTGACCAGGCGGCGGTACGCACCGGCGTCGCGCGGCCCGAAGGAGGCGGCCGTCTCCGCCACCGACCGCGAGAGCACCGCCGCCGTGCCGTCCGGGAACGGATGCGCCATGGGAAACTCCGCGTGCAGCCACTCCAGTCCGTACCGCTCCAGGGGCATCGCCCTGAACGCCGGGGAGTTGATGGCCAGCGGATGCGCCGCCGAACAGGGGTCGTGCCGGAATCCGGGCAGTGTCAGCTCTTCGGTGCGTGCTCCGCCGCCCACGGTGTCCCGCGCCTCGAACACGGCCACGGAGAAGCCCCGGCGGGCCAGCTCCACGGCAGCCGTCAGTCCGTTCGGCCCGGCACCCACCACGACCACATCGAGCATCGACGGCACCTTCGGACTCCTTTGTCAGCCGATGGCAACTGGGATCAGGATATGCCGGAGGATTGACAGCCCTGACGGCGCGGGCGGTTGCGAAGGGCTGTCGGAGGACATCCGCCCCCGGCACTCAGGCTCCGGTCCGCCCACGGGACTCAGGCTCCCGCCCACCCCAGGCACCTCGGCTCCCGCCCGGGCACTCACGCTCCGGCCACCCCTGCGCTCGGGCTCCGGTCCGCCCACGGGACTCAGGCTCCCGCCCACCCCAGGCACCTCGGCTCCCGCCCCGGCACTCACGCTCCGGCCGCCAGCAGCGCGACCACCCTGCGGGCCGTCGCCTCGTCCCGGGCCGCCGCGAACGGCAGGGCGTTGCCCCCGGTGATCCGGAACGGCTCGCCCGTGAGCGTCAGGTGGGCGCCACCCGCCTCCTCGACCAGCAGCAGGCCCGCCGCGTGGTCCCACGCGGCTTCCCAGGAGAAGGCCGTGGCGTCCAACTCCCCGCGGGCCACGGCCAGATACTCCAGGCCCGCCGAGCCGCACGGGCGGGTGACGACACCCTCGGTGTGCAGGGCGAGCAGGGCGTTTTTCTGCTCGTCCGTGGTGTAGTCCGGGTGCGAGGTGGCGATGTCGACGTCGCGGCCGGGCACGGGCGAACCCGCCCGCAGGGGCGCGCCGTCCAGGACGGCGCCCCGGCCGCGGATCGCGGTTGCGAACTCGTCGCGTGCGGGAGCGAACGTCCAGGACGCGTGCACGACGCCGTCCAGCGCGAGGGCGACCAGCATGCAGAATCCGGGGTCGCCGTGGACGAACTGCCGTGTCCCGTCGACCGGATCGACGATCCAGACCGGCGCGGAGCCGCGTATCGCCTCGTACGTCATCGGGTCGGCGTGCACCGCCTCCTCGCCGACCACGACCGAGCCGGGCAGCAGCGCGGTGAGGGCCTCGGTGAGATACGCCTCGGCCAGGCGGTCGGCGTCCGTCACCAGATCGTGCGGGCCGGTCTTCTGGTCGATCTCGTGCGCGGCGAGCTGCCGGAAGCGCGGCATGACCTCGGCGGCGGCCGCCTGCCGGACCACTTCTTCGACGTCGGAGACGCGGTGGGTGAGAAACTCGTCGATGGTTTCGATGTCTACGATCATGTCCCCATGACAGCACGCGCCTCTGACAATCCTCACCGGGCCGGTGCACTCCGGGTGGAATACCCATGAATTCCCGGCGCCCACGGCTACGCGGAGCAACGGACCGCATCACGGCAGTCGACTACGTCGCCACTCCCCGTGCGCGGATCAGCGCCCCACCGCGTACCCCTGCATCCCTCGCGGGTTCGCCGCAGCCGACAGCACACCCGTCTCCGGATCCCGGGCGACCGCGCACAGCCGGCCCTCGGACCAGGCATCGCCGACCTGGACGTCGTGGCCGCGCCGCCGCAGCTCCTCGACGACCGCGGCGTCCATGCGAGCCTCGACGGTGACGCTGCCGGGGTGCATACCGCGCGGGTAGAAGGAGCCGGGGAAGCTGTCGTTGTGCCAGTTCGGCTCGTCGATCGCGCCCTGGAGATCGAGGCCTCCGCGCACCTCGGCGCGCAGGGCCACCGAGAGGAAGAAGTGCGTCTGCCACTGGTCCTGCTGGTCACCGCCCGGCGTGCCGAAGGCCATGACCGGCACCCCGTCGCGGAGCGCGAGCGAGGGGGTCAGGGTGGTGCGCGGACGGCGGCCCGGCGTCAGGGAGTTGGGCAGTCCTTCCTCCAGCCAGGCCATCTGGAGCCGGGTGCCGAGCGGGAAGCCCAGTTCGGGCACGACCGGGTTGGACTGCAGCCAGCCTCCACTGGGCGTGGCGGCGACCATGTTGCCCCAGCGGTCGACGACGTCGAGGTGGCAGGTGTCGCCGCGGGTACCGCCGTCCGGCGCCACCCCGGGGTCCGCGGCGGCCCGGGCCACCGTGGGTTCACCGGCACCCGGCATCCCGAGCGCGTCGAAGCCCGCCTCCCCGGCGGCAACCACGCGCGCGTGCCCGCTCAGCCGCGGAAGGCGCCCTCCAGGACTGCCGGGGCATAGCTCGTACGACGCCTTGTCGCCGACGAGCGCGCGCCGGGCGGCGTTGTACGACTCCGAGAGCAGCACGTCGAGCGGCACCTCGGCCGCGTCCCCGTACCAGGCCTCCCGGTCGGCCATCGCGAGCTTGCAGCCCTCGATCAGCAGGTGGACGTAGTCGGCGGAACCGTACCGGGGCAGTTCCGACGGCAGCAGGGCCAACTGCTGGAGCAGCACCGGGCCCTGGCTCCAGGGGCCCGCCTTGCACAGGGTCCAGCCGCGCCAGTCGTACGTCGCCGGGGCCTCGTAGCTCGCCGACCAGGAGGCCAGATCGGTGGCCGTCAGGGTGCCTGTGTGGCGCTCGCCGCTGGTGTCCACCGTGGGACGCCGTGCCTGGCGCAGGAGCGCCTCGGCGATGAAACCGGAGCGCCACACATTCCGCGCGGCCTCGATCTGTGCCACTCGGTCGGTCTCCTCGGAGACCTCCGCGAGCAGCCGTCGCCAGGTATCGGCAAGCGCGGGATTGCGGAACAGCTCGCCGGGTCGCGGAGCCCTGCCGCCCGGCAGATACACCTCGGCCGAGGACGTCCACTCCTTCTCGAAGAGCTCGCGCACGGTCTCCACCGTCTCGCCGACACGCTCCACGGGCGCGTGCCCGTCCTGCGCGTACCCGATGGCGTACTTCAGGACGTCGGCGAGGGACTTGGTGCCATAGTCGCGCAGGAGCAGCATCCAGGCGTCGAAGGCGCCGGGCACGGCCGCGGCGAGCGGCCCGGTGCCGGGTACGAGATCCAGACCGAGTCCCCTGTAGTGGGCGATCGTCGCTCCGGCGGGCGCGACGCCCTGTCCGCACAGCACCCGCACCTCGCCGCCCGCGGGGGCGATGATGACGGGGACCTCGCCCGCGGGTCCGTTGAGGTGCGGCTCGACGACGTGCAGGACGAAACCGGCGGCGACCGCGGCGTCGTAGGCGTTGCCGCCGTCCTCCAGGACGGCCATCGCCGACTGCGAGGCGAGCCAGTGCGTCGAGGACACCATGCCGAAGGTGCCCTGAAGCGTCGGTCGGGTCGTGAACATGCCTGCCACCTCGCTGAGCCGGACGATCAACCTCGCTCTCGACTATGGCACTTGCGGCTCCCGCGAGGACAGGGCACGCGGGCACCGCAGACACGCGGCCACCGCACGCACCTCGCCGCATTGCCCAGGTCGCGGGTGCCGCGCAGAAGCGGATGGTCGGCCCGGGTGGCGGGCCCGGCGCGGTGCTCCACCACGTGACGATGGCGTACGACATCGACGCCGGCAAGATGCTCGAAGTGCTGCGTATCGGGCGGGAGAAGCTCTCCGACAAGGGCACGACGAGCGCGAAGAAGCGGGTTGATCCGCTGCGTCGGCAGACCGGCCTGGCGCGCGAGGCGGTCATCGAGCGGATGATCGACTCGTTCCGCGGCCGGTACGGGCTGACGGACGGCAAGGTGACACCGGAGGAACTGGCGCGCGCCCAGGAACTGGCGCGGGCGAAGTTCGGGACGCCGGAGTGGACGAGCCGGGTGCCGTAGGCGCGGGCCGCGTACGTCGTCGTCTTCGCCGAGGGAACTGCCCTGCGGGCGGACCGGCTCAGCCGCCCGCCCGCATGCTCTTCAGGACGCCGACTTCGGGGCGGGGGCCCAGGGATGCGTACCGAGTATGTTCTCCGGGCCGATGTCGAGGGGCCATTCAGGGCGTACGTTCACAGCGTCCCGGTCCTTGTCCGGGGCGACGTTGAGGTACGTGCCCTCCTCGGCCGCCATCCGCCACACCAGGCCCGCCTCCGCGGTCTCGCCGGGTGCGAGGGTGAAGGGCTCGGGGCCGGTGTCTTCCGACGCCATGGGCACACCCTCCGTCCCTTCGATCGTGCGCACGCCCGGAATCGGGTCGCCCGCCTCGTCCAGGACGCTGACGGAGGGGTAGCCGTTCACCTCGTACGGCTGATCGCCGCAGTTGGTCATGGAGAGCGTCATGGCTCGCAGCCCCATGGCCCCGTTGACGGGACCGGTCGCGAAGCGCAGACCGGAGGAGGGGCAGCCGCTCGCCTGCTGGACCGGCGGGGACGTGGCGGACACGGGCGGTGGCGCGGCCCGGGTCTCGGTCGGCGTGGGCGTGCGCTCGGGGTTGAGTTCGCGGTCCAGCTCGGTGGAAAGCCCGCACCCGCTCGCGGTCAGCGCCAGCACACAGGCGAGGACGGCACCACGGGTCGGCTTCTGACGTATCGCGATCACGCGCCGATCATGGCATGCGGCCTCGATGAGAGCCGCAAAGCTGCGAGCCCTCACGACTTCCCGTATCCCGGGGGCAGTTGGGCGTACGCCAGGAACCCGCACACCGCATGCCCCACCCGGCGCCCGTACAGGTGACGAGCCCCACAGCCCGTCGAGGGTGAGTCACTGTCACCGCACAGGCACAGAGCGAGTTCGCACTTCCACCCCACAGGGACTCGTGTGACACTGGCGTCCCGTCCGCAGTGCGGGCCACCTCCGCACCGTCCCCCACGAGAAGTGCGCCGTGAGTTCTCTTCCTTTGCCGCTCGCTCTCACCGCGCGTCTGCTGCCGGTCGCCGTGCTCGCCTCGGTGGGCTGGGCGTTGACGTCCGGTCCACTCGCCGCGACCCCGACCGCCGCTGAGGACAAATCGCCGCAGAAGCCCACGGAATCGGCGTCGGCGCCCTCGACGTCCGCGGCCACCAAGACGTACGCCACATCCCCCGCCCCCTGCGTCAGCGTGACCGAAAAGACGATCAAGGCGCTGGTCCCGGGCGCCAAGACGGCCGGCCAGGAGATCGCGTCGACCGACAAGTCGGTCCGGCGCACCTGCTCCTGGAACGCGCTGAAGGGGTTCGACTACCGCTGGCTCGACGTCTCGTACGAGATCAAGGAGACGGACGCGGCGGCGGAGACGTCCTACAAGGAGCGCGTCGCGGACAAGAGCGGCGGAGGGGCGGTCCCCGGCGTCGGCGACACGGCCTACTCCGTCGTGAACCTCACCACCGAGGACAAGCAGGACACCCGCGAGGGAGTGGTGATCGCCCGCGTGTCCAACGCGGTGGTCGTCATCACGTACAACGGCAGCGACTTCGAGACGAAGAAGTCGCCCAGCGCGGACGTGATCAACAAGGGCGCCATCAGCGCCGCCAAGGACGCCGTGGCCGCACTCGAGAAGACGCAGCAGAGCTGACCCGTCAGACACAGCCGAGCGGACCGTCAAAGCACAGCGGCTCAAGGTCGGAACACAGCAGGGAAGGTCGGAACCCAGCAGGGCTGACCGCCGCAAACGGCCAGCCCCACTCAAATGCCCTGAATCAGACAGCCGTCTTCCCCCGCCCACGCGCCAGCATCAGCGCCAGGTACAGCACCATCGACGTACCGAGCCCGACCGCCCAGCCGTAGTCGGCCAGCGACTCCAGTGCCGGAATGGGCCGCCCGTCGATCAGCGGATGGAAGTCGGCGCCGCCGATGGCCAGCACACCGCCGGTGACGAAGGCGACGACGGCCCGCCAGTTCCAGCCGCCGTCGTACCAGTAGCGGCCGCCCGTGCTGTACAGGTCGGCGAGGTCGAGCTTGGTGCGGCGCAGGATCCAGTAGTCGGCGATGAGGATGCCCGCGACCGTGCCGAGCAGACCACCGACCAGGCCGAGCCAGGTGAAGATGTAACCCTGCGGGTCGGAGTACAGCCTCCACGGGAAGATCAGTACGCCGAGGACGCAGGTGACCAGAGCGCCGGCCCGGAAACTGATCTTCCGGGGCGCGATGTTGGAGAAATCGAAGGCAGGCGAGACCAGGTTGGCCGCGACGTTCACGGACAGGGTCGCCACCAGCACCGTCACCAGCGCGAAGATGATGCCGAAGACGTTGTCCGTCTTGGCGGCCAGTTGGACCGGGTCCCAGATCGCCTCGCCGTACACCGCCTGTGAGCCCGAGGTGACCATGACGGACAGGAAGGCGAACAGCGTCATGGTGGTGGGCAGGCCGAGCGCCTGGCCCCAGGTCTGGGCCTTCTGGCTCTTGCCGTACCGGGTGAAGTCCGGGATGTTCAGCGACAGCGTGGACCAGAAGCCGATCATGCCCATGAGCGCGGGAGCGAACAGGGTCCAGAAGTCCGCGCCCCAGCCGAGCTTGGACGGCTGGTCGAGCAGCGGGCCGAAGCCGCCCGCCTTGTCGCTCATCCACCACAGCATCACGCCCGCGCCGACGAGCACGAAGGGCGCCGCCCAGTTCTCGAAGCGGCGGATCGTCTCCATGCCCCGGTAGATGATGGCGACCTGGAGCACCCAGAAGATCGCGAAGGACAGCCACATCGTCCAGGGGTAGCCGCCGATGTGGCCGGCAGCGGCCCAGCTGTCCCCGAACAGCTTCCCGGCGAGGAAGAAGATCGCCTCGCCACCGATCCAGGTCTGGATACCGAACCACCCGCAGGCCACCAACGCCCGTACGACAGCGGGCAGGTTGGCGCCGCGGACACCGAAGGAAGCACGCGCGAAGACCGGGAACGGAATGCCGTACTTGGGTCCCGCATGCCCGGTGAGCAGCATCGGGACGAGCACGATCAGGTTGGCCAGCGCGATGGTGAAGACGGCCTGCTTCCAGTCCATGCCGACGGCGATCAGACCGGAAGCCAGGGTCCAGGACGCGGTGTTGTGCGCCATACCGACCCAGAGCGCCGAGAAGTTGTACGTGGTCCAGGTCCGCTTCTCGATCGGAACCGGCAGCAGATCCTCGTTGGCGTAGGGACCGCTGGGCACGGGCGCGCCGGGGGCTATCTCCACCCGGCCGTCCGGGAGCGTGACTTGGGCTACGGGCGGCGGACTGTCGGTGGGGACGGTCTCGGTCATGGGCAGGCCAATCAAGTGAGGAGAGTGACGGGAAAGGCCGTGCGGGGCGATTCGCGGGGCGCGGGGAGCGCCTTGATCCCCTTCCCGGGACGGCGGGAAGGGGAGAACGGGGAGGAGGGCCTCAAGGACCCTTCTGCGAGCGGATGTTACAGACCGTTGACGGCCGGGATGACCTTCGTCCCGTACGCGTCGATGGTGGCCTCCTGCGCGTCGTGCATGTCGTACACCGCGAACTGGTCCACGCCCAGCGCACGCAGCGCGTTCAGCTTCTCGATGTGCCGCTCGGCCGTGCCGATCAGGCAGAACCGGTCGACGATCTCGTCGGGCACGAACCTGGTGTCGGGGTTGTCGCTGCGGCCGTGGTGCGAGTAGTCGTAGCCCTCACGGGCCTTGATGTATTCGGTGAGTTCGTCGGGTACGGCGGCGGAGTGCTCCCCGTACTTGGAGACGAGGTCGGCGACGTGGTTGCCGACCATGCCGCCGAACCAGCGGCACTGTTCGCGGGCGTGGGCGAGCGCCTCGGGTGAGTCGTCCGCCGTGATGTAGGCGGGCGCCGCCACGCAGATCTTGACCTCGGACGGGTCACGGCCCGCGCCGGCGGCCGCGTCCTTCACGGCCTTGACCATGTACTCGGTGAGGTACAGATCGGCGAGCTGGAGGATGAACCCGTCTGCCTCCTCGCCGGTCATCTTCAGCGCCTTGGGTCCGTACGCGGCCATCCAGACCGGGAGTTCGGCACCCGGCCTGACCCAGGGGAACTTGATGAGGGTGCCGCCGAGGTCGGCCTCGTCGCCACGGGCGAGGGCACGGATGACCTTCATGGCACCGCTGATCCGGGCCAGCGTGTTGGGCTTGCGGCCGGCGACGCGCATCGCCGAGTCACCGCGTCCGATGCCGCACACCGTGCGGTTGCCGTACATGTCGTTGAGCGTCGCGAAGGTGGAGGCGGTGACCTCCCAGGTGCGGGTGCCCGGGTTGGTGACCATCGGGCCGACCGTCAACTTCTCGGTGTTCGCGAGGATCTGACTGTAGATCACGAAGGGTTCCTGCCAGAGCACGGCGGAGTCGAAGGTCCAGCCGTACGTGAATCCGTTGCTTTCCGCCCGCTTCATCAGGTCGATGACGCGGGAGGCAGGGGGGTCTGTCTGCAGGACGAGTCCGAAGTCCATGGCGCCGCTCCTGGTCGCTCAGAGAAGGTACTGACAGGTGGAGCGGGGGGTGTAGACGCCGTGGCCCGCGCGTCCGGTGAACTCCCGCTCGGTGATGACGAGTTCGCCGCGCGAGAGCACCGTCTCGACCCGGCCGGTGACGCGCCTGCCCTCGTACGCCGAGTAGTCGACGTTCATGTGGTGGGTCTCCACCGACAGGACCTGCTCGGCGTGCGGGTCGTAGATGACGATGTCGGCGTCGGCGCCCGGCGCGATGGTGCCCTTCTTCGGGTACAGGCCGAACATCCGGGCCGGGGTCGCGCAGGCGATCTCGATCCAGCGGCGGCGCGAGATGTGCCCGTCGACGACTGCCTGGTGGAGCAGGTCCATCCGGTTCTCGACACCCGGGAGGCCGTTGGGGATCTTCGAGAAGTCGCCGCGGCCGAGCTCCTTCTGGCCCACGAAGCAGAAGGGGCAGTGGTCGGTGGAGACGACCTGGAGGTCGTTCGTACGCAGTCCGCGCCACAGGGCGGCCTGGTGCTCCTTGGGCCGAAGCGGCGTACTGCACACGTACTTCGCGCCCTCGAAGTCGGGCTCGGCCAGGTTGTCCGTGGACAGGAACAGGTACTGCGGACAGGTCTCGCCGAAGACGTTCAGGCCCTGATCGCGCGCCCGTGCCAGCTCGGCGACCGCCTCCTGCGCCGAGACGTGCACGACGTACAGGGGCGCCCCGGCCACCTGCGCGAGTTTGATGGCACGGTGGGTGGCCTCGGCCTCCAGCAGCGCCTTCCGCACTTCGCCGTGGAAGCGGGGGTCGGTCTCGCCACGGGACAGCGCCTGCTCCACGAGCACATCGATCGCGATGCCGTTCTCCGCGTGCATCATGATCAGACCGCCGTTCTCGGCGGAGCGCTGCATGGCGCGCAGGATCTGGCCGTCGTCGCTGTAGAAGACGCCGGGGTAGGCCATGAACTGCTTGAAGGAGGTGACGCCCTCCTCCACCAGGAGGTCCATCTCCTTGAGCGTCTCCTGGTTGACGTCGGAGACGATCATGTGGAAGGCGTAGTCGATGGCGCACTTGCCGTCCGCCTTGGCGTTCCAGGCGTCGAGGCCCTCGCGCAGGGAGTGGCCCACGCTCTGCACCGCGAAGTCGATGATGGTGGTGGTGCCGCCCCAGGCCGCGGCCCGGGTGCCCGTCTCGAAGGTGTCGGAGGCGAAGGTGCCGCCGAAGGGCAGCTCCATGTGGGTGTGCGCGTCGACGCCGCCCGGGATGACGTACTTGCCGGTGGCGTCGATGGTCCGCTCGGCCGTCCACGCGTCGGCCGCCGGGGTGCCGGTGGCGGCGAGAGCGGCGATGCGGCCGTCCTCGATCAGGACGTCGGCATGGATCTCGTCGGACGCGGTGACGACGAGGCCACCACGGATGACGGTACGGCTCATGCTCCCTCTCCTTCCGGTCGTACGTGCACTGGGAGAACACCGAAGCCGCTGAAAGCTGAGGTCGACGCTGTTCCCTGGTAGAGCAATGGGTCCCGCGGGCCCGACCCCCCGTGAGCCGGGCCCGCGGAGTTCGAGGCGGCTACGGAGCCGTCAGCGGCCCGTACGCCCCCGGAGCGCGGTCCCGGTAGAACTGCCACCGGTCGCGCACCTCGCGGAGCTTGGCCAGATCCAGGTCCCGGACGACGAGCTCCGTCTCCTTGTCGCCGGCCACCTCGCCGACGAACTGGGCTTCCGGGTCCACGAAGTACGAGGTCCCGTAGAAGTCGTTGTCGCCGTACTCCTCGACGCCCACCCGGTTGATCGCGCCCACGAAGTACTCGTTGGCGACGGCCGCGGCCGGCTGCTCCAGCTGCCACAGGTAGCCGGACAGTCCGCGCGAGGTGGCCGAGGGGTTGAAGACGATCTCGGCGCCCGCCAGGCCCAGCGCCCGCCATCCCTCCGGGAAGTGCCGGTCGTAGCAGATGTAGACACCGATCTTCCCGACGGCGGTGTCGAAGACGGGCCAGCCGGAGTTGCCCGGCCGGAAGTAGAACTTCTCCCAGAATCCCTGCACTTGGGGGATGTGGGTCTTGCGGTACTTGCCCAGGTACGAGCCGTCGGCGTCGATCACCGCCGCGGTGTTGTACAGGACGCCGGGCTGCTCCTCCTCGTACATCGGCAGCACGAGGACGATGCCCAGTTCCCTGGCCAGCGCCTGGAAACGCCGGACGATCGGGCCTTCGGGGATCTGCTCGGCGTACTCGTAGAACGCCTTGTCCTGGACCTGGCAGAAGTACGGCCCGTAGAACAGTTCCTGGAAACACAGGACTTGGGCGCCCTGCGCGGCCGCGTCGCGGGCCGCCTGCTCGTGGACCTGGATCATCGACTCCTTGTCGCCGGTCCACGCGGCCTGGAAGACGGCGGCTCGGATCACTCTGCTCATCGGGACCTCCGGTCGCTCGGTGTGCTGGGGCGGGCGTCGAAAGTGCCGTCGTCCGCCCCAGGAGCCTAGGAAGTACTGGAGCCGGGTTTGAGGTGCACCGTGTCACGTCTGAAGCGCTCTGCCGTTCCACGGTGTCACCTCCTCGTAGTCCCATGTTTCAGCTGAGTCGTGCGGCGTTTCATCGTTGTTGCGCATCGTGCGCGAGGAGCGCGATGTGTACGGACGCGGCCTGTTCGAAGTCGTCGAGGTCGACGCCGAGACTGGCCTCTATCACCTCGAGACGGCGGTACAGCGCCGGCCTGCTGACGTGATGGAGCTGCGCGGTGCGGGACTTGTTGCGGCCTGTCGCGAGGTACGTCCGCAGCACGGGCAGCAGCTCCTGATCGGCGTCGGCGCCGCACAGCAGCCCGTCCAGCTCCCGCTCGGCGAAGGACTGCACGTTCGGGTCGTCACGCAGCAGCCGTACCAGACCGCGCAGATGGACGTCACGGAGCCGCAGAAGCACGGGCTGTTCCTGGTCGGCGGGCGCGTCGGCGGCCGCCTCGACGACGTGCAGTGCCTCGCGCAGGCCCGCGGGGACGTCGTCCCATGCCGTACGGGGGGACGCGGCGGCCACCGTCGTGGGGGCGCCGCTCTCGTGCCGCAGCCGTAGGGCGAAGTGCGTGGCCAGCGCCTCCGCGTCTTGGTCCCGGGCCAGGCTGAGCAGCACGGCGGTGACTCCGTCCGCGAGCTCGGCGACCAGGCCCAAAAGCCCCAACAACCGCAGCACACGGTCGAGTTCAGCCGGATCGCCGTCCCGCACCACCAACGGCACGAACGCACGCCGGTTGACGGGCAGCCCGGCCGCCCGCGCCCGCGGCAACAGCTGCCGGGCCGGTACGACACCGCTCACCAGGTCGGTCAGCAGGCTCTGCGCGGCCTGCTCCTCCCAGGTGTGCGCGGAGCCGGCAAGCAGCCGGTGCAGGACGAGGGCCTCGGCCGCCCGGTCGGCGAGCAGTCGCCCGGTGGCCGCGTCGCCGCGGTACCCGCACAGCACGATGCGGCCCCAGCGCTCCCCTCGGCCGCCCAGCTCGGCCCTGATCCACCCGTCGCCCTCACTGCCGCCCGCCTGCCGGGAGATGCGCTCCCAGTCACGCAACACGTCGTCCACGGCCGACCGCTCCCCCGCCGTGGCGAGGACACGGTGAGCCAGGTTGGTGACGACGACGGGACAGGCGGCGTGCCCGGCGATCTCGTCGAGCATGCGCTGCAGCGGAGCGCCCGAGGTGATGAGCCCGGTCAGCGCCGTCCGTACGGCCTCGGAGAGACTCACGGCCGCGAACTTGCTGCTGACCAGCCGGGACTGAACCTCCTCCGTCAACTCTGCGAAGGGGAAGGGCCGATGGAGCACCACCATCGGCAGCCCGCACCGCTCGGCCGCCCTGCGCATCACGTCCGGAGGCGTGGGGAAGGCCCGGCCGAGCCCGAGGACGACGGCCGCGGCCTCCGCGCGGTGCAGCGAACGGATGTACTCGGCCTGTGCCTCCACGTCGCCGGCGAGCAACACCCCGGTGGTGAGCACCATTTCGCCGCCCGTGAGCATCACACCGACGTCGGCGGCCTCGGCGACATGCACCCAGCGAACGGCGCGGTCGAGATGGCTCGCCCCGGCCACCACCTCGGGCTCTCCGGCGAGCACCCGGTCCATGTTAAGGACCTGGCGTACCGAAAGCGCGGGTTCCAAGGCGGTGGTCATGGGCGACGTTCCCTTGCTCAGTCCTACGGGGTGATACACCTCAGCGCGCGCTCCAGGATCGCCGCGCCCTCCTCCGCCTCCGCGACGGTGAGGGTCAGCGGCGGCGCGATGCGCAGCACGCTGGTGTTGTGACCGCCGCCCTTGCCGATCAACAGGCCTTCGTCCCGGGCCGCTTCGAGCACGGCCGCGGCTCCTTCCGGATGAGCCTCGTCCGTGCCTGGCTTGACCAGCTCGACGCCGATCATCAGCCCACGGCCGCGGACCTCCCGTACGCCGTCCACGTGCGCGGTGATCGCCCGCAGCCGCTCGATGAGCAGACCGCCGACGCGCCGGGCGTTGCCCTGGAGGTCGTGTTCGAGGAGGTACGTGAGGTTCGCGAGACCCGCCGCCATCGTGACCGGCGAGCCGCCGAAGGTCGAGATGGAGTTGGAGTCGAGGCAGTTCATGATCTCGGCGCGCGCCACGACACCGCCGACGGACATGCCGTTGCCGATGCCCTTGGCGAAGGTGAGCATGTCCGGCGGGCCGGCCTCGGCGTGCGCCTGCCAGCCCCAGAAGTGCTCGCCCGTACGCCCCCAGCCGGTCTGCACCTCGTCGGCGATCCAGAGGATGCCGCGCTGCTGCAGAACCTCGCGGAAGGCCGCGAACAGACCGTCGGGCGGCGCCGTGAAACCGCCGACGCCCTGCACGGGTTCGGCGATCAGGGCCGCGGGCGGGCGCACATGACCGAGCAGGTCCTCCAGGTCGGCGACGCAGGCCGCGATGAACTCGGCGTCGCTGAGATGGGCGTAGGGACCGCGGGTGCGGACGCCGCCGTGGACGTACAGCGTCTGGAGCGGTGAGAGCGAGGTCGGCGACCAGCCCTTGTTGCCGGTGATGCCGACGGTGGTGAACGAGCGGCCGTGGTAGCTGTTGCGCATCGCCAGGATCTGGTTGCTCTGCCGGTAGGCGGTGGCGAGCAGCAGGGCCGTGTCGTTGGCCTCCGTGCCGGAGGTGGTGAAGAAGACCCGCGCGTCCGGGATGCCGGACAACTGGGCGATGCGCTCGGCGAGTTCGACCATCGGCCGGTTGAGATAGAGGGTCGAGGAGTGGATGATCCGCCCGGCCTGCTCGCTCACGGCCTTCGTCACCTCGGGCAGCGCGTGCGCCGTCATGGTGGTGAGGATGCCGCCGAAGAAGTCGAGGTACCGCTTGCCCTTTGCGTCCCAGACGTGCCGGCCCTCGCCGTGGGTGATCTCGATCGGGTCCTCGTAGTAGAGGGCGAGCCACTCGGGCAGCACGGCCTTGTGGCGCGCGTACAGGTCGGTCACGGCTGCACCAGCCCCTCGTAGGCGTCGGGACGCCGGTCGCGGTAGAACGCCCACTGTTGGCGCACTTCCTGGATCAGGTCGAAGTCGAGGTCGCGGACGATGAGTTCCTCCGCCTTGTCGCTCGCCGTCTCGCCGACGAACTGGCCGCGCGGGTCGACGAAGTACGAGGTCCCGTAGAAGTCGTTGTCGCCGTACTCCTCTTCGCCGACCCGGTTGATCGCGGCGATGAAGTACTCGTTGGCGACGGCCGCGGCGGGCTGTTCCAGCTGCCAGAGGTGGGAGGAGAGGCCGCGGGAGGTCGCCGACGGGTTGTAGACGAGCTGGGCGCCGTTGAGACCGAGCTGACGCCAGCCTTCGGGGAAATGCCGGTCGTAACAGATGTAGACGCCGACGCGGCCCACCGCGGTGTCGAAGACGGGCCAGCCCAGGTTCCCCGGTTTGAAGTAGTACTTCTCCCAGAATCCCTTGACCTGGGGGATGTGGTGCTTGCGGTACTTGCCGAGATAGGTGCCGTCGGCGTCGATCACGGCTGCGGTGTTGAAGTAGAAGCCGGACTGCTCGACCTCGAACACGGGCACGACGATGACCATGCCGGTCTCGCGGGCGAGCTCCTTCATGCGAGTGACCGTGGGCCCGTCCGGCACGGGCTCCGCCCAGGCGTAGTGCTCGGGCTCCTGGACCTGGCAGAAGTAGGGGGCGTTGAAGACTTCCTGGAAGCCGATGATCTTGGCGCCCTGCCGGGCCGCCTCGCGGGCGTGCTCCTCGTGCTTGGCGACCATGGATGCGGTGTCGCCGGTCCAGGTGGCCTGGACGAGAGCGGCGCGTACGACGTTGGCCATGAGCTGCTCCTTCGACAGGGATGTCAGAGAGCTTCTACGCCCGTAGACAAAGGCGGTAGAGGCTCGAAAGTAAGCCCACTGAACAGCCTTGCCAAGACCATCGTCGTTAACCCGCTGAGTCGATCACGTTTCGCACCTCTTGTGGGTGAGCGCGGGGGACCCCGCCGGACCGGTCAGGTGGTGAACCCGGCGACCCGGAGGGCGTGCATGAGATCCCAGTGGCGCTCCTCGGAAACACCCTTCGCGGCCTCCAGAAGGAGCGGCACCAGCCGCTGCGGGTCCGCTTCCGCGCTGCGGGCCGTCTCCTCGGGGGTGCGCATCCGTACGTACGCGCCGAGGAGCGCGCGGGCCTCCCGGTGGCGGCCGTCCTCCGCGAGGCCCAGTACGGCGGCCCCGATCTCCGGCGCGGGGCGGGCGACGCCCTGCCGCAGCAACTGCTGCCCGTCGGCCGTGCGGCCCGCGGCGACGAGCGCGTCCGCGGCGGCGACCAGCCGGTCGGCGGGGAGCGAGGCGGCCTCCCAGAGCAGGGTGGCCCAGTCGGCGTCGAGGCCCGCGCGGTGCAGTTCGGCGGCGAGCAGCGGGAAGCGGGGGGCCGGCCAGTACGCGGCCTCCACGAGCAGGGCGTGCGCCTCACCGCTGCGGCCCTCCCTGCGGAATCGGACCAGCGCTCCCACGGTCTCGACGGTGTCCCGCCGGGCATCGTCGTCCAGCGGGACCCGCTTCGGCTGCGCCGCTTCGCTCTCCGTGGCGGCTCCGGCGAAGCGGGCCCCGCGGGGGGTACGGCCGCCTTTCGCGGCCGGGGTGAGCGCCACTGTCTCGGGGGCGCCCGAGGGAGCCGTCTCCGCCTCGGGCTCCGTCATTCCGGCGAAGCGGGCGCTGCCTCGGGTCCGGCGCTTCGAGCGTTGCTTGGTGGTGGGGGCCGTGCGGTCCTCGGCCGGGGGCTGGGAGCCGTCTGACTCTGCGCCGGGCGCGCGGATGCCCTCGGGTTGCGCGTCGGGGGCGTGCATGCCGTCGCGGTGCGGGTCGGCGGCGTGCATGCCGTCGCGGTGCGCCGCAGCAGGGCGGGAGCCGTCGTCTCGGTGGGCGGTGGGTGCGTACCCGCTTTCGCGCCGGCCGTGCGCGCCGGGGCCGGAGCCCTCGGCGGCGTAGGCACCTTCACGCTGGGCGTGCGAGGCGTACTGCGGGACGTACCCGTCCGGATACGCACCGGCAGCGGTGTTCGAGGTGGGGCGTGCGGCGCCCGGGGAGGGCGCCCCAGGGATCGCCCAGTCGTCCGGCATCCTGTCGTCCGGCATCCCCGCGTCCGGTATCCCTGCGTCAGGCATCGCGCCGTCCGTGGACGGCGACCGCGGTTCCGTCTGCTCGGGGGCCCTCGCGCGGCGGCGGGCCGCTCGGCCAGGTCCGAGTCCCCCGCGGCTCGCCTCGGACGGCTGGTCCCCACCGCCTTGCCCGGCGGCGGCCCCGTCGGGCGGCTCCGCCCCGTCCTCCGGCTCCCACAGGCCGAGGTTCGGCGCGCTCCGGGAGTGTGGCTGGAGACCACTCCGGTCGACGTCCTCCATGCGGCGGCGGATCTCCGCGCAGCGGGCGGTCGCCCGCTCGTGGTCGTCATGGGCCCAGGCGAGGTCGAGGCGGATCGAGTCGGCCTCTTCCGGCGAGGCGGCCGAGCGGAGCAGCCGGCCCAGCTCCGCCTGGCGCTCCGCGGCGTAGCGCTGTTCACGGAGGACGATGTCGAGACGGTCACCGAGGGCGTCGCGGCCGCCCGGCCGGGCGTCGTACGCGGCGAGGGAGGCACCGTGCAGGGCGCGGGCCCGCTCGGCCTCCCGGGCGGCGGCGCGGTCACCGTACTCAGCCGCGACGTCCTGGAGGAGCGCCTCCACGACGTCCCAGGGCGGCACCTCCCACCCGCCCAGGCAGGCCCGCATACCGTCGGGATCACGCTGCCAGAACACTCCGCACCAGCCACCGCCCTGGTCGAGCCGTTCCATCAGCGTGTTCAGAAACCTTGCGAACTCCCCCACCTGAACCGGGAGTTGTTCCACAGCCATCACACAACTCCCGCGAGAATGGAGTGCTCTGATCCGTAGAAAACACCCTCCGTGTTACGGAACGGCTACGAGCAGTTTTCGGACCGGCCGCAGACTCCTGTGATCCCCAACGGAGTTGGGACGATTCCCACGGAGTTGCCGTGATCCGGCGGGGAGTCGGAGTGCCGCCACAGACCGGACGGCGGCCAATCCCGGTTCACATCACGGCCAACAGCGCACACTCCCCCGCGAGGTCGTCCATGGACAGCCCGAGCGCCCGCGCGAGCGCCGCCACGGTGAAGAAGGCCGGGGTGGGCGCCCGCCCGGTCTCGATCTTGCGCAGGGTCTCGGCGGAGATCCCGGCGTGTGCGGCGACCTGAGCCATGCTCCGGCCGCCGCGGGCTTCACGCAGTAGTCGCCCGAGCCGCTCGCCGCGTTCGCGCTCTTCGGGGGTCAGGGGGTTACGGACCATGACGGCATTCTAATACCGGTATAGTAATTGGCATGGTGGAACTGAAGACGGACACATCGATCGACGAGATGTACGAGGCCGGCCAGGTCGTGGGCCGAGCCCTGACGGCAGTACGGGAGGCCGCCGACGTGGGGGTCTCACTCCTGGAACTGGACGAGATCGCGCACCAGATCCTGCGCGACGCGGGCGCGAGCTCTCCCTTCCTCGGCTACCGCCCCTCGTTCGCGACCACCCCGTTCCCCGCGGTCATCTGCGCCTCCGTGAACAACGCGATCGTGCACGGCATCCCGACCGGCTACCGGCTGCGCGACGGCGACCTCGTCTCCATGGACTTCGGTGCCGAACTGGGCGGCTGGGTGGGCGACTCGGCGCTCAGCTTCACCGTCGGGACACCGCGCGCCGCCGACGTACGCCTCATCGAGGCAGCCGAGCGCGCCCTCGCCGCGGGCATCGCGGCCGCCGTGGTCGGCAACCGCATCGGAGACATCGCGCACGCCATCGGCACGGTGTGCCGCACCGCGGGGTACGGCATCCCGCAGGGGTTCGGCGGGCACGGCATCGGCCGCCATATGCACGAGGACCCGTCCGTCCCGAACGAGGGCCGCCCCGGCCGCGGTTTCCCGCTCCGCCACGGCATGGTCATCGCCATCGAGCCCATGCTCATCGGCGGCGGCACCGACGGCTACCACGAGGCCCCCGACGGCTGGACCCTCCGCACGAACGACGGCTCCCGCGCGGCCCACGCGGAACACACCGTGGCGATCACGGACGCGGGCCCGCGAATCCTGACGGCCCGCTGATCCCGGTACCGATGTGCGGCGGTGAAGCGGCCGACCGTACCCGCGCGTCCCCTCGGAGCGGGACGACCGTACCCGGTGGGGCGGGCGGCGAGGCCGTCCGCCCCACCCGCCGCTACGGCGCCGGCCGCACCACCATCGCCGAACCGCCGCCCCGCCGAACCGTCTCCGCCGCCGCGAGCCACCGCCCGTCGGGCAGCCGCTGCACGCCCGTCGCCGCGCCGATCTCGGGGTTCTGCCGGAAGGCCTGTCCGACGGACTCCAGCTGAGCCTTCAACGGACTGTTCCACAGGCCCGGTTCGAGCTCGGTGGTGGTCTGGTTGCGCTGGCTCGCGCGCGGCGCCGCGATCGCGTCCACCAGCGGGAGACCCCGGTCCAGGACGCCCGTCAAGGTCTGCAGCACGGTCGTGATGATGGTCGCGCCGCCCGGCGAACCGAGCGCCACGACCGGCTTGTTGTGCTGGTCGAGGACGATCGTCGGCGAGATCGACGAACGCGGCCGCTTGCCGGGACCGGGCAGGTTCGGGTCGGGCACGGCCGGGCTCGCCGGAGTGAAGGAGAAGTCCGTCAGCTCGTTGTTGAGGATGAACCCGCGACCCGGGACCGTGATGCCGCTGCCGCCGGTCTGCTCGATGGTCAGGGTGTACGCGACGACGTTGCCCCACTTGTCGGCCACCGTCAGGTGCGTGGTGTTCTCGCCCTCGTACGTCGTCGGAGCCGCCGATCCGGCCGTCGAGCAGGCCGCAGGGTTCCGCGGGTCACCCGGCGCGAGCGGGCTCGTCAGTGTCGCGTCATCCTTGATCAGGCACGCGCGCGAGTCGGCGTACTGCTGCGACAGCAGTTCCTTCGTCGGTACGTCCTCGAAGGCGGGGTCGCCCACCCAGCGCCCCCGGTCCGCGAACGCGATCCGGCTCGCCTCGATGTAGCGGTGCAGGTACTCCGCCTCGCTCGCCTTCGAAAGGTCGGTCTTCTCAAGGATGTTGAGCGCCTCGCCGACCGTGGTGCCGCCCGAGGAGGACGGGGCGATCGAGTAGACGTTCAGACCTCGGTACGAGGTCTTCGTGGGCGCCTGCCGCTTGGCCTCGTACGTCGCGAGGTCGTCGAGGGACAGCTCGCCGGGGCGGGCGTTGTAGCCGGAACTCGGGTCAACCGGCGGGTTGTTCACCGTGTCGACGATCTCCTGGCCGAGGTCGCCGTCGTAGATCGCGTCGACGCCCTTCGTGCCCAACTCCTGATAGGTACGGGCGAGATCGGGATTTTTGAAGGTCGAGCCGACCACCGGGAGCGAGCCGCCGGGGAGGAACAGCTCCGCGGTGTCGGGGAAGTTCTTGAAGCGGGCCTGGTTGGACTCGGTCTGCGAGCGGAAGGTGGCGTCGACGGTGAAGCCGTCGTGTGCGAGGCGCTCGGCGGGCTCGAGCACGGTGCTCAGCCGCTTGCTGCCCCAGCTCTCCAGCGCCGTCTGCCAGGTCGCGGGCGTGCCCGGCGTGCCCACACCCAGCCCACTGGTGACCGCGTCGGCGAAGGGGATCGGCTGCCCGTTCTCCAGGAACAGCCCGGAGTCGGCCGTCAGCGGCGCGGTCTCCCGGCCGTCGATGGTCTGCACCTTGCGGGACTTGGCGTCGTAGTAGACGAAGTAGCCGCCCCCACCGATGCCCGACGAGTAGGGCTCGGTGACACCGAGGGCCGCCGCGGTGGCGACCGCCGCGTCGACCGCGTTGCCGCCCTTCTTCAGGACCTCGATCCCGGCGGCGGAGGCGTCCGCGTCGACACTGGCCACCGCACCGCCGTAACCGACGGCGACCGGCACCTTCTCGGCGACGGCCGTTCCGCCGACGGCGGAAGGCGGCGCCGCCGCGCCGACCGACACCACCACGGCCGAAACCGCCAACACCGCCAGATTCCGCGCAACAGGGCGACGCATCCGTACCTCCAGTCAACAACTTTCCGCGCAGCGTAACTTCAGCGCGGTGCTCACGTCAGGACCCCCTCGAACACCGTTGCGCATTCCCGCTAGCATGCGCGCCCATGACTGACGACGTGCGCAACATCGTCCTGGGCGTGCTCGCCGCCGGCATCAGCGCCGCACTCGGCTGGCTGGCACGGACCTATTTGTGGAAGCGGAAGCTCCGCCGCAAGCAGGCCTTCTTCGGGCTGCCGGCCAACTCCGAGTCGCTGCTGGTGGTCAACCGCGACGCGGGCAGCGCCGACCTCGCGGTGCACCGCTACGACGTGTTCGCGCTCCTGGAACTCGCCGCGCTCATCAAGGACTGCGGCGCGCACGCCGACGTGATCACCCAGGACGCGGCCCGGCAGGGTTTCGGGGAGCGCACGGAGTTCTGCGTCGGCGGCCCGGGGTCGAACCGGCGCATGGCGGCCCATATGCAGGCCATGCTGCCCGGGGTCCGCGTGAACACCGACCCCGAACCGGTCCCCGACCGGCTGGCGTTCCAGGTCGGCAGTGAGCGCTACCGCATGGAGCAGGGCGTGACCGAGTACGTGCTGCTCGCCCGGCTCACGGCCGGGCAACCCGGCCCGGCCCGGCCCGTCTTCCTGTTCTGCGGCCAGCGCGCTATCACCAACCAGGCGGCCTCCCGCTATCTGGTCCGCAACCACGAACGGCTGGCGCGCAAGCACGGCAACGACTCCTTCGTCCTCCTCCTGAAGGTCGTCAACTCCCAGGCGTACGGCCCTGATGTCGTCGAGCTGGTCGCGGATGTGACGCGCGCGGCGCGGGCCCCGCTGCCGGAGGCGACGGCGGCACGGAACTCCCACCGCGCCTCCTAGGTTTCATGCTTCCACGGGCAGACGCCCGACTGCAGACCACCTGGCGACCGGTGATACCGGACGGGACACGCGCTCGTCCCGGCTGGCGGGAGAGCAGTCGCCAGGCGCGCTTCCCACGGCGTCAAACCCGCCACCGCGAGGTAGGGAGGAATCTCCCCCGTTCAGTTCGCGGGGAAGAGAGCCTCAAAATCGAGCACAACCCGTCCGGCACGCAGCTGACCTTCTCCTGGCCGGGGCACGACCCTTCGTATGTGTCGGTGCCTCTGCGCAAGCAGTGATCTCCGGCTGCTGCCGGGCGGGTTGAGGGCCCGTGAGCTGCTGCTCCCCTACAACCTCGGGGCTGTGGGGGGACCCCCACCCGGCAGCAGCGTCCCTGGTTCGGCCGGTGCCACATTCACGGCCTCGGTCTTGGGACTGCGCTGCTCCCGCCGGAACACCCATGGGGCGAACCAGCTGAGCAGCATGCACATCCCGATGCAGATCGGTGAGATCACCATCACCGCGGGGATGAACGGCAAATCGTAGTCCAGGTTCGACGCGATGAGCTGGTCGGCGTGCAGAAACTCTTCGTAGGTGATCAGCCGGCCGAGCAAGGTGCCCGTCACTGCCACCACCGACTGGCTGATGACGGTGGCCGGCATGGACCGTACGGCCTGGGGCACCAGGACGTACGACATGACCTGGGTCTTGCGCGTGCCGAGCAGTTCGGTGACGCTGAACGCCCCCGGCAGGCTGCCCTCCTTGCCGCAGGCCACGGCCGTGGCGGTCGGTGCCGTAAGCGCCGCGAGGGCGCGGCACGCACGTGGGTTACGGATCATGCGGTGCGTTCCCCCGCTCAGTGCTTGAGGATCTTGGAGAGGAAGTCCTTGGCGCGCTCGCTGCGCGGGGCGGTGAAGAACTCCTCCGGTGTCCGGTCTTCGACGATGCGGCCGTCGGACATGAAGACGACGCGGTTGGCGGCGGAGCGGGCGAAGCCCATCTCGTGGGTGACGACGACCATCGTCATGCCGTCGCGCGCGAGCTGCTGCATGACCTCAAGCACTTCGTTGATCATCTCGGGGTCGAGCGCCGAGGTCGGCTCGTCGAAGAGAAGGGCTTTGGGATCCATGGCGAGGGCGCGGGCGATCGCCACGCGCTGCTGCTGCCCGCCGGAGAGTTGTGCCGGGTACTTCGAAGCCTGCGAGGCGAGGCCCACGCGGTCCAGGAGTTCGCGGGAGCGCTTGTCGGCCTCCTGTCGCTTGCGGCCGCGGACCTTGATCTGGGCGAGCGAGACGTTGTCGAGGACCGTCTTGTGGGCGAAGAGGTTGAAGGACTGGAAGACCATGCCCACCTCGGCGCGGAGCTGGGCGAGCGCCTTGCCCTCATCCGGAAGCGGCTTGCCGTCGAGCTTGATCGTCCCCGACGCGATGGCCTCCAGTCGGTTGATCGCCCTGCACAATGTCGATTTGCCCGACCCCGACGGGCCGATGACGACGACCACCTCCCCCTTTCCGACGGTGAGGTTGATGTCCTGAAGGACATGCAACTCCCCGAAGTACTTGTTCACGTCGTGCAGCTCGATCAACGGATCGACAGCCATGCCCGGCCCTACCCACTCTCAGCTGTGTCGCAGTTGCCGCAAACTATCCGGGCAAGAATGGACTTATTGCGCGACACGCACTTTTCAGGCATTAGCCGTATTGTGCGGTTAGCCCTCCGAAACCTCTGCGTAAAGCTGCGAGAGTTCAGGCTCGCCACTGGACGCCCAGGTCTGGCCGGAGGCGACCACATCGATCTC
Organism: Streptomyces sp. NPDC005808; assembly: GCF_042871385.1. Lineage (NCBI taxonomy): Bacteria > Bacillati > Actinomycetota > Actinomycetes > Kitasatosporales > Streptomycetaceae > Streptomyces > Streptomyces sp. NPDC005808. Next base: position 168,851 of record NZ_JBIAIK010000002.1, on the reverse strand, counting down.
CCGGCCGGACGTCAGACGCACCACGGGATGGCCGTCGGGCCAGACCTGCCAGACGGCTCCTGGGACGGTGCGCACGATCACCGTGCCGACGTACAGCCCCGCGTCGTTGCCGAGCCAGGGAAGGCTTTCCTCGTCGTCCCGCCAGCGTGGCAGCAGTTGGTCGAGCGCCTCCAACGAGGCCACGGAGTCGTCGAGTTCGACTCCGGCCAACTCCGCCTGGGAGCGCAGCAGATCACACTCGGCGAGGAGTTCGGCGACACCCTCGGAGTCGGCCGCGCCGTCGGAGACCACCGCGACACCGAACGCGGGGGCACGCTTCTTGCGCCATTTGCCGAGAAAAGGGATGTTCATCAACCCAGCGTGTCATTCACGCCGGGCGGCACACCACAGGCGCGCGGGGTCGTCTGTTCGAGAGACGTTCCCCTGTGTGGAGGCTGCGCTCCAAGTGGACGCCGGACCAAGGAAGTTCACCGCCGACCCGCCTCCCCTCAGACGTCGAGGTCCACCACGACCGGCGCGTGATCCGACGCGCCCTTGCCCTTGCGCTCCTCGCGGTCCACGTACGCGTCGGTGACGGCCTTCGAGAACGGCTCGTTCCCATAGACCAGGTCGATGCGCATGCCGCGGTTCTTCGGGAAGCCGAGCTGGCGGTAGTCCCAGTAGGTGAACGGGTGCTCGTACTTGAGGGGACGCGGGACCACGTCCGAGAGGCCCGCCTCGCGCAGGGCGGCGAGAGCGGCGCGCTCGGCCGGTGTGACGTGCGTGGCGCCGTCGAAGAGAGTGATGTCCCAGACGTCTTCGTCCGTCGGCGCCACGTTGTAGTCACCCAGCACCGCGAACGGCCGGCTGCCCGCCGCGTCGCCCGCGATCGCCGCCTTGAGGGCCTCGAACCACAGGATCTTGTACGCGTAGTGGGGGTTGTCCACCTCGCGTCCGTTCGGCACGTACACCGACCAGACGCGGACCGGGCCGCAGGTCGCGGAGACCGCGCGGGGCTCCTGGACACCGTCGAAGCCGGGGTCGCCCGGCAGGCCCTTGACGACGTCTTCCAGACCCACTCGGGAGACCACCGCCACGCCGTTCCACCGCCCCGTGGCGTGCACCGCCGACTCGTAGCCCAGTGCTCTCAGCTCATCGGCGGGGAACTGCTCGGCGGTGGTCTTGGTCTCCTGGATGCACAGCACGTCGGTGCCGCTGCTCTCCAGCCAGGCCAGCAGCCTCGGGAGACGGGCGGTGATCGAGTTCACGTTCCAGGTGGCGATGCGCATGACTCACAACTTACCGGCCGGGTACGACAACGAGCCCGGCGGCGCCTTGTGCGTGGGCCTTGTGCGCGGAGGGGCGGGTGCACGGGTCGCCGGGTGCGTGCGGGAGCCGTCCGTCTCCGGTGACTCAGACCTGCGCCGAGTCCCCCGGCGTGAGCCGCACGTGCTCAGAGCCGCCCAGGGCGCCGATCTGGCTGTCGTAGATCGGCCGGGCGAGGTCGGTGAGCAGGGCGTCGTGGATGTCGTACGCACGCTGCGGCTTGACCTCGCGCACATAGTCGATGACCTCGGAGATCTTGCTCCAGGGGGCCATCACGGGGAGCAGCAGCGTCTCGACCTGGTGGTCGGGGACGGTGAGGGCGTCGCCCGGGTGGAAGACACGGCCGTCGACGAGATAGCCGACGTTGGTGATGCGCGGGATGTCCGGGTGGATCACGGCGTGCAGTTCGCCGTGCGCCTGGACGTCGAAGCCCGCGGCGGTGAACGTGTCGCCGTGGCCGACGGTGTGCACGCGTCCCGGAAAGGCCGCCGAGATCTGGTCGGCGACCGACTTCAGAGTCCAGATCTCGGCGCCCGGGTTGGCCTCCAGGCCGGCCCGCAGCCGGTCCTCGCTGAAGTGGTCGGCGTGCTCGTGGGTGATCAGGATTGCGTCCGCGCCGACCGCCGCGTCCTCCTCACTGAAGGCGCCCGGGTCGATGACGAGCGTGCGTCCGTCCTTCTCCAGGCGGATGCAGGCGTGGGACTTCTTGGTGAACTTCATCAGCGTCATGGCTCCATCCTGCCCCCGTCGGCCCGGCGACGGCCTGCTGAGACTGGTGGTCCTACTGCCCGGATGAAGATCACGGGGGCGGTCACTCCTGGGGAGTTGTCTCCTCGCGGATGACCCGCTGGGCCACCTTGAAGGCGCTGTTCGCGGCCGGTACTCCGCAGTAGACGGCCGCCTGGAGGAGCACCTCCTTGATCTCCACCGGGGTGAGGCCGTTGCGCAGGGCGGCGCGGATGTGGAAGGCGAGTTCGTCGAGGTGACCGCCCGCGACCAGCGCGGTGAGCGTGACGCAACTGCGCGAGCGCCGGTCGAGCCCGGGCCGGTCCCAGATCTCGCCCCAGGCGTACCGGGTGACGAATTCCTGGAAGTCCCCGGAGAACTCGTCCGCCGAGGCCAGTGCCCGGTCCACGTGCGCGTCGCCGAGCACCTCGCGGCGCACCTTGATCCCGGCGTCGTACGGGTCGGGCCGCCCCAGGGTCTCGGCCCGCGCGACGGGCGCCGCGATCTCTGCCACCGGGACTCCCGGAGCGGGCGGGACCAGGACCGGCTTGACCGGGCCCGCCGGGATCGCCGTCTGGCCGGTCGCCGAGTCGAACGCGGGCTGCCAGGCGCTGGAGAAATGCCGTACCAGCAGATCGGTGACCGCGGCGGGCTGCTCCACGGGGACCAGGTGCGAGGCGCCGGGTACGACCGCGAGCCGGGCGTCCGGTATGCCGGCGACCAGGGTGCGGGCCTCGGCGGGCCCGGTGACCTGGTCGTCGGAGCCGACCAGGACGAGGGTCGGCACACCGATCCGGGGGAGTTCGGCCCGTACGTCGAACGCGGCGAGTGCCTCGCAGGCGGCGATGTAGCAGCCGGGGTCGGTGGTGCGCACCATCTGCACGGCCCACTCGGTGATCGCGGGCTGGGTGGCGGCGAACCCTTCCGTGAACCAGCGCTCGGGCGACATCCGGGCGATCGGGTCGAGCCCGTTCGTACGTACGATCACACCGCGCTGCCGGAACTCGTCCGCCGTTCCGAAGCGGGGTGAGGCGGCGATCACGCCGAGCGAGGCGAGCCGCTCCGGGCGGCTCAACGCCAGCTCGATCCCGACTGCGGCGCCGAACGCGCATCCCGCGTACCCGAAGCGCTGCACGCCGAGCCCGTCGAGCGTGGTGAGCAGCCGCTGGACGACTTCGGCGACCGAACCCGCCGGGTAGGCGGGCGCGCCACCGTGTCCGGGCAGGTCGAAGCGGAAGATCCGCCAGTGCTTCGCCAGCTCCGGGACCTGCCGGTCCCACATGTGCCAGGTGGTGCCGAGGGACGGGCCCAGGATCAGGACCGGGGCGTTTTCCGGGCCGTCGAAGCGGTACTGGAGGGCAGGGATCGTCGTCTCACTCACCGTTCCAAGCTAACTTCCGTCCCTGTGGGCGCGGACACAGGCCCTGTTTGTGCACGCCGCCCACACGGGTCCGCCACATGCGGGTGCATGCGCTCAGGACACCAGGTCGGGGTGTCGCACCACCGCGTCGTGGTCCGATCCCCGCACCTGCCCACCTCTCCGTGACACTGGACGGGTCGGCGGTACCGCCTGGACCGGTTCACCGAGTCGAAGCCTGCCTCGTCCTCCCATATGGGGACGCCGCCGGTCGGCCATTTCAACCTCGTCCGAGTAATGACTAGCGGCGGCTCTCCGCCTCCGCGTCCAAGACCCGCTCCGGCGCCGTGACGCCCGCCCCCATGGGTGCCCAAAGGGTCGCCGCGGAGATCAGGGTCACGGCCGCCGCACCCATGAGCATGGGTACGTTGCCGAGCCAGGCGGCCAGCGCACCGCCCGTAAGGGCTCCGACCGGCACCGTCGTGAGCAGCACCGCCTGCACGAGTCCCGCGACGCGGCCCTGCATGCCGTCAGGGGTGACCAGTTGTTGCGTGGTCGTCATGGAGATCATCCATATGGTGCCGGAGAGGCCGTAGCAGACCTGGTACGCGAGCAGCACAGGGAAGGCGAGACCCAGCGACGCGGCGGGGATCAGGAAGACGGCAGCGCCTGCCGCGAGTCCGAAGATCTGCGTGGCCCGCCACAGCCCCGAGGTCCTGGCAAAGCGTCCGGCGAGCAGAGCGCCCGCCAGGGTGGCCGCACTGTAGGCCGCGTACGTCGTGCCCAACTGCCAGGCAGGCAGGGCGAGATCGCGAGTCGCGTAGAAGACGTAGAGGGCGGCCGCCGCACCGCTGCCGGCGTTGAGTCCGGCGCCCGCCAGGACCATGCGGCGCAGCCGGCGCTCGGCGCGCACCACCGCGAGTCCCGTACGCAGCGAGCCGGCCAGGGACTTCGCGCGGGCGGCCCCCCGCGAGCCTGTCAGCCCGTTCAGCGCGGCGGGCAGCGCGAACAGAAAGAGCGCCTCGATTGCGTAGGCCGCACTGCCCGCGAGGAGCGCCGCGTCGGCTCCCAGCAGCCCGACCATGACACCGCCGAGCGCAGGTCCGCCGACCTGTCCGCTCGTACGGGCCGCGGTCAGCGCCGAGTTGGCGGCGAGGAGCCGCTCCGGTCCGACGACGCGCGGCAGCGCTGCCTGGAGTGCGACCGAGAGCGTGAAGGTCAGGGTGCCCGAGACGCCTGCGACCACGTACAGGTGCGCCAAGGTGACATGCCCCACTGCGCCGGCCAACGGGATCGAACCGACGACCAGGGTTTGCAGGATGGTCACCCACACGAGGAGCAGGCGCAGCCTGATCCGGTCGACGATCGCTCCGGCCAGCGGGCTCAGCACGGCGCCGGGCAGATAGGTCAGCGCCAGCAGCGCGGCCGCCCCGAGCGGTCCCGCGCCGAGGTCGGTCACTGCCAGCAGGGTCAGTGCGAGAGCGGTGATCTGCCGCCCGACGGAGCTGGCGACCTGCTCGCCGCACAGCAGCACGAAGGGACGGTGGCGACGCAGGGGGACCGTCCCGTCGGCCCGTGACGCGCCCACCCTCAGATCCCCGTGCAGGGAACGGGCCAACGGCGCAGCCGCGGCGGCAGGGCCACCGCCCAGCCGTCGGCGACGAGAGCGAGCCGCTCGGCCGCGAGCAGGTCGACGGCCTCCCGCTGCACGGCGTCGAGTTCACCGAGCGCCGTGGGCTCCTGGACCGTGGCGAAGGTGGCGAGCAGATCCGGGTGGTCGAGGGTGAACCTCGCCGAGGCGGGCCGCTCTCTGCGGTCCATGACGGTGATGAAGTCCGGGCCGCGGCGGTGGTAGAGCATGCCCGCGGGAAAGGCGGCGTACGAGGTGCGCCACGCGCTCAACTCGCCTGCTTCGTCAGGCCGTTCGACGGGCGGTGGGAGGTGATGCAGCATCCGTACGTACGGGGCGTCATGTGTGGCGAGCTCGTCGTCGCCTCGCGGCCGGTCTTCGTAGGCGATCTCCCAGTGCGTACGGAGCTGTTGGCACTGGCACTCGCGCAGGAACTGGACCGCCACCGCGGTCTCGCGTCCCGACCCGCCCAGGCGCAGCGGCACGTCCACGTGGACCTGTCGGCCGATCACGCGGTGGGGGACGGTCTCGGGAAGCCCGGTCATCCGGCCACCTCCTGACGGTCCGTGGATTGCGGAGCAGGGTTCGGGTCGATACGGACCGGCACGTCCCACGTGGGCAGGGACACGTACGTCCGCCCGTCGCGGAACACCAGCCCCGTCGCCTGAGCCTGCTGGATCCACTCGCTCAGCTCCTCGGCCGGGATGTCGTGTCCGTCGCCGGTCAGCAGCCGGCGCAGGGCCGGCTCCGTCCGCCCGTCCTCGAGGCGGCGCAGCGCTTGCGCCTGCCAGCCGGTCAGCCGGTGGGTGCGGCGGGGCCAGCCGTGGCGCCGGTCGTGTACGAGCAGTACGTCCACGCCCTCCTCCGGCTCCGCTTCCTCCATCACCAGGCTCGATCCGTGATGTCCGTCGCGCCATGCCGCGACGGCCCGCTTGAGCCGGCTCTCGGTCTCTCCGCCGATGCCCGCGTCCTCCGTCGTGAACAGGTAGACGAGGTCGGTGAGTTCGGACTCGGGCAGCTCGTAGACATGGTGATACATCTCGGCCGGTCGCCGCTTGCCGAAGCCGAACCCCGGGTCCGTGAAGTTCGGGCTGAAACGCTCCAGTTGGATGCGGTGGGCGCCGCCCGGGGGCTGCAGATGGACGAGGGCGGGCAGTTGGTCGACGACCGGGGCGTAGTCCTCGACGGTCTCGCCCGGGAAGCCGTACAGGTAGTTCCAGGTGACGGTCAGCGCGTGGTTCTCGCACTCACGGAGTGTGCGGACGTTACGGGCACCGCTGACGCCCTTGTCCATGAGGTCCAGGACCCGGTTGCTCAGGCTTTCGATGCCGGGCTGGATGAGCACGGCTCCGGCCCGCCCGAGGAGGGCGATCTGTTCACGAGTGAGGTTGGACTTGACCTCGTAGTGCATGCGCAGGTCCCAGCCGCTCTCGGCTGCGCGGGGCAGGAAGTCCTTGAAGTACGCCATGTCGATGATGTTGTCGACGGTGACGACGTCGAGGATGCGGTGCCGTCGTACGAGGTGGTCGATCTCGCTCCACAACTGCTCGCCGGACTTGGCGCGGAACGCCATGGAGGAGCCGTTGAGCCCGCAGAAGGTGCAGTGGTGCTTCTCGCCCCACCAGCAGCCGCGTGCCCCCTCCACCACCAGCTTCGGGTAGACGTATTCGAGGACGGGGGATGCGTCGAGGGCTGCCTGCCAGTGGTCGTAGTCGGGCGCGGGGATGTCGGAAGGCGCCACGGTGCGCCGGGACTCGGTGTTCGCCCGCGAGACCCGGCCGTCCGTCCGCCCTTCCCACCAGCACAGGCCCGGTACATCGGCCGGTGGCGTATCGGCGTCCAGGTGGCGCAGGAGCGCCGGGAAGGCGTACTCGCCCTCGCCGCGCACCACGTGGTCGACGAAGGGATGGTTGCGGTGCAGGGCGTGCCCCATCGGGCCGTCGCAGTTGCTGCCGCCGAAGACGACGGTGAGCCCTGGACGGTGGCGCTTGAGCTCCCTGGCCAGCGCGAGCGAGGGTACGTTCTGCATGAACGTGCTGGTGAACCCGACAACGTCCGGTTCCTGGGCGAGCACCGCCGTCGCGCACTCGGCGATGAACTCGGTCGCGTGGACCCTCATGTCGGAGGCGGTGTCGATGCAGAGGCCGCGACGTGCGGCGTACTCCTTCAGCCGGGCGACGCCCCAGTTCTCGTCCTCGTACAGCACACCCGAGAAGACCCAGTCACCGAGGCCGTCGAAGATCGAATCGCTGCCGATCGCCTCGTAGTCACCGGGGCGCAGCCGCCCGCCGGACCGTTCGAGGAGGAACTCCGCCCAGCGCAGCGAGCCGTGGAACTCACGCACATCGTCGTCCGGGCGGACCTGCCGTAACAGCTGGTGCAGCAGGCCCACTTGGAGAGAGGGCAGATCGATCGGATGCCACGGCATGGTCACCAGCTGTACGCGCACACCACTCTCCCCCGTCGCCGTCCCTCTGATGTCCCGCTGTCGCTCACGTTCCCGCCCGGTCAGCGGGTCGGCGGGCGCTTTTCCATGACGGCGGGCTTGCGGTTCGTGCGCTCCTCTTCGCGGATCACTACCTTTTTGATCTCCACGGCTCTCCCCTGGTCGACGACCTCGAACTCACGTGCCACGCAGAGCAGTTCACCTTACGAGGCATCACATAAGCCCCACAAGAACCCCTACGGCGGAGCGGCCCGCCCGTCCGAGGCCGTGCAGCACGGGATCACCGAGAGCGACTTCGGGATATTCGGGGTCGGGCCTGCGTCAGAGGTCGCCCGGTGCGCCGAGGCCCGTGAGCGCGCCGACCGGGTCGAGGTCGGGGGTGCCACGGGGCCACCAGTCGTCCTGGCCCGGTTCGGACTCGTACGCGTACCAGAGACCGCTGTGACCGAGGCGGAGTTGGGCGTGGCCTCGCGGGTGGGTGAGGTGGTTGCGCCAGGGGCGGAAAGCGGGGAGATCGGCGGCGAGGAGCAGCGGACGGGCCCGGTCGAAGCGGCCCGCCGGTGGATCCCAGGGCTCCTCGAGGACGGTGAGCCCTTCGAAGCCGCCCTGCCGCCAGGCGGCGACCGCACGCGCGAGGTCGGGCCGGGTGCGTCCCGCCGCGGCGGCGAGCGAGGCGTAGAGGGTGCGGGTCGCTGCGGTGAGGCCGGAACCGGGCCGGGCGGCGGCGAGACGCACCGCGTCCTGCCAGAGCGTCAGGCCCGCGACCGGATCGCGGCCCGCGGTGAGCAGCGCGTGGGCGCGGGCGGCCGCGTCGGTGGCCAACTGGTCGAGCGCGAACGGGTCCGGGCCGCCCGGTGCGTCCGGGTAGGTCGGCGGCTGCTCGGGGTGCGCGGGCGGTGGGAGTGGCGACGGGAGGGGTGGCAGTACGCGCCGCGCGAGGGCGTCGCGGGCGCGGATGCCGGGGAGGGGGGTCGGTTTCTGGTCCTGGGCGGCGCGGGCGGTCCGGGCCGCGTTGCGGCGGGACAGCGCGTCGAGCAGCTCGCGTTCGCCGCGGCCGCGCAGGAGGAGGAGCACGAAGGGATCTTCGTCCAGCAGCCGTGCGGTTTGGTAGCAGAGGGCCGCTGCGTGCTTGCAGGGGTGCCCGAAGTCGGGGCAGCTGCAGTGCGGTTCGAGCTCGCCGGGGCCGGGGAGCAGGGCGACCCCGCACTCGGCGAGCGACTTGGGCATCTCCTTGTCGAGCAGGGCGGCGATGTCCCCGGGCCGTTCGGCGACCGCGTCGAGGAAACGGTCCCAGTCGGCGTCCGACAGCGTCCCGACGGCGACCTGCACGCGATAGGGCCGCGGACGGCTCCCGTGCACGTACGCGAGGACCAGTCCCGGCGTGACGGTGACCGCGTCCACGTGCCCGCGGCCGGCATACGCCCGCCCCCGTGCGAGCCGCGCCGTATCGAGCGCCCCCTCCTCCAGCGCCCTCACCCACGCGTTCCCCCACCACGTCTCCGCGAAGCCGTCGTCCCCCGACGCCCGCGCCGGAAAGGCCTCGAACGTACGGCGCAACTCACCGTCGCGACCAGGGGATCCCATGGAACGCGGGAGCTGCCGCATGGCCGTGGCCGCAGACCGCGCTGTCGGCCCGGGGTGCGCGGGGCGCGGGGCGCGGGTTGCTTCGGGCGGGGACGGGGGCGTGGCGTCCGGGGAGGCGACGGTCGCGGGATCGGACTGCGGAGGGTGCGCGTCCGAGGTCGTCCCGCCTGCGGCTCCGGGCTGCGCGCCCTGGACCACAACCGGTCCGCGCGGTGCCCCGTCAGGCTGCGCCCCAGGCGAATCGGAAGTCGTGCCGTGTGGGTCCGCAGGCCGCGCCCCCGAGTCCCGGATCGGCTCCCACGCGGCAACGGCTCGCTCGGGCTGCGCATTCCGGGGCGCCTCGGACGTGTCCCCGGCCTGCGCCGAGCGCGATTCCCGGATTGCCTCGCCATCGCCACCGCGCCGCGCCGGGCCCGCACTTGAGGTCGCTTCGGGCCGGTCGTCCGCGAGTGCCGGCCGGTGTTTCGCTGTCCTGGCGTCGACCGGGGCGGAGAAGTCGGCTCCGGTCGTGTCGCGCGGTGCCGTGTCGGAGGGCGGGTGGAAGGCGCCGGCGAGCAGCTCGCGTACGTCTTGAGGCGCGGTTCGCCGGTCCTGGCTCCCGGTGTTCCGTCGGGCCCGGGAGGCCGTTGGCGCGGGGTCGGCGGAACGGCGTCCCACCTCACCCCCCCTGTTGCCGGGGTTTGTCACCCGCTTGGTTCCGGCGCCCGTCCGCGCCGCCTGCCTCGCCTCACCCCGCGCGGCACGCAATGCCTCGCGCGCAATGTCCCCCGGGCGCGAGGCCCCTGCTGCGGGACTGCCCGTGGGGGTGGCCGATGTCTCGGCCCCCGTACGGACCGGCGTCTCAGCCCCCGTCTCCACCGGCGTCTCAGCCTCCGTCGCCGCGGGCGCCTCGGCCCCCTTCTCCACCCGCGTCTCAGCCCCCGTCTCCACGGGCGCCTCCATCGGCGTCTCGACCGACGCCTCTACCGGCGTATCGGCCTCGGCAGGAGACTGTGCCTGGCTCGGGTCCACGGCTCCGTCGGACACCTCAGCCGCGCCGGCACGGGCGCCCTGACCCGCTCCGGTACCGGCGGCGGACCTCCCCGCCACCGCCCGCCGCAGCGCCTCGCGCGCCGCGTCGCCCGGTCGTGCCCCTCGGGAGGACGCCCTCTTGGGAGGCGCACCGGCCGCGACCCGCTCAGCCGACTGATCGGACTGGTCCGGCTGGTCCGACCGTTCGGACCGTTCGGACTGGTCGGACCGGTCGGACTGGTCGGACTGGTCGGACCGGTCGGCCTGGTCCGAGTCGTCAGCCGCCTTGTCCGCCCGGACCTCGCGCTCCCTCGCCGCCCGCAGCGCCCGGCGGGCCGCGTCAGCGGGGCGCGTCCCTGGCGCAGGGCGTGACTGGTCGGTGCCCGAACCCTCGGCCACTCCAGGGGGTTCCTCCACGCCGCCGTTCACCCGGACCGCCGGAGGGAGACCAGGTCCGACAGCTCGCGGTCGGTCAGCTCGGTGAGGGACGCCTCGCCGGATCCTAGGATCGCGTCCGCGAGGGCCCGCTTCGCTTCGAGCATCTCGGCGATGCGGTCCTCCACCGTGCCTTCGGTGATGAGGCGGTGCACCTGGACGGGCTGGGTCTGGCCGATGCGGTAGGCACGGTCGGTGGCCTGTTCCTCGACGGCCGGGTTCCACCAGCGGTCGAAGTGGACGACATGGCCCGCCCTGGTCAGATTCAGGCCGGTGCCGGCGGCCTTCAGGGAGAGCACCAGGACCGGGGTCGAACCGCTCTGGAAACGGTCCACCATGTGCTCACGCTCAGGGATCGCGGTTCCGCCGTGGAGGAGCTCCACCGGGACCGCGCGGGCGGCGAGATGTTCGGTGATGAGACGCGCCATGCCGACGTACTGCGTGAAGACCAGTGCCGAGCCGTCCTCGGCGAGCAGCGTGTCCAACAGCTCGTCGAGCAGGGCGAGTTTGCCGGACCGGGCGGAGGGTCCATGGGCGGCTGCCCGGGCGTCCTCCTTCAGATACAGCGCCGGGTGGTTGCAGATCTGCTTGAGGGAGGTGAGGAGTTTCAGGACCAGGCCCCGGCGCGCGATGCCGTCGGCGATCTCGATGGCGAGCAGCGACTCGCGGACCACCGCCTCGTAGAGAGAGGCCTGTTCGCGGGTCAGCGGGACCGGATGATCCGTCTCCGTCTTCGGCGGAAGCTCGGGGACGATGCCGGGGTCCGACTTCTTGCGGCGGAGCAGGAAGGGGCGGATCAGCCGGGCCAGGCGTGTCACCGCTTCCTCGTCCTCGCCGTTCTCCACGGCGCGCGCGTGCCGGGCACGGAAGGACTTGAGGGGGCCGAGCAGACCGGGGGTGGTCCAGTCGAGCAGGGCCCAGAGTTCGGAGAGGTTGTTCTCCACGGGCGTGCCGGTCAGCGCCACGCGCGCGGGGGCCGGGATCGTCCGGAGCGCCTTCGCCGTCGCCGAGTAGGGGTTCTTGACGTGCTGGGCCTCGTCCGCGACGACCATGCCCCAGCTCTGCTGGGAGAGGTGTGCCGCGGCCGACCGCATGGTGCCGTAGGTGGTGAGGACGAATCCGCCGTCGAGGTCCTGCAGGGTGCGGTCGGGTCCGTGGAAGCGGCGGACGGGGACGCCGGGCGCGAACCGGGTGATCTCCCGCTGCCAGTTGCCCAGCAGCGAAGCGGGGCAGACGACCAGGGTCGGCTCGGGGCGGGCCCGGCGCAGGTGCAGCGCGATGAGGGTGACGGTCTTGCCCAGCCCCATGTCGTCGGCGAGGCAGCCGCCGAGGCCGAGGGACGTCATGAGGTCCAGCCAGGCGAGACCCCGGAGTTGGTAGTCCCGGAGCTTGGCCTGGAGACCGGGTGGTGGCTCGACAGGAGTGACGCCCGCCGTCAGCCGGTCGCGCAGCGCGGCCAGTGCGCCGACCGGCACCGCCTCGACCGTCTCGCCGTCCACCTCGGCACTCCCAGTGAGCGCGACGGAGAGGGCGTCGACCGGGTCGAGCAGGCCCAGTTCGCGTTTGCGGGCCTTGCGGACGAGGGCCGGATCGACGAGCACCCACTGGTCACGCAGCCGTACGACCGGACGGTGGGCCTCGGCCAGGGTGTCCATCTCCGCCTCGGTGAGCGGGTCACCGCCGAGCGCCAACTGCCAGCGGAACTGGAGCAGTTCCTCGCTCTCGAAGAACCCGGTGCCGTCCGTGGCCGATCCCGGCGCCGGGCGCACCACCGCCGCCGCGCTCAGATCGTGGGCAAGGTCCCGGGGCCAGTGCACGGCGACTCCGGCCGCGCCGAGCCGGTTCGCCGCGATGCCGAGCAGGTCGGACAACTCCTCCTCGGAGAGCGCGAGTACGTCCGGCACATCCTGCTCGGACAACCGGTCCAGAGGCGGCCAGACACGGGCCGCGCGACGGACGGCCAGGGCGGCGTCCACACGCGCGCGCGGACCGAACGTCGCGTCGGCCTCGCCCGCCCACAATGCCGCAGCGTCGACGACGAGGGTGGGATCGGCGAGGCTGTGCACCTGCACGACGGCCGCACCCGCGCGGCGCGCTCCCTCACCGTCGTCGAAGAGCTGGTACGCCGACAGGTCCAGGCGGAGCGAGATCCGCACACCCGCGTCCATGCCCGCGGCGACCTCCGCGGCCCAGTCGTGGGCGCCGGGCAGCCGCTGCGGCGCGACCGCGGCGAAGGGTTTGCCGGAGGTGTACCGAGCTGCCGGGGTGCGCGGCAGTGTGTCGGCGACCGCGTCCAGGAAGGACCGCATCAGCGCTTCCGGTTCCGGCAGCCGGAGCGGGCCCTTCCCGGGGAGGGGGACGGCGTGTCCTTCGTACGGCAGGGCCGCGGCGACGGCCCTCAGGTGTGCGATGTCGTCCGGGTCCAGCGGGCCCGCCCGCCAGGCGTCGAAGCCTTCCGCTGTCAGGCCCGGCAGCAGCCTCCCGCGCGCGACGAGTCGCAGCGCGTGCAGCGCGGCCGCGCCCCAGCAGGCCGTGGCGGGATGCGCGGCGGGGTCGCGGCGCGCCCCGGCCAGCAGCGGCAGTGCCTCGTCGATCGGCAGGCACACAGCCGGGACGGTGCCTCTGCGGATTCCGGCACCATGCCGCCGTACCACCGTCAGCTCCGTCGGCTCCGTCGGCTTCCCGGACGGTCCTCGCTCGACGCTCTCGCCGGACGGCAGCTCCCGCGCGTCCTTGTCCTCGTCCTCATGTTCGCCCGCGTCGGACGGCAGGGGCTCGGCGTCCGGATCCCAGAAGGCGACCCGCCCCTCGCGCGGCAGCGGCGCGGGCAGGAATACCGCGGCGAGGCGCACCGGGACCGCCTTCTCGGCCACCGCATCCATCCTGTCCCCCATACGCCCGGTCACCTCCCGCCCGTCAGTCCGATCAGTTGTCTTCGACTGTACGGGCGGGCTCTGACAATCAGCCTCGACGGCAGCGCTGTCGGCCGGCCGCGCGCTCAGGGAGTGGTGCGCGAGACCACGTACACCATGGGGTGCTCGGGGTTGGCCAGGTTCACGACGATGTCCTGGGTCGGTGCCGGGTCCTTCTGCTTGTGGACGAGGCCCCACCACGGACCGGGGCCGGTGAACTCCCAGCCGACGACCTGCTGGTCGCGGGCGCTGATCGTGAAGTCGTCCTGCTTCAGAGCGGCGCGGCTGGTGCCGACGTAGCCCAGGAACCTGTCCAGGCCCGCGCTGTCGGTGCCGAACTGGACGTACAGGCGACTGGTCTTCCAGTTGTTGGTCTCGTAGTAGGCGACGTCGGTCGAGAACCCCGGAATGGTGACCTGGTAGACGCGGCGCTGGACGCGCGACGGCCAGCCCACGGTGAGGCCGGTCGCCGAGTACTTCTCCTCCTTCTGCTTGCCGGCGTCGCGGCTCTGGTTGGCGGAGATCACCAGATAGCCGGCCGGGACGCCGATGAGCAGACCGATGATCAGCAGGGTGAGAGCGCGGCGGCGGAACTTGTGGCGCGGGTTCTCGGGCGGCCGTTCGGGCTCGTCCGGCGGCGACGCCTGACGCGGCAGCGAGGCCGTCACAGCGACTCCTGGGACGTACGGCGGGACTCCACGAAACGCTCGTACCGCTCGTAGCGCTCCACCCGGCGGCGGTTGGCTCGGCGGAAGCGGCGGGCGACGAGCCTGGCGAGGTCGGCGGCGCCGACCATGCCTGCCTCGGGGCCGAGCTGGGCGCGGGCGATGCGCGCCTCGGGACGGTAGCCGCGGCCGGTGAGATGCCTGCGGAACGCGTCCCGCGCGGGCACGATCAGCAGGTCGTCGGCCGCGCTGACGCCGCCGCCGATCACGAAGCAGGAGGGGTCCAGGGCCGCCGCGAGGTTGGCGATGCCGACGCCCAGCCACTGTCCGATGTCCTGGAGCAGCTCGATGCACATGGCGTCGCCCTCGCGGGCCAGCTCGGTGATCAGCGGCCCGGTGATGTCGGGGATGCTGCCCTTGACCCGCTCGATGAGCCCGTACGCCACCGGGGAGTCGGCGGCGGCGAGTTCGCGGGCCTCGCGTACCAGCGCGTTGCCGGAGCTGTACTGCTCCCAGCAGCCGCGGTTGCCGCACGGGCAGCGGTGACCGCCGGGCACGACCTGCATATGGCCGAACTCGCCCGCCACGCCGAACTTGCCGCGCTTGACCTGGCCGTCCTCCAGGATCGAGCCGCCGATGCCGGTGCCCAGCGTGATCATGACCAGGTGGTCCTCGCCGCGGCCCGCGCCGAAGCGCCACTCGGCCCAGGCGGCGGCGTTGGCGTCGTTGTCGACCAGGACGGGGACGGCGAGGCGGCTGGAGATGCGGTCCCGGAGGGGCTCGTTGCGCCACGACAGGTGCGGGGCGAACAGGATGCGGTTGCGGTCGGCGTCGACCCAGCCGGCCGCGCCGATACCGACCGCGTGCACGTCGTGCCGGTCGGAGAGGTCCAGGACCAGTTCGACGATGGTGTCCTCGACGACCCTGGGGCTCTTGGACTTGTCCGGCGTCTCGGCGCGGAGCTTCTCCAGGATGTTGCCGTCGGCGTCGACGACACCCGCCATCACCTTCGTGCCGCCGATGTCGATGCCGACGGTGGGGACGCGAGGGGCCGTCAGGTGGGAACGGCGCTCGCGCGTTCCCACGGTCCGCAGGACGGTGGCCCGCGCGGAGCCGCGGTGTGCGAGGTCGCGGTAGGTGCTCATCGCGCCGATTCTGCCCTACGCACGCGCTGGCCTGCACGGTGGGAGACCGGGGGCGCCTCGGCCGATCCGTACATCCCGGGCGCAGACCGGGCCGCGCCCCGCGGCGGGGGCCGGATGTGTCAGAGCCACGCGCCTCTCAAGTGGCCCGTTCCAGCTCGTGCCGCAGGTCGTCCAGTTCGCTCCCGCCCGCCATCTGGCGGGTCAGCTCATCGAGCGTGATCTCGTTGCGCAGGTGGCTGCCGGACATCGTGCCCCGCTTCAACAGTACGAAGCGGTCGCCCACGAGGTAGGCGTGGTGCGGGTTGTGGGTGATCAGGACAACGCCCAGACCGGCATCCCGTGCTGCGGCCACATATTTGAGGACCACACCGGACTGCTTGACGCCGAGGGCGGCGGTGGGCTCGTCGAGAACGAGAACCTTGGCGCCGAAGTGGACGGCGCGGGCGATCGCCACGCACTGGCGCTCGCCGCCGGAGAGGGTGCCGATGGGCTGGTCGACGTCACGCAGGTCGATGCCCATGCGCAGGAGTTCCGCATGGGTGGTCCTGCGCATGAGGTCGATGTCCATGCGCTTGAAGGGCGTGACGCCCTTGGACGGCTCGGAGCCGAGGAAGAAGTTCCGCCAGACCGGCATCAGCGGGACGACGGCGAGGTCCTGGTAGACCGTGGCGATGCCGCGGTCCAGGGCATCGCGCGGGGACGACAGTCGGGTCTCCTCGCCCTCGATGCGCAGGGTTCCCGCGTCGTGCTGGTGCAGACCCGCGATGATCTTGATGAGGGTCGACTTGCCCGCGCCGTTGTCGCCGAGCACACAGGTGATCTCGCCCGCGTGGACCTCCAGTGAGACGCCTTCGAGGGCGCGGATGTTGCCGTAGTACTTACTGACGTCGTCGAGCTCGACGAGTGCCGCACGTTCCGGGGCGGCCGCGTCCTTCGTCATCTTCGTGTCTGTCGTCATTTCGTCGCCTCCGCGTTCGCGTCCGTCGTCATTTCGTCGCCTCCGCGTTCGCGTCCGTCGTCATTTCGTCGCCTCCGCGTTCGCGTCCGTCGTCATTTCGTCGCCTCCGCGCGCTTGCGGACCCAGTGATTGAGCAGGGTCGCCAGGAGCAACATCACTCCCAGGAAGAACTTGAACCAGTCCGGGTTCCACTCGGCGAACACGATGCCCTTGCTGACCATGCCGAAGATCAGCGCACCGACCGCCGCACCGACCGCGGAGCCGTAGCCGCCGGTGATCAGACAGCCGCCGATGACGGCCGCGATGATGTACGTCAGCTCGTTGCCGACACCCTCACCGGACTGCACGACGTCGAACGAGAACAACAGGTGTTGCCCGGAGATCCAGGCGCCGAAGGCGACGCCCATGTAGAGGCCGATTTTCGTCTTGTCGACCGGCACGCCGACCGCGCGGGCCGCTTCCTCGCCACCGCCGACGGCGAAGATCCAGTTGCCGATGCGGGTGCGCAGCAGGATCCAGGTGGCGATGACGATCAGGCCCAGCCACCACAGGATGGTGATCTTGAAGTCGACGCCGCCGATGGTGAGCGTCGAGGCGAAGACGTCCTGGGCGGAGGAGAAGCCCTGCATGTCGGAGATCGACTTGGTCGAGACCGTGCCGCTGATCAGCTTGGTGAAGCCGAGGTTCATACCGGTCAGCATCAGGAAGGTGCCGAGCGTGATGATGAAGCTGGGCGGGTCGGTGCGGGTCAGCATGACGCCGTTGAAGACGCCGATCGCCAGCGTGACGACCAGCGAGACGAGGACGCCGACCCAGACGTTGGCGGTCATCTGGTAGCTGAACATCGAGGAGATCAGCGCGGAGGACGTCACCATGACGCCCGCGGACAGGTCGAACTCGCCGCCGATCATGAGCAGTGCGACCGGTACGGCCATGATGCCGATGGTCGAGGAGGCGTACAGGACCGTACTGAGGCTGGCCGCCCGCACGAAGCTGTCCGCGAAGATCGCGAAGAAGAGGAAGACCGCGACCGCGCCGACCACCGAGCCGAGTTCCGGCCGGCCCAGGAGCTTGCGCAGCGGCGAGGTCTTGAGGAGGCGCTCGTCGGACTTGGCCCGAGGCGCGGGCGCGGGCGCTGTGGCGGTCACCGGGTCCCCCGCTCGGCGTACTCCTGCAGAGCGGCGGCCATGTCCTTGGTGATGATCTGCGGTCCGGTCAGAACCGGCTCGCCTCCGCCGAGGACATCGGCGTTGTACTTGTACAGCCAGAGCAGGTCGACGGCCTCGTACCCCTGAAGGTAGGGCTGCTGATCGACGGCGAAGCCGAGCGTGCCGTCCTTGAGCTCCGCCGCCACCTTCGCGTTCAGGTCGAAGGTGTCGATCTCGGCCTTGCTGCCGGCGTCCGCCTTGGCCTTCACCGCGGTGTCCGCGTAAGGAGCGCCCAGCGTGACGACCGTGTCGATGGAACTGTCGGCCTGGAGCTTGGCGCCGATGGAGGACTGCACGTCGGGCATGCTCGTGCCCGTGACGTAGAGGTTCTCCACGGTGCCGTCGAAGGTCTTCTTGATGCCCGCGCAGCGCTGCTCGTGGCCGACGTTGCCCTGCTCGTGCAGGATGCACAGGGCCTTCTTCCTGCCCCGCTTGTTCAGTTCGTCGCCCACCGCCTCACCGGCGATCGTCTCGTCCTGACCGATGTGCGTGAGCGCGCCGAACGCCTTGGACTCCTCGGATCCCGAGTTCACGGTGATCACGGGGATGCCGGCCTTCTCGGCGCGGGCGACCGCCGCCTTCATGGCGTCGGGCTTGGCGAGCGTGACGATGATGCCGTCGACCTTCTTGTCGACCGCGGCGTCCACGAGCTGCGCCTGCTGCTGTGCCTCGTCGTCGTGCGAGTACAGGAAGTTGATGTTGTCCTTGACAGCGGCCTGCTCGGCTCCGCTCTGGACGATGTCCCAGAAGGTGTCGCCGTCGCCCGAGTGGGTGATCATCGCGAAGGTCCACTCAGGAGTGTTCACCGCTGCCTTGCCCTGGGCGGCCGCCGCCTGCCGGGCGTCCTCGGCCCGCTTACCGCCGGTGGCGCTGCATCCCGCGAGGGACACCCCCAGCGCCCCTGCGAGCGCGATGCTTACCCAGGTCCGAGTCCGTGCCACGAGGCCGTGCCCTTCTTGCCGTGCCGCTTGGTGCGCCGGGCCCTGCGGACTGCCCGGAGGGCCGTCCCATGGATCCCGGGGGCCGGCACCTCACCGGCCCAAACGCCCAAGTATCAGTCACGGGGATCATGCGTCCCACCGGCGGGTCCGGCGCACGGCGTACTTCTGCCGCTGCGGTACGCCCTTCTCAGTGACGATCTTCAGGCAGGACAGGCAGGAACTGTCAGCGCAGCTGCCGCGCGTCAGGGCCGTACGAGGAGCTGGAACTCGAAGGAGTAGCGCGAGGCCCGGTAGGTGTGGGACCCGAACTCGACCGTGCGGCCGGTGTCGTCGAAAGTGGTGCGCTGCATGGTGAGCAGGGGTGCACCGGCGGGCTCGCCGAGCCGCTCGCCCTCCTCCGCGGTGGCCGCGCGGGCACCGATGGACTGGCGGGCGCTGTGCAGCGTGATGCCCGTGGCGCGCATCAGCCGGTACAGGCCCGTGGCCTCCAACTGGTCGGAGTCGAACTTCAGCAGCCCGGGTGGCAGATGGTTGCAGAGGTACGCCATCGGCTCTCCGTGGGCGAGCCGCAGCCGCTCGACACGGTGTACGTCGCTGCCCTCGGCCACCGACAGGGCGGCCGCGACCTCGGCGGACGCCGGCTCCATGGTGTTGACGAGCACCCGGGTCGCGGGACGCTGCCCGGCCGCCTCCAGGTCGTCGTACAGGCTGCTGAGTTCCAGCGGGCGCTTGACCTGGCTGTGCACGACCTGGGTGCCGACGCCCCGGCGCCGCACGAGCAGGCCCTTGTCGACGAGGGACTGGATGGCCTGGCGGACGGTGGGTCGGGAAAGCCCGAGCCGTCCGGCGAGCTCGATCTCATTGCCCAGGAGGCTGCCCGGGGTCAGCGATCCGTGCTCGATCGCGGCCTCCAGTTGCTGGGACAGCTGGAAGTAGAGCGGGACCGGGCTGCTGCGGTCGACGCTGAGCTGGAGCGACACGGTCGGGTCCACATCTGGTTTGGGCACGGCCCCGAGCGTAGCTCCGGGAGATGTTGACGGGAAGTTGTGAAGTTCGATTGTCCGGACAAACCATTGACAGGGTGCCGGGTCCGCCCTCACTTTGTAGCCATGCGCATCGGACTCATCGGAGCGGGTCGTATCGGGACATTCCACGCCACCACTCTGAGCCGCCACCGCGAGGTCGGCTCCCTCATCGTCACGGACGCGGACACCGTACGGGCTCAGGAGCTCGCGGACCGCCTGGAGGCCACGGCAGCACCGGGTGTGGACGAGATCTTCACCTGGGGCGTGGACGCCGTGGTCATCACCGCGGCGACCTCCGCCCACGCCGAACTGATCGGCCGCGCGGCACGTTCCGGACTCCCGGTCTTCTGCGAGAAGCCCATCGCCCTCGACCTGCCCGGCACACTGGCCGCGCTCGCCGAGGTCGACGCGGCCGGAACCGTGCTCCAGCTGGGCTTCCAGCGCCGCTTCGACGCGGGCTACACGGCCGCACGCGAGGCGGTGCGCTCCGGACGGCTCGGGCGGCTGCACACGATCCGGGCGATGACGTCCGACCAGTCGCCGCCCCCAGCCGGCTATCTCCCGCTCTCCGGCGGCCTCTACCGGGACTGCCTGGTCCACGACTTCGACATGCTGCGCTGGGTCACGGGCCGGGAGGTCGTCGAGGTGTACGCCACCGGGTCGGACGCCGGGCCCACGATGTTCCGCGAGGCGCACGACGTCGACACCGCCGCCGCCGTCCTCACCCTCGACGACGGCACACTCGCCACGGCGACGGCGACCCGTCTGAACGGCGCGGGCTACGACGTCCGCATGGAGCTCGCCGGCGAGCTGGACCAGATCGCCGTCGGCCTCGACGACCGTACGCCGATCGCCTCCACGGAGCCTGCCGGGCCACCGGCCGCCGACAAGCCGTGGATGGGTTTCCTGGACCGCTTCGGCCCCGCCTACGAGGCCGAGCTCGCCGCCTTCGTCGACCTCGTCCGCGGCGAACGGACCAATCCGTGCGACGGCCGCGAGGCCCTGCACGCCCTGCGCGTCGCAGAGGCGTGCGAACTGTCTCGACACGAGCGGCGCATGGTCCGACTGGCGGAGATTCCCGGCGGACGGGACTGACCGCGACCCCTTTGGGCGTACGGAACTGGTAGGCGGGCGCTCGGCTTTGGGGCCGGGCGCCCTCGCTCGTCACGTCCGACCCGGCTCTCCGGCTCAGCACCACCGCGAGCTGCTCACCACCGCACGGCGGACTGCGCACGCCCCGCATGAGTGTGGCCCGCATCGGCATCCCGGGCAGCCTGTCGCCGGGCGGCCCGTCGAGGGCGAGGTCCGGGCAACGGTCCAGCAGGGAGCGGAGAGCGACGCGGGCTCCCCCCAAGACGCCCAAGCCGCCGGACCAGGGCCTGACTTGTGCCCGTCAGCGCCCGTCCTCTTCGAGCAGTCCGGCGTCGTACGTCAACAGGGCGATCTGCACACGGTTGTTGAGGTCGAGCTTGGCGAGGATGCGCGAGACATGCGTCTTGACGGTGGCCACGCTCATGAAGAGTTCGGCGGCGATCTCGGCGTTCGCCCTGCCCTGTCCGACAGCCACGGCGACCTCGCGCTCGCGGTCGTTCAGCGCGGCGATCCTCGTGCGGGCGCCGGACCGGCGGGTGTCGAGAGCGGATCCGGCGGCGTGGGCCATCAACTGGCGGGTGACGGTGGGCG
This sequence comes from Streptomyces sp. NPDC005808, assembly GCF_042871385.1. NCBI lineage: Bacteria > Bacillati > Actinomycetota > Actinomycetes > Kitasatosporales > Streptomycetaceae > Streptomyces > Streptomyces sp. NPDC005808. The sequence continues at coordinate 147,820 of NZ_JBIAIK010000002.1, read as the reverse complement.
AGAGCACGGGATCGCCCGCCGCGACACGTCGTACCGCCGCGAGGATCTCCGTCGGCGGCGTGTCCTTGAGAACGAACCCGGCCGCGCCTGCGCGCAGCGCCCGCAGTACCTGGTCGTCGGCGTGGAAGGTGGTGAGAACGACCACCTGGGGGGCGTCCTTGCGTGCGCGCAACTCCTCGGTGGCGGTCAGTCCGTCGACGTTCGGCATCCGGATGTCCATGAGGACGACGTCCGGGTGGGTGCGGTCGACCAGCGCCGCCACCTCGCTCCCGTCGGCGGCCTCACCGACGATCTCGATGTCGTCGGCGCCGCCCATCATGAAGGACAGTCCGGCTCTCACCAGAGGGTCGTCGTCGACGAGCAGCAGTCGGATCGCAGTCATGGCCCTACCGTAGTGACGCGCCGCGGGATGTGACGCCCAGTCTCCTCGCCACGTCTGCCCCGTACTTGGGGGTGCCCCCAGAACCCCGCCATCGCTCCGAACCTGCGCAAGCCATCGCTCCGAACGAACGCCGGCCGGGGTTCGAAGGCGTTGCCGCCGTCACCCGCAGCCGAACGACGGCGGAAGGGGGCGTGCCAGTACGTCCAGATGCCCGTCGCGTACGCCCGCGTCACCGGCCCCCCACACCCTTGCCCGACGCCTGATCCGGCGGCGACGGGCGGGACGTACCGGCACGCCCCCGACCCACCCACTCACCGGCACCCCGCGCCGGCAGGCACACGCACCGGCCGGCACGCACCCGGACCCGGACTCAGCCACCCCACGGCAACCAGGCCCGCACCTCGAACCCCCCACCCCCCACAGCTCCGTGCGACAGCCGCCCACCCGCGAGCGTCGCCCGCTCGGTCAGCCCGATCAGCCCCTGCCCGGACCCGGGAACGTGCGGAACCTCCCCGGGCGGCGCCGGATTGTGGACGACCACGGTGAGACCGTCCCCGGGACCGCCCGAGACGGACACCGTCACCTCCGCCCCCGGCGCGTGCTTGCGGGCGTTCGTCAGGCCCTCCTGAGCGATCCGGTACGCGGTGCGACCCACGGACGCGGGCACGCCGGCCGAATCGGCGACGCGGCCGTCGAGGACGACCTTCATACCCGCCGAGCGGGACTCCGAGACCAGCCCGTCGAGCGCGGCAAGCGTGGGCTGCGGCCGCCCCGCCTCCTCCGAGTCCCCCGCCCGCAGCACCCCGATGATCTCCCGCAGGTCCTGCAGGGCCTCGTGCGCACTTTCCCGGATCACGCCGGCCGCCCGCGCCACCTCCTCGCGGGGCGCGTCCGGCCGGAACTCCAGCGCGCCGGCGTGCACGCTCAGCAACGTGAGCCGGTGCGCGAGCACATCGTGCATCTCACGCGCGATGTCCTCACGTGCGAGCCGCTGCGCCTGCTCCGCCCGCAACGCCGCCTCCGTCTCGGCCCGCCGCGCCCGGTCCCGCAGACTCAGCATGAGCTGCCGCTTGGACCGTACGAACATGCCCCAGCCGACCACGGCGACGTTGAGCAGCACGCTGAGGGCGACGATCCAGCCGTACGGCAGGTCGGGGTCGGGACGCAGCCAGAAGAAGACGAAGCTCAGCGCGGAGGAGATGCCGCCGATCCAGGCCCCGTACCTGAAGGGCCGGTGCACGGCGACCGTGAAGAGGGCGACCAGCCCCGCGCCCCCGGCGGTGTTCGAGATGAAGCAGACCGGGATCATCGCCACGGCGAAGCCGACCGGCCAGCGCCGGCGGAGCCATACGGCGGCACAGGCAAAGGCACCGAGCCACTGGTCGACGACCGCCAGGGCGTGCGGAACGCTCGGGTCGCCGGACACCGCGTCCGCGCCCAGCAGGCCGACGCCGACGGCGATCAGAAAGCAGGTGAAGTCCACGACCCAGTCGCGCGCGGTACGTCGCGGACGCCCCTTGCGGTCGACGCGCACCTGATCGAACTCCGTGGCGACGGCCGACGGAAGCAGCCACCGCCGCCCCGGCAAGGCCTGCGCACCGGCCGACACCGCGTTGGAGGCCGCCCCGAGGACCAGGTCCCCCGACACGGCAAGGTCTCGTGGCGCACGCGCCGGATTGTCACCACTCACGGTCGACAAATCTACGCAGCCACGCCCGCCATCACCTCCCCGCAGCCGGCATCACCGACCAAAGTCGTACCTCTTCAGACTTTGGTCCGGACCCGCACTCCGCGGTCTGCACTTAGGTCGGGCATGCCTCGCCCCGCGGCCGATGAACTGGGAGGTCCGCGGGGCGAGGATCTTCTTCATGAAGCAGTTTCTGGAGATTGTCGGCTTTCTCGCCCTGGTCCAGGGCGCTCTGGGCCTGTTGCACTCGATCACCGGCTGGCCGCGGGGGTGGGGCCTCGTGCAGCGGCTCGGTGTTTTCGACGGCTACGAGATCTATGTGAGCGTAGCCCTGCTCGTACTGTCGTTCGCGCTGTTCGCCGCGGCCGAGAGCCGGAAGCCCGGCTGAACACGGACCGGACTCACGACGGCCGGATCACCCTCGGTTCAGCAGCCGTAGTTGATCAGCCTGAAGGTGACGTAGTGGTCCGCGGTGTAGTAGTCCTCGTTGGTCTTGTTGCCGGTGACGATGCGCCGGGCGCCACGCGTCGAGTCGCCGGGCGTGACGACCGTGTATTCGTGGTAGTAGCCGGTGGACTGGGCGGGCAGTATGCCTTCCCGGTTCTGGAAGACGATTCCGTCCTGCGAGTACGGGAAGGGCCCTCCCGAGTCGATCAGACGGAGCGTCGTGTACGCCTGCGACGGCAGCGCGCTGTAGCAGACGCTGCCCACGGCGGTCGCCGCCGCGTTGGCCGGTACGGCGGCGGTGCCGCCGATGAGCAGGGCGGACATGAGGGCGACGAGGGCGCCCGCGCGAGTGGTGCGTGGGGGGAATCTCATGGACCTAGGATGACGCGCGTAGACCATGGCATGTCAATGACAAGTCCCATGTTTTCTCCCACCAAGTCCGATGAATTTTCCGGGAGTTAACCTGCCGCTCGGCGCCCCCACTCGATCCCCCCAAGCACCAGGACACCCCCCGCCAGGCCCAGCGCGCCGAGCCGTTCGCCGCCGAGGGCGATCCCCGCGGCGGCGGCCCACAACGGCTCCGTACCGAGTACGACGCCGAGCAACGAGATCCCGGCCGCGGCGAGGAAGGCCCGCGGCGGGCGGACTCGGGTCACAGCCGCCTCGGCGAGCGGCGTGAGGATCGTGGGGGCGGGGCGGCTCTCCCGGTCTCCGTCGAGGTCGGACACGTCGGCGGCTCCCGTGGAGCGATCACCGTGCCGGTGCGGCTGATCTACAGCTAGGCGTTTTCCGGGAGCTCGTAGGAGCCGTATTCCGGGCGGCCCGCGAGGTCGTACGACTGGATGGAGACGCCCTTCGAGGTGATCAGTCCGCCGGTGTGCCGGAAGGCGGTCGGCAGGGAGCCCTCCCTAAAGAGGCGGCGGCCCGCGCCCAGCACGACCGGGAAGGTCAGCAGGTGGACGGTGTCGACGAGATCGAGGGACAGCAGGGACTGCAGGAGGGCGCCGCTGCCGTGCACCTGGATCTCGCCTTCGGTGCGCTCCTTGAGGGCGGTGACCTCCTTGGCGAGGTCTCCGCCGATCACGGTCGAGCCGGCCCACTCGGGTTCGGTCAGGGTCGAGGAGACGACGTACTTCGGCAGGGCGTTGAGCTTCGAGGAGACGGGGTCGGCCGGGTCGGTCACCTTCGGCCAGTACCCGGCGAAGATTTCGTACGTACGGCGGCCGAGGAGGAACGCGTCGACGCCGCCGAAGACCTCGGTGACGAACCGGCCGAAGTCCTCGTCGCTGTACGGAACGGTCCAGCCGCCCTGCTCGAAGCCGTCCCTGGGGTCCTCCTGGGGACCGCCGGGTGCCTGGTAGACGCCGTCGAGGCTGACGAAGATCTGGGACACGAGCTTGCCCATGACGGGTGCCTTCTCTTTCGGATGGGGTCTGTTGTCATCAGTTCAGACCCCACCGGCACCCGCAACTCATCGCTTCATCGCAACTCATCGCTTCATCCGGCGTTCGTCGAGAACAGTCCGCCCGTCGGGCCCTGCAGCGGGCGAACCCGCTTTTCAGCCGCCCAGCTCCTGGTGGCGGGCCGTCAGCCGTGCCGTCCCCTCCTCCGTCAGCGAGCCGAACAGCCGCAGGCGCGAGATCCCGCCGTCCGGGAAGATGTCCACGCGCGCGTGGGTGCCCACGGCAGCGGTGTCGAGAACGAAGCGGTGGTTGGTGTCGGGCTGGAGACGGGTACGGGGCAGGATCTCCGTCCAGTCCCCGTCGCCCCCGTCGTCGCCGTGGTCGCCGTCCTTCACCGACACCGAGGCCCAGCCCGCGCTGTTGCCCTTCAGATACGCCGTGTCGATCTCGATCGCGCGGATCTCGGCGCGGGCCACCAGCTGGTAACGGATCCAGTCGTGGCCCTGGTCGCGGCGCCGACGGGTCTCCCAACCGTCGTCCATCTTGCGGGAACGGCCGGGCTGGATGGTGTTCGAGGCGGGGGAATAGAAGAGGTTCGAGGCGTCCTCGGCGCGGCCGCCGTTCTCCAGGGCGACGACATCGAAGGTACCGAGCGCGGACAGCCACGCGGGATCCGGCACGACCTCGCCGTGGACGCGCAGGCGAGCGATGCCACCGTCGGGGTGCTGGTTGACGCGCAGGTGGGTGAAGCGCTGCTCCACCGACACCGTGAAGCCGTTGGCCGCGTGGCCGCCGACCGCCGTGCGCGGGACGAGCGTCGTCCACTTCACGTCGTCCGCCAACAGCTCCTGCGGCGAAGGCGAGCCTGGCACCGACGCGCCCTCGACCGACACAGCCTGCGGGTAGTTCCCGCGGAAGTGGGCCGTGTCGACGACGATGCCGCGTACGACGCCGGGCGCGCCCAGGCGGACAAGGGCCCAGTCATGGTCCTCGGCGGTCGGCCACGGGTGCTCGGCCGAGGCACCGCGCCGACGGCGGGTCTCCCAGCCGTCCATGATCTTGCCCTTGTGGCCGAAGTGCTCGGGGTCGAACTCGGCGTCCCCGGGCACGAGAAGGTTCTCGCGCTCGGCGAAGAACTCGTCGTTGGCTGCGATGACACCGGCACCGAGCTGCCGGTCGGCGAGATTGGTGAACCGGGTGAAGGGGAAGTCGGCGGTGCGGTAGTCCGCGTACGGGTCGCCGCCTCCGTACGGATTCGCGTCGCCCGTGAACCGGTCCGGGGAGGATTGCTGCTGCGCCGTCACGATGATCAGGTCTGCCTTTCGAGGGTCGGCCGCTGCGGGTGCGATTGCGGGTGCGGTTGCGGGTGCGGTTGCGGGTGCGGTTGCGGGTGCGGTTGCGGTTGCGGGTGCGGGTGCGGGTGCGGGTGCGGGTGTGCTGACTAGGACTGGCGGCTCAGTAGCAGCCCCGTCGGTTCGCCGAAATCCCCATCGGCCACGATGCGTGTCCCCCGCAGCCAGGTGGACTTGACGACCCCGCTGAGGGTCTTGCCGGCGTACGCCGTGACGCGGTTGCGGTGCTGGAGCGCGGCCGGATCGACGGTGAAGGTCTCGTCCGGTGCGAGGACCACGAAGTCGGCGTCGTGGCCCGCCTCGATGGCGCCCTTACGGTCACTGAGGCCGACGAGTTCCGCCGTGCGCGCGGACATCCAGCGCACCACGTCCTCCAGGCCGTACCCACGCGCGCGTGCCTCCGTCCAGACCGCGGACAGACTGAGCTGGAGCCCGGAGATGCCGCCCCAGGCGGTCGCGAAGTCGTCGGTCTTCAGATCGGCCGTGGAGGGCGAGTGGTCGGTGACCACGCAGTCGATGGTGCCGTCGGCGAGGGCCTGCCACAGCAGGTCCTGGTTGGCCGACTCGCGGATGGGCGGACAGCACTTGAACTCGCTGGCGCCGTCCGGGACTTCCTCGGCGGTGAGCGTCAGGTAGTGGGGGCACGTCTCGACCGTCAGCCGTACGCCCTCCGCCTTCGCCGCGGCGATCAGCGGCAGCGCGTCGCTCGACGACAGGTGCAGCACGTGCACGCGCGCGTTGAGGCGCTTCGCCTGGGCGATGAGGTTCGCGATGGCGGTGTCCTCGGCGTCACGCGGACGCGAGGCGAGGAAGTCGGCGTACTTCCCGCCGCCCTTCTGTGGGGCTGCGGCGAGGTGGTGCGGGTCCTCGGCGTGCACGATCAGCAGGCCGCCGAAGCCGGCGATCTCGGCCAGTGACCGGGCGAGTTGCTCCTGGTCCAGCTCCGGGAACTCGTCCACGCCCGACGGCGACAGGAACGCCTTGAAGCCGAAGACTCCCGCGTCGTGCAACGGCCGCAGATCCTTGACGTTGTCGGGCAGCGCGCCGCCCCAGAAGCCGACGTCGATGTGCGCCTTGGAGCGGGCGACGTCCTTCTTCGTACGGAGGTTGTCGACCGTCGTCGTAGGCGGGAGGGAGTTGAGCGGCATGTCGATCAGGGTGGTGATGCCTCCGGCGGCCGCCGCGCGCGTGGCCGTCCAGAAGCCCTCCCACTCCGTACGCCCCGGGTCGTTGACGTGTACGTGGGTGTCGACGAGCCCGGGCAGCAGGACGTCGTCGCCGAAGTCCTCGATGCGGGCACCGGCCGGCACCTGCGCGTCGTACGCGAGTACGGCCGTGATCTTTCCGCCGGCAACCGCGACCGAGGCGGCGCGCGTCCCCTCGGGAGTGATGACGCGTGTCGAGCGCAGCACCAGTTCGACGTCGGACACCCGGACCCCTCTCTCTGCCCCTGTTGACCTCGCTGCGGCTGTTTACTTCCGCGTAACGAAATTCAACGTTCTGTTGAAGGAGTCTTCACTTCGACCCACGCGCCGTCAAGGGCACACTTCTCCACTCTGCCCCTCACTCGCCCACTCTGGACGTTTCCACAAAGTGGAATTACAATTCCGCCCAGCAGAACGTAGGTATGCACTACCGGAACGTAGGTATGCACCACCGGAGGGTCGGCCGACTCCCCGGTAGGCTGCGTCTGCCTCTCAGCCTCGAAAGGACCGCGCCCGTGTCGTCGTCCAGCGCCAGAACCACCGACGCCGCCAAGTCATCCTCACCGAGCGGTGGCGTCCAGTCCCTCGAGCGTGCCTTCGATCTGCTCGAGCGGATGGCGGACGCCGGGGGCGAGGTCGGCCTGAGCGAGCTCGCCGCGAGCAGCGGGCTGCCGCTGCCCACCATCCACCGTCTCATGCGCACGCTGGTGTCCTGCGGTTACGTACGTCAGCAGCCCAACCGCCGGTACGCCCTCGGCCCCCGCCTGATCCGGCTCGGCGAATCCGCCGCCCGGCTCCTCGGCACCTGGGCCCGCCCCTACCTCGCGCGTCTCGTCGAGGAGACCGGCGAGACCGCGAACATGGCACTGCTCGACGGGGACGAGATCGTGTACGTCGCCCAGGTGCCGTCCAAGCACTCGATGCGCATGTTCACCGAGGTGGGCCGTCGTGTGCTGCCGCACTCCACGGGCGTGGGCAAGGCGCTGCTCGCGCACACTCCGGCCGACGAGGTGCGCTCACTGCTGGCCCGTACCGGCATGCCCGCCGCGACCGAGAAGACGATCACCACACCGGACGGTTTCCTGACCGCGCTGGAAGAGGTGCGCAGGCTCGGCTACGCGATCGACGACAACGAGCAGGAGATGGGGGTCCGCTGCCTCGCCGTCTCGGTGCCCGACTCCCCCACGGCCGCCGCCATTTCGATCTCCGGCCCGGCGGGCCGCGTCACGGAAGCGGCCACCGAGAAGATCGTGCCCATGCTGCAACAGGTGGCGGTGGAACTGTCGGCGGCACTGGCGAGCTCGGGCCCGGCGGCCTGATCCAGAGCGACGCACCACTGTCCCGCCGTCGCACGGCCTGATCAGACGGACACCACGCTGCCCCTCCGTCGCACGTGCTGATCGAACCCGAGCCTGCTCACGCCGGCATCTCGAAATCCCCCGCCGTCGCGCGCCGCAACGCACGGCGCTCCCGCCTCGGCAATTCGGGTGCGGGAACCATCAGGACCGGCCGGCGGGTCCGTGCCAGCACCCGTCGGCGGACGGCCGCCCGGCGCGGGCCGCTACGGGCGCCGAGGACGAGCAGGTCGTCCGGGTCCGCGACACCCGCGCACAGGACGCGGTCCGGGCGTCCGCGGATCACCCGCCGACGGACGGTGACCCCTTTCGGCGTACCGCCGAAGACCTCGCCGAAAGCCCGGTCCAGGCGGGCTCGGGCCTCACGTTCGCAGTGGGCGGCCCAGGCGCTGTCGGGGTTCCTGACGTGAAGTGCCTCGCCCTCGGGCGGCTCCCAGGCCAGGACGGCGACGAGCGTACGTCCGCTCTCGCGGGCCGCGTGGGCGGCGACCCGGAGCGCGGCGAGACTCGCGAGCGAGCCGCTGACCCCGACGATGACGCGCCCCCCGCCGGCGGCCATCAGTGTTCGCCCGCTCGCCTCGGCGATCTGGCGAGCAGGCCCCGTGCCCATACCCGCAGAGGCACACCCGGCATGCGCTCCTCCTGACGTCGCTGCAGCTCCCGCTCCAGACGGTCGGTGACGCCGGTGACGTCGGCATCGGCGTCGGCATCGGCGTCGGCGGATCCCTTTCCGTGGACGCGAGTGTTCCCGGCTTTCATCTACCTGCTCCCCTTCCCAGGCCAATCGGCCCGGCCGAATTCTGTCCCTTCTCCCAGTCTGTAAGCTGATTGGCCTGCCCCACAGGGCCAATACGAGGGAGTTGGTATGGCGAACGGACCGGCGGTCCACTCCGCGGACAGGACGCTGGGCAGCCGGCAGCTGGCCGGGCTGCTGTCCACCGCACCCCAGGTCGACGGCCGCCCCGGCTATCGCGCGCTCGCCGACGGCGTACGCAAGCTGCTCCTCGACGGCCGGATCGCGCTGCACATCCGGCTGCCCGCCGAGCGTGAGCTGGCCTCGGCGCTGGGGATCAGCCGGGCCACGGTGACAGCGGCGTACGACCTTCTGCGCGAGAGCGGGTTCGCGCTCAGCCGGCGCGGTGCCGGTACCTGGACGGAGCTCCCCGAGGGGCACCGCCCGACCAACGTGGCCTCGTTCCCCGCCGACGACGGGGTGATCGACCTGGCCTTCGCCGCGCCCGGCGCGCCCGAGGCCGAGCTCGCGGACGCGGTCGCCGCGGCGGGCACGATGCTGGCCCGGCATGCGCCGACACCGGGCTATCACCCCTACGGGATACCGGAGTTGAGGGCGGCGGTCGCCGAGCGGTTCACCCGGCGCGGGCTGCCGACGCTGCCGGACCAGATCCTCATCACGGCAGGAGCGCAGCAGGCCCTGGCCCTGACGCTGGGCCTGCTCGGGCGGCCCGGCGACCGGGTGCTGGTGGAGAACCCCTCCTATCCGAACGCCCTTGACGCGATCCGCCGCGCCGGGTTGCGGACAACTCCCGTCCCTGTCACGGAGGTCGGCTGGGACACGAGTCTGATCGACTGTGCTCTGCGGCAGGCGGCGCCCCGGGTCGCGTATCTGATCCCCGACTTCCACAATCCGACGGGGCGACTGATGCCGCCCGAACAGCGCCTGGCCGTACTGGAGTCGGCGCGGGCCACCGGCACCTGGCTGCTGATCGACGAGACGATGTCGGAGATCGCACTGGACGTTCGATCGCCCGCGCCCTTCGCGTCGCTCGCACCGCGCGGGATGGCCGAACAGATCGTGACCGTGGGGTCGTTGAGCAAGACGCACTGGGGCGGTCTGCGGGTCGGCTGGGTGCGGGCGGGGTCCCGGCTGATCACGGAACTGGCGACCGCGCGGGTGCCGGCCGACATGGGCGGCCCGGTCCTCGACCAGTTGGTCGCGCTCGGTCTGCTGGCGCGCACCGACGACGTACTGCGCGAGCGGCTGCCACGGTTGCGGGCCCAGCGGGACGCGCTCGCCGAGTCACTGGCCCGTCATCTCCCCGACTGGCGCTGGCAGTTGCCGCTCGGTGGGCTGACCCTGTGGATCGACCTCGGCCGCCCGATCGCCTCGGCGCTGGCCCGCGCGGCGCTGGCGCAGGGGGTACGCGTCGAGGGCGGCGCCCGCTTCGGCGCCGATCCCGGCACGCACGAACGGCGGCTGCGCTTCCCGTACACGCTGTCGCCGGACGTTCTCGACGACGCGGTGCGCCGGGTGGCGACCGCCTTGGACAGCGGGCTGGACGTGGCCGGTGCGGACGCGGGGCGCCCGCACTGGGTGGCATGACTGTCGCGGGGCGGTTCGCCGATTCCGCGGGGCCCACCGCCCCGGCGGTTCACCGAGACGGGTCCACCCGACCACCGTCGCAACAATTCCCCGAGCCCAACGGCGCCACCCGGCACGGCGATTCCCCGAACTCGCCGGACCACCGTCATGGTGACCCCGCGGGGCCGGCCGGCCCTACCGCCCCGGTGGTTCCCCGAACAGTTCCACCGCGCTGCGGACATCGGCGAGGCTCGCGGCCAGTGCGCTGACCGAGCCGATCGAGCCGGCGATCAGCAGCAAGGAGCGGCGCAGGCGCAGGATCTCGGGGATGCCGCTGATGGCCATCGCGGCGAGGGCCCCGAGTTCGTCCTCCGCGATTCCCCGGTCCGGGAACTCGGCCGGATGCGCGGCGAGTTGACGGCGCAGCCGAGCGACGGCGGTACGCAGTTCCGCCACCCTCGGGTCCTCGTCGCTGCCGGTCACTGGCCTCTGCCCCAAGCTCCGCAACACAGCTCTCCCCCTCGCACATCCTCGTGCGCAAGTCCTTCGTACGTCCGCCGAACACGACATGGCGATGGCCGGGCGCCGAGGGACGCGGGTCAGTAAACGCCACCCGGCGCGGTGGGCGCCACTCCTCTGACCGAAATTCAGCCCTCGGAATTCGTGCGGTCCGCCCGGGTGCCGAAGCGCACCCCCGCCCGGTCGGGTATGCAGGGGACATGACGGTGAACAAAGACCAGGTGGCCGGGTTGCTGCTGGCGGCCGGCGGCGGCCGGCGGCTCGGGGGGCGGCCCAAGGCGCTCCTGTCCCACCGGGGGCGGCCTCTTGTCGAACATGCGGTCGCGGTGTTGCGTGCGGGCGGCTGCACGCGCATCCACGTGGTCCTGGGGGCCGGGGCCGATGCCGTACGGGAACAAGCCGCCCTGCCCGGCTGTGTGCTCGTCGACAACCCGCGGTGGGAGGAGGGCATGGGTTCCTCGCTGCGCGCCGGGCTCGACTCGCTGGCGGGCACGGTGGCGCGGGCCGCGCTGGTGTCGCTCGTCGACCAGCCCGGTATCGGCTCCGAGGCGGTGGGCCGGATCCTTGCCGCGTACCAAGACGAAAAGTCGCTGATTTCGGCCGCTTACGAGGCGGTGCGCGGTCACCCTGTCCTCTTCGGGGCCGCCCACTGGGCAGGCATCGCCGCGACTGCCACCGGGGATCGCGGGGCACGCGCATACCTGAAGGAGCACGCGGAGGCGATCACTCTCGTCGAGTGCGGAGACGTCGCCCGGCCGTACGACATCGACACGACGGAAGACCTGGTCCACCTTGAGTGAACGGGGTGGCACTGAGCGCCAGTTTTCCTCGACTCAGAGAATCTCGACATCAACAAACCATTGAACTTCCACCATGAGGAAACTAGTATCCACTGTTCAGAAGCGCCCGACGGCTCCGCGGGCGTTCCCAGCCGTACTCAGATTGACTGGCACCCGGTGCCACGCTCGCTGAAGGAAGTGACAGCTCATGTCCGCACCAGCGCCGTCCTCGCTGGCCATCGTCGACGCCGAGCCCCTGCCCCGGCAGGAAGAGGTCCTCACCGACGCGGCCCTCGCCTTCGTGGCCGAGCTGCACCGGCTGTTCACGCCCCGGCGTGACGAGCTCCTCGTCCGCCGAGCGGAGCGCCGCGCCGAGATCGCCCGCACCTCCACGCTCGACTTCCTCCCGGAGACCGCCGCGATCCGCGCGGACGACTCCTGGAGGGTGGCCCCCTCCCCGGCAGCCCTGAACGACCGCCGGGTCGAGATCACCGGCCCCACCGACCGCAAGATGACCATCAACGCCCTCAACTCCGGCGCCAAGGTCTGGCTCGCCGACTTCGAGGACGCCTCCGCGCCCACCTGGGAGAACGTGGTCCTCGGTCAGGTCAACCTGACCGACGCGTACACCCGGAACATCGACTTCACGGACGAGCGCACCGGCAAGTCGTACGCGCTCAAGCCGGCCGACGAGCTCGCGACCGTCGTCATGCGGCCGCGCGGCTGGCACCTGGACGAGCGCCACCTCGTCGACGCCGACGGCACGCCCGTCCCCGGCGCGCTCGTCGACTTCGGCCTGTACTTCTTCCACAACGCGCAGCGCCTGCTCGACCTCGGCAAGGGCCCGTACTTCTACCTCCCGAAGACGGAGTCGTACCTTGAGGCGCGCCTGTGGAACGAGGTCTTCGTCTTCGCGCAGGACTACGTCGGCATCCCGCAGGGCACCGTCCGCGCGACCGTCCTGATCGAGACGATCACCGCCGCGTACGAGATGGACGAGATCCTCTTCGAACTCCGCGACCACGCCTCCGGGTTGAACGCCGGCCGCTGGGACTACCTCTTCTCCATCGTCAAGAACTTCCGTGACGGCGGCGAGAAGTTCGTACTGCCGGACCGCAACGCGGTGACGATGACAGCTCCGTTCATGCGCGCGTACACCGAACTCCTCGTCCGCACCTGCCACAAGCGCGGCGCGCACGCGCTCGGCGGCATGGCGGCGTTCATCCCCTCGCGCCGCGACGAAGAGGTCAACAAGGTCGCCTTCGAGAAGGTCAAGGCGGACAAGGACCGTGAGGCGAACGACGGTTTCGACGGCTCCTGGGTTGCCCACCCGGACCTCGTCCCGATCGCCATGGCCTCCTTCGACGCGGTCCTCGGCGACCGGCCCAACCAGAAGGACCGGCTGCGCGAGGACGTCTCGGTGGCGGCCGGTGACCTGATCGCCGTCGACTCCCTCGACGCCAAGCCGACGTACGACGGCCTGGTCAACGCCGTCCAGGTCGGCATCCGCTACATCGAAGCGTGGCTGCGCGGAGTGGGTGCGGTCGCCATCTTCAACCTCATGGAGGACGCGGCCACCGCCGAGATCTCCCGCTCGCAGATCTGGCAGTGGATCAACGCTGGGGTCGTCTTCGAAAACGGCGAGACCGCGACGCCCGAGCTGGCGCGCAAGATCGCCGCCGAGGAACTCGCGGACATCCGCGCCGAGATCGGCGACGAGGCCTTCGCCGCGGGCAACTGGCAGCAGGCGCACGACCTGCTGCTGAAGGTCGCCCTGGACGAGGACTACGCGGACTTCCTCACACTGCCCGCGTACGAGCAGCTGGGCGCCTGAGGCGGCTCAGCTCAACGGCTGACTCACGGCTGACTCAGCCCGCCGGTTTCTCCGAGTGGCCCAGGGACTTCTCCGGGGCCACTCGGTCACGTACGAGACGCTTGACGGCCGTCGGCTCCGGGAAGCCCTGCTCACGGCGGTCCCAGACGACCTCGTCGTCGACTCGTACGACGAAGACGCCACCGGTGCCGGGCTTGAGGGCGAGTTCCGTCAATTCGGTCTCGAAGGTGGTGAGGAGCTCCTGAGCGAGCCAGGCGGCACGGGGCAGCCAGCGGCACTGGGTGCAGTACTCGATCTGGACGCGATGGGCCGTGTCCTCCGAGTGGTCCGTCGCCTCTACGTTCTCCGCGTCCGCCATGTTCTCCGCTGTCTCCGTGTTCTCCGTGGTCATCCGAGGTGTACCGACCAGTCCTGTTCCGCCGCCGGTTTGCCGTGCAGGTCAGGGACCTGCTTGAGCCAGTTCGGCCGGCCTCGCCGGGTTGTCGCCGCGCGGTCCGCGTCCTCCGCGGCGAGTTGTTCCCCGGTGGGGAAGTCGGTGGGCAGCCACTGCGCGGAGGCCCGCACCCGGGCGACGAGATAACGGACGTACGCCTCACGCGCCTCGTCGGGAGTCGCGAAACCCGGCTCGTCCGCGAGCCAGGCGTCCGGCACCTGCGCTGTGATCTCGCGCAGCAGTTCCTCGGTCACGAGAGGAGCGAGTGCCGCGTCCGCCGCGCGGGTGTCCGGAGTGCTGCCGCCGAGGGCATGACGTCTGAAGTCGTACGACTTCTCCGGCGCCGAGGTGTCCCAGCGGTGGTGGAAGACGAGGGCAGCGCCGTGGTCGATGAGCCACAGACGCGGGGGCGCGACACCGAGCGTGGGCCAGATCATCAGGTTCGAACTGTGCACCGTACGGTCGACGTTGACCGTGAGGGCGTCCAGCCAGATGACCTTGCCCGCCTCCAGCGGGTCGACGGCGAACGTCTCGGCGATCTCCGGGGTGAAGTCCTTCGCACCCGACAGGTAGTCCATGCCGAGATTGAGCCCGACGCTCGCACGCAGCAGGTCCTGAACCTCCTGGTGGGGCTCGTGCGCGGCGACCGCCGGGTCGAAGTGCACCAGGACCAGCTCGGGGAACCGCAGTCCGAGGGCGCGGGCGAGTTCACCGACGATCACCTCGGCGACCAGGGCCTTCGTGCCCTGCGCGGAACCCGTGAACTTCACGACGTACGTCCCCAGGTCATCGGCCTCGACGACTCCGGGCACGGAACCGCCCGCCCTCAACGGGGTCACGTATCGAACAGCAGTCACGTCGCGCAGCACACTGGCCACTGTAGATCAGCCGGCCACCTGGGCCATCGGGATTAATCGGCGGCCGGCGGATGCGCGAGTGGATTCGGCAGCGGTACATAGCGGGCGTCCGCCCCGTCCGCGCCCGTCCATCGCAGCAGGAGGTTCGTCTTGCCGGGGAGGGTGGGCGAGGAGAGCAGGTCCGCGATCTCGGGAAGGTCGTGCCGGGCCAGCTCGGTCCGCACTGCAGGCCACGGATCCCAGCCCGGGTGGTCCTCCGCCAGCAGGACGGCGACTTCGGTGATGTTGTTGACGACCAGGCAGTAGACCAGCCGCTCCCAACCGGCAGCCCGGTCCACGTCCGCCAGGAGCTTCACCCCCTCCGCGTCCCGGAAGAGCGCCTGCACGGGCGTGCCGCCCGCGTCCACCGCCACCACCGTGTTCTGCAGGTGCGCCTCGACCACGACGCCGTGGCGCGCGAACACCTCCAGTGCCGGGGGCACGACCTGGCGCAGATACGCCGCCCACCAGTCGGCGGGATCGGTGAGCCGGTCGAGGGGGCTGCCTTCGAAGCCTTCGACCAGGGCGGCGGCGAGGAGCGGGGTCGCACCCGGGACGACATGGGCGCGCAGTCCGTCGCGGACCATGACGGCGAGTTCCTCGAAGGCGAAGTCGGCGGTGCGGTAGCCGCGGTCGCTCAGCCACGCCGCGGGGCCCGGGATGGCCGCGAAGGCCGTGGCGGTCGCCTCGTCCGTGCGGCGCAGCTTCAGCAGGTCGTGGCGCCACAGCCGGCGGATGTCGTTGGTGATGCGCACATCGAGGCTGAACTTGAGGAAGAGGTCGACGTCCGGATCGCCGTCGGGGTCGGGGGCGTACAACGTGCGGATCGCGGCCGTGGGCCAGAGCGGGTACGCGGTGCGCCCCAGTCGGACGAGCCGGCCGTCCGCGAAGGCGTCCCGGATCGCCGGGCGGGCGGCGACCAGGTCGAGCTGCCAGGGATGGGCGGGAAGCATCCGGTAACCGGGCGGCGGGTCCCCGAAACTGTCGAGCGCCGTCGTGTCGCCTTCCTCGACGACCGCGTCCTCGCGCACCGCGAGCAGTTCCAGCGGGAAGCGGGCGTACGCCTCGGGGGCGTACGGCAGCCAGCCGGTGACCGGGCCGCCGCCGCGGGCCTTGGGGGCCGGGTGGTGCGGATGCCCGGTGATCAGGGACTGCTCGGAGCGCAGATACGGGTCCGACGGCGGCGTGGCACGGGCACGTGCGGCAAGGATCGCGGCGACCGCGTCTCGGCTGTCGGTCATCTCGGCGGGCAGTTCGGAGTTGGCCAGGCCGGTGTAGGCGCGCAGTTCCTCGGCGGTGAGTCCGACCAGCTCGGCGTGGGTGAGCCGGTGCCAGGTCTCGTCGGCGTACACCTCGGGCCGGGTCGGCCGGCGCGTGCCGCGGACCCTGATCAGGCGGCCACTGGCACGGAGCCGGTATGTGCCGGCGGCCCCCGAGGGCTCTCCCACCTCCCGCAGCAGACAATTGAGCAGCGGCGCCGCGGCATACTCGTCGGCGGCTTCTTCGCTGTCCTTCAGACCTTCCGGACCGTCCAGGTCGTTTTCGGGAGGCGGGGGGAGCATGGGGGGCATGGGGGCCACGCGTTCCATTCGTTCCATACGGTGCTCTGGTGATCATTATGTGTGTCGTCGTCGGTCGTCCGCGACCGCGGTGCCCGACCCTCGTCGCGAGCGACCACGCGCCGAACGTCCTCGTATCCAAGGAGCTCCACCGTGCACCGTCCCCCCACACCCGAGGCCGAGGTCACGCTCGCGGACGAACTGAGTGTCGTACGGCCCTGCTTGTCGGCGTCGTACGCGGCCGCGCTGCCCGGTGCGCGGGCGGCCGTGCTGACGCGGCTGTGGCGTGCGCTGGCGTACGAGCCGATGCCCTGGGTCACGCACCGCGAGGCCGGGCGTGACGGTCTCACGCTGCGGCTGGCAGACGGTCGTCGGCTGCACGGCCCGCACGCGGATCCGTACGCCACCACCGCGTACGTCGCCGAGGTACGGCTCGACGGCACCTGGCACGACCGGCCCGACCGGCTCGTGACAGCCCTCGCCCTGCCGCACGCCGCCGCTTTCGCCGCCGAACTGGGCAACAGCGTCGCCTCGTTGGCCCTTTCCCGCGCCGGTCAGCCTGCCGCCGACAAGGAGCCGGTCGCCGGCTGGGAGTGGGAGCAGCGGGTCGTCGACGGGCACCCCTACCACCCCAACTGCCGTTCGCGGCCCGGGTTCTCAGCGGCCGAGCAGCTCGCGTACGGGCCGGAGCACCGGCCGCTGGTGGAGCTGGGACTGGTGGCCTCGGACGACTGCCTTGTGACGGGCGAGTGGCCGAAGTGGCTGCGGGACGGGGAGCGGGTGCTCATTCCGGTCCACCCCTGGCAGGCGGCGCATGTGCTGCGCGGGCCGGGTCGGGAGGGGACGGGCACGGAGGGCGGATTGGGCGAGGGGGGCCGGAGTGAGGGCCGCTTGGGCATGGACGGCTTGCTTCAAGAGGGGTTCGCCGCGCATCCGTTGATGTCCCTGCGTACCCTCGCCCTGCCGGACGGGCCGCACGTGAAGACGGCGCTGAGTGCCCGGCTGACCTCCTCCGTGCGGGACATCTCGGTGTACTCGATCGAGACGGCCGCGACGGTCTCGGCGTTCATGGAGGCAATGGCTGAACGTGCGGACCTGCCGCTGCACATCACCCGGACCCTCGGCGCCGCCACCGCCAACAGCCCTGATCTGGCGGCTGTGTTGAGGGAGTCCCCGGACACCTACGCGAACTCCGGCGAGCGGGTCGTCCCGGTGGCCGCCCTCGCCACCACCGGGCTGCCCCGATCGCCCGCCTGGATGGCCGAGTTCACCCGTCTCGCCCTCACCGCCGGTCTGCGGC
This sequence comes from Streptomyces sp. NPDC005808, assembly GCF_042871385.1. Classification (NCBI taxonomy): domain Bacteria; kingdom Bacillati; phylum Actinomycetota; class Actinomycetes; order Kitasatosporales; family Streptomycetaceae; genus Streptomyces; species Streptomyces sp. NPDC005808. The sequence continues at coordinate 130,349 of NZ_JBIAIK010000002.1, read as the reverse complement.
TGCTCGACATGGGTGTGGCCCTGGAGGCGCACGGCCAGAACCTCCTGGTGGTCCTCTCCCCCACGGGCGCCCCTCTCCGGCTGGTCTACCGAGACCTGGCCGACATCCGGGTGAGCCCGGCCCGCCTGGCCCGCCACGGCATCCCGGTGCCGGACCTCGCCGGCCGCATCGTCACCGACGACGAGACCACTCTGCGCCGCAAGCTCTTCGGCGCCCTCGTCGGCGGCGCACTGGGCGCGACAGCGGGATCGACGACTGCTCTGCGCGAGGCGTTGGAGACGGTCGTACCCGATCTGCCGGACACCCCGGACCTCGCGGTCCTCCGGAGCGAGCCGCTCCCCACCAAGGCGCTGACCTTGATGCGGCTGTCTCCGAAGACGCCCGGGGACACCTGGGCGCAGCTCCCCAACCCGCTCCTCAACTCCTCGCTCTGAAGCATCCTTTGACGCTTCATCGTGAAGTCTCGTTTTGAAGCACGACACCTTTGGTCAATAGGATCCGCCGATGATCACAAGACAACGGCTGGCGACAGGGCTTTGCGCTCTGCTCGCCGCCCTGACGGCCGGAATCGCCTACCCGGCCGGCGCGGTCGCCGACGAAACGACGGCGGCCGCTCCCAAGGTCGACCTCGTCCTGGACGTCAGCGGTTCCATGCGGGCCACGGACATCGACGGCAAGTCACGCATGGCCGCGGCGAAGCAGGCATTCAACGAGGTGCTCGACGCGACACCCGAGGAGGTCCAGCTCGGGATACGCACACTCGGCGCCAACTACCCGGGCGACGACCAGAAGACGGGATGCAAGGACACCGCACAGCTCTATCCGGTCGGCCCGCTGGACCGCACCGAGGCGAAGACCGCCGTCGCGACGCTCGTCCCCACCGGCTGGACCCCGATCGGTCCCGCGCTGCTCAAGGCCGCCGACGACCTCGACGGCGGCAACGGTTCGAAGCGCATCGTCCTCATCAGTGACGGCGAGGACACCTGCGCCCCGCTCGACCCGTGCGAGGTGGCCCGGGAGATCGCGGCCAAGGGCATCGGTCTCACCATCGACACGCTCGGCCTGGTGCCCAACACGAAGATGCGCGAGCAGTTGAGCTGCATCGCCGAGGCCACCGGCGGTACCTACACGTCGGTGGAGCACACCGACGAACTCACCGACAAGGTCAACCAGTTGGTGGACCGCGCCGCCGATCCGGTGGTCGTGCCGCGGGCAGTCGAGGGCGCCGAGTCGTGCGCCAAGGCGCCCACGATCGAGTCGGGGCTCTTCACCGACCGTGAGGAGTTCGCGCAGCACCGCTGGTACCGCGTGGACGTCGAGCCGGGCCAGGAGCTGCGCGCCTCGGTGAGCGTCGCGGCGGACCGCGAAGTCAGCCCGGACTACGGGGTGTTGCTGCGGGCCGTCACGGTGAGCGGACGGGAGATCGTCCGCGGTGAGGCGGCGGGCAGCGGCCGGACCGACGTCATCTCGACGGGTCTGCGCTATCCGAAGGCCGAGAGCGACGACGAGGGTGCCACCGCCGAGACGGTGTGCCTCCAGGTCGCCAACTCCTTCTCGGCCGCCGGGGGTGTGAAGACCACGCCCGGACTTCCGCTGGAGCTGACCGTCGATGTCGTCGACGCACCGGACCAGGCCTCCGACGTGGCCTCGTTCGGTCTTGGGCGCGGCTGGTGGCTGCTCGGCGCCCTCGTGCTCACCGGCTTCCTCGCCGGTGTGCTGTGGGGCTGGATCTCGCGTCTGCGGGTCGCCGTATGGAGGACCAACTGATGCGTATCCGACGAGTGTTGACCACCGCCCTGCTCCTGCTCGGGGTGGCCGCGGCCCCTGCCGTCGCCGACTCCTCGCCCTCGGCGAGCCCGTCGGACGACAGCGCCGCACCCACCCAGGCCGGTACGTCGTTCCGTACGGCGACCGAGATCGAACAGGGTCAGCAGGCCACCGCCAGTGGGTCCACGAGCGACTACCTGTACTGGTCGTTCCCCGCGGACGCCGGTCAGCGACCCACCGTGAAGGCGACGGTACGGCTGCCCGAGGGCTCGACGCGGACCGCCGCGCAGACCTGGCAGCTCGATGTGTACGACGGGCTGCGACGGCGGCAGGCGTGCCAGTACGGGGCGCAGACGCGGACGGCGGCGCAGGACGCGGCCTCCGTGGAGCTGTCCTGCACTCTGCGCAACGTCCGTGCCTGGTCGGAGACTTGGGCCGACGATCCGCTGCCGGGCACGTACTACATCCGGCTGACCGCCACCGGCCTGCAGGCCTCCGATCTGGGCCTGCCGCTGAGCGCCGAGGTCCAGGTGGACTCGAAGGAGATCGGCGGTGCGGCGGCGGTGGACGGGGCGCTCGCGCAGCCCCTGATTCCGGGGGTCGCGACGACCGGCGACACCTCGGACGACTCCGAGGAGTCGACCACGGCCACGCTGTCGTCCCTGGAGCCCGATGACGGCTGGGCCTCCGGGTGGTGGTCCGACCGGTGGGTGTGGACGGCGTTCGGTGGCCTGTTGGCTGCGCTGTCGGGCATCGGCGGGTACGCCTTGACCCGCGGGTCGGGGCGGCCTTCGCGGGTGCCGCGGGGGGTCTGACCGCCCGTAGGCAGGGGTGGGTTTTCGCTCCCTCCGCCCCTGCCCATCCCGTACTCCTGGGGCTCCGCCCCGTTTCAGCCCGTCCGGCGTTCGAGGACGAGCGCGTTCAGCGCGATGCGGGGGTCTGGGGGCGGCAGCCCCCATTTACGGGATGGGCAGGGGCGGAGGGGGCGAAAACCAACCAGCCCCTCCCGTCACCCCTCCCGCAGCCCCTTCGCCAGCGCCCCCTCGCCCACCACCCCGACCCGCCCCTCCCGCACCGCGTTCAGCAAGGTCAACTCCCCCCGGCTCACGGCCTCGCACGTCCCCGTATCGAGGGACAGCCGGACATCCGGCTCCTCCGGCGCGGCGCCGTCCCCGTACACGGGCCCCTCCCCGGCCCCCAGCCACACATGGAACTCCCCCTCGTCCAGGTGGACTTCCACCAGCCCCTCGCCCTGCAGTCCCCGCAGCAGCGGCAACGCGAACCAGTGCGCCCGTACGGCGTCGGTGGGCCGCCGCTCGCCGAGCCCGGCGGCGCCCCAGTCACCGAGCGCCTGCAGCACGGGAAGCAACTCCCCTCCGCGCGAGGTGAGTTCATACACGTACACCGCACCGGGCGGTGGAAGGCGCCGTCGTGTCGTCAGCCCGTCGCGCTCCATGTCCTTGAGCCGGGACGCGAGGACGTCCGTGCTCACGCCGGGCAGGTCCGCGTGCAGGTCCGTGTAGCGGCGCGGTCCGCCGAGGAGTTCGCGGACGATCAGGAGGGTCCAGCGGTCACCGACGGCGTCGAGCGCCCGGGCAGCGGAACAGTACTGGTCGTAGCTTCGGCGAGGTGACATGCGACGCAGTCTAGACATGTTGTTGGACTTTCCAAGCGCCTACTTGGTAAAACCAAGCATCACAACGAACCGGAGGCACAGCGCATGGAGTTCCGGCAGTCGAGCAAACTCAGCGAGGTCTGTTACGAGATCCGGGGCCCGGTGATCGAGCACGCCGACGCGCTGGAGGAGGCCGGCCACAGCGTGCTGCGCCTCAACACCGGCAACCCCGCGCTCTTCGGCTTCGAGGCGCCGGACGAGATCCTCCAGGACATGATCCGGATGCTCCCGCAGGCACACGGCTACACTGATTCACGCGGCATCCTCTCCGCCCGCCGCGCCGTTGCCCAGCGATACCAGGACCGCGGCCTGGAGGTCGGCGTCGACGACGTCTTCCTCGGCAACGGCGTCTCCGAGCTGGTGTCGATGGCCGTACAGGCGCTGGTCGAGGACGGCGACGAAGTCCTCATCCCCGCCCCGGACTTCCCGCTCTGGACGGCGGTGACCACGCTCGCCGGCGGCAAGGCCGTGCACTACCTCTGCGACGAACAGTCCGACTGGTACCCGGACCTGGCCGACATGGCCGCGAAGATCACCGACAGGACCCGCGCCGTCGTCATCATCAACCCCAACAACCCGACGGGCGCGGTATATCCCAAGGAGATCATCGAGGGCATCCTCGACCTCGCCCGCCGCCACGGCCTGATGGTGTTCGCCGACGAGATCTACGACCAGATCCTGTACGACGGCGCCGTGCACCACTCGGCCGCCGCACTCGCCCCCGACCTGGTCGTCCTCACCTTCTGCGGCCTGTCGAAGACCTACCGCGTCGCCGGATTCCGTTCCGGCTGGCTGGTCGTCACGGGCCCCAAGCAGCACGCCCGCAGCTATCTGGAGGGCCTGACGATGCTCGCCTCCATGCGGCTGTGCGCCAACGCGCCCGCCCAGTACGCCATTCAGGCCGCGCTCGGCGGCCGCCAGTCCATCCACGAACTGACCGCCCCCGGCGGCCGCCTGTACGAACAGCGCAACCGCGCCTGGGAGAAGCTCAACGAGATCCCCGGGGTCTCGTGCGTGAAACCGAAGGGCGCCCTGTACGCCTTCCCGCGCATCGACCCCGAGGTCCACAAGATCCACGACGACGAGAAGTTCGTCCTGGACCTCCTTCTCCGCGAGAAGATCCAGGTCGTGCAGGGCACCGGCTTCAACTGGCCCCGCCCCGACCACTTCCGCATCCTCACCCTCCCCCACGCCGACGACCTCGACGCGGCGATCAGCCGGATCGGACGGTTCCTGAGCGGGTACCGGCAGTAGCGGGTACCGGCAGTAGCGGGTACCGGCAGTAGCGGGTACCGGCAGTAGCGCGTGCCCGCAATAGCAGGTACCGGCAGTAGCGGGCGCCCGCAGTGGCGCGTGCCCGCAGTAGCAGGTACTGGCGGTAGGGCCGACCGGCGCAGCCGGTGCTGCGAGGGCCGTCGGCCGGTGTCACCGTACGAAGGACAGTCGCGTGCGAAGGGACAGAAAGGGTTTCGGCGATGGGTGACCTTCTCCTCGTACGGCACGGTGAGACCGAGTGGTCGTTGTCCGGGCGGCACACGGGGTCGACCGACGTCCCGCTGACCGAGAACGGCCGGGAGCAGGCCCGCAGGCTCGCTCCGCTGATCGCCCGCCACCACATCGCGGCGGCCTTCGTCAGCCCGATGCAACGGGCCCAGGAGACGGCACGGCTGGCCAGGATCGGCGGGGCGCGGGTGGACGCGGACCTGTCCGAGTGGGACTACGGCGGGTACGAGGGGATCACGACCCTCGAGATCCACCGGGAGCGGCCCGACTGGTTCCTGTTCACGGACGGGGTCACGCCCGGACCGCCCGAACACCCCGGGGAGAGCCCGGACGAGGTCGGGGCGCGCGCGGAGCGGATGCTGGCCAAGATCGACGCGGCGCTCGCCGAGGCGGAGGGCAGTGTGGTGGTCGTGTCGCACGGGCACTTCCTGCGGGTGCTGACCGCACGGCGGCTGGGCCTGCCCGCGGGGGACGGCGCCCTGTTCCAGCTCGGCACCGGGACGGTCAGCCGGCTGAGCACGGAGCACCGGCGGCATGTGGTGGCCGGCTGGAATGTCAGACCCGACTCGTACTGTTCTCATGAGCCGCTCTCCCCGTCGGAACAGCGGCCCGAGGAGCACTGACCGACCCTGGAGGGAGCGCGCCGTGACACGACCGCCGACCGCCGCACAGCGGCGTGTCATCGACGCCGCCGAACCGGTGACCGGGCGGCTGAAGGGTACGGAGACCCAGCTCGCCGCGCTGGTGAAGCGCGGGCTCGCCTTCCGGCATCCCAGGCCGCCGCACGCCCACTTCCTGACGCCCGCCGGGCATCGCATACGCGAGGCTCCCGAGCCCGAGCCCGGGCCCGAACCGGTCACGGAGACGTCCGTGTCCGCCGGGTCAGGGGTGTTCGCCGCCCGGATCGGCGGCGAGGAGGCGGCCGACGGCGGCCCCTCCCGGATGCGCGAGGTGCACAGCGCCTGGCAGGGGCTGCTGGAGATGCGCCGGATGACCAATCCGGACGGCGCCACGGACCGTCCCTGCGGATGGGAGCGGACACATCTGGTGCAGGCCGCGGCGCTCGCTCTGGAGGCGGCGGGCCACCGGCCCGCGGACGCGGATGCCGCGAGCGCCGGTTACCGGGTGCGTGCGACACCGCAGCCGGAGGCGGTCGCCGTGCGCGAGCCGGACCCCGGTGCGTTGCGTGCCTGCGCGGCCACGCTGGAGAAGGTGGGCTGGCAGGTCGGCGAGCACACGGAGCCGCGCACCGGGGCCCGCTATGTGCTGGCTTCGCCCCGGCGCGTGTGACAACGGCGGTGACGGCTCCAGGGTGGCGGTGCTCGTCTGCGCTTCGCCCCGGCGCGTGTGACAACGGCGGAATGGCTTGCGGTAGAAGGGAGTTGGACTGATTGGTTCAGACCTGACCGTCGTTGAAGGGAAAGTCGTGGCAGAGCAGTTTTCCGTCCCGGTGACCGTCCGCGGGTACGAGACCGACGTGCAGGGACACCTCAACCAGAGCGTCTATCTGCAGTACGCGGAGCACGCCCGCTGGGCGTTGATGCACGCGGCCGGGATCAGCCAGGCGGAGCTGATCGGCAAGGGCGTGGGCCCGGTGGTCCTGGAGACGACCATCCGCTATCTGCGGGAGCTGCGCGCGGGCGACGAAGTCGAGGTGACGTGCGGGTTCGCCTGGGGGGAGGGAAAATCCTTCCGGATCGAGCAGACCATACGCAAGACGGACGGCACGGTGTCCGCCGAACTCACCTGCGTCGGCGGGCTGCTGGACCTCAAGGAGCGCAGGCTGGTCGCGGACCCGCGGGAGTACTTCCGGGCGCTGGCAACCGACCCGCAGGAGTTCGGCCTCTGACCGGGTCGGCCTTGACCGGCCCGGCCGTGCCTTGCCGTGCCGGCGCCGGTGTCACGGTTCAACGCTCAAGACCGGCGCGCCGGTGACACGGCCCCGCCCCAAAGGGCAACGCGCCCGCGTCACAGGTGCGCGTCCTGCGGGCACCCCGGCAGTGTCACCGTCACCGTCAGGCCGCCGTCCTCGCGCGGCCCTGCCAGGGCCTCTCCGCCGTGGGCGCGGGCGATGGAGCGGACGATGGACAGGCCGAGGCCGGCGCCCTTCGAGGTGACCACGCGGTCGACGCCGAGGCGGCGGAAGGGCTCGAAGAGGGCGGGGAGTTCGTAGGGCGGCACGGCGGGACCGGAGTTGGTGACCTCCACCTCCGCCCGGCCCTCCTCGTTCGTACGGCTGACCACCTGGACCCAGCCCCCGTCGCCGGTGTTGTGCCGGATGCCGTTCTCGACCAGGTTGTGGACGAGGCGTTCGAGGAGCAGCGCGTCACCGAGGACGAGCGCCTCCCCCGCCTTCTCCTGGACGGTGATTCCGGCGCGCTCCGCCTCCCCCGTGATCTGGTCAGCCACATGGGTCACCACGTCGGCGAGGTCGACGGGCAGCCGTTCGTCGATCTCGCTCTCCGAGCGGGCGAGGAGCAGCAGGCCGGTGATCAGCCGCTCGTGCCGGGTGTTGATCTCCAGCAGGTTCTCGCCCAGTTGCCGTACGTCCTCGGAGGCCGTCTTGCGGTGCATGGCCACCTCGACGAGCGCGCGGCCCAGTGTCAGAGGGGTCCGCAGTTCGTGGGAGGCGTTGGCGACGAAGCGGCGCTGGCCGTCGAAGGAGCGGTCGAGCCGCTCGACCATGGTGTCGAAGGTGTCGGCGAGATCCTTGACCTCGTCGTCGGGGCCCCGCAGCGCGATGCGCTCGTGCAGGCCCCGGTCGGCGGCGGGCGAACTGGCGATGCGGTACGCCGTGTCCGTGACGCGGTGCAGCGGGGCCAGCACGCGCCCCGCGATCAGCCAGCCGAACCCGGCCGCGGCACCGCCGACGACGAGCAGCGCGAAGCCTCCCTGGGTGAGCAGTGAGTTGGTGGCGACGTCCCGGAGCCGGTCGCTCTCGGCGCCCATCCATTGCTCGAGGTCGTCGAAGTGCGGCGGAGGCGTCGCGCCGCCGCCGGAGATCAGCGTCCGCTCGCTGTGCGGTTCACCGGACGGCTGCGCGGAAGGCGTTCCTCCGACCGCACGCGACTCGGAGACGACTTTCTGCCCCGAGCGGTCCAGCTGCTGGGTGAGCAGGGCGTAGGTGACACCGAGCAGGACCACACCGCCCGCGAAGAAGAGACCGCCGTAGATCATGGTGAGGCGGGCGCGCAGGGTGATCCTGCGCGGAAGCAACCGGCGGGGCCGCGGGGACCGTACCTTCGGCCGCGGTTCGGCCCCGCTCACCGGATGTCTCACAAAAACGCTCACTGGATCCGGTACCCGACACCGGTGACGGTCTCCACGACCGCCGGGTCTCCGAGCTTGCGGCGCAGCTTGAGGACGGCGAGACGGACAGCCCCGGTGAACGGGTCGGCGTGTTCGTCCCACGCCTTCTCCAGGAGCTGCTCGGCGGAGACCGCGGCCCCCTCGGCGCGCAGCAGCTCGGCCAGCACGGCGAACTCCTTCTTCGACAGGGGGACGTAACGGTTGCCCCGGAACACCTCGCCCCGGGCCGGGTCCAGGGTGAGCCCCGCACGCCGCAGCACAGGGGGCGCGGCGGGACGCGCTCGCCGCCCCAACGCCAGGACGCGGGCAGTGAGTTCGGGGAAGGCGAAGGGTTTGACGAGGTAGTCGTCGGCGCCCAGGCCGAGGCCGAAGACGCGGTCGGTGACCTCGGCGGCCGCCGTGAGCATCAGCACCCGCGCGCTCGACTCGGACGCGACCAGTTCCCGGCACACGTCGTCGCCGTGCACGAGCGGCAGATCGCGGTCGAGGACGAGCACGTCGTAGTCGACGACCGTCGCACGCTCCAGTGCCGCCGCTCCGTCATACGCGATGTCGACCGCGTGCGCATGGCCGCGCAGCCACTCCGCGATCGCGTCGGCGAGCATCGCTTCGTCCTCGACCACCAGTACCCGCATCCGGTCACACCTCTCTCTGGACGGAGCGCTCCGCAGAGCAAGGGTGCCGGGAGCCGCGTTTCCTTTCTGTTAGTGATCGTCCGCAGGCCGCGTCCTCGGGCACTCAAGTGCCGTGGAAACGCTGGAGAAACAGCCGGTCCTGTTCCCTCCTGGCGAGTGGCCGGAGAGTTCCTCCGGTCCCGACACGAGGAGACGACGCGATGCGGAAGCGGACCCACGGCACACTCGCCGCCCTCCCGCCGGCACTCGCCCTGGCGCTTGCTCTGTCCCTTTCGGGATGTGGTGCCGGCGGCGACACGGTGGAGACCGGTGCGGCAGCGAGCAAGAGCGCGCAGGAGGACCAAGGGGTGAAGTTCGCGCAGTGTCTGCGCGAGCACGGCGTGGATGTGGAGGACCCGGAACCCGGCAAGGGTCTCCGGATCACCGGCCAGCTGCCCAAGGGTGAGGTCGACGCGGCGATGGAGGCCTGCCGCAAGTACGACCCCATGCAGAACGGGGACGCCAGTGCCGACCCCGAGGCGGAGGAGCGGATACGCAAGCTCGCCCAGTGCATGCGCGACAACGGGGTGGAGGACTTCCCCGACCCCGAGCCCGGCAGTGCGGGCCTTCAGATCAACCAGGACGTCGCCGAGGACCCCGACTTCGCGAAGGCCCAGAAGACATGCGACAAGTACGCCCCCGACGGCGGCGAAGGTCCCTCCCACGACAAGGCCGGCGATGAATGAGGCGGCGGTCGTGCCCGACGACACCTCCCCCGAGCGCACCCCTTCCGAAACGCCGAGCGGAGTCCGCTCCGAGCAGGCGCACTTCGAACCCCGGCCCGAGACCGACCAACCCGAGACCCTGTCCTCCCCCTCGGAACCGGCCGAGCCGAATCGTCCCCGGCGCCGCAAGCACCGCCGTCGCACTGCCGTCATCGCCGTGGGCGTCATCGCCGCGGTCGGCGGAGCGGCCACCGCCGGTATCGGTCTGGCAGGACGCGACGGATCCGCCGCCGCGTCCGCCACGCAACTCCCCCCGGCCACCGCCGAGGTGACCCGCCAGACCCTCAAGGACAGCCAGTCCGAGGACGGCGAACTCGGCTACGGAACCGCAACCGGCGCGACCGGCCGGGTCCCCGGCACCGTCACCGAACTCCCGGACGCCGGCGAGAAGATCACCCGCGGCGGGACCTTGTACGAGGTCGACGACAAGCCCGTAACCCTGATGTACGACGGGACTCCCGCGTACCGCGACCTGAAGGCCGGCGTCGAGGGCGCGGACGTCGAGGCGCTGGAGCGGAACCTCGACGCGCTCGGCTACTCGGGCTTCACGGTCGACGACGAGTACACCGACGCCACCGCCGACGCGGTGCGGGAGTGGCAGGAGGACCGGGGCCTGGACGAGTCCGGGGCCGTCGAGCTGGGCCGGGTGGTGTTCGCGCCGGCCGCCGTACGGGTGGACTCGGTGGACGCCGAGGAGGGCGCCGCCACGGGCCCCGGCCAGAAGGTCCTGTCGTACACCGGTACCGCCCAGGTCGTCACACTCGAACTCGACACCGCCGACCAGCGGTTGGCGAAGAAGGGCACGAAGGTTGCCGTTGGGCTGCCGGACGGCACGAGCGTCGAGGGCCGGATCGAGGACGTCTCCACCGAGATCGATCCCGGCGACGGCGGGCAGCAGGACCCGACGACCCAGGTGAAGGTGACCGTCGCGCTGGACGGCGCCGAGGCGCAGAAAGCGGCCGCGTCCTATGTACTGGCCGCCGTCGACGTCTTCTTCACGGCCGGCGAGCGCAAGGACGTCCTCACCGTTCCGATCGCCGCGCTCGTAGTGCTTGCGGAGGGCGGTTTCGGCGTCGAGGTCGTACGGGGGTCGACCACGGCGTATGTCGCTGTCGAGACGGGGCTGTTCGCGAACGGGCGGGTGGAGATCACCGGCGAGGGCATCACCGAGGGTACGAAAGTGGGGATGCCCGCATGATCTCCCTGACCGATGTCACCAAGGTCTACCCGGGCGGCGTCACCGCGCTGGCCGGGGTGTCCCTGACGATCGCGCGCGGTGAACTCGTCGCCATCGTGGGCCCGTCGGGCTCCGGGAAGTCGACCATGCTGCACATGCTGGGCACGCTCGACCGGCCCTCGTCGGGCAGGGTGCGGGTCGAGGGCCACGACGCGGGCGCACTGTCGGACGCGCGGCTGTCGGCGCTGCGGGCGCGCCGGATCGGCTTCGTCTTTCAGCGGTTCCATCTGGCGGGCGGGACAACGGCGTTGGAGAACGTGGCCGACGGTCTGCTCTACTCCGGGCTGCGGCCGGCCGAGCGCCGCCGTCGCGCGGCGCAGGCGCTGCGCCGGGTGGGCCTGGGGCACCGAATGCACCATGAGCCGCAGGAGTTGTCAGGCGGCGAGCGCCAACGGGTCGCCGTGGCCCGCGCGGTCGCCGGGGACCCGCCGCTGCTGCTCGCCGACGAGCCGACGGGGGCGCTGGACTCCGTGTCGGGCCTGGGTGTGATGCGGCTGCTGCGCGAACTGCACGGCACCGGCACCACGGTCGTGATCATCACCCATGACCGGGAGATCGCCGACTCACTGCCACGGCGGGTGCGGATGCGGGACGGCCGGGTGGTCGAGGACACGACGGAGCAGGGTGGACGGGACAGGACACCGGAGGCGGTCCGATGACCATCGATCTCCTGCGCCCCGCCCACCTCGGCCCCGCCGACATCGTCAGAGTCGGCGCCGTCGGTCTGCGCACCCGGCCGCTGCGGGCCTTCCTCTCGGCGCTCGGCATCGCGATCGGCATCGCGGCGATGGTCGCCGTCGTCGGCATCTCGTCCTCGTCCCGAGCCGACCTCGACCGTGCGCTGGCAGCCCTCGGCACCAATCTGCTCACGGTGTCACCGGGCTCCACCCTGACCGGCGGGGACGCCGAACTCCCCTCCACCGCCGAGGACATGGTGTCCCGCATCGACGGCGTGGATTCCGTGTCGGCGGTCGGCCGGGCCGAGGACGCAAAGGTCTACCGCACCGACCGGATTCCCGAGGCCCAGACGAACGGCATCGCGGTGTACGCGGCCCGCACGTCTCTACGGGCCACGGTCGGCGCCGAGTTGGCGAGCGGAACCTGGCTGAACGGGGGCACGGGCAGCTACCCGGCGGCGGTGCTCGGTGCGACGGCCGCCCAGCGGCTCGGGATCGGGCGCGCGAGTCCGGACACCCAGCTGCTGGTCGGCGGCACCTGGTTCACGGTGGTCGGGATTCTCCAACCATCCGAGCTGACACCGGAGTTGGACACGGCGACACTGGTCGGCTGGCCCGTGGCCGAGTCGGAGCTGGGGTTCGACGGGCATGCCACCACGGTCTACACCCGCTCGGCCGACACCTCCGTGCCGAGGGTCCGCGAGGTACTGGGTGCCACCGCCAACCCGGAGGCGCCGAGCGAGGTCGAGGTCTCCCGGCCCTCGGACGCGCTCGCCGCCAAGCAGGCCGCGGGCGAGGCGTTCACCGGGCTGCTGCTCGGGCTCGGCGCGGTCGCCCTGCTCGTCGGCGGGGTGGGGGTGGCGAACACGATGGTCATCTCGGTCCTTGAGCGCCGGGCTGAGATCGGGCTGCGCCGCTCGCTCGGCGCGACGCGGCGGCAGATCCGTACGCAGTTCCTGGCGGAGTCCCTGCTGCTGTCCGCCCTCGGCGGCGCGGCGGGCGCCCTGCTGGGCCTGACCGTCACCGCCGGGTACGCCCTCTACCAGGGCTGGCCGACCGCCGTACCGGCGTGGGCGCTGGCCGGTGGTATCGCGGCCACCCTGGTGATCGGCGGCCTGGCCGGCCTCTACCCGGCGATCCGGGCGTCGCGCCTGTCCCCGACGGAGGCGCTCGCGACTCCATGACAACGCGAATCTCGCGACACCGTGATGCCGCGGAGCTCGCACCACGGTCATAGCTCAAACCTCGCGACTCCGTGAAGGGGAACCCTGCGCATCGCGAACCTCACGGCACCGCACGAACGCGGCCTACGCGTCCAGCAGCTCCGGCCGGTGTTGGGCGTCGTAGGCCGCGCGTGATTCGGCGATCGTGCCGCGGTGCCGCTCGGCCCAGTCGGTGAGGGACAGCAGTGTCTCGTACAACTCGTGGGCCACGGGGGTGAGTTCGTACTCAACCTTCGGTGGCACCGTCGGATGGACGGTGCGGGTGACGAGTCCGTCGCGCTCAAGGTTGCGCAGGGTGAGGGAGAGCATGCGGCGGCTGATGCCCTCGACGCTGCGCTCCAGTTCGGTGAACCGGATCGGACCGTGCGCGGCGGCCACGATGATCAGGACGCTCCATTTTCCGGCGACCCTGTCAAGAACTTCGCGGACGGGACAGGCCTGCGCGTGCACTGCCTGCGCGGTAACACCGGTGTTCCCCTGGGACATCGAAGTGCCTCCTTCTGCCGGTCTCCATGGTCACTCACGATGTACCCCGTTACAAGTCGTGCACCTATGGAGAACGCCGAGGTCATCGCCATGCAGTTCCGAACCGTGTCACCGGCACCACGAACGTACTCCCGCTGGGCCGCACTGGTCGTGCTGTGCGCGGGCACGCTGATGACCATCCTGGACGGAAACATCGTCACGGTCGCGATGCCCGCGATCCAGAGCGACCTCGGCTTCTCGGGCCCGGGGCTCGCCTGGGTCGTGAACGCGTATCTGATTCCCTTCGGCGGGCTGCTGCTGCTCGTGGGGCGGCTCGGCGATCTGGTGGGCCCCAGGCGGATGTTCGTCGCCGGGCTCGCCGTGTTCACCGCGGCGTCCGTCCTGTGCGGGGTCGCCACCAGCCAGGGCATGCTGGTCGCGGCCCGCGCGGTGCAGGGCGTCGGCGGGGCGATGACCTCGGCGGTCGTCCTCGGCATGCTGGTCGCCCTCTTCCCCGAGCCGAGCGAACGGGCCCGCGCCATCGCGGTGTTCAGCGCGGTCGGCGCGGCGGGCGGGGCGCTCGGCACCTTCCTCGGCGGGGCGCTGACACAGGCGGTCGGCTGGCACTGGATCTTCCTGATCAACCTGCCGATCGGCGTCGTGGCACTGCTCGCGGCCCTCCGAATCCTCGCCCCCGGGCAGGGAGCCGGCCTCGGCAAGGGCGCCGACTATCCCGGAGCGGCACTGGTCACGGGAGCACTGATGCTGACGGTGTACGCGATCGTCGGCGCCGGCGATCGCACACTGGGCACCACACTCACCTTCGCCGCCGTGTCGCTCGCCCTCTTCGCCGGCTTCACCGTGCGGCAGGCATGGGCGGCCCGCCCGCTGCTGCGGCTGCGGCTCTTCCGCTCCCGCGCCCTCACGGGTGCGAACGGCGTCCAGATCCTGCTGATCGCGGGGATGTACGGCTTCCAGTTCATCGGCGCGCTCTATCTGCAACGCGTGCTGGGCTACAGCGAGTTGCTCACCGGCACGGCGTTCCTGCCCGCGCCGATCACGATCGGGGTACTGATGCTGACCCTGTCGGCGCGCACGATCGCCCGCTTCGGCCGGTACGGGGTGCTGCTCGCCGGGCTCGTCCTCATCACGGCGGGCATGGCGCTGCTCAGCCGGGCGCCGGCCGACGGCACGTATCTCGCCGACGTGCTGCCTCCGCTGCTCCTCCTCGCCGCCGGCTTCGCCGCCGCGATGCCCGCGGTCACCGGACTCGCCATGTCGGGCGCCCGCGAGGAGGACGCGGGACTGGCCTCCGGACTCTTCAACACCACCCAGGTGGTGGGCGGTTCACTGGGCCTTGCGGTCCTCACAACCCTGGCGGCGAGCCGCACGGAACGGCTGCTCGGGGAGGGTGATCGGCTCGTCGCAGCGACGGCGGACGGCTACCGGCTGGCGTTCACGGTCGCCATGGGGATCACCGCGACCGCGCTGGCGCTGGCGGCGGTGCTCCTGCGTCCGGGACGTCTCTCCGCCGCGGAGGAAGGCACGCCAAAGGTCGGTGTCACCACCCGCGCCTGACTGAGACAGCGGCGGATCCCCATCTCTTCCTGACGGGTATACGTCAACCGCAATCTCTGGTAGGAAACTTTCCTAACAGTACGCGGAAACGTCATTCTCCCCCTCGGAGGTACCGTGCACACCCCCCACGTACGCACGTCACGCCGCACCCTGCTCGCTCTGATCGGAGCTTCCCTGGTGGCAGGTCCTGTCATCGCGGCCCCGTCCGCGAGCGCGGCGGCGATCGGTCTGGACGACCCGGCGAAGAAGGAGATCGCCATGAAGCTGGTGTCCAGCGCGGAGAACTCCTCGCTGGACTGGAAGGCGCAGTACAAGTACATCGAGGACATCGGCGACGGGCGCGGCTACACGGCCGGGATCATCGGCTTCTGCTCCGGCACCGGCGACATGCTCGACCTCGTGGAGCTTTACGCGCAGCGCAAGCCCGGCAACGTACTCGCCAAGTACCTGCCCGCCCTGCGCACCGTGGACGGCACCGACTCGCACCAGGGCCTGGACCCCGGGTTCCCGGGCGACTGGGCCAGGGCCGCCCAGGACTCGGCGTTCCAGCAGGCCCAGAACGACGAGCGCGACCGCGTCTACTTCGACCCGGCCGTCCGGCAGGGCAAGACCGACGGGATCGGCGTCCTCGGCCAGTTCACGTACTACGACGCCATCGTGATGCACGGCGACGGCGGCGACAGCACCAGCTTCAGCAGCATCCGGCGGCGCGCTCTGGCGAAGGCCAAGCCGCCGGCCCAGGGAGGCGACGAGGTGACGTACCTGAACGCGTTCCTCGACGCGCGCGTCTGGGCGATGAAGCAGGAGGAGGCGCACTCGGACACCAGCCGGGTCGACACCGCCCAGCGGGTCTTCGTCCAGCAGCGGAACCTGAACCTGAGTCCGCCGCTGGACTGGAAGGTGTACGGCGACAGCTTCCACATCGGTTGACCTGACCGAAGGCGGACTGACCTGACCGAAGGTACGGCGGAGGGCGCGACACCTCGGGGTGCCGCGCCCTCCGTATGCCCGGGGCCTCAGTGCGCCCTGCGTGAGGCGTCAGTGGGCCGGGACCGCCTTGAGATCGTCGCCCGCCTCCATGGGATGGGTCACGTCGTCCGCGTCCTGCCCCTTGCCCAGGTGGTTGAAGACGAGGTTGAGGACCACGGCGGCCACACACCCCGTCGATATCCCCGAGTCCAGGACGATCTTCGCCGTCTCCGGGAAGGCGTGGTAGAACTCGGGCGCGGTGATCGGAATGATGCCGACGGCCAGTGACACGGCGACGATCAGGACGTTGTTGTCCTTCTCAAGTCCCGCTCGGACGAGGGTCTGGATGCCGCTGGCCGCGACCGAGCCGAAGAGAACGACGCCCGCCCCGCCTAGAACGGGACGCGGTACGACGGCGATCAGCGATGCGGCCATCGGGCACAGGCCCATGAGCACGAGGAAACCGCCGCCGGTGGCGACGACGTACCGGCTGCGGATCCTGGTCATCGCGACCAGGCCGATGTTCTGCGCGAAGGCGCTGCACATGAACCCGTTGAAGAGCGGGCTGATCGCGGAGCCGAGGGTGTCGGCGCGCAGGCCGGCCGCGATGGTCCGCTCGTCTGCCGGGCGCTCGACGATCTCGCCCAACGCCAGCATGTCCGCGGTCGATTCGGTCATCGAGACCACCATCACCACGCACATCGAGAGGATCGCGGCGACCTGGAACTGCGGTGCGCCGAAGTGGAAAGGGACAGGGAAGCCGACGATGTCCGCGTCGGTCACCGGCCCGAAGTCCGTGACGCCGAAGGGGATCGCGACGAGCGTGCCGATCACGAGGCCGAGCAGTACGGCGATCTGCTTCACGAAGCCGCGTGTGAAGCGGCGCAGCAGCAGCACGATGAGGAGCGTGGCTCCGGCCAGGCCCAGGTAGGTCGTCGAACCGTAGTCGCCGGCCGCCGGGTCGGGCCCCTGGGCCCAGCCGAAGGCGACCGGCAGCAGCGAGACGCCGATGAGCGTGATGACGGTGCCGGTGACGACGGGCGGGAAGAAGCGAACCGCCTTGCTGAAGAAGGGGGCGGCCATGAAGCCGAGGACACCCGCGACGATGACCGCGCCGAAGATGATCGGCAGCGCGTCGCTCCTGTCCTCGGTGGAGGCGACGACCGCGGTCATCGGGGCGACACCCGCGAAGGTGACGCCGTTGACGAACGGCAGCCTGGCGCCGATCTTCCAGATGCCGATCGTCTGGAGGAAGGTGGCGAGGCCCGCGGTGAACAGGCAGGCGCCGGTGAGGAAGGTCAGCTCGGTGGCGCTCAGACCGACGGCGGCGCCGACGATCAGGGGCGGCGCGACGACCCCGGCGTACATGGCGGCGACGTGCTGGAGGCCGCTGGTCGCCATCTTCAGCGGCGGCAGTTTCTCGTCAACCGGGTGTTTGGGCAGGTGAGTTGGTTGTGCATCGGTGCGGTGCTCGGGCTGCTGGGCGGCCACGGCGGCTCCTCCGGTCGGTTACACGTCGGCGTTGACGCGGTGTTCAGGGAGGTGATGCGCGGTCGTGCGGGACCGGCTGACGGAGACCGTTCGGGAGGAACGGAGGGAGAACAGACACCGTTCGGGAGGAACGGAGACCGTTAGGGGGAAACGGAGACCGCTCCGGGGCGCGCACTTCCATGCACGCCCCGGACACGGCCGCCATGGACCCCGCTCGGGTCCACGGCTACCGGCCGGGGGCCGTCCCCCTCGGCCGGAGATCTTCAACTGTTCAGGCCTGCGCGGCGATTCGGGCGAGGCGCTGTGCCTGGTCCCGCGTGGAGCGGGCGATGGCGTCCTCGTCGACGTGCAGAAGCCGGCTGTCCTCGACGACCGGCCGGCCGTTGACGAGCGAGAGCGTGACCGGGGCCGCCGCGCCGAAGACCAGCGCGGTCACCGGGTCGGCGATCGAGGCGTGGGCCAGGGTGTCCAGCTTCCACAGCACGAGGTCGGCGAGCTTGCCGGGCTCCAGGGAACCGATCTCCGCGGCCCTGCCCAGGACTTGGGCGCCGCCGAAGGTGCCGAGGCGCAGCGCCTGACGGGCGTTGAGGGCGGCCTCGCGGTGTGCGCCGAGGCGGTTGATGAGGAGCGCGTTGCGCAGTTCGGTGTGCAGTTCGCCGGACTCGTTCGAAGCGGTGCCGTCGACGCCGAGGCCGACCGGGACGCCGGCCGCCAGCATGTCGGGGACGCGCGCGATCCCGGCCGCCAGCCGGGCGTTGGAGGACGGGCAGTGGGCCACACCCGTCTTCGTACGGGCGAAGGCAGCGATGTCGGAGTCGTTCATGTGGACGCAGTGCGCCATCCACACGTCCTCGCCGAGCCAGCCCGTCGACTCGAAGTACTCGGTCGGACCCATGCCGAACAGCTCCTTGCAGAACTGCTCCTCCTCCACGGTCTCCGAACCGTGCGTGTGCAGCCGTACGCCCTTGCGGCGCGCCAACTCGGCGCCCTGCCGCATGAGTTCAGTGGACACGGAGAACGGCGAGCAGGGCGCGACGGCCACCTGGGTCATCGCGCCGAAGGAGGCGTCATGGTGCTCGTCGACCGTCGCCTCGGTCGCGGCGAGGGCTCCTTCGAGGGTCTCGACGGCGAAGTCCGGCGGCAACCCGCCGTCCTTCTCGCTGCGGTCCATGGAGCCGCGGGCAAGGGTGAAGCGGACGCCCGTCTCGCGCGCGGCCCGGATGATCGAGCCGGACAGGTCGCCGGAGCCCTTGGGGAAGACGTAGTGATGGTCCATGGCGGTGGTGACACCGCCGCGGGCCATCATGGCGAGGGAGCCCTGCGCCGCCGCGTACGTCATCTGCTCGTCGATGCGCGCCCAGGTCGGGTAGAGCGCGACGAGCCAGTTGAAGAGGTTGTGGTCGGTGGCCAGGCCCCGGGTGATCCACTGATAGAAGTGGTGGTGCGTGTTGACCAGGCCGGGGGTCACCAGGTGGCCGGTGCCGTCGATGCGGCGTACGACGTTCTCCAGGCCCTGAGGGGCCCTGCCCGCGCCGAGGGACTCGATGCGGTTGCCCGCGACGACGACGTGGCCCGACGCGTACTCGGTGTCACCCGCGTCAACCGTCGCGATCGCACAGTTCTCGATGACGATCCGCTGGACTTCCGCCGATGCTGCCATGGTGCGTCCTTCTTCGTATCCGGAGGTGGGCACGGCAGGACCCTAGGAGGTTTGAGTGCCGCGGCGGGGATGCCACGGGTGCCGAAGGAGGGGGTGCCCCCGGCCGGCCGGACGGGGGCACCGGGCAGGGGTCAGAGATTGGTGAGGTCCACCGGGATCCGCGGCTCGACGCCGTCGCGCAGCACGGTGGCCTCGATGAGCCCGTACGGGCGGTCCGCCGCGAAGTAGACCTCGTTGTCGTTCTCAAGCCCGAACGGCTTCAGGTCCACCAGGAAGTGATGCTTGTTCGGGAGCGAGAAGCGGACCTCGTCGATCTCGCTGCGGTTGTCGATGATCCGCGAACCCATTTGGTACAGGCTCTGCTGCAGCGACAGCGAGTACGTCTCCGCGAAGGCCTGGAGCATGTGCTTCCTGACCTGGTCGTAGGACTTCTCCCAGTTGGGCATCTGCTGGTCGTCGGCCGACCAGTTGAAGCGCCAGCGGGCGGAGACCTGGGTGGCCAGGATGCGGTCGTACGCCTCGGGCAGCGTCGTGTACCTGTCCTTGACGTAGCCCCAGAACTCGGAGTTCGTCGAGTTCATCACGACGAGGTCCTTCAGCCCCGAGACGACCTCCCATGACGAACCGTCATAGGTGATCTGGCTGACCCGGGTCTCCTGGCCCTTGCGCACGAAGGAGTGCTTGGCCTCGTCGGCGCCGGTGAACTCCGAGTTGGCGTCCGAGGTCTCGATGCGCTCCCACGAGTACTCCTCGATCCGGATGCGCGCCGTCCTGATCGGCTCCTGGCTGGTCACGAAGTGCCGGGCGAGGTGGATGCCGAACTGCTCGGCGGACTCGATGCCGTGCTCCTTGGCGAAGGCGTACACCGTGTTCTTGGTGGTGTCCGTCGGCAGGACGTTGGCGTTGGATCCCGAGTAGTGGACCTCTTCCATGTCGCCGCTCAGGGCGACCGACACGTTCAGGTCCTTGATGTGATGGGTGCCGCCGTCCCGCGTGATCTTGACGACGCGGTTCTCGGCCTTGCCGTACTGGTTCTGCCCCAGGACCACAGGACGGGCAGGACGGGCAGGACGGCCAGGACGGGCATTGTCGGTCATGTCTGCTAGCTCCCTCGGTAAACGGAGTAGCCGAACGGGTTGAGCAGCAGCGGTACGTGGTAGTGCTCGCCCGGCCTGACGGCGAAGGTGATCGTCACCTCGGGGAAGAACACTCCGGTCGCGCCGCTGTCCCGATTCGCGGGGGCGTCCTGCTGCGCATCGGCTTGCTTCTTCTCTTGGTACTCCTCGACCGCGAAGTCGAGCCGTACGTGGGTCGTCCCCTCCGGCAGCGCCGGAAGGTCCTTGCACCGGCCGTCCGCGTCGGTCGCGGAACCGCCGAGTGCCTGCCAGTCCGCGTCACGCCCGGCGCGGGCCGCGAGCTGAACCGCGACACCCCCGGCGGGGCGCCCGACGCTGGTGTCCAGGATGTGCGTGGACACGGAGGCTGTGCTGTCGGTGCTCATACGTCATCTTCCTGCTGTACGAGGTTGGCCAGACGGATGCGGTTGATCTTGCCGAGTTCGGCGCGGACGATCTCGCGCTCCTGGCCCGGCGCGTTGCCGATCCGTTCCTTGACCGCGTCGCGCATCTGCTCGCCGGTCCTGCCGGTGGCGCAGATCAGGAAGACGTGGCCGAACCTCTCCTGGTAAGCCAGGTTCAGTTCGAGCATCTCCTCCTTGAGCTCCTCGGACGCGCCGGCCATGCCGCGCTGCTCCCGGGAGGAGGTCGGGTCCCCGGGCTTCGGCCGGCCGATGGGCGGATGCCCGGCCATCGCCTCCGCCAGGTCCGCGGTGGTCAGCTCGGCCATGACGTCGTCGCTGGCGGCGAGGAGGTCGGCGAGGCTTGCGAAGGGGCGGCAGGCGAGCAGACCGCTGCCCCACGCGGATGAGGCGCACGCCTCGTGGAGGGCGGCGGCTGCCGCGTGCTCCTCAAGGGCGTTGAACCGGGTCAGGCCCGGTGTCGAGGAACTCGAAGTCACGGGAGCCTCCGTGGCCTTGTTGCTGGACTGGCTGCGGCTAGCTAACGCCCTCGAAAACATCACGTCAACACTTTGTTGAAAACTTCGGGTAACAAAAACCGCCGCCCGGGTCGTCCGGACGGCGGCGGGTAGCAACCGGCCCACCTTCAGCGAGCCCGATGGAATCTCCCCAGGTCAGGAGTCCTTCTCGCGGTTCAGATAGTTGTAGACGGTGAAGCGGCTCACCCCGAGGGCGCTCGCCACCGTCTCCACGCCGTGCCGCACGGAGAAGGCGCCGCGCGCCTCCAGTATCCGTACGACCTCCTGCTTGGCCTTGCGGTCGAGGTCGGCCAGCGGCTTGCCCCGCTTGCGCTCCAGGGCGGCCAGGATGTGGTCGAGGGAGTCGGCGAGCTGGGGCAGACGTACGGCGACGACGTCCGCGCCCTCCCAGGACAGCACGACGTCATCGGGGCCGGCCTGGTCCGCCGGCAGCATCTCACCCCCCATGGCGTCGACGAGCGGCTTGACGGCCGAGACGAAGGGGTCGTCTCCGAAACCGGTCACTTATCCCCCTCCTCGACCACGTTGACCTGCAACGAGACCCGGGTGGCGCCCGCCGCCAGAGCCTTGCGCAGCAGCGCGTCGACCGCACCGAGCACCGCGTCCGCACCACCCTCCGCGGTGTTGCCGAACGGGCCGACATCCACCGCGTCCAGCTCGGCGGCCTCGATGACCTCACGGGCGACCAGCGCGTGCGGCGGTGCCTCGTCGAGGTCGAAGGGCTCGGTCGTGAACTCCACTCTCAATCGCACGCGCTCAACCTACTGCGCGGTGTCGATTTTCCGGCAGCCCCCTCTTGACAACCCCCGACACACGGCGGCAATCTTCCATTAAGCAGAAACGAACTTCCGCAATACGGAATCAGCCAGAACCGCCAGCACACCGACCCGCTGATACGGAAGGGAGCGCCGACCCCCATGGGATTCGCAGACCAGCGCTTCAACGTCAACCTGTCGATCCTCTTCACTGAACTCCCGCTCCTGGAGCGCCCCGCGGCCGCGGCCGCGGCGGGCTTCACGGCGGTCGAGCTGTGGTGGCCCTGGGTCGACTCCCCCACCCCCGAGCAGTCCGAACTCGACGCGCTGAAGCAGGCGATCGAGGACGCGGGCGTCCAGCTCACGGGCCTGAACTTCTACGCCGGACAACTGCCGGGCCCGGACCGCGGCGCCCTGTCGATCCCCGGCGAGGAGTCCGTGCGGTTCCACGCCAACATCGACGTGGCCGCGGACTTCGCCGAGTCGCTCGGATGCCGGGCGCTCAACGCGCTGTACGGCAACCGCGTCGAGGGCGTGGACCCGGCCGAGCAGGACGAACTCGCCCTGGAGAACCTGGTCCTTGCCGCCCGCGCGGCCAACCGCATCGGTGCGATCCTGCTGGTCGAGGCCCTCAACCAGCCCGAGTCGCCGCTCTACCCGCTGGTGTCCGCCCCGGCCGCCATCGAGGTCGTCGACAAGGTCAACGAGGCCACCGGCCTCGGCAACGCCAAGTTCCTCATGGATCTCTACCACCTGTCCATGAACGGCGAGGACCTGCCCTCGGTCATCGAGCAGTACGCGGCCAAGACCGGCCATGTCCAGATCGCCGACAACCCGGGCCGCGGCGCGCCGGGCACCGGCTCGCTCCCGCTGGAGGACCTCCTCGACCAGCTGAGCAAGGCCGGCTACGAGGGCTGGGTCGGCCTGGAGTACAAGTCCGGCGACCGGCCGAGCGCCGAGTCCTTCGCGTGGCTGCCCGCGGCGGCCCGAGCCGCCCGCTGAGCGGCAACTCACCGACGTATCGCAGCAGTCAGAGAGGCACCCTCATGAGCAATCTCCCCAAGGTCGGCTGGGTCGGTCTCGGCATCATGGGCTCCCCCATGTCCGAGAACCTGATCAAGGCCGGATACGACGTCACCGGCTTCACCCTGGAGCAGGACAAGCTGGAGCGGCTGGCCGGCGCCGGCGGTACGGCGGCGGGCTCGATCGCCGAGGCCGTGCGGGACGCCGACGTGGTGATCACCATGGTGCCCGCGTCCCCGCACGTCGAGGCCATCGCGTACGGGCCCGACGGCATCCTGGAGAACGCGCGGTCCGGCGCTCTCCTGATCGACATGTCCTCCATCACCCCGCAGACCTCCGTGGACCTGGCGAAGGCGGCCGGTGAGAAGGGCATCCGCGTGCTCGACGCGCCCGTGTCCGGCGGTGAGGCCGGTGCGATCGAGGCCGTCCTGTCCATCATGGTCGGCGGCGAGCAGGCCGACTTCGACGAGGCCGAGCCGATCTTCGAGGCCCTGGGCAAGACCATCGTGCTGTGCGGTCCGCACGGCTCGGGCCAGACCGTGAAGGCCGCCAACCAGCTGATCGTCGCCGTGAACATCCAGGCGTGCGCCGAGGCCGTGGTCTTCCTGGAGAAGTCGGGCGTGGACCTGAAGGCCGCCCTCGACGTCCTCAACGGCGGGCTCGCGGGCTCGACCGTGCTGACGCGGAAGAAGGACAACTTCCTCAACCGCGACTTCAAGCCGGGCTTCCGCATCGACCTGCATCACAAGGACATGGGCATCGTCACCGACGCCGCCCGCAACGTCGGCGCGGCCCTTCCGGTCGGCGCGGTGGTGGCCCAGCTCGTCGCCAGCCTGCGCACACAGGGCGACGGGGGCCTGGACCACTCGGCCCTGCTGCGGGCGGTGGAGCGCCTCTCCGGCGCACAGATCTGACCCCCTGCCGACGTCCTCGAAACTTCCGGGCCACGGCGGCGCTGACACCTGTCCTGTCGCGCCCATGCGCCACCGTGGCCCGGATACACACTCAGAACTTCAATGAACCGTTGACGCCCGATCCGGCGCTCAACTCAAGGGCTGCGTCCGGGATCCGACGGGAGGTCTGATCCGGGGCGCACGCCCGCCACGGCCGTGGACCCGGATCAGGGGTGGTCACACGGTCGGCGGCGGGCAGGCCGAGGACCGCGGCGGTGTGCGAGCCAGTGCGGTGGTAAAGGTCCCGGGGCCCCCTTCCCGACGTGAGGGAAGGCGGCCCCGGCTCCATCGCACCCGCCGCGGTCCCAGCCGTACGGCACGATCCGCACCGAGTCGTACGGCACGCTCACCGAGTCCCAGCAGTGCGGCACGTCCCTGTGGCACACCCACCGGCTCCGTCCGGCGGCGCGAATGTCCTGTCGCGCCCAGCCTCGCGCCGTCGGACGGCACAACTTCACAGTTCACCGGACCAGAGCGCCGGGTACGGACGGTCCCGTACCCGGCGCTCTGCCGTGTTCTCGGGGTGCGGTTTCCGCCGCCGCACAGGAGCCTGGACGTATGGACCACACCCGCATCGTCGTGCACACCCCGGGTCTGGACGGGTCCCGCCGGGTCACCTCGGGGGACGAGACGCTCGGTGTCGCCTACCACCTCGACGACGTCGTCGACATCCTGCGCCGGGCCGAGGTCGACCTCGATGCCGTCGAGGTCGAGGAGAGCGACATCATCGACTGGCAGGGCGGCGGCCCCGACGAATGGCCGGGGCTGTCGGAGCACATCGAGCCGTGAGGCCGGCTCTTCGGTGGGTACGCCAGCGGGCGTACGCCGGGTACGGAACCCTCAAATCAACCTCTGAACACGGCCCCAAGGGCTTCAACTCCCCCCGGGCAAGGGCACATTCTCAGCACACGGGGCCCGCCGACACGGGGGCGGCGGGCCTCGTCTCTGGGGGGAGACACCATGGACAGTGCTGCGACGATTCAGCTTGAGCCACACGCCGTCGCGCTGCTGCGCGGGGGGCCGCTCGCCGCGGTGAAGGTCGCCGCGCTCGCCCTGCATCTACAGGGCGTGGCGAGCGCCGCACGGACCGGCACGATGCGGACGTCGGGACTGGCCGCGCGCACCGGGCATCCTCTGGAGAAGGCCGTGCACGCCTCCCTCTACCGCCGCCCGGCGGGAATACGGGACTTGCTGAAGGAACCGCGGGTACGGAAGCCGATGGCGGAGCTCCGCGCCGAGCTGATCGCGGTGGGGCTGCTGCGCGGTTTCCCGCGCGGGCGGACGCGGGCCGCGCGACACACCCTCGACGACCTGCGCACCCAACTGCCTGTTCCTGTCGAACGGGAGGGGCTCTCCACGGACGACGTCCTGCTCGCCGTCGCGCTCTACGACGACGAGGCGCTCACCGTCCTGGCGCCGCGCTTCGCCCGTGACGCAGGGCTGTTGGGGCGCGGCGGGGCGGCCGACACGGTGCCGATGCCGCGAGGTTCGGGCGGTAGCGGGTCCGGGGCGGCCGGGGTGGGCTTCTAGACGGCGAAGGGGCGCCACGGACGACTTGAGGGGCGCATCCGCGGCTGGCTAAGGGGTTCATCGGACGGCGAAGGGGCGGCTCACCTTCCCGGTGAGCCGCCCCTTGCCGGACGTATGGCCTGCCGTGTCCCGCGTGTCAGACCTTCAACGTCCTGATCGAGGTGGGCGCGTGGCCCGGCTCGGTCGCGATCTCCTCGAACTCGACGACGTTGCTGATGTCGTTCGTCTTGCTCATCGCGATGTTGGTGATGCGCTCCAGGATCGCCTCGACGACGACGGGGACCTGGAACTCGGCGGCGAGCTTCTTGGCCTCTTCGAAGGCGGCGCCGAGTTCGCTGGGGTCGGTGACGCGGATCGCCTTGCAGCCGAGCCCCTCGACGACCTTGATGTGGTCGACGCCGTAGACGCCCAGCTCCGGCGAATTGATGTTCTCGAACTCCAGGTTGACCTGGAAGTTGATGTCCAGACCGATCTGCGCCTGCCGGATCAGCCCCAAGTAGGCGTTGTTCACGAGGACATGGACGTACGGGATCTTGTGCTGGGCGCCGACGGCCAGTTCCTCGATCATGAACTGGAAGTCGTAGTCGCCGGAGAGCGCGACGACCTGCGCCTGAGGGTCGGCCTTGGCGACGCCGAGCGCGGCCGGGATGGTCCAGCCGAGCGGGCCCGCCTGGCCGCAGTTGATCCAGTGGCGCGGCCGGTAGACGTGCAGCATCTGGGCGCCGGCGATCTGCGAGAGTCCGATGGTGGTGACGTACCGGGTCTCCGGGCCGAAGGCCTTGTTCATCTCCTCGTAGACGCGCTGCGGCTTGATCGGGATGTCGTCGAAGTGCGTACGGCGTTGGAGAGTTGCCCGCTTCTCCTGCGTGGAGGCGGCCCACTCGCTGCGGTCGGGAAGCCTGCCCTCGTCCTTGAGCTCGCGCGCGACCTCGACGAACAGCTTCAGCGCGGCCTTGGCGTCGGAGGCGATGCCGTAGTCCGGCGCGAAAATCTTGCCGATCTGGGTGGGCTCGATGTCCACGTGCACGAACTTGCGGCCCGCGGTGTAGACGTCCAGCTTGCCGGTGTGGCGGTTGGCCCAGCGGTTGCCGATGCCGAGGACGAAGTCGGACTCCAGGAAGGTGGCGTTGCCGTAGCGGTGCGAGGTCTGCAGGCCCACCATGCCGGCGTTCAGGTCGTGATCGTCGGGCAGGATGCCCCAGCCCATCAGGGTCGGCACGACCGGAGTGCCCGTCAACTCGGCGAACTCGACGAGGAGTTCGGCGGCGTCGGCGTTGATGACACCACCGCCGGCGACGATCAGCGGCCGCTCGGACTCGTTGAGGAGGGCGATCGCCTTCTCGACCTGAGCTCGGGTGGCAGCGGGCTTGTAGGCCTGGAGCGGCTCGTACGTCTCCGGGTCGAACTCGATCTCGGCGAGCTGGACGTCGATGGGCAGGTCGATGAGGACGGGGCCCGGACGCCCCGAGCGCATGAGATGGAAGGCCTGCTGGAAGACGCCGGGGACCTGGGCCGGCTCGAGGACGGTGATCGCCATCTTCGTCACCGGCTTGGCGATGGAGGCGATGTCGACTGCCTGGAAGTCCTCTTTGTGGATCACGGCGGTCGGAGCCTGGCCGGTGATGCAGAGAATTGGGATCGAGTCGCCGGTGGCGGAGTACAGCCCGGTGATCATGTCGGTGCCTGCCGGTCCCGAGGTGCCGATGCAGACGCCGATGTTGCCCGGGTGGGTACGGGTGTAGCCCTCCGCCATGTGTGAGGCACCCTCGACATGGCGGGCGAGGGTGTGGTTGATCCCTCCGGCGGCCTTGAGGGCCGCGTAGAAGGGGTTGATCGCCGCGCCCGGGACGCCGAAGGCGTTGCTGACGCCCTCGCGCTTGAGGATCTCGACTGCCGCGCGGGCAGCGGTCATACGAGCCATGGAGTACTCCTGCTTCGGCTGTCGGTTTCTCGCCCCCGTCGCGCCCGCGGAGAGCTGGTGATTCCGTTTGCGGTTCCGCAGCGGCTTCCCTGTCCGAATTCCGTATTGCGGAAACTAACTTCTACTATCTGGAAGCAATGTAGGGCGGGGTGCCGAGAGGCGTCAAGAGTCCCGCCGGAGGCTGTCGGACCGTTTCCCTGCCGCGGGCACCCTCACTGGAGGACTATGGACACGCTGTCCCGACGTGACGACGTGACGACGTCCAGGAGTGGGCCATGGCCGAGAGCGTGCCGGTGCGATGCCCGGCCTGCCGCCGCGAGCATCTGTACGCGGCGCTGTCCTATCCCTGCGTGTGCGGCGCCCCCGTCACGCCCCCGCTCGACGGCCTCGCGGAACCCTCGGCCGTCACCCACCGCTCCTGGGACGAGGAATGGGTCACGGTCCGCTGCGAGGCCTGCGGCCGCGAGGACCAGTGGCCCGCGCCCGAACTGGGGTGCTCGTGCGGGACGGAGCTGCGGATTCCGGTGCGCGGGGTACGCCGCCCGCAGCGCGCCCAGCGCACACTCGGCTCCGTCGCCGAGGCGAGCCATGAGACGGACGAGGGCACCCGCGAAGGAACGCCCCAGGGCACTCGCGCACACCCGGCCGACGACCCTCCGCACGACACCGACAGCCGACCGGACACCGCCGGCGACACCTCGCCCGCGCCCCGCCCCGCGTTCCAGCCGGTCACCATCCGGACCGCCCGGGACGCCGTCACGGCCGCCGCGCTGTACCTGCGCTGGCTCGGCTACCAGGACATCAGGCGGGCGGACCAGCGGCCCCCGAGGGGGATCGGCCTCGCCGCCCGCGGAATCCTGGCCCAGGTGGACCCGACGGTCCGGCCCGCCTCGCTGCGCGACGTGGAGTGCCTGTGGCTGACGGCGATGACGGAGTCCGCGGGATGCGTGTACTTCTCCCTCTCGGGGTTCGCGGACGACGCCCGCGCCCGCGCCGACACCCTCGGCGTCCCCCTCTTCGTCCTCGACCTCACGGGCACGCCCCAGCCGGTGAACAGCCCGGCCGACAAGCTCATCGCGACCGGCGCCTGAGCACCGCCTTCACTCCGGCGTACGACTCCCACAGCCCGTGCGTGTACGACGGCTCACTCACCGGAAGTCCTCCTCGCGGTACTCGGCGTCCGAGCCCGCGGCCGTGGCCTCGCGCAGCTCGATGCGGCGGATCTTGCCGGACACGGTCTTGGGGAGTGCGCCGAACTCCAGGCGGCGGATCCGCTTGTAGGGCGCGAGGACCGTGCGGGAGTGCTCGAAGAGGACCTTGGCGGTGTCGGGGCCCGGCTCCCAGCCCGCTGCGAGAACGACGTACGCCTTGGGAACCGCGAGGCGCAGCTCGTCCGGCGCGGGCACCACGGCCGCCTCGGCCACCGCCTCGTGCTCCAGGAGCGCGCTCTCCAGCTCGAAGGGCGAGATCTTGTAGTCGGAGGCCTTGAACACGTCGTCGGAGCGGCCCACGTAGGTGATGTAACCGTCGGCGTCGCGCGAACCGATGTCACCCGTCCGGTAGTAGCCGCCTCCCATGGCCTCGGCGGTGCGGTCCGGTTCGCCGTGGTAGCCGGTCATCAGGCCCACCGGCTTCAGCGACAGATCGAGCGAGATCTCGCCCTCGTCCGCGCCCGGCGCGCCGGACACCGGGTCGAGCAGCTCGACGCGGTAGCCGGGGCTGGGCCGCCCCATCGAGCCCGGCTTCAGCGGCTGCCCGGGGCTGTTGGAGACCTGGACCGCGGTCTCCGTCTGCCCGAAACCATCCCGGATCGTGACCCCCCAGGCCCGCCGCACCTGCTCGATGACCTCGGGATTCAGCGGCTCCCCCGCGGCGACCGCCTCGCGCGGCGGCGTACGCAGCTGGGTCAGGTCGGCCTGGATGAGCATGCGCCACACGGTGGGCGGCGCGCAGAAGGTCGTCACACCCGCCCGGTCCATCTCCGCCATCAGCCGGCCCGCGTCGAAGCGCGTGTAGTTGTGGATGAAGACGGTCGCCTCCGCGCTCCAGGGCGCGAAGAGGTTGGACCAGGCGTGCTTGGCCCAGCCGGGCGAGGAGATGTTCAGATGCACGTCACCGGGCTCGATCCCGATCCAGTACATGGTCGCCAGATGGCCGACCGGGTAGGAGACGTGGGTGTGCTCGACGAGCTTGGGGCGGGCCGTCGTACCGGAGGTGAAGTAGAGCATCAGCGGGTCGTCCGCGTGCGTGACGTCATCGGCCTCGAAGACCGCGTCGGCGGCGTACGCCTCCTCGTACGAGCGCCATCCGGGCCGTGAGCCGCCGACCGCGATCCTGGTGTAGTCGCCCGGCACCTCGTCGAACTTCCCGGTGTCCTCCGCGCGGGCGATCACGTGCCGGACGCGGCCGCGTTCGACCCGGTCGCGCAGGTCGGCGGGACCGAGCAGGGTGGTCGCCGGGATGACGACGGCGCGCAACTTCATCGCGGCGAGGGCCGTCTCCCACAGTTCGGCCTGGTTGCCGAGCATGACGAGGATGCGGTCCTCGGCGCGAACCCCCTGCGCGCTCAGCCAGTTGGCCGTCCGGTTCGAGCGCTCGGACATCGCGGCGAAGGAGATCTCGGTCCGCGAGCCGTCCTCCTCGACGAGGTGCAGCGCCGTGCGGTCGTTGTCCCGGGCGATGACGTCGAACCAGTCGAGCGCCCAGTTGAAGTGCTCCGGGCGGGGCCAGTCGAAGCCCTCGTAGGCCGTGGCGTAGTCCTCGCGGTGGGCCAGCAGAAAGTCCCGCGCGGTGCGGAACTGCTCCGTCGCGTTCGTCGTCGCCGTCATGTGTCCTCCTCGTCACCGGACCGCCGCCTACCATCGTGTATGCCGTGGGCCAGGTCTCACCACCCCCGGAGGGGGTGCGCCGCGACGAAGGGGCGATCAGGTGACGGCAGCGGCAGCCGATGGGCGGCGGAGCGACTGGGACTGGGCCGGAGACCGTGAGGGATGTCTACGGTCGGCGATGCGCAGACTGGGCACCCACACCAGGTGGGAGGCAGTGGTCGCCGCGCGGCGGACCGGGCCTCTGCCGTAACCGCCGACGAAATCCTGGCGTTTTCTCATTCACTCGGCGACACTCTGAAACCCCTTATACCGTCTGCTGTTATTACCCTCACCGTCCCGACCGTCCGTAATTCAAAGACACATTGCCTAATATTGGTCAGGACACGACACACGAGGGGAGCGGTGACCGTGCAAGGGGACTTCAAGGAGCCTGCAAGACCCCGCCCTGACCTGGTCATCGGCCGGGAGGAGCTCTTCGCCGGGGCGCGTGAACAGCTCTCCGGCGGCGGCAGTGTGCTGGTGCACGGCCCCGCGGGAATTGGAAAGTCGACCGTCCTGCGGGCATTGGCCACGGAATACACCGAATCTGCACACATTGTGTTGCGCTGCTCGGCCACCGAGTCCGAATCCCATCTCCCCTTCCTCGCCCTGGCCGACCTCCTCGGCCTGGTCGTCGACGAGGTCTCCGCGCAACTGCCCGGCCCGCAGCGCACCGCACTCGAGTCGGCGCTCACCGGACGCGGTGAATCCACCCTGCAGCGCGACGGACTGGCGCTGCGTCTCGCGGTCCTGTCGGCGTTCCGCGCCCTGGCCGCCCAGGGCCCCGTACTGGTCGTCGCCGACGACCTGCAGTGGCTGGACCCGGCCAGCGCCGAGCTGCTCGGCTTCGCCGCCCGTCGGCTCGGTGGCATGCCCGTACGGATGCTGTGCGCCGTACGCACCGAAACGGAACCGCAGGGGCAACAGCACGACCGATATCTACGCGCGTCCCCGCCGGACACTTTGGCCGTGCGCCTCAACCCGCTCTCCCGTACGCATGTTGCCGAACTCCTCGGCCGGCGCGGCTACACCGGCCTGCCCCGCTCGATTGTGCGGGACATCCACCGCACCAGCGGCGGAAACCCGCTCTTCGCGCTGGAGCTGGGCCGCGCCCTCGCCGAGAGCCCGACCCCGCCGAGCCCCGGCGAACCCCTGCCGGTGCCGACCTCGCTGAGCGCGCTCGTACTCAGCCGGCTGGAGATGCTGTCCGCCGAGGCCCGCCGGACCCTGCTGGTGGCGAGTGCCGGGGCGCGGCCCACGCTGGCGCTGCTGCACGCCGCCGGGCGCGAGAACGCCGAGGCGGAGACGGCCTCGGCGGCCTCGCTCGGCCTGCTGGCGACGGATCGCGAGGCTCCCGTCATCCGGTTCGCGCACCCCCTCGTGTCCGCCGCCCTGTACGCGCAGGCGAGCGCGCAGGAGCGGCGCGCCGCCCATGCCGCGCTGTCCGAGGCGGCCTCCGACCCCATCGAGCGGGCCCGCCATCTCGCGCTGGCCGCCACGGGTACGGACCCGGGCGTCGCCGCACGGCTCGGCGAGGCAGCGGCGGCGGCCCGGGACCGGGGCGCACCCTCGGTCGCGGCGGGGCTCGGACTGCTGGCGGCCCGTCACACCCCGCCGGACACCGTCCCGGGTCCGGACGAACGCAGGCTGCAGGCGGCCGAGGACGCGCTCACAGCCGGCGAGACGGACCTCGCGCGGGACATCGCCCGCCAGGTGCTTGCCCGCGCCACCGATCCCGCCGACCGGGTACGGGCCTGGATGGTCGTCATCGACGCGGCGGGGCAGGCGATGGCCGAGGTCGACGCCGTGTTCCCACAGGCGCTCGCGGACGCGGGCGAGGACCCGCGGCTGCTCGCCCTCGTCCGCTACCAACTGGCCTGGCGGGCCCTGCTCGTCGAAGGCGAGATGACCAAGGCCCGCGAGGAGGCCGCCTGCGCCGCCGAGCTCGCGGCTCTGGGCGGGGACCGGCCCACCGAACTCCTCGCGCTCGGCTTCCAGGCGCAGATGGAGACCCTGATGGGGCACCCCGGCGCCCCGGCGACCATCCAGCGCGCGATGCGCGAGCCACAGGACCCCCGGGTGGCGTGCGACCACAACGGCGCCGGTGCCGCCCGCTTCCGCTGGCTGATCATGGGCGACCAGCTCGCCGAGGCCCGTACGACCATCACCGCGCTGCTGCGCGAGGTGCGGCGGCGCGGGATGGTCGAGAGCGAGGTCCACTTCCTGCGTGGCCTCGCCGAGACCGAGTTGCGCTCCGGTCACTGCGGCCGGGCCCTGGACCTCGCCCGTGAGAGCCTGCGCCTGGCCCGCGACACCGGGATCGGCGAGGCGGCCACCGCCATGTTCACCTCGCTCGCCGAGGCCGCGGGCGGTGACGTGGACCGGGCACTCACGCTCGCCCAGGAAGCGGTGGACCGGGCGGAGGAGGACGGCGACCTGATCTACCTCTCGCGCGCCCTCGGCGCCCTCGGCCACGCCCAGCTGGTGGCGGGGGACGCGTCGGCGACGGTCCGGTCACTGCGGCGCGTACGGGAGTTGGAGGAGCGCCTCGGGGTCGTCGATCCCGCCCGGGGCCGCTGGCACGGGGACCTAGCCGAGGCACTGGTACGGATCGGCGAACCGGACGAGGCACAGGACGTCATCGACGCCACGCGGAAGCAGGCGCTGCGGCTCGGCCGGGAGAGCGTACTCGCCGTACTCGATCGCGCCGAGGCACTCGTACGCGCCGCACGCGGCGAACAGGACCTCGCCACCCGGCAGTTGACCGCGGCCCGGGACCGGCTCGGCAAGCTGGGCTACGGCCTCGAGGAGGCGCGCGCCGCGTACGCCCTCGCCGGGCTGCGCACCCTGCGGCCCGGACCCACCTCGTACGACGAGGCGACCAGGCTTTTCCGCCGCTGCCGCGCCCTGCCGTGGCTGCGCCAGGTCGAGACGGCCTCCGCGGACCTTTCGGCAGCCTCGCCCCTCGCGTCCGCGGACGCCGAGAGTCTCGCAACCGCCGCTCTGGACAGCCTCGCCGCGACCGAACGGCAGGTCGCCGCGCTCGTCATGGAGGGCGCCACCAACCGTGAGATCGCCGCGCGTCTGTTCATCAGCGTGAAGACGGTGGAGGCCACACTGACGCGGGTGTACCGGAAGTTGGGGATCCGCTCGCGGGTGGACATAGTCCGGCTGGCGGTCGGGCACCGACCGGGCTGACGTTCCGTCGTATCCGGGAGAGCGGGCACCTGCTCCCCAGTCATACGCAATCCGCAATCCGCAATCCGGGATACGAGATACGAGATACGGGACCAACCGGACGGAAACACAAGCTAAACCCAGCTGCCGCACAGCAAGGGTTATCCCTCCTCCAACTCCCTTAGGGGCTTCCCCCATTGGAGATGGGGGGCTCCGCTTCTAGCCTGATCCCAGTGCCGCTCGCCCGGGCACACGCCGCCGGCCCGCCGGCGTCGTGCAGCACCCCCCACACCCGCGCGTCCCCCACCGGCAACTTCCGAGGAGAACCATGTTCGGGCTCAACCGCGCCAAGAAGACCGCCGCGCTCTGCGTGGCGACAGCTGCCGCCGCCGCGACGGCACTGCTCGGCGCACCCGGTGCCGTCGCCGCCCCCCAGCCCATCGTCGGCGGCACGACGACCACCACGACCGCGTACCCGTTCGTCATGCAGATCACGGACGCCTCGCAGAACCAGTTCTGCGGCGGCACGCTCGTCTCGGCCACGAAGGTCGTCACCGCCGCACACTGCATGGTGGGCGAGACCACCAGCAGCGTCCGCGTCATCGGCGGCCGTACCTACCTCAACGGTACGAACGGCACGGTCAGCAGGGTCAGCAAGATCTGGATCAACCCCAGCTACACGGACGCCACCAACGGCGACGACGTGGCCGTACTGACTCTGTCGACGGCGATGTCGTACACCCCGGTGTCGTACGTGACCTCCTCGCAGACCAGTGTGTACGCGACCGGCGCCACCGCCCGCGTCCTCGGCTGGGGCACCACCTCCGCGAGCGGCAGCTCCTCCAACCAGCTGCGGACCGCGACCGTCCCGATCGTCTCCAACACCAGCTGCGCGAGTTCGTACGGCTCCGACTTCATCTCCAGCGACATGGTCTGCGCCGGATACACCTCCGGCGGCGTCGACACCTGCCAGGGCGACAGCGGCGGCCCGCTGCTCATCGGCGGCGTGCTTGCAGGCATCACCTCCTGGGGCGAAGGCTGCGCCGAGGCCGGCTACCCGGGCGTCTACACCCGCCTGACGACCTTCTCCAGCCTGGTGACCACACAGGTGAACTCCTAGTTCGAACCGTTCTTCAACTCGCAGTCACCGATGAACTCCTGAGCACCCCTCAGGTGAAAGCCGGGGGGCGTTGCGGGCCTCCACGAGCGGCCCGCAGCGCCCCCTGTCCACTACCTGCCCGTCGGCGTCCCGCTTCCCCCAAAGCCGGAACCGCCGACGGGCATACGCCTGTTGGAAACCCGCGGCGGCGCGACTGAGACCTACCTGACGACCGTCCCGAAGCGGATGTCCGAGGAGGGCGACGAGCCGCCCATCACCTTCATCAGCCGCTCGGCCTCCTCCACGACCTCCTCCCGCTGTGACTTCGTGAGCGTGCCGAAGAGCTCGATCGTGAGGATCTCCCCCTCCTGCCGCCATACGCCCGCCAGGAATCCGTCGACGAGCAGCACGCAGTACGCCTGGTTGCCCTTCCACGTCCGGCCCTTGAGGTCGTCGGATCCCAGCCGGGAGCGGTCGGCATGCGAGAGAAACACGTTGTCGAACTCGGGAAGGAAACGCGGTGGCGCCGGAGTGTCGGCGTCCGGGCGGGGCGCGTCGGGGAGGTCGAAGAGCTCGACGCCGTTCTCGTCGCGGAAGGTGATGAGTTCGGGGCGAAGCCTTTCGAAGGCCTCGCGCAGCCGGGTCAGGCCCGCCCAGGTCTGCATGTCCTTGACGGAGGCGGGCCCGAAGGCGGCGAGGTAGCGCAGGACGGTTGCGTCAGGGGCGGGCGGCGGCTCGGACGGGCGGTCGAGCCAGTGCTCGACGGTGGTGAGCGTGACCTGGCCGCTGCGGCCCCACAGGCCACGCGGGGTGACCTGGACGAGCGGCAGCCGGCAGCGGGCGGCAACGGAGAGCGCGAACGGGTCGGCGTCCGGCCACTCGACGAGCAGCGCCTCACGCAACTGCTTCATGGTCCGCGGCTCGGCCTCCACCAGCTCCCGGCTGATCGAGGCGAGCCGGTCCAGGTCGACGCCTTGGAGCCCCTGCCGGAACTGGTGGAGTTCCCGGTCGCGCGCGGCCTGCACGAGCGGGCGCAGCGTGAGTGCGTCGTCGGCGGTGTGGGTGTGGATGGTGGAGCGCATGGTGACGAGGCGGACGACCTCGCGGTCGGCCATGAGCCGCGACAGGGCCTCGGGGGCGAAGCCGTCCAGCCGGGCGGCGAGCGCGTAGTAAGGCGGTTTGACGTTCTGCGCCTGGAGGCCGAGAAGGTGCTCGACGGCATCCTTGGCACCGAGGGCGGACCGGCGCAGGAGAAGCTGCCGGGCGAGGGTCGCGCGGTTGAGGGCGCGGGAGCCGAGCACGGGGGCCGCGGAGGTCTTCTTCGTCATGCTCCGCACGTTAGCGGGACTTGCGGACAGGTTCTGTCCTCATTTCCTGGGGAATCCGTACCTCGGGGCGGCACACGCCCGCGCCACGCACATTTGACCCGTATATCCTGCTCGGTGATCAGAGAGACGTACGTTCGACCGCATTCACCGCTTCACGCATCACACCTCACGCTTCACTTGACGACAGATGACAGACGACAGGGGAGGCAGCCGCGATGTCCGAGCGACGCGCCCGCCCGGCCTCGAAGGGCGCCAGGAAGTCCGTCTGGCGGCGCGCCCTTACCCCACCGGCCGCGCCGCCCGCCCCGCCGCCGGCCCCTCGCCCCGACCCGGCGGCGCCGGAACCCGCCGACGCCGACAGCGTCGTACAGGCGGCGCTCTACCGTGACGGCGTGCGCGTCTCGACCCCGGAGACCCTGGCCGACACCTTCCGCGAGCTGCGCAAGCAGCCGGACGGCATGGCATGGATCGGTCTTGCCCGCCCGACTGAATCCGAACTCCATTCCCTGGCCGCGGAGTTCGACCTGCACCCGCTCGCCGTCGAGGACGCGATGGAGGCGCACCAACGCCCGAAGCTGGAGCGCTACGGCGAGACGCTGTTCGTCGTGCTGAGCGCGGCGCGCTATCTGGACGCGCTGGAGGAGGTCGATTTCGGTGAACTGCACGTGTTCGTGGGCCCCGACTTCGTGATCACGGTCCGGCACGGCGCGGCACCGGACCTCTCGGCGGTGCGCCGCCGCATGGAGGACACCCCGGAGCTGCTGAAGCTCGGCCCGGAGGCCGTCCTCTACGCGATCCTCGACTCCGTGGTCGACGGCTACGTCCCGGTCGTGTTCGGCGTCCAGAACGACATCGACGAGATCGAGACCGAGGTCTTCCGCGGCGATCCCGAGGTGTCCCGCCGTATCTACGAACTCTCCCGGGAAATGGTGGAGTTCCAGCGCGCCACCCGCCCCCTGGTCGGCATGCTGCATGCCCTGATGGCCGGCTTCTCCAAGTACCGCACCGACGAGGAACTCCAGCGCTACCTCCGCGACGTCGCCGACCACGTCACCCACACCAGCGAACAGGTCGACGGCTTCCGCCAGGCCCTCACCGAAATCCTCACCGTCAACGCGACCCTCGTCACCCAGCAACAGAACGCCGAAATGCGCGCGTTGGCGGAGGCAGGCTTCGAACAGAACGAGGAGATCAAGAAGATCTCGTCCTGGGCCGCTATCCTCTTCGCCCCGACGCTGGTCGGGACGATCTACGGCATGAACTTCACGCACATGCCCGAGTTGCACTGGGTGCTTGGGTATCCCTTCGCCCTCATCCTGATGGCGGTCGTCTGCACCAGTCTGTACGTGATCTTCAAGCGGCGGGACTGGCTCTGAGTAATCGTCGCGCGCGGCACTGGCGTGACGGAGTACAGCCCGGATCGCGAGTGCCGGCGACGTGTTCGAGGCAAGCTGGGGAGAATCCGGGGAGAATGAGCCGCCCTTCGATCCAGGCGACCTGCTGCGATCGCGGCGTGGGCCTTCAAGGGCTCCGCTGCTGTGGCGCAATCCGGGAGCGCTCGTCAGCACCGAGAGTGGCGGGCTCCCGGAGAGGAACACCGAAACGGATGGGCACAGCAGGTTGCTGTGCCCATCCGTTTCGTGGGTTGTGGCACGTGGCCGTTGCGGAAGGGGTGGACCAGGGCCAGACCCGTCACCGCGGCCGGCGTCGGCGCGCAGGACGGGGTACGCGTGGGCGCATCATGAGCGCACCCTGGTGCGAATGCGGCATTCCGGCGTCTCAAGTGGAGGCGGGTAGGGCGTAGCCCGTGACGGGTGGTTCCGTCGGCACGAACAAGCGAGCGGCAGTTGAGGTCCCGGTGTGCGCCGCATCGCCGCGAGCGAATGTCTGCTTTCCGGACGTGTCGCCTCTTTGGGGATCCTGCCTCCGGCCGAGGCGACCGATGCCCGATGATGGGCGGGCCATGACCACGCTCAGCACACTCCGTACGCCGTCGCGCCGCGCGCCGCTTCCCGTTCTGCGGGCGGCCGTGTTCGCGGTCGTCGGGACGGTGCTCGGGGTGAGCGCGCACCATCTGATCGCCGAGGGGCCTGCGCCGTGGCGGCCGGGCGCGCTGGCAGTTCTTGTGCTCTTCGGCGTCGGTCTCGTCGGCACGCGGCGCCCCCGCTCCCTGACCGCGGTCGTGGTGACGTGCGGGGCGGCGCAGGCGGGGCTGCATCTGTGGCTGATGACGGCGCACGTGGAGGAGACCACGGTGCCCATGGCCATGCCCGGCCACATGCACCACGCCTTCGACGACCATCAGGCATGGCACGAGCGCCTGCACGACTCGCTGGCCATGACGGCCGTACACGTTGTCGCGGCCGTGCTCGTCGCCGTACTGCTGCACCGCGCGGACACCGTGTGCTGGTCGCTGGCGCGCGGTCTGACGACGGCGGTCGAGGCCGCGCGGGCCCGGATCGCCACGGTCCGGGCACTGCTCGCGGACCGCCCGCCCCTGGCGGATGCGGAGCCGCCGCCGTGCGCCCTCACATGGCTGGAACGGCCACCTCCCGAGGGGGCGGTGCTCGCGGACGTGGTGGTACGGAGAGGTCCTCCCCAGGCGGGGCTCACTCTCGCCAACTGACCACGCCCGGGCGGGCGCTCCGAGGAACGCCGCCCTGTATTCCCCCTGCCTGGAGACACCCATGTTCCGTGCCATCAGCAAGCACCGCACCACACGCCGTCTGACCCTCGCGTCGGCCGCGACCACCGCCCTGGTCCTCCTCACCGCCGTTCCGGCCGCCGCCCATGTGGAGGTCGAGTCGGAGAAGGCGCAGGCCCTCGCCGAGAACGTCGAGGTCTCCTTCGACGCCGAGTCGGAGTCGGACACCGCCGGGATCACGGAGATCCGCGTGGTTCTGCCCGAGGGCATCGCGCCTGCCGACGTGACCTACGGCGAAGGCCCCGAGGGCTGGAAGTTCACCGCGAGCGACGACGGTTACACCGTCGAGGGCCCTGCGGTGAAGGCCGGCGTGAACGCCGAGTACTCGATCGTCGTCAAGCAGCTCCCCGACGCCAAGGAACTGGCGTTCAAGACGCTGCAGACCTACAGCGACGGTCGTACCGACCGCTGGATCGAGCTGGAAGAGAACGGCGAGAACCCCGCACCGGTCCTGACGCTGAAGGCGGCGGCACCGGGCGCGACACCGATCAGCCCGTCCCCCAGCGAGACCGCTTCGGCCTCGCCCTCCGCCTCGCCGATCCCCGTGGAGACCACGCCCTCGGCCTCCCCCGCCGCCCAGGCCGAGGAGAAGGACGACAGCGGGCTGTCCGCCGGCGTCTGGGCCGGGATCGTCGCCGCGGTCCTCGTCGTGGTCGGCGGTGCCTTCTACTTCGTACGCCGCCGGGGTGCCACCGCGTCCGAGTGATCTGTTCGTCATGACCTGCTGCCCGGCCGGCTTTCAGACCGCTGAGAGTCGGCCGGGCGCCTTTCGAGCACCGCGCGCACTTCCCGGACGGCTTCTTCGCCCTCCTGGGACCGCGATACCTGACGGCCTACAGGCGCACCTACCTGACAAGCCCTCACGCACAGGCGTACATCGCCGAGGCCGACGGCGAACCGGTCGGCTTCCTGCTCGGTGTGGCCGATCCGGCCGCGCACTCGTCGGGAACCGGTGGGCACTGTCGGCGAGCCCGCGCTCGGCGATGGAGGCCGCCCGTGACCGGCTCGGCGGCACGATCGAGGAGTCCGACTCGTACGGCGCCTCCCCCTCGGCCGCCTGAACCCGCCCCGGTCAGTCGTGCGGAGCCTGGCCGCTGACCCGGTGGTCCGCGTGGCTGAGCGCTTCCATCACCAGCCGGCGCAAGTGCCCATCGCGCAGGCGGTAGTGGATGTGCCGTCCCTCACGGCGGGTCTCCACCAGGCCGGCGAGACGCAGCTTGGCCAAGTGCTGGCTCACCGCGGTCCGTGACGCCTCGCACCGCTCGGCCAGCGAGCCGACGTCCGACTCCCCCTGCGCCAGCAGCCACAGCAGATGAAGCCGCGTCACGTCGGAGAGCATCGTGAACACTTCGGTGGCTTCGGCCAGGCGCGCGCTGTCCGGGGCACGCAGATGCGCATCAGGTGCAGATGGCAAGGACTCGCGAGCAGGCATGAGGACAGGGTAGTGGCCGGAACGTGACGGTGAGGCTCCACGTGACCGACAGATACGCATGAACACATGTGCGCAGTTGCGCACCTATGCGTATAGTGGAGTCCGCCGCTCCCGTCCGCCGCGCCGAGGACCCGAGGACGTCCCCGCATGCTCTCCGTACTGCGCAACAGCGCCTACCGCCACCTCTTCACCGCCCAGGTCATCGCCCTGGTCGGCACCGGCCTGGCCACGGTCGCGCTCGGCCTGCTGGCCTACGACATCGCGGGTGCCAATGCCGGCTCGGTGCTCGGCACGGCTCTCGCGATCAAGATGGTGGCGTACGTCGCCATCGCCCCGGCCGTCGGTGCGATCGCCTACCGGCTGCCGCGCCGGGCGCTGATGGTCGGCGCGGATCTGATCCGGGCGACCGTGGCCCTGTCCCTGCCGTTCGTGGACCAGATCTGGCAGATCTACGTCCTGATCTTCCTGCTCCAGTCGGCGTCGGCCGCGTTCACCCCGACCTTCCAGGCCGTCATCCCCGACGTCCTGCCCGCCGAACGCGACTACACCCAGGCTCTGTCGCTCTCCCGCCTCGCCTACGACCTGGAGAGCCTGTTCAGCCCGGCACTGGCAGCCGCACTGCTCTCCCTGGTTACCTACAATTGGCTGTTTCTGGGCACAGTGGCGGGCTTCCTGGCCTCCGCCGCCCTGGTGGTCTCCGCGGTAGTGCCCAAGCCTGCCGCGGCATCCGAACCACGCACCGGCAGCGCGTACGCCAAAGCCACCGCCGGAACCCGCCTCTTCTTCGCCACCCCACGACTGCGCGCACTCCTCGCGCTCAACCTCGCCGTGGCGGCTGCGAGCGCGACGGTCACCGTCAACACCGTGGTGTACGTCCGCGACCAGCTGGACCGCAGCGCCGCCGACGTACCACTGGCCCTGGGCGCCTACGGCGGCGGCTCGATGCTCGTGGCCCTGCTGCTTCCCCGCGTACTCGACCGCGCCTCCGACCGCACCGTGATGCTCCGCGGCGCCCTGCTGCTCACCCTTGTCTTCGCCGGGCTCAGCGCCGTCACGGTTGCCGGCAGCGGCGGCTGGCGCTGGCCCGCCCTGCTGCTCACCTGGGCCGCCTTCGGCGCCGCCTGTTCCATGGTGCTCACCCCGACCGGCCGCCTGATCCGCCGCTCGGCACCACCCCAAGAGCGCTCCTCCGCCTTCGCCGCCCAGTTCTCCCTCTCCCACAGCTGCTGGCTGCTGACCTACCCCCTGGCCGGCTGGCTCGGGGCGACGGCAGGCCTGGAATCGGCGGTGGCGGCACTTGGAGCGACAGCCCTGGGCGCAGGGCTGCTCGCGGTACGGCTGTGGCCGGAGAAGGAGGCGGTCGAGCACGAGCACACCGGCCTGCACGAGGGTCATCCGCACCTCGCGGGCGCCCAGCGGGTGCACAACGGCTGGCGGCACAGGCATGGCGAACTCACCGACGCCTTGCACGTGCACCCGTGACGGTGGAGACCGCGCTCAACCCTCCAGAACCCGCCGCACCCGCCGGGACGGCCCGAACTCGTACAGATCCAGGATCTCGGGCGGATCGGCGAGGCCGGGGCCGCCGGAGCGTACCCACTCGGCGATGTCGGCCGTCGCGTCCGGGTCGTTGACCAGCCCCAGCCAGACCGGTCGGCCGCCCGCGGCCCGCCCCTCGGGCGAGGGCTGCACGACGATGACGTTGGCCTGCTCGCACGCGTCCAGGCAGTTCACCGCCCGGACCTGGGCGACTGCCCCCAACTCCGCCTTCAACCGTGCGAGTTGGGCGGCGTGGTCGATGCCGGGGACCTTGGCCGTGCCGCAGCAGCAGCCCCGGCACACGGTGACCGTGCACCGGGGCGCGGCCTGGGCGGGAGTCCTGCGGCGGCTCACTCGGCAGCCCGCCGCCAGGCCGACTCGCGCAACAGCCGCAGGCCGTTGAGGCCGACGATGACGGTGGAACCCTCGTGGCCGGCGACGCCGAGCGGCAGCGGCAGGTGGCCTGCCAGGTCCCAGACGACCAGGGCGGCGATGAAGACTCCGGCGATGACGAGGTTCTGCACGACGAGCTCCCGTGCCCGGCGGGACAGGGCGATCACGGCGGGCACGGTGGCGAGTTCATCGCGGACGATCACCACGTCGGCGGTCTCCAGGGCCAGGTCGGAGCCCGCCCGGCCCATGGCCACACCGGTGTGGGCGGCGGCCAGCGCCGGGGCGTCGTTGACGCCGTCACCGACGACCATCACCCTGCGCCCGCCGTCCTCCAGTTCCCGAACCGCGTGCACCTTGTGCTCGGGCAACAGCCCGGCCCGTACGTCTTCGATGCCGACCTCGGCGGCGAGACGGGCGGCGGCGCGGGGGTTGTCGCCGGTCAACAGGAGGGGCGCGGTCCCGGTGAGGGAGGCGAGAGAGGCCACGGTCTCCCGCGCGTCCGGTCGGAGCCTGTCGGCGATGCCGAGCACACCGGCCGGAACACCGTCGAGGGTGATCAGCACGGCGGTCCGGCCGTCCTCCTCCAACTCGCCGGCGAGCATCGCCGCGCGGGCGGAGGCGGCGTCGGTGGTCTCGCGCAGCAGCCGGGCCGGGGCACCGACGGCGACCGCGTGCCCGTCGACGGTGGCCGTCACGCCGACGCCGGGCGTCGAGTCGAAGCCCTCCGCCGGGGCGAGGACGAGCCCGCGTTCGCGCGCCGCGGCCGCCACGGCCCTGGCCAGCGGGTGCTCGCTCGGGTTCTCCGCCGCCGCCGCGAGGGTCAGCAACTCGCCCTCGTCCAGTCCGGATCCGGGGAACGGCCGGATGTCGGTGACCCGCGGTGTGCCCTCGGTCAGGGTGCCGGTCTTGTCCAGCGCCACCGCGTCGACCTGCCCTAGCCGTTCCATCACCACGGCCGACTTGACCAGCACGCCGTGGCGGCCGGCGTTGGCGATGGCCGACAGCAGCGGCGGCATGGTCGCCAGCACCACCGCGCAGGGCGAGGCCACGATCATGAAGGTCATCGCCCGCAGCAGCGAGCCCGTGAGGTCCGCGCCGAAGGCGAGCGGTACGAGGAACACGGCCAGGGTCGCGGCCACCATGCCCAGCGAGTAGCGCTGTTCGACCTTCTCGATGAACAACTGGGTCGGCGCCTTGGTCTCTGACGCCTCCTCAACCATGCGCACGATCCGTGCGATCACCGTGTCGGAGGCGTCCCGCTCGACCCGTACCCGAAGCGCACCGGTGCCATTGAGGGTGCCGGCGAAGACCTCGTCGCCCATCTCCTTGGTCACGGGGAGGGGTTCACCGGTGATGGTGGCCTGGTCGACGTCGCTCGCCCCGTCGAGGACGCGGCCGTCGGCGCCGATGCGTTCACCGGGGCGTACGAGGATCGTGTCGCCGACGGACAGGTCCTCGACGGCGACGGTCGTCTCGCTGCCGTCGTCCGCGACGCGGGTGGCGGTCGCGGGTGCCAGGTCGAGCAGGCCGCGCACCGAGTCGGCGGTGCGGGCGGTGGCCAGCGCCTCCAGGGCGCCCGAGGTCGCGAAGATCACGATCAGCAGGGCGCCGTCCATGACCTGGCCGATCGCGGCGGCCCCCAGCGCGGCGACGATCATCAGGAGGTCGACGTCGAGTGTCTTCTCCCTGAGCGCCTGCAGACCGGCCCAGCCGGGTTCCCAGCCGCCGGTCACGTACGACAGCGCGTACAGCGGGCCCCACGCCCAGGCCGCAGCGCCGGTCAGTTGGAGGGGCAGCGCGAGCAGGAAGAAGACGGTGGCGATGGCCGCCCAGCGCGCCTCGGGCAGGGCGAGGAGGCGGGTGCGGCGCCCGGAGGAATCGCTCCGGCGCGGGGACGCGGCCCGGTCGGCCGCGGGCGGGGCGAGGGTGGAGGTCATCGGAGCGGCAGTCCTTCCCGACGGCATGACGAGGTAACGGCAGCCAGGGACTCCGGCGCCGCTCACTCCACCGTACAGGACCACATGAAGACCCATTCATACGTTCATGGACGTCTCTCCGTAGGATGTGGGCCATGGGCCACGGAG
The DNA here is from genome assembly GCF_042871385.1 of Streptomyces sp. NPDC005808. Taxonomy (NCBI): domain Bacteria; kingdom Bacillati; phylum Actinomycetota; class Actinomycetes; order Kitasatosporales; family Streptomycetaceae; genus Streptomyces; species Streptomyces sp. NPDC005808. The sequence goes on along the minus strand of NZ_JBIAIK010000002.1, from coordinate 86,536 downwards.
CTGACGCCAAGACCACCGCCACCGCGCGCGAGCGCCTGGAGGCCGTGGGCGCTGCCGACGTGGCCGCCACCCTCCAGGCTCTGGCGACTCCGTCCCGGCTGCGAATCCTGGCCCGCCTCCAGGAGGGCCCCTGCGCGGCCACCGAACTCGCCGACGCCGTCGGCATGGAGCAGTCCGCCTGCTCCCACCAGCTGCGCCTGCTGCGCAACCTCGGCCTCGTGACCGGCGAGCGCCGGGGCCGCTCGATCATCTACGCCTTGTACGACAACCACGTGGCCGAACTCCTGGAACAGGCCCTCTACCACGTCGAGCACCTGCGCCTGGGCCTGCGCGACGCCGCCTCGGCCACGGCGGCCGTGACCGAGGCGCACTGAATCCGCCGACGAGGACCGATCACCCCTGCACAGGTACGGGTACCGGTTTCGGCGTCAGATGCCCGGCACGGTGCAACCACGCCACCGACCCCGCGCAGAACATCCCGGTGGCGGTGAGCGCCGCCCACGGCAGCCACCGCACCCCGGTGTCGAACAACGCCCCCACGGCCAAGTTCCCGAGGGAGATCGCGATGCCGGAGGCCGTGTCGTAGGCGCCGTAGTGCGTGGCCACCAGCCGGTCGCCGGAGAGCCGGACGACGGTGTCCATCTCGAACGGGTAGAGCAGCGCCCCGCCCCAGGCCAGCAGTGCCGCGCACAGCGTCAGAGCACCGACCCCGGCCACCACGCCGTACGACTGGGTCAGCAGCGGCAGGAAGGCCGCACCCATCACCACCAGCCCGTACACGATGGCGCGCGGGCCGGACAGGGTCCGTTTCGCCCACGCGGTCAGCTTCAGCCGGCCCGACAGCGCGGCCGGCGCGGAGACGGCGAAGACCGCGCCGGTGACCAACCCGGCCTGCTCGCCGAAGAGTTCGCGGGCGCGGAGCACCGCGAGGGCGTGTGGAGCCGTACCCGGCCGTCGTACAGAACGACCCGTGGCCGGGCGGCGGCCGGTGCCGGCCGAACAGCTCCAACAGCACGGCTGATCCGACTCCAAAGCGCCGTTCCCCAGATCGCCACTCGTCGTGGCTGTTGCCCGCCACCAGGCAAGCATGGACCCACCCCCGGCCCGCGCCTTCGACCGAGACCGTCGCTGGGGAGAATCCGGGGAGTACGGGCGGCGCTGGGGAGCGCCGTCGTCGCTGGTACTCCAGCTGTAGATCGCGATCTTGCTTGGCCTCTGACTGAAGGTCTTGGCCGTTCGTCAGGAGAGTTTGGCGGTGTGTCAGCAGCTTCCGGTGACAGTCGCTCCGTCGGCCGCGCGGCAGACATGCAGGTCGCGGCACAGACTCGCCCTTGGCGGCGAGCGGGGCACCTGTCACCATCAAGCCGTGGTCAACCTTTCGAAGATCGTGAGGCAGGCAGACGCCCTCCTCGACCTGATGGGCCTGGCGGTCGGCTCGTTGCTGTTGGTGGTGGGCATCGAGACGTACCGCGACGGTGGATCGGTGGGCTGGCCCATAGCCGGATCAGTGCTGTTCCTGATCAACCTCTGGGTTGCCGGGCGTCGATTCGCCCGGCGCAGGAGGCCAACTCCATCGCCGTAGCGACTTCTCGGCATTTCCCGCCCGCTGCCGCCCGATCGGGCACCTAGGGGACACTGGGCGGCTGCCTGGGACGGTCAACGGTCGAGATCACTTACCGCAGGACATTGCTGGTAGGGGTCGGCGAACCGGTCTACGTGCTCGCGGTCTCCCGCACCCACCACGTGCGAACCGGGTCTGTGTGCGGGATGCGATGTCGTAGCCAGTCGCATGTGGCGTATCCGGTCCAGCGGGTGGCTTTGCTGATGCTGGTGTCGGTGAAGTCGGCGAGGACGGACGCCGGTAGGTCTGTAGCCGGCGCGAGTTGCTTGGTCTTGGGGCGTCGGCGAACGGGGCTGCTGCGTACCCGCCTGGCCGGACGGCCTCATCGAGCAACGTCCTGAGGGCGGGCGGGCGTTCAGTGCGCCGTGTGCTCCGACCGGCTCGGCGCCGGACAGGAACCCGCCTGCGCCAAGGCCCGCCCGAACGAGCCCGTGCAGTTCGGCCCGCTGGACGAGCTGCGCGAACGAGCGGCTTTTGCGCGTGGGCCAGTTGCACGCGAGGGCGTGGACGGCCCGTGGCGGTGTGGTCATGAGCCCGATGACAAGGTCTGCGACGACAGCGACCCAGTTGTGGGCGACTTGGGCTATTCGAGTTATATCTGATGACCTTCGCGGTGTCTCAACGCATCCTTTGCCGTTTTATGGCATTCATTACGTGTCTGGCCCATAAGTACGACAATCATCCCGACTTGAAGGAGTCCAGCATGGTCATGTCCTCTTCCCTCCGCTCCCGTGGCCTCCGTGGGGGTGCCGCGGTGGCCGCCGTGGTCGCCGGCGCCACCCTCGCCGGCTCGGGAGCTGCCTACGCCGCTCCCGGTGACAGCGGCGCCATCGACATCCGCTCGGTCGACTGGCACTCGCGCGGCGGCGACGGGGTCGAGGTCTGCGAGTTCACCCTCGCCGCGAGCAACTTCGAGTCGTTGCCGGCGGTCGCCTGGACGATCACTGCGCAGCCCCCGACCATGCCACCCGGCGACACCTTGCAGAGCACGCTGCCGCTGATCAACGGGTCGGCGGAGAGCGCGAAGTACCGGCTCCCGCAGGGCACGTACCAGCTGGTGTGGATCACCCCTGCGGGCCCCAAGCTGAAGAGGTTCTCGGTCGACTGCCACCGCCAGGAGAACCAGCGCCGCGGCCCCGCGGAGATCGGCCCGGGCAAGGAACACCACAAGCCCATCGGTGCGGTGCCGGCAGGTGGCGGAGGCGTCCCGGACCTGGAGAACGTCAGCTCCCAGAGCGACTCGAACTCCGGGACCGTCGCCGCCCTGACCGCCGGCGGGATCGCCATCTCCGCGATGATCGTGATCCGTCGAGCCGCGCGCCGCCGTGCCCGCCACGAGGCATAGCCAACGCCGACGGCGACGGCAACGGGGGCCCAGTCGTGCGTGCCGTCTGTCGATGACGCTGTGTGCGACCTTCTCGCTGGTGACCGGCATCGTCTGGGCGGTTTCGGACTCCTCCGACGGGTCTCCGGTCACCGCCGCCCGCGCCGGTGACGCCGCGGGCGGCGGTGACGCACCGCCCCAACAGGCCCCGCACACACCCCTGGCGCGCTCCCGGCCGCTGAAGATCACCATTCCCGCCATCTTCATCGAGGCCCCGGTCACCGGCCTCGACCTCGACGACAAGGGCCGGTTGGGCGCTCCACCACTGAGCAGGCCGAAAGAGGTGGGGTGGTTCCGCAACGGCCCGTCACCCGGCGAGGCGGGAACCTCCCTGATCGTCGGTCATCGCGACACCAGGACCGGACCGGCGATCTTCCTCAATCTCAACACCCTGCACCGAGGTGACACGGTGAAGGTCACCCGGGCCGACCGGGCAACCGCCATCTTCACCGTCGACGAAGTGAAGAAGTACGCGAAGGACAAGTTCCCCGACGACAAGGTGTACGGCACGACCAACCGTCCCGAACTTCGACTACTGACGTGCGGCGGAACCTTCGACAAGAAGCACGGCTACTCGGCCAACGTCGTCGTCTTCGCCCACTTGACCTCGCTCAAGAAGCAGACAGCCTGACCACGGACAGCGATGCGGAAACGGCCGGCACCTCAACGGCGAGGTGACCGGCCCGCCCGCGTGTCCGCGTGGGCGGGCCGCGGACACGGTGCAGCGTCTGGACCGAGAGGGGCTCGGCGCGTCCCGACGTTCAGGACGCCGTGGCCGCGGCCGCCGCTCGGCCCGCCTGGCGGCCGGAGAAGAGGCAGCCACCCAGGAAGGTGCCTTCCAGAGAGCGGTATCCGTGGACTCCGCCGCCGCCGAATCCGGCGACCTCGCCGGCCGCGTACAGACCGGGAACGGGGGCGCCGGTGGCGTCCAGGACCCGGCCGGAGAGGTCGGTCTGCAGGCCGCCCAGGGTTTTGCGGGTGAGGATGTTGAGCCGTACGGCGATCAGGGGTCCGGCGTCGGGGTCCAGGATCTTGTGGGCCGCCGCGGTGCGGCTGAGCGAGTCACCTGGGTAGGCAAGGGCGTTGCGGATTCCCATGACCTGAATGTCCTTGGTGTACGGGTTGTCGATCTCCCGGTCCCGCGCGTCGATCTGCCGTTGGAGATCGGCCAGGTCGATGAGGCCCTCGCCGGTCAACTTGTTCATCCCACGGACCAGTTCGGAGAGCGTTGAGGCGACGACGAAGTCGACGCCGTTCTTCTTGAACCGCTCGATCGGCTCGGGAGTCTGCCAGATGCGCGAGAGCAGCATCAGGATGTCCTTGTTCGTGAGGTCCGGGTTCTGCTCGGAGCCGGACAGCGCGAACTCCTTCGCGATGATCTTCTGCGTCGTGACGAACCAGGAGTAGTCGTAGCCGGTGGCCGTGATCGACTTGAGGGTGTGGAGGGTGTCGTAGCCGGGGAGGTCGGGGGCCGAGAAGCGCTTGCCGGTGGCGTCGAACCACAGCGACGACGGCCCCGGCAGGATGCGGATGCCGTGGTTGGCCCAGATCGGGTCGTAGTTCCGCAGGCCCTCGGTGTAGTGCCACATCCGGTCGGGGTTCACGATCCGCCCGCCCGCCCGCTCGGTGATCGCGAGCATCCGGCCGTCCACGTACGCCGGCACACCGGTGATCATGGACTTGGGCGGGGTACCGAGCCGGGCCGGCCAGTTCTGCCGTACGAGGTCGTGGTTGGCGCCGATGCCGCCGGAGGTGACGATCACGACCGGGGCACTGAGCTCGAAGTCTCCGACCACCGTGCGGGAGCTGGCCTTGCCGCGCGCGGCGGAGCTCGGCTCAAGTACCGCCCCGCGTACGCCGGTCACGACGCCGCCTGTCGTGACGACCTCGTCGACTCGGTGACGGAACTTGAACGTCACCTTCCCGGCCGCGACCGCCGCCCGTACCTTCTTCTCGAACGGCTCGACCACGGCAGGACCGGTACCCCAGGTCACGTGGAAGCGGGGCACCGAGTTGCCGTGCCCGTCCGCGAGGCCGCCGCCCCGCTCGGCCCAGCCGACGATCGGGAACCAGCGCACCCCCAACTCGTACAGCCAGGACCGCTTCTCCCCCGCGGCGAAGTCCACATACGCCTCGGCCCACTTGTGGGCCCAGTAGTCCTGGCCGCCCGGGTCGGTGACGCCTCGGTCGAAGCCTGCCGTGCCGAGCCAGTCCTGCCAGGCCAGTTCGCGGGAGTCCTTCACGCCCATCAGCCGCTGTTCCTCGGAGTCGACCAGGAAAAGGCCGCCGAAGGACCAGAACGCCTGCCCGCCCAGATTGCTCTCCGGCTCCTGGTCGAGGAGCAGTACCCTGCGTCCCGCGGCAGCCAGTTCCGCCGTCGCGACGAGACCGGCGAGGCCGCCGCCGACGACGATCGCGTCCGCGGCGGAGGCCTCGGCCGCGAAGGCCGATGACGCGTTCGCCGTCAGGGCGGCACCGGCGAGCACGCCTCCCGCCACGGTCAGGGCGTGCCGGCGGCTGACGCCCGACGGCGTCGCTGAGTTCTCCATGGGCTGCCTTCCAGAAGAGATGCGCGGGGCATGGCGACGCGGAGGGTGTTACTGCGACAGCTGTCCTGTTACCTTCGGTAGCTCTCAGGAAATCAGTCGATGACAGCGGTGTGGTAGGAGCCCAACTCCAATGCTCCTCCGCTTTGTTGTGGTCCGGTGACAGACCTGGACGGGGAGGGGGATCGTGAACGTCGCCGACGAGCACGACTCGGTGGCCGGGATCCTGCGGAGCATGGTCGTGGACGTGGACGTGTGCGGTGCCCTCGTCGAAGCGGCGAGAGACCGCTCCCCCGAACTGGCCCGGCTCGCCGAGGCGGAGACCCGCTCGCACGTCACCGCCATGATCCACGCGGCCGACACCTGGTTCGACACCTTCGAGCGGGTCGAGGAACAGGATTTCACCGCCGCCCTGCTGCTCGGCGCCGACCGCGCGGGCCAGGGCATCCCGATGACCGCCGTACTGCAGGGCCTCCAGGCGGCGTTCACGCGCACCACGGAGATCATGGTCGACCGCTGCCGGTCCGACGGGGTGTCCGACGGCGCACTGCTCACGATGGTCATGCGCCTGAAGGAGTACGGGGACGCGGTCGAGCGTCATGTGATCAACGGATACCGTGCGGCTGAGCGGGGCACTGCGCACGAGCCGCTCGGTGCCCCGACCCGGATCCTGCGGCAGTTACTGGTCGGCGGTGTCACCCCGTCCGCCGAGGAACTGGTGCGGGCGGGCATCCGCCCCGGGGGCCAACACCACTGCCTTGTCCGGGACATGGGTGATTCCGCGCGCACGCGTCCGCCGATGAGCCGGCTCGCCGTGCCGCGTGGGACCTTCGGGCTGGTCGAAGGGCGGCTTGTCGGCCTGTGTCCCCGCACGCCCACACGCGAGGAGATCGAGGCGACCGCCCTTGTCGTCGTCTCCCCGGCCGCTCCCCTGAACGAGCTCCGCCCGCTCTACCGGCTGTGTGTACGGGCGGTGGACATCGGCCGCCGACAGGGCCGACGCGGACTGTACGACCTCACCGACTTCGCCGCCGAGATCGCCCTGGCGGACCAGCCACTACTGGGCTCCGTGCTGAGCGCTCGATTCCTGAACGGGCTCGACCAGTCGGACGCCTTTCACCGCCAACTCGCGCTCACCGCACTGACTTTCCTCGACAACGGCCGCCGCCTGGACCAGACCGCGACAGTCCTGTTCACCCATCCCAACACCGTCCGCTACCGGCTCGGCCGGCTCCAGCAGATCACCGGCGAATCACTGACCGACGCCCCGGCGGAGAGTCGCTCCGGGCCACTGAGCACGCTGCACTGGTGGTGGGCCCTCACCACCTGGCTACGGCCCGCCGGGGATTCCCCGGGCCGGTGAGCAGCTCCGGTCCACCTGGCGTGGCCGTCGCAGCGCCGGGGGCGGCGGAGTGTGAAGGTGTCCACGACTAGGACCTGTCCGGCCGATCACGGTGGAGGAAAGCAGCGGCGCCCCTATCGGTCCCGGTGAGCGGGGTGTGGTGCGTGCAGCTGCAAGGCGGAGGAGGGCGACGACGCGATGGGGGTCCCCCCCGCTCGAGCGCAGCCGAGAGTGGGGGAGTCGGCAACCGACGACAACGCCGCAGATGGGGTCCATCGGTATGACACCCCGGCAGGTCACGGCGATGATGGTGACCTCGATGGCCGCACTCGGTGCCATCGGCTCACTGCTCGGCATCCCGTTGGGCATCGCGGGCCACCACCTCGTGGTGCCACGCATGGCGGACGCGGTGTCCATCTCCCTGCCCTCGTACATGACGGACGTCTGGCAGGCCCCGGCGCTGGCCGGTACGGCCCTGGTCGGCCTCGCCATCGCGGTCCTGGGCGCGTTCGTCCCGGCCCGGAGTGCGGCGCGGCTGACGATCGCCCAGGTGCTGCGCAGCGAGTGAGCTCCCGGGCGGTCCACCGGCTGCACATCAGAAGGGAAGCCTGAGGATGGCAATCAGAGGGGAAGCCTGATGGTGAATGCCGTCGCCCCCGGGCGGCTGGTCAGTTCGACCGTGCCGCCGTGCGCCCGCACCAGGGACAGTGCGACCGCCAGGCCCAGGCCGCTGCCGCCCCGGTCGCGGGTGCGGGCCTTGTCGACGCGGTAGAAGCGGTCGAAGACCCGTTCCTGGTCGTCGGCGGGGATGCCCGGGCCCGAGTCGGCGACCCGCACCACCGCCGCGCCGGCGGAGACGGAGACGGAGACGGACACCTTCGTGCCGACCGGGGTGTGCACCGCGGAGTTGGTGAGGAGATTGTCGAGTACCTGGCGGATACGCAGGGGGTCGAGGCGCAGCCGGACCGGGTCGGGGCCCGTTGTCAGGGTCAGCTCGTGGTCGGGGTGGCCGGCGCGGAAGGCGTCGGCCGCCTCGCGAGCCAGCTCCGCCAGGTCCGCGTCGACCAGGCGGAGCGGGGCCTCGACCTCGCCGGCGTCCAGGCGGGCGAGCAGCAGCAGGTCGTCCAGGAGCATGCCCATCCTGGCGGCCTCGGCGCGCAGGCGGGCCAGGTGTTTGTCGCGTTCCTCGGGCTCGTTGGCGGCCGCGTACTGGAAGAGGTCCGCGTAGCCGCGTACCGACATCAGGGGGGTGCGCAGCTCGTGCGAGGCGTCGGCGACGAAGCGCCGCAGCCGCTGTTCGGCCTCGGTGCGGACGGCGAGGGAGTCGTCGATGTGTTCCAGCATGGTGTTGAACGCGGTGCGCAGTTCCTCGACCTCGGGGCCGCCGTTGCCGCGGTCGGCGCGGACCGGCAGCCGGGCCGACTCGGTGAAGTCGTGCGAGGTGATGCCGCGGGCCGTGTGCGCCATGTCGCTGAGCGGTTTCAGGCCGCGCCGCAGCGCCGCCCGGCCGATCACGACGAGTGCGAGCAGCGCGAGCGCGAACGCGACGACCTGGACCGTCACCAGCCGTTGCATGGTGTTGTCGATGTCCTTCATGGGCGCCGCGGTGACCAGGACCACCCCGGGTTCGACGGCGCAGGCGCGCAGCTGGTACTTGCCCTCGCCCTTGATGTCGGCGGTACGGACGAGGTCGTCGGAACCCGAGTCGGCCAGCGCCTGGGCGGTGGCGGCGAGTGCGGCGTCGTCCGCGGGCGCGTCGGCGGGCCGACGGATCACGGCCGTGTCGCCCGAGACCTGGTACGAGGCCGTGTACCAGCCCCAGTACGGCTCGCCGTGCATGCTGTCGTCTTCCTTGACCTGCTCGGTCTGGGTGAGCTGGACGAGCTGCATCTGCTCGGTCAGCTGGCGTTCCAGGTAGTCCCGCATGGACATCGTCAGCGCCGTGCCCACGACGGCGAACGCCACCAGCGACAGCACGCCCAGGCCCAGGGCCAGCCGGGTGCCGAGGCGCATCCCGCGGTATGCCTCCCGGAACCGGCGGATCACTCGGCGACCTGCCGCACCACGTATCCGACGCCCCGAACGGTGTGGATCAGCGGTTCGCCGGCCTCGCCGAAGCCGTCGAGCTTGCGGCGCAGGCGGCTGACGACCAGCTCGACGACGTTGGAGCGGCCGCCGAAGCCGTACTCCCAGACGTGGTCGAGGATCTGCGCCTTGGTGAGGACGGTGGGTGACTTGCGCATCAGGTAGCGGAGCACCTCGTACTCGGTGGGGGTGAGCGTGAGGAGTTTCTCGTCGCGCCGCACCTCGCGGGTGTCCTCGTCCATCGTCAGGTCGGCCACCCTGAGCACGGAACGCTGGAACCCGGGCCCGGCGGCGCGGCGCAGCACGGTCCGCAGCCGCGCCATGAGTTCCTCCACGGCGAACGGCTTGACCAGGTAGTCGTCGCCGCCCCGGGTGAGGCCCGCGACCCGGTCGGCCACGCCGTCGCGCGCGGTCAGGAACACGACGGGCACCATCGTGCCGGACCGGCGCAGCCGGTCCAGGACGCCGAAGCCGTCGAGGCCGGGCAGCATCAGGTCGAGGACCACGATGTCCGGACGGAACTCGGCGGCGCGGCTCAGCGCCTCTTCGCCCGTATTGGCGGTGACGGCCTCCCACCCCTCGTAACGGGCGACCGTCGCGACCAGGTCGGCGATGGGCGGATCGTCGTCCACAACGAGAAGTCGTACTTTTTCCACGTGCCCATAGTGCTTCACCTGCCTCCGTACGCCATCCCCGCGGGCTCGCCGGACGCGTATCGGTAAGAACTTGAAAGTTGATCGACAGGTGAACGACAGCTCCCACCCGGCAGGCTCGGTGTCCCCGGACCCGAACGAGGAGCTCCCGTCCGTGACGACTCTCGAACGTCTCCAACCGCCCCCCACGGCGGTACGTCCCAAGGTGGTGGCCCGCGCGGGCCTGTACATCCTGCTGGCCGTGAACGTGGTCGTGGTGGCCGTCTTCTTCCTCCAGTCCCCGCGCGACTCGAACGCCCTGATCCTCCTGGGGCGGCTGGCCGGGCTGTACGGGGCGCTCCTGATGGCCTTCCAGCTGCTGCTGGTCGCCCGACTGCCGTGGCTGGACCGGCGGATCGGCATGGACCGGCTGACGTCCTGGCACCGCTGGGTCGGCTTCGGCCTGCTGTGGACGCTGCTCGGGCACGCCGTCTTCATCACTTTCGGCTACGCCGAGTCCTCGTCGATGGGCCCGGTGGACCAAGTGGTCAACCTGGCCGAGACCGTGGAGGGTGTGCTGCGGGCGATCGTCGCGCTGGTGCTGATCATGGTCATAGGCGCGGTGTCGGCGCGGTACGCCCGGCGCCGGCTGGCCTACGAGACCTGGCACTTCATCCACCTCTACACGTACGTGGCGGTGGTCCTGGCGTTCACGCACCAGGTCGGGGTCGGTACGACGTTCACCACCTCGTCGGCGGCCACGGCGTACTGGTGGGGCATGTGGGGCACGGCGCTCGGGGCGGTGTTCCTGGGCCGGCTGGTGCTCCCGCTCTGGCGGAACCTGCGCCACCAGCTACGGGTCTCCGCGGTCGTCCCCGAGTCCGACAACGTCGTGTCGATCTACATGACGGGGCGTGACCTGGACCAACTGCCCGCGCGGGCAGGCCAGTTCTTCCTCTGGCGGTTCCTGACCAGAGACCGGTGGTGGCAAGCCAACCCGTTCTCCCTGTCGGCGGCCCCGGACGGCCGGACGCTGCGGCTGACCGCGAAGACGGCCGGCGCCGGCACCGCCGCCCTGCGGCACGTGAAGGTCGGCACCCGGGTCTTCGCCGAGGGCCCCTACGGCGCCTTCACCACGATGCACCGCACGCGGCCGGACACCCTGCTGATCGCCGGCGGGGTGGGCATCACCCCGATGCGGGCGCTGCTTGAGGAACTGGAAGGCCACGTGGTGCTCGTCTACCGGGTCGCCAAGGACCAGGACGCCGTCCTCTACGACGAGCTGCGCGACCTCGCCCACGCGAAGGGCGCGGTGCTGCACCTGATCACCGGACCGCCTGTACCGGACCGGCTGGCGCCGCCGGAGCTGGTCAGGCTCGTGCCCGACATCGCTGACCGGGACGTCTACGTGTGCGGTCCGCCCGGCATGACCGGCGCCGTCCTGCGCACCCTGCGTGAGCTGGGCGTGCCCAGACCGCAGATCCATTCCGAGCGCTTCAGCCTGGCTGGATGAGGGGAACACCGTGAAGCGAGTACTGTCCGTCGTCGCCCTGTCCGTCCTGGGCCTGATCACGGTGTGGCGTTACGAACCGGGCGCCGATACGACGTCCAGCACCACGGTCGCCGAGCCGGCCGCCCCTGCGCCCTCGTCGTCGTCCCCCTCGTTGCCCCCTTCCTCGGGTTCCTCGCCGTCCGCGTCGGCCGCCGCCACGCAGGTCGTGCAGGGCAGCACCGTCGCCACCGAGAAGGGCGACGTGCAGGTCGAGGTGACCTTCGAGGGCGACACGATCGCCTCCGTACGGATGCTGGTGCAGCCGAACCACCCGCAGACCACGGCCGCCGTGCCCGTACTGATCCAGGAGACCCTTCAGGCGCAGAGCGCCGACATCGACTCCGTGTCCGGCGCCACCATCACCAGCGACGGCTACAGGGAGTCCCTCCAGGCCGCCCTCGACGCGAAGGGCGCCTGAGGTGCGGCGAGTCGAGCAGGTGATGGGGTTCCCGGTGTCGCTGCGGATCGACGACGGTGACGCCTGCGACGAGACCGCGGACGCGGTGTTCGCATGGCTGCGCGAGGTCGACGCGCGGTTCAGCCCCTTCAGGCCCGACAGCGAGGTGTCCCGGCTGGACCGGGGCGAGCTGGAACCCCATGAGCTCAGCCCCGATCTGGTCGAGGTCCTCGACCTGTGCGAGGACTACCGGGTCGCGACTCTCGGCGCCTTCCAGGTGCGGCTGCCGGGCCGCGGTCTTGATCCCTGCGCGATGGTGAAGGGCTGGTCGGTGCAGCGGGCCGCGGATCTGCTGGCGGCGCGCGGGGCGACGAGGTTCTGCCTGAACGCCGGTGGCGACGTGGCCTCGGTGGGCGGCCCGTGGCGGGTGGGCGTGCGGCACCCCGAGCAGGCCGACCGGCTGTGCACGGTGCTGGAGATCAGCGACGGTGCGGTGGCGACGTCCGCGCGGTACGAACGCGGGGACCACATCGTCGACGGGCGCACCGGCCGTCCGGCGACCGGACTGCTCAGCATGACCGTCGTGGCCGCCTCACTGACCGAGGCGGACGCCACGGCGACCGCCGCGTTCGCGATGGGTGCGGAGGGCATCGAGTGGGCCGCCGCGCGAGAGGGCTGCGAGGTGTTCGCGGTCGACGCCGAGCACCGGGTCTTCCGTACGCCGGGTCTGCCTGTCGCCGCCTGACCTTCGGTACGACGACGAGGGCTCCCCCCGGCGTGTGGGGAGCCCTCGTCGTCGTACGGCTACCGCTTCTCCTGTGCGCGGCGATGGACGAACCAGCCGCCCGCCGTGAGCAACAGCCGCGCCCCAACTGCCAACAATCGGCATAGAGAATTCGCGTCGCGTTCCGCTGCCTACGATCACCCCGTGGCCTTTTTCCTGCTGGAGCGCGCGTCTCCCTATTCCGTCGACCAGTCCTGGCGACGCCTCACCGACTGGCAGCGGCACGCGGACGCGGTCCCACTGACCCGCGTCACCGTGCTCACGCCGCCCCCGACCCACGAGGGCACCGTGTTCGTGGCGCGGTCGGGGCTCGGCCCCGTGGCCTTCGACGACCCGATGGAGGTGGTCGTGTGGCAGCCCCCGCGGGACGGCCTCGGGGGCATGTGCCGGCTGGTCAAGCGCGGCACGTTCGTGACGGGGTGGGCCGAGATCGAGGTGCATCCGGAGAGCGACGAGGCTTCTCGGGTGGTGTGGCGGGAGGAGATCAGCGTGCGGTGGTTGCCGGGGTTCTTGGACCGGGGGCTGGCGCGCGCGGGGCGGTGGATGTTCGGGCGGGCGGCCGAGAGACTGCTGCGGCGGCCCTGACCGCGGCGGGCGGCAGGACCCGCACCGTGGCCGACCGGCCTTCCCGGACCACGCGCCACAGGCGCCGCGCCTCGGGGCGCACACCGTCCACGCAGTCCGGGTACGCCGACGCGTGCTCGAAGTACCTCTGGTACGCCATCTGATGCCGGACGAACTCCTTGGTGCCGGTAACCGGCCCTCAGGTGGCCACGTCCGCCGCCGCGCCGCCACCCAACCCCGCTCACGGCAGCTCCCCCCGGCTTCGGGCGTTGGCGAGGGCAACGCCCGCCGATAGCCTCTCCGCCGCCGTGGCGTGTCGCAGGAGGCCGTGCGCGTCCCACTCTCTCCCGCCGCCGAGCGGCTTGAGCTGCCAGTACGGGCCGACGCGGTCCACGACCCGGCCGACCTTGCACGTCGTCTCGTCCCATACGAGATCACCGATCTCCGGTGTGTATCCGCTCATACGCACCCCCGGATCACGTCGGCCGGGCCGCAGCACGACATCCACGCCCACCCGGCCGAGAGCGGTCAGGTTCAGTGAAGGCGGCCCCACATCCGCCCCCAGCGACGGCAGCACGATCCCCGCCGCCGTCATTGCTTCCCGCAGAGTCTCGACCGCCGTTGTGACATCCGTGGTGTTCGGCCCTTGCTGCGCTGTTGCCATGAACTCAGCCTCGGTGAGCTCCAGTTGAGAGGTCCGCACGAATGCTCGGTCACAGCTCTGGACGGCATGCCGGGCTCGCTACAACTGGGCTGGGGTCCGGGCCGGAACGTCAGCGCAGAATCGGCGGGTTGGCGAACCGCACCAGTTCCAGGGCCTGTTCGGCGAACCAGTTCCCCGCTGCGGGGTCGATCATCCCGCGCTCCGGGTCCTCGGGGCCCGGTGTGCCGCGCAGGCACAGGCCGTCCGACTCCCCCGGTGTCTTGATCCAGAGGCGGGCGTCCTGCAAGGGGTCGCCGGTGCGCAGGGTCGGGCGGGCGCCCAGGCCGCGGTTCGGTGGGTTGCACCAGTCCTGCGGGTCCGGGTATTTGCCGGCGGGTGGCGTCCAGGGGCCCTGTCCGTTGCGGCTGGAGTCCGTGACGAAGTGCTTCATCCGGGACGCGGGAACGTGCACATGGGAGTCGAGCCAGGCCTGCGCGTCGGCCCGCGGCCACCACTGGTGGGGGCACGCGGTGGCGTCGCCGCCTGCGTCGACGTACGCGAGGCAGGAGGAAATCAGCTTGCCGTACCAGGAGTTGGCGTCGTCGGTGTTGTAGTTCGAGGCGTTCGTGTAGAAGCCGGCGGCGTGCGCGACTCCGCCCCTGATCAGGCGCGGCACAATGGAGTTGACGGTGTGCCAGCCGGGGTGGCCGGTGTCCAGGTACACGCGCGTTCCTGGCAGCGGCTCCAGCACGGAGACCGCGTAGTTGACCTCCGTGTACCGGGCCGCTGTCTTCGTGCCCTGCGCGTCGTCCTGGCCGCAGTCGGCGGGGAGGAGGGCGAGGGAGTCGGGTTCGAGGGTGACCAGGGCCTCGCGGTCCCCTATCCCACGCGCCACCGCGTCGATCCACTCCTTGTACTCCGCCGTGTTGGAGGCCCCGCCTCCCGAGTAGTTGGAGCAGTCGCGCCCCGGGACGTTGTACAGCGCGAACACCGGGATCGCGCCCTCCCGGTCCGCGTCCCGCGTCACCCCCCGGATCAGCCGTTCCACCTGGGCCGGCGTCTGGTCGCCGTACCAGACGGCCTGCGGGGTGTTCACCATCGCCACGATGCCCGCGGCCTCGCGGAGTCGGCCCGCGCGGGCCAGGTCCAACGCCTGGCGGTAGGACGCCGGGTTGGCGTCGGGGACGTACAGCGAGGGCACGTGCGCGGAAGGTACATACGGAGAGGGGACGCGATCGGCGGCGTCCGCTGCCTGTGTCTCCGCTGGTGCGAGGGCGAGGGCCGCCAGTCCGAGCGACAGGGCGGCAAGCCACGTCGAGGCATGTCTCATCTGGGTTCACTCCTGATTCGCAACGGTCACCGAGGACTTGCGGGAGCGCTCCCACAGCAGCGTGCTGGAGCAGCATGCTCGCGTCAATACGCGGCGCGGAGATTACGCGCGTACGGATGAGGGGCCGGGCCCACCGCGTTCCGCGAGGGCCCGGCCCCTCATCCATTCGGTGCGCCGACACCCAGTCAGTCGTACGGGCCGCCGACACCCAGTCGGTCGTACGGGCTTCAGGCCACCGGCCTTCGTCGCGCCGCCAGTCGGTCGTACGCGCGTCAAGCCACCGACCCGATCCGCCCCACCGAGGCCGACGCCGACGCCGACACCGAATCCCCGTCATGGTGGATCGGCGTATGCGCCCCGGTCAGCGCCACCCCGCTCCCCCCACGCCGGTCGGCCACGATCTCCGAGGCGATGGACAGGGCCGTCTCCTCGGGCGTACGGGCCCCCAGGTCCAGCCCGATCGGGGACCGGAGCCGCGCCAACTCCAGCTCGCTCACGCCCACTTCACGCAGGCGCTCGTTCCGGTCGACGTGGGTCCGCCGTGACCCCATCGCCCCCACGTACGCGACCGGGAGCCGCAGCGCGAGCTGGAGGAGCGGGACGTCGAACTTGGCGTCGTGGGTGAGTACGCACAGCACTGTCCGGGAGTCCACTTCCGTACGGGCCAGGTACCTGTGCGGCCATTCGACGACGATCTCGTCGGCGTCGGGGAAGCGGGCGGCTGTCGCGAAGACCGGGCGGGCGTCGCACACCGTCACGCGGTACCCGAGAAACCTGCCGATGCGCACCAGCGCCGACGCGAAGTCGATCGCACCGAAGACGATCATGCGGGGCGGGGGGACCGACGACTCCACCAGTACCGTGAGCGGTGCTCCACAACGAGAGCCGTGCTCTCCGATCTCCAGCGTGCCGGTGCGGCCCGCGTCCAGGAAGGCGACCGCGTCGCCCACCACGGTCCGGTCCAGCTCGGGATGGGCGCCGAAGCCCCCCTCGTACGAACCGTCGGGGCGGACGACAACAGCGCGTCCGAGCAGCTCAGCCGGCCCGCTCACGATCCGCGCGACCGCCGCCGCCTCCCCGCCCGCCGCGGCGGCCAGCGCCGTCGCGAGCACCGGCCGGGCGCGATCGCCGGAGCGGACCGGCGTCACGAGGATGTCGATGATGCCGCCGCAGGTCAGCCCCACCGCGAACGCGTCGTCGTCGCTGTAGCCGAAGCGTTCGAGGACCGACTGCCCGTCCTCCAGCGCCTGCTGGCACAGTTCGTAGACCGCGCCCTCCACGCAGCCGCCGGAGACCGAGCCGATCGCCGTGCCGTCGGAGTCGACGGCCAGTGCGGCTCCCGGTCGGCGGGGCGCGCTGCCGCCGACGGCCACCACGGTGGCCACGGCGAAGTCGCGTCCCTGCTCGACCCACCGGTGCAGTTCTTCGGCGATGTCCAGCATCTCTCGGTCTCCTTGACAGCGGTTGCGCGGAGGGATCCAGAAAGGCGTGCGTATCAGTGCACGCCCATCCAGGTCTCGATCGGGTTGAGGGCGAAGAAGACGACGAAGATCACCGTCAGGCCCCACATGAACGCCCCGATCTCCCGGGCCTTGCCCTGGGCGATCTTGATGGCTGCATAGCTGATGACTCCGGCCGCGACACCCGCGGTGATGGAGTACGTGAACGGCATGATCACGACGGTCAGGAAGACCGGGATCGCGGTGGCGCGGTCGGCCCAGTCCACATGCCGGGCGTTCATCATCATCATGGCGCCGATGACGACAAGGGCCGCGGCGGCGACCTCGCCGGGGACGATCGCGGTGAGCGGCGTGAAGAACAGACACGCAGCGAAGAACAGACCGGTGATCACAGAGGACAGGCCCGTACGGGCACCCTCCCCGACGCCCGTCGCCGACTCGACGAAGACCGTCTGGCCCGAGGCGCCGGCGACCCCGCCGACCGCTCCGCCCGCGCCGTCGATGAACAGCGCCTTGGACAGGCCCGGCATCCGGCCCTGCGCGTCGGCCAGCTTGGCCTCCGTGCCGACGCCGATGATCGTGGCCATCGCGTCGAAGAACCCGGCGAGCACCAGCGTGAACACGATCATGCCGACCGTCATCGCGCCGACCTCGCCCCAGCCGCCGAACTCGACATCGCCGAAGAGCGAGAAGTCCGGCATCGAGACGGCGCTTCCGTGCAGTTCGGGGGCGCCGCTCGCCCACTGCTTGGGGTCGATGACATCGAGGGCGTTCAGGACGACGGCCATGGCCGTGCCCGCAACGATGCCGATCAGGATCGCGCCGGGGATGGCGCGGGCCTGCAGCATGAAGATCAGGAGCAGTGTCGCGGCGAAGAGCAGCACCGGCCAGCCGGCGAGTTCGCCGTTCGGGCCGAGGGACACCGGGGTCGCCTCGCCCTGGTGGACGAAGCCCGCCTTCACCAGGCCGATCAGGGCGACGAACAGGCCGATGCCCATGGTGATCGCGTGCTTCAGCGCAAGCGGGATGGCGTTCATGATCATCTCGCGCAGCCCGGTGACGACCAGGAGCATGATGACGACGCCGTACATCACGCACATGCCCATGGCCTGCGGCCAGGTCATCTGTGGGGCGACCTGCGAGGCGAGCACGCCGGAGACGGAGAGTCCGGCGGCGAGGGCGAGCGGCACCTTGCCGAAGAAGCCCATGAGGAGCGTGCTGAAGGCCGCCGCGAACGCGGTCGCGGTGATCAGCGCCTGCTGGCCGAGGGTGTTCCCGGCGACGTCCTTGCCGGACAGGATCAGCGGGTTGAGCAGCAGGATGTACGCCATCGCCATGAAGGTGGTGGTGCCGCCGCGCACCTCACGCGCGACGGAGCTTCCCCGCTGGGATATGTGGAAGTACCGGTCGAGCCAGGACCGTCCGGCCGGGACGCGGCTACCCGCGCCCGCGTCTTCCGCGACGGTCTTCGGCTCCAGTGACTGCTGGGTCATGTGGGCCTGCTCCCAAGGTTCAAAGGGACACCCGCGCAAGCCGCCCTGACGGCCGCTCAACCACGTGGGTGGCTGCGGGATTTGGGAAGGTGCTTCGGCCGCACGACCCGGGGGACGGCCCGAGACGAACGCTCGACTGCAAGGTGATGGTGCGTCAAGTTCCGCGAGCGGTGCGGTACTCGAGTACTCCGGGCGGCGCGGCGAAGTGTGACGCTCCCTGCGCCGCCCGGAGAGTGCTAGGCGGTGCCGGTGAGGTGTTCGGGCCGCACCGGCGTCCGGTTGAGCTCCAGACCCGTCGCGTTCCGGATCGCCGCGAGGACGGCCGGGGTGGACGAGAGGGTCGGTGCCTCGCCGATGCCACGGAGCCCGTACGGGGCGTGCTCGTCGGCGAGTTCGAGCACGTCGACCGGGATGGTCGGGGTGTCGAGGATGGTGGGGATCAGGTAGTCCGTGAAGGAGGGGTTGCGCACCTTCGCGGTGACCGGGTCGACGATGATCTCCTCCATGACCGCCACGCCCAGGCCCTGGACGGTGCCGCCCTGGATCTGGCCGATGACGGACAGCGGGTTGAGCGCCTTGCCGACGTCCTGGGCGCAGGCCAGCTCGATGACCTTGACCAGGCCGAGTTCGGTGTCCACCTCGACGACGGCGCGGTGCGCGGCGAAGGTGTACTGGACATGGCCGAAGCCCTGTCCGGTGCGCAGGTCGAAGGCCTCCGTCGGACGGTGCCGCCACTCGGCCTGGATCTCGACGGCCTCGTCCTCCAGTACGTCGATCAGGTCGGCGAGGACCTCACCGCCGTCGGTGACGACCTTGCCGCCCTCCAGGAGCAGTTCGGCGGTGGCCCAGGCCGGGTGGTAGGTACCGAACTTGCGGCGGCCGATCTCCAGGACCTTCTCGCGGACGAGCTCGCAGGAGTTCTTGACGGCGCCACCGGTGACGTACGTCTGGCGCGACGCGGACGTCGAACCGGCGCTGCCCACCTGTGTGTCGGCCGGGGCGATGGTCACCTGCGTGACACCCAGCTCGGTGCGGGCGATCTGCGCGTGGACGGTGACACCGCCCTGGCCGACCTCCGCCATCGCGGTGTGCACGGTCGCGACGGGCTCGCCGCCGACAACCTCCATACGCACCTTGGCCGTCGAGTAGTCGTCGAAGCCCTCGGAGAAGCCGACGTTCTTGATGCCGACCGCGTATCCGACGCCGCGTACGACGCCTTCGCCGTGCGTGGTGTTGGAGAGGCCGCCCGGCAACTGACGTACGTCGGCGGCCTCGCCGGCCGCGAGCCACTGCTGCTCCGGCGGCATCGGCATCGCCTTGACGCGGCGCAGGAGTTCGGCGACCGGCGCCGGGGAGTCGACCGGCTGCCCGGTCGGCATGACCGTCCCCTGCTCCATCGCGTTGAGCTGTCGGAACGCGACCCGGTCCATGCCCACCTTGTCGGCGAGCTTGTCCATCTGGGCCTCGTACGCGAAGCACGCCTGCACCGCGCCGAAGCCGCGCATGGCGCCGCAGGGCGGGTTGTTGGTGTAGAGCGCGATGGCCTCGATGTCGACGTTCTCGATGACGTACGGGCCCGCGCCCAGCGAGGCGGCGTTGCCGACGACGGCCGGGGAGGCGGAGGCGTACGCGCCGCCGTCCAGGACGATCCGGGCCTTCAGGTGCGTGAGCTTGCCGTCCTTGGTCGCCCCGTGCTCGTAGTGGAGCTTGGCGGGGTGGCGGTGCACGTGCCCGAAGAAGGACTCGAAGCGGTTGTAGACGATCTTGACCGGTTTGCCGGTGCGCAGGGCCAGCAGACAGGCGTGGATCTGCATCGACAGGTCCTCGCGGCCGCCGAACGCGCCGCCGACGCCGGAGAGCGTCATCCGGACCTTGTCCTCGGGCAGGCCGAGAACCGGGGCGATCTGCTTGAGGTCGGAGTGCAGCCACTGGGTGGCGATGTAGAGGTCGACGCCGCCGTCCTCGGCGGGTACGGCGAGGCCGGACTCGGGGCCGAGGAAGGCCTGGTCCTGCATGCCGAAGGTGTACTCGCCCTCGACGATGAAGTCGGCGCGCTCCCGGGCCGCTTCGACATCTCCGCGGAGGATCGGCTGGCGGTGCACGATGTTCGGGTGCGGCACATGGCCGATGTGGTGGTCGTCGCGGCCCTCGTGGACGAGGATCGCGTCCGGCGCGGTCGCGGACGCCTCATCCGTGATCACCGGCAGTTCGCGGTACTCGACCTTGATCTTGGCGGCGGCGCGGCGCGCGGTCTCCGGGTGGTCGGCGGCGACGATCGCGACCGGTTCGCCGTGGTGGCGGACCTTGCCGTGGGCGAGGACGGGGGTGTCCTGGATCTCCAGGCCGTAGTTCTTCACGGCGGTGGGCAGGTCGTCGTACGTCAGGACGGCGTAGACGCCGGCCTGGGCGAGCGCCTCGGAGGTGTCGATCGACACGATCTCGGCGTGCGCGACCGGGGAGCGCAGGATCTGGCCCCAGAGCATGTCCTCGTGCCACATGTCGGACGAGTACGCGAACTCGCCGGTGACCTTGAGGGTGCCGTCCGGGCGCAGCGTGGACTCACCGATTCCGCCCTTGGTCTTGGAGCCCTGGGTGATGTTGGTGGGTGTGCCGGTCGTTCCCATGATCAGACCGCCTCGGACTGCCGGGCGGCCGCAAGACGGACCGCGTCCATGATCTTCTCGTAGCCCGTGCAGCGGCACAGGTTGCCCGAGAGCGCCTCGCGGATGTCCGCGTCGGTCGGGGTCGGATTGTGCTCCAGCATCTCGTCGGCCGCGACCAGCAGACCGGGGGTGCAGAAGCCGCACTGGACGGCGCCGGCGTCGATGAACGCCTGCTGGATGGGGGCGAGTTCGCCGCCCTCGCCGGTGTGCGAGTCCTGAGGCTTGGAATTCCACTGCTGGGCGTCCTGAAGCGAGGTACCCGAAGTACCGCAGGCACCGCCGGTCCCGCAGGAGCGCTGCTTCGCGTACTCCGCGAGCCCCTCCACCGTGACGACCTCGCGCCCCTCGACCTGCCCGGCCGCGACGAGACAGGAACACACCGGCACGCCGTCGAGGCGGACCGTGCACGAGCCGCATTCGCCCTGTTCGCAGGCGTTCTTGGAACCCGGCAGGCCCATCCGCTCGCGCAGCACGTACAGCAGGGACTCGCCCTCCCACACGTCGTCGGCTTCCTGCTGACGGCCGTTGACCGTGAAATTGACGCGCATTACGCGACTCCCTCCGTGCCGGCGGCGGAGCCGCGGTACGACTCCCAGGTCCAGGTGAGCGTGCGGCGGGCCATGATGCCGACCGCGTGGCGGCGGTAGCTCGCGGTACCGCGGACGTCGTCGATCGGGTTGCAGGCGGCGGAGCACAGGTCCGCGAACTGCTTGGCGACCGACGGCGTGATGATCCGGCCGTTGTCCCAGAAGCCGCCCTCTTCGAGCGCCGCGTTCAGGAACTCCTCGGCGGCCTTGGCGCGGACGGGCGTCGGCGCGGCGGAGCCGATGCCGGTGCGGACCGTGCGCGAGGACGGGTGCAGGGCGAGACCGAAGGCGCAGACCGCGATGACCATGGCGTTGCGGGTGCCGACCTTGGAGTACTGCTGCGGGCCGTCGGCCTTCTTGATGTGTACGGCCCTGATGAGCTCGTCGGGAGCGAGCGCGTTGCGCTTCACCCCGGTGTAGAAGGCGTCGATCGGGATCAGGCGTGTGCCGCGGACGGACTCGGCCTCGACCTCGGCGCCCGCCGCGAGCAGCGCGGGGTGGGCGTCGCCTGCCGGGGAGGCGGTGCCGAGGTTGCCGCCGACGCCGCCGCGGTTGCGGATCTGCGGGGAGGCCACCGTGTGGGAGGCGAGGGCCAGACCGGGCAGCTCGCCGCGCAGCTGCTCCATGATCTTGGTGTAGGGCACGGAGGCGCCAAGGCGCACGCTCTCCTCGCCGACCTCCCAGTCGCTCAGCTCGCCGATGCGGTTCAGATCGAGGAGGTACTCGGGCCTGCGGTGGTCGAAGTTGATCTCGACCATCACATCGGTGCCACCCGCAATCGGCACAGCGGTGGGGTGCTCAGCCTTGGCGGCGAGCGCCTCCTCCCAGCTGGCGGGGCGAAGGAAGTCCATGAGTGGCTCTCTTCATTCGTATCGTGGTGGTTCTGATCAAGCCAGATCGGGTGCGGCGGGCCCGGCTCGTTCATGAGTTGTTTACGCGGAGTGGGGCCAGTACACAGCGCCGTCCTCCATGAGGGTCAGTCACTGAAACCATGAAGGAGTTGGCTGGCCAGGGTGCGCATCTTGTAGATTCGTATGAACGGAGGTCATCGGTAACCTCTCTGTTTTTCCCTGGAAACAGTGAGCACAGCTCTCGAAAGCCCAGGACACAGGCTCAGGCGGGTGGTGGATCCTCCCGCGGGGTCGTCACCCAGGAGCTTTCCCGCGGGGTCCTCACCCCAGCGCCATACAGATCCATCGTAGATTTCGAGACAAAGATCGGCGGCGACGAGAATGCGGCTGCGCGCACTGCTGGACACCGACGCGCTGGGCCTGCGGCTGCTCGGCGGCGAGGACGAGCTGGACCGCACCGTCCGGGGTGTGATGACGACGGACCTCAAGGATCCCAGCCGTTATCTCTCGGGTGGCGAGCTGGTCCTCACCGGTCTCGCCTGGCGGCACGACGCCGCCGACTCCGAGCCCTTCGCACGCATCCTCGCGGGCGCCGGGGTCGCGGGCCTCGCCGCGGGCGAGGCGGAGCTCGGCGACGTCCCGGACGACCTGATCCAGGCCTGCGCACGGCACCGGCTGCCGCTGTTCGGGGTGAACGAGTCGGTGGCCTTCGCGACGATCACCGAGCATGTCGTACGGCAGGTGTCGGGCGAGCGTGCCGGGGATCTGGCGGCCGTGGTGGACCGGCACAGACGGATGATGACGTCAGGGCCCGCGGGCGGCGGACCCGATGTCGTCCTGGACCTGCTCGGCACCGACCTGGATCTGCGGGCCTGGGTGCTCTCCCCCACCGGCCGGGCCGTCGCGGGCTCGAAGCTCGCGGGGGCCGCGCTGCCGCCGGACGTCTGCGCAAAGCTGGCCGCCGAGCATCTGGCGGCGTCCCGCACCGGGCGCCGGGGGCCGCACCGGGTCACCGTCGGCACGACGACGTACTCGCTCTTCCCTGTCCCCTCCTCGGGCCGCTCCACGGGCGCGTCCCGGGATGTGCGCGAGACGGTGCTCTCCGACTGGCTCCTCGCGGTCGAGGCGGACGCCGGGGACTGGCCCGAGGAGCGGCTCGATCTCCTCCAGGGCGTCACCCAGCTGATCTCGGTGGAGCGGGAACGGCGGGACACGGCCCGTACGGTGCGGCGGCGGCTCGCGCAGGAGGTCCTGGAGCTGGTGCAGACGGGTGCCGCGCCTGCCGAGATCGCGGCGCGCCTGCGGGTGGCCGCTCCGGTGCTGCTGCCCGGGCTCGGCGCGGCCCCGCACTGGCAGGTGGTCGTGGCCCGCGTCGAGTGGGACGGCGCGGACATCGAGGGCGGACCGGTCGCCCAGTCGCTCCTTGAGGAGATCCTCGTCAATCCGCTGTCCTCCGGCGCCGAGCACTCCGACCGCATCGCCGTCGCCCACACGGGCGAGGAGGCCATCGCCCTGCTCGCGCTTCCCGGGGTGTCCTCGGAGCACGACGGCTCGGAGTCCGGGCTGCTCGCCGAGACACTTCTTGGGGCCGTACGGGACCCGCTGACGGCCGGCCTGGACGACGACGGGCGGCTCACGCTCGGCGTCAGCGCCGCCGTGCACTCGGCGGAGGGGCTGCGCGGCGCGCTGGAGGAGGCCAGGCACGCGCGCCGGGTCGCCGCGGCGCGTCCCGGGCGGGTGTGCGCGGCCGGGCATCACGAGCTGGCCTCGCACGTGCTGCTGCTGCCCTTCGTGCCGGACGACGTGCGCCGGGCGTTCACGGCCCGGCTGCTCGATCCGCTGCGGGACTACGACCGTCGCCATCGCGCCGAGCTGATTCCCACCCTGGAGGCGTTCCTCGACTGCGACGGCTCCTGGACGCGCTGCGCCACCCGTCTCCACCTGCATGTCAACACGCTGCGCTATCGCGTGGGGCGTATCGAGCAGTTGACGAGTCGTGATCTTTCACGCCTGGAGGACAAGCTGGACTTCTTCCTGGCACTGCGAATGAGCTGATTTCTGACTCCTCGGATGCGCCGAGTGACAGCCATGACTTTGTGAAATCCTTCACCTACCCCCTTGGCCGGGCCCCGGGATCCGTGCTGAGATGCCACCACTCAACAGCTCAATGGTGTGCTCGGGGAGGGCAACGTGGCGCATTCCGCCATGTCTGGTTCCGGAACGACCGCAGGTGACGATCCACTCCAGACCGCGGTATGGCGGCTGCGCTCGCGCGCCTGCTGGGCCGACGCGGCGGCGCTGCTCGATCCGGGCACCGCGGCACCGGCGCTCCAGAGAGCGTCGCTTCTCGTCGAGGGGTGCCTGTACACCGAACAGGGCTGGGCCGAGGCGGAGGACGCGCTGCGGACGGCGGAGGCGGTGGCCCGGAGCGACGACGAGCGGGGCGCGGCGGCGTGTGAGCGCGGGCAGCTCGCGTACGCCGCCACACTGCTCGGCGTACGGGACCGGGCTGACGAGGCGCGGGCCGCGCTGAGCCGGGCCGCCGCGCTGATCACGCCCGGGGCGCCGGGGCGGGCGCTCCTGGACTTCCGGCGCGGTCTGCTCGCCCAGAACCTCGCGCACTCACCGGAGTCGGCCCGCGCCGCCTACCGGCGCGCCCACGCCGGCGCCACCGCGCAGGGCGACACGCTGCTGCTCTCCTTCACCTGGCGTCACCTCGCCGGACTCGCCCTGCAGGAGGGCGAGTTGGCGGAGGCCCGGCACGGCTTCGCCGAATCCCTGCGTATCCGCGAGGAGTTGGGCTTCCTCGTCGGTACGGTCCCCGCCCTCGCCTCACTCGCGGACGCCGAGACCGAGCCGGAGGCGTCCCGGCTACGGGCCGAGGCGGGACGGCTGTTCCGACTCCTGGGCGGCGTACCGACCTGGCTGGCCCAGCAGTTGGATCCGCCGACGGCGACGGCGACGGCCTAGCTGCTGCTAGCCGCTCTGGACGTCCGTCCACAGGTTCTGGACGAACGTCCAGGCCTCGGTGCGCAGTTCGGGGTTCTGGACGAGGAGGACGACGACGCCCACGAGGAGGGCCGGCTTCAGCAGCCCCCCGAGGCCCGAGCCGGAGCCGGAGCCGCCGCGGGCTCGGCGGCGGCGCTGGGCGTCCATGTCCTCGTTCATCCGCTGGAATCGCCGTGACTGGTCGAACTGCTGCTGCGCCTGCCGGCCCGGATCGGGATACATCGCCGGTCGCCCCCGAGGTCAGGTGTGGTCGTTCCTGTGCGGGGGAGCACGCCACCAGCCGGCTATCGGGTTGCTCCTGTACGGGACCTGTCGCGCGGAACCCACACGTCCGTGACACGGGCGCCCCGAAGGGGACATACCGGCAATGTGCGCGAGGTCACGCGCCCGCGAAGTGCTCCCGTACGAGCGACTGCACGACCGGCAGGTCCTGGGCGACGAGCGCCTCCAGGAGGGCGGTGTGTTCGGCGGCGTCGGCGACGAGGTCGGCACGTCCGCGGGTGGCGGGGCCGCCGACCAGGGGCCACTGGGCCCGGCGGTGCAGGTCGTCGGCGATCCGCACGAGCTGGCTGTTGCCGGCGAGAGCGAGGACCGCCCGGTGGAAGACACGGTCGGACTCGGCGTAGGTCGCGCGGCAGCCCAGGGAGGCGGCCAGGACCGTCGCGTCGGCGAGCGGGCGCAGCTCGGCCCAGCGCGCGGCGGGCACCGTGCGGGCCAGCCGCAGCATCACCGGGACCTCGATCAGGGCGCGGATCTCGGCGAGCTCGGCCAGCTCGCCTGTGCCGCGCTCGACGACCCGGAACCCACGGTTGGGTACGACCTCGACGGCGCCTTCGAGCGCAAGCTGCTGCATCGCCTCCCGTACGGGCGTCGCGGACACCCCGAAACGCTCACCGAGCACGGGCGCCGAGTACACCTCCCCGGGCGCGAGTTCGCCCGCGACGAGCGCGGAGCGCAGGGCGTCGAGGATCTGCCCGCGTACGGAGGCACGCTGTACGACGGGACGCGTGCACTCGGCGCGGGGGCGCGGGACGGGCGCCTCGCTGTGCGTGTGCTCGCCACGGACCTCGGCGGCACCGCCGACGGGGGCCTCGGCGGCTTCGGAAGCGGCTGCCGGGCCGGGGGCTCCTGGGACGACGACCACTCCGGAGGCGGCGAGGGCGGCGGCAGCCCGCTCCCGGTCCACGTCCGCGGCCTGCGGCTGCGCGGGCACTCGCCGGGCTCCGGTACGCGGGTCCGGGATCCCTACTCCGGTGGAGCCGTACGCGCTGCGCGGGCCGGCCTGCTCCACGGGAACCTCCTCCGGGCTTGTCGGACCTTGGGGGTCAATGCGGTGGTTGTTACTCGTCCGTAAAGCACCATAGGCCCAGTCGCCGCCAGTTCAAACCTCGACCACGAGAGGTAAGGTAAGGCTTACCTGTCAGCGATCGCGAAATGGTGGTCTCCGCATGCGCGCTCCCGCCCCGACCGCAGGCACTTCCGCCCTGGCGGGCGCACGTCCGGCCCGTTCGATCCTCGCGGAGGCGTACGCCCGGCTGACCGAGGTCTTCCCCGGCCTGACCGTCACGGAACTCGGGCCCGGAGAAGTGGCTCCCCGGGGCGCGGGCTGGGTCGCGGTCGAAGGGCTCGCGGAGGGCGGCGCCGACCTCGACGGGTTCCTGGCGTGGGACGAGGCGCAGGTGATCCAGGACTACGGGCAGCGGGCGCGCCCCGACGTGGTGGCCGGCTTCGGGTTCCACCGGTACGCCTGGCCGGCCTGCCTGCTGATCACCCTGCCGTGGTTCCTGGAGCGCCGCGTGCCCCGCTTCCCTGTGGAGCACGTCACATTCCAGCGCACCCTCGGCCGCATGACGGTGCGGACCGGCGAGTTCGCCTGCCTGCCCGACGACCCCGCGGCAGACCTGCCAGGCGCCCGCGTCGTACCTGACGAGGAGGCTCTACGGGCCGAAGTGCGGGCCGCGGTGGCCGAGCACCTGGAGCCGGTGCTCGGCGGCTTCGGACCGCGCATGCGGCGGCGCGGCCGTGCCCTGTGGGGCATGGCGACCGACGAGATCGTCGAGGGCCTCTGGTACGTCGCCGGCCTCCTGGGCGAGGAGCGGCGCGCGAGGAACGAGCTGGAGCTGCTGCTGCCGGGAGCCACCCGGCCCTACGCCGGTTCCGCCGCGTTCCGTGAACTGACCGGCCCGAACGGGGAGTCGCTGCCCACGCGCGACCGGGTGAGCTGCTGCCTCTTCTACACACTGCGCCCCGAGGACACCTGCGCCACCTGTCCGCGCACCTGCGACTCGGACCGTGTCGCCAAGTTGACCGGTGCCGCCGCCGGTTGAGGCACCATCGAGAACAAGCCACCGCCACGCATGCTCTAAGATCAACTCCCGCGGCACTGCCCATGGGTGCGCCCCGCGGATTGCGGGCGTTTCACAATTTCCCCACGCGCCGCAGGCACTTTCCGTTGAACCACCCGTACGGGTAGTGTTAATCGCACTCAACTCCCGTCCCTCGCGCGGCAGTTCGAGCAGAATGTCGCCCTGCGCATCCCCTTGCACTCCGTTGGCGGCCTCTTGCCCCGAAAACCCCTGAGGGCCGATGGGATTGGGCCACTATGACGGGCGTTACGCCCTATCCCAATGCAAGGGACCCCAGATGAGACTGACCGACATATCGCTGAACTGGCTGCTTCCGGGCGCCGTTCTGCTCCTGGGCCTGCTGGCGGCGGTGGCGGTGCTCGCGCGCGGCAAGCGGTCCGGGGAGAAAGCGGCGGGCACGGAAGACTCGTGGGAGCGCAGCGAGGAGCGCCGCAGGCGCAAGGAAGCCCTCTACGGCACCGCCTCCTACCTCCTGCTCTTCATCTGCGCCGCGGTCGCGGCCGCGCTCTCCTTCAAGGGACTGGTCGGCTTCGGCGAGGAGAACCTCGGCCTCTCCGGCGGCTGGGAGTACCTGGTCCCGTTCGGCCTGGACGGCGCGGCCATGTTCTGCTCCGTGCTCGCGGTGCGCGAGGCCAGCCACGGTGACGCGGCGCTCGGCTCCCGGATACTCGTATGGACGTTCGCCGGTGCCGCCGCCTGGTTCAACTGGATGCACGCCCCCCGGGGCCTCTCCCACGAGGGCGCCCCGCAGTTCTTCGCCGGCATGTCCCTGTCGGCCGCGGTGCTGTTCGACCGCGCGCTGAAGCAGACCCGCCGTGCCGCGCTCCGTGAGGCGGGCCTGGTCCCGCGTCCGCTGCCGCAGATCCGGATCGTCCGCTGGCTGCGCGCGCCCCGCGAGACGTACAGCGCCTGGTCGCTGATGCTGCTCGAGAACGTGCGCACCCTCGACGAGGCCGTGGACGAGGTGCGTGAGGACAAGCGTCAGAAGGAGCAGACCCGACTGCGCCGCCGCAATGAGGAGCGCGTCGAGCGGGCGCACCTCAAAGCGCTCAGCCGTGGTCACAAGGGCCTGCCCGGCCGCGGCCCCGGTGGTGGCGGTGGCGGTGGCGGACGGGAGCTTGAGACTGCGACCCTGGAGCGGACCTCCGCCCAGGCCTCCGCGGAGCCTGCCATATCGGCGGCCGCGGAGCAGCTTCCCGTCCGCTCACGGCCCTCGCTCCAGCCCGTCCGCAAGAGCAGCGCTGAACCGTTCACCGTCGATCTCACCGCGGAGGACGACACCATGGCCCTGCCGCGCCTCGACTCCCTGGAGCGCAAGCTCAAGGATCTCGAGCAGCAGTTCGGCTAGGACGACTGGAACCAACGGCCGTTCGGTCAGGGCCGCGAACACAGGAACGGCGGCGCGGTAGCTCTACACCGCGCCGCCGTCCAGTTCGAACCACACCGCCTTGCCCACGCCATGGGTCCGCACCCCCCACGCGTCGGCGAGGGACTGGACGAGGACGAGACCCCTGCCGTGCGTACCGTCGTCGGCGTTCGGTACCCGCAGCGTCGGTCTGCGTCCTACGAAGTCCCTTACCTCCACCCGGAGTCCACGGGGCCCGACGGTGGCCGTCAGGACCGCGTCGTGGTCGGTGTGGATGAGTGCGTTGGTGACGAGTTCGCTGGTCAGCAGTTCGGCGACTTCCGATCTTCCCGGCCTCCCCCAGTGCCGTAACAGTTCCCGCAGCGCCTTGCGGACTTCGGGCACCGCCCGCAGGTCCGCGCTGCCCAGCCTGCGTCTGAGCTGTGCTCCGGACGGCCGGTCCATCGCGCTGTCGGCCGTTTCCTCCGCCGCTTTCCCGGAGGAGGGCCCGATGGCCATCGGACCACCTCCTCGTGCCTGACTCTTCATGACCCCCGCCTGCGCGCCGATTGTCGGTTTCCCTTCCGCTCGAACACGTTCACGGGATCCATGCCCCGTCAGCAACGCGGCAGTCATGTCGAATGGTCAACAACCCTTCACACGGGGGCGCATGGGGGACGCTGCTGGTGGAAGGAGGCTCTGGTGGAGGCGGTTGCGTCTGCCGTTCGGGGCGGCGCCCGGCCAGAGGAGTCCCACCCGCCTGCCGACCGACCTCCATGGGGACGCGTCGACCACGGCCGATCGGGCCAACTGTGTATGCCCCGCTGCCGATCCGGCCGTATACAGTCCGTCGGCGGCTCGGGCCGAGGCGGCTCGGGGGCCGCCACGGGGAGAGCCAACGCGCCTAAGGACGCGGCATGTTCCGAAGGTTGGAGCGCGCCATCTGCACCATCCGCCCCACTCCCCCGTCCAGCACGACCTTCGACGCCGAGAGGGCAAAGCCCGTCACCATCTCCGCGCTGATCTTCGGCGGGATGGACAGGGCGTTGGGGTCGGTGACGACGTCGACGAGGGCGGGGCCCTTGTGCCTGAAGGCGTCCTTGAGGGCGCCGGCGAGATCCTTGGGCTTCTCGACGCGCACACCGTGGGCACCGCAGGCGCGGGCCACGGCCGCGAAGTCGGGGTTCTTGTTCGTGGTGCCGAACGAGGGCATGCCGGCGACCAGCATCTCCAACTCGACCATGCCCAGAGAGGAGTTGTTGAAGAGGACGATCTTCACTGGCAGGTCGTACTGGACGAGTGTGAGGAAGTCACCCATCAGCATGGAGAATCCGCCGTCGCCGGACATCGACACGACCTGCCGCTTCCGGTCGGTGAACTGGGCCCCGATGGCCATCGGCAGCGCGTTCGCCATCGAACCGTGCGAGAACGAACCGATCACACGGCGGCGGCCGTTGGGCGTGATGTAGCGGGCCGCCCAGACATTGCACATCCCTGTGTCGACAGTGAACACCGCATCCTCGTCAGCGAGTTCGTCGACCAGGGAGGCGACGTACTCGGGGTGGATGGGGACATGCTTCTCCACCTTCCGCGTATACGCCTTGATGACTCCTTCGAGCGCGTCGGCGTGCTTCTTCAGCATCTTGTCGAGGAAGCGCCGGTTCTCCTTGGGCTTCACCCGCGGGGTGAGACAGCGCAGGGTCTCCTTCACATCGCCCCACACGGCCAGTTCCAGCTTGGAGCGGCGACCCAGTCGCTCGGGGCGGACGTCGACCTGGGCGATCTTGACGTCGTCGGGGAGGAAGGCGTTGTACGGGAAGTCGGTGCCGAGCAGGATGAGGAGATCGCACTCGTGGGTCGCCTCATAGGCGGCGCCGTACCCGAGCAGACCGCTCATGCCGACGTCGTACGGGTTGTCGTACTGAATCCATTCCTTGCCCCGCAGCGCGTGCCCGACCGGGGACTTGATCTTCTCGGCGAACTCCATGACCTCGGCATGCGCGCCTGCCGTGCCGCTGCCGCAGAAGAGGGTGACCTTGTCGGCCTCGTCGATCATCGCGACGAGCTTGTCGATCTCGGCGTCGCCCGGGCGGACGCTGGGCCGGGACGTGACGAGGGCGGTTTCCAGGGTCTTGTCGGGGGCGGGCTCGGAGGCGATGTCGCCGGGGAGCGAGACGACGCTGACGCCGGACTGGCCCACCGCGTGCTGGATCGCGGTCTGGAGCAGCCTCGGCATCTGCTTCGGGTTGGAGATCATCTCGTTGTAGTGACTGCACTCGTTGAACAGCCGCTCGGGGTGGGTCTCCTGGAAGTAGCCGAGGCCGATCTCGCTGGAGGGGATGTGCGAGGCGAGGGCGAGTACCGGGGCCATGGAGCGGTGGGCGTCGTACAGGCCGTTGATCAGGTGCAGGTTTCCGGGGCCGCAGGAGCCGGCGCAGGCGGCGAGCCTGCCGGTGACCTGGGCCTCGGCGCCCGCGGCGAAGGCGGCGGTCTCCTCGTGCCGGACATGGATCCAGTCGATGGCGGAGTTGCGCCGGATCGCGTCCACGACCGGGTTGAGGCTGTCGCCGACCACCCCGTACAGCCGCTTCACTCCCGCGCGGACGAGGATGTCGACGAACTGTTCGGCGACGTTCTGCTTGGCCATGACTTCACGTGCCCTTCGGTATCCGGAGATCCCACTGGGTTCCATGAATTCACAGGCCCCAGCGTTACGCCTCCCAAACGGCAGCGGCTGTGCGATCGTCGGCGTAACCCTTGACCCGCACTTGGGTGTCCGCGAAGAACGCGGCGAGGCCGGGCGGTTCCGGCAGCGACCATCGCGCTGTCAGGTACTCCGCGAGTTCGGGTTCGCCGCGCAGCGGCTCCGCGAGGCCGCCGGTGCACAGCAGGAGCGTGTCACCCGGTCGGGCGACGGAGGCGCGGAAACGGAACGGGGCACGCGGCGGCTCGGCGATCGCCTCGTACGGGCTCGGGGGTGTCGTGATCCCCAGGTCCATGGTGAGCCGGTCGCCCTCCGGTGTCTCGTGGGGCAGCGATCCGAAGCCGACCACGGCCTCGCCGGTGGCGTCGGCGACCCGCGGCTCGATGTCCTGCCACTCGCCGTCCCGCAACCGGAACAGGCCGCCGGCCCCGACGCCGAAGAAGACGCGCGTACGGCACTCGGGGTCGGCGGGCAGCAGCAGGCACCGCAGGCTCGCGGTGTACTCCTCGGGTTCGATGCCCTGCTCGGCCGCGCTCGCCCGCAGTTTGCCGAGGCTGCGGTCGGTGAGCCGGTGCAGCCCCGACTTCAGGTCACCGCGCCGGGCGGCCCTGATGTCCTCGGACAGCCGTGCGTGACTGCGCCCGACGGCCCGCCCGATCCACTGGCAGGCCTCGGCCGCCGCCAGATGCGCGCCGGGCGTGGCCCGCGCCCCGGTCGCCATCGCGACGAGCACCAGCGCCTGCTCCCCCGTACCGAACCGGGCGGTGAGCAGCGAGTCCCTGCGGGGCTCGCCCCGGTAGCGCGCGGAGTCCCCGCGTACGGAGACGGCCCGCAGCGTGCTGGTCCCGTAGCGCGCGCCGTCCAGCACCGTGTCGGCGACCAGGTCGTCGAGTTCGTCGGGGTCGGCGGGCGGGAGGGAGGTGGGCTCGGCGTCGTAGGTGGGCGGTCCCGAGCCGACGTAGTCGACGGCGGGTGGCTGCTGGGGGACGGAAAGGGTGGGTTCGTGGTCCTGGAGGGGGTCCCGAAGCGCGCCCTGGAGGACCGGAAGTGGCGGGGCGTCCTCGGGCGCGGGGGCGTTCGAGACCGGAGCGTTCGAGACGGGAACATCCGAGGCCGGACCGTTCGAGGCGGGAGCGTTCGAGGCTGGTGCGGCTGCGGCTGCGGCTGCTGACTCTGTGGGCGTACGGCTCGGGGGCTCCTGCGGGCGGAATCCGGGCGGGGTGGGCCCCGGCGGGAAGGTGGCGGGAAGGGACGCGTCGGCGGCCGACGGGGTGGGCGGCGCGGCAGGCCGGCCCGGGGGCGGCCCGGCGGGCGGGTCGATGAGTGGGCCGGCGGGCGGACCGGCGGACGGAGCCTGCCGGGGGCCCAGCTCGGGGCTCCGTCTGAGGCCGGGGCTCGGCTGGGGGGCGTCGCCGCGCTCCCAGCGGCCGGGGCGCTGCTCGGGTACCGCGGGGGGCCGCTCCGGCTGAGGCGGGACGTCGCGCTCGGGCGTCCGCCCCGGTCGTGGAGCGGGCGCGGGCTCCAGGCCCACCGTCCCCGCGGCCGACGCGAACCGGTCGTCGAGGGAATCGGCCACGGCCGCGGGCCCCGTGTCCTCGGTGGAGTCGTCGTACAACTGCCCCCACCAGTCGTCCTCATGACCGGTGGGCTTCTCCCCCTGCTGGCTCATGCCCCTAATTGTCCACCGCGGGGGCCGGATGAAAACGGGGCATCCGGAAAAACCGGCCAAGGGACTGGTCCTCGAACGGCGTGTCGGATGAACCGTCGAACAGCGGTACGGGCAGAAAACGAGGGAAACCGGTACACGACAAGGCCCGGACAGACTCCGAGAACCGGTACGCACGACGCCGGACAGGTCCTGGGCCCGGACTGATACCGCCGGGCGGTCCCACCCCCCACGGGAGAACCGCCCGGCGGCGCCGGAGTGGCCGGGGTCCGGCGCATGCATACGCCGTAGGCCCGGGCCACGGCCTGGGTGACCGAATTGTTGCGCTGTCGGTCTGTTCGGCCGAGTGTGACGTACTTTCCTGAAGCTCCGCTGTGATTCACGGACGGCACCGATCCGGAGGCCCCTACTGGGCGGGACGCGTACGAGAAGGGCTGGTGGCGCGGGACTGACCTGCGGTTTTCCGTCGGCTCAGGCAGGCTGGGCAGATGGGAGCGTGGGAACTCCTGCTGGTCGGCGTGGTGATACTGCTCGGCCTGGCCGGAGTACTGGTGCCCGGCGTACCGGGGTCGTGGCTCGTATGGGCCGCGGTCCTGTGGTGGGCGCTGGAAGACACCCGGGCGCTCGCCTGGATCGTGCTCGTGGGCACGACCGGAATCCTGTTGCTGTCCCAGGCGGTCCGGTGGATGCTGCCGCCCCGACAGCTGCGGGAGAGCGGGGCAACCCCTCGAATGGCGGTATACGCCGGGTCCGGGGCCGTCCTCGGCTTCTTTCTGGTGCCGGTGGCGGGCGCGATACCCGGCTTTCTCTGCGGGCTCTATCTCTGTGAGCGGCTGCGCCTGGGCGGGCACGGCCAGGCGATGGCGTCGGTGCGGACGGGAATGCGGGCGGGCGGGTGGAGTGTGCTGACGGAGCTGTTCGCCTGCTTGCTGATCACGGGGGCGTGGCTGGGGGCGGTGGTGTGGGGCTGAGACCTACGGCTTTCGGCACCCTTTTGATCAAGGAGTTCATGGTGTCGGCTTGACCAAGAGGTTCACGTGTCGGCTTGACCAAGAGGTTCACGTGTCGGCTTGACCAAGAAGTTCACGGTGTCAGCTCGGCCAGGTCGATCGAGTCGGCCATCGCCTTCATGCCCGCGTCGTTGAAGTGCAGGTGGTCGCCGGGGTCGTACGCGGGGAGGATGCGGCTCGGCAGAGCCGGGTCGCGGACGACGGCGTCGAAGTCGACGAACGCGTCGAAGAGACCGGGGGTGCGGATCACGGTGTTGACCCTCTGGCGTACGGCCTCACGGGCCGGCGTGTGGGCGCCGTGCCCGCCGTACGGCGTGAGAGTCGCCCCGATGACACGGATTCCGCGGGCGTGCGCGCGGCTCACCAGGCTCCGGTACGCGTCCTCGATGACGGCGGGGTCCGTCTGCGCCGGGGTTCCCTTGATGTCGTTGATGCCCTCCATCACGATCACCACGCGTACGCCGGTCCGGGAGAGGACGTCGGCGTCGAAGCGGGCCAGGGCGCTGGGCCCGTTGCCCTCAAGGAGAAGGCGGTTTCCGGAGATTCCCGCGTTGAGGACACCGAGCCGGCGGTTCGGCGGGAGGTCCTTGAGACGGTCGGCGAGCTGGTCGGGCCAGCGGTGGTTGGCGCTGAACCCGGACCCGGTGCCGTCGGTGATGGAGTCGCCGAGCGCCACCACGCTGCCGGCGGCTGAGGTGCCTAGGACGTCGACGCCGGTCACGTAGTACCAGTTGCCGATGTCGACCGTGTACGCGGTGCCGCTCTCCTCGGCGGCCCGATTGCCCTCGGGCGCAATGAAATTGGCCTGGATGGCGGAGCGGTGATAGGTCGCCGGGCCCGAGTCGGCGGGGGTGTGCACCGAGACCAGCAGGTTGGCGTCGGCGGGGACCGGGAGGTACACGGGGTCGGTCACCAGGTCCTTGCCCGCCGGGATGGTCACCTTCCCGGCGCCGCCGAAGGTGGCGGTGCGCATCGAACCGGCGACGGCCTTCGGGCTTCCTGGCGCGCCCGGTTCCTGCAACGCGACGGTGACAGCGCCGAGTTGGAGCGGCTCGGTGCCGAGCCGGTTGGAGATCCGGACACGGGCCGCGCTGCCGCCGACGCTGGTGTGCACGACGTTGCGAACCGTGGCGCCGGGCAGCGCGGGGACGGTGCCGGAGGCGGCGCCTTCCCAGGTTCCGGTCCACGTGGGCGTGGGGGCGAGGGCGAACGGGCCGAGGGCGGGCCCCGCGTCGGCTCTCGCGGACGGTGGGGCGAGAACGAGGGTCGTCACCAGGACCGCGAGGACATGCCGGACCTTGATCGCGCGGGTCATGCGGCCAAGGATTCCCGAGCGGCCGGTCCCACCAACACACTCTCGCCCCATTGCACGCCATTGGGCGCACGCCCGTACACCCGTACTACGACCACAGTCCTACGCCCAGGACCGATGCGCCGTCACGCACAAGCGTGTTTGGCTGCTGCCATGACCGAATTCAGCGAGGCCGAGCGCGTGTACCTCAAGTCGCAGCGGTTGGGGCGGCTGGCCACCGTCGACGCCCACGGGCAGCCGCAGGCGAACCCCGTCGGCTACTTCCCCCAGGACGACGGGACGATCCTGATCGGCGGCCACTCGATGGGCTCCACCAAGAAGTGGCGCAACCTGCAGAAGAACCCGAAGGTCGCCCTCGTCGTCGACGACGTCGTCAGCCTCCACCCGTGGAAGGTCAGAGGCGTCGACATCCGAGGAGAGGCCGAACTCCTCTCCGGACCGCACGACTTGGGCCCCCACTTCAGCGAGGAGCTGATCCGTGTGCATCCGCGGCGGATTCACAGCTGGGGGCTGGAGGACTGAGGCGGGAGGGGGAAGGGGGCTTTCGCCCCCTCTTCCGCTACCCGCCCCGTGCCCGGGGCCCGCGGCGGAGCCGCTGATGGATGCAGCGCCGCGGGACCCCGTATCGCGCCGAACGCGCTCGTCCTCAGACGCCGACGCCGGACGGGCTGAAACGCCTACCCACGGCCCCGCTTCGCCTCCATCGCCGCGCGGCCCTCCGCGCCCTTTCGCTTCCAGTCCTTGCGGATTTCTGCTCGGAGTCGGGCGTCCGTCTTGGCGACGATGCGCTGGTTCTCGCGGAGGAGTTTGCGGTAGCTGTCGAGGCGGCGTTCGGGGAGGGTGCCGGAGTCGACGGCCGCGAGGACGGCGCAGCCGGGTTCGGCTGCGTGGGCGCAGTCGTGGAAGCGGCAGTGGGTGGCGAGTTGTTCGATCTCGGCGAAGACCTGGCCTACGCCGGTCTCGGCGTCCCACAGGCCCACGCCGCGCAGGCCGGGTGTGTCGATGAGGACGCCGCCGCCGGGGAGGGCGAGGAGGTTGCGGGTCGTCGTGGTGTGCCGGCCCTTGCCGTCGACGTCACGCGTGGCCTGCACCTCCATGACGTTCTCGCCGAGCAGGGCGTTGGCGAGGGTCGACTTGCCCGCGCCGGACTGTCCGAGGAGCACGGTCGTACCGCCGGAGAGCACGGCCTCCAGTACGTCGAGGCCCTCCCCGCTGTTTGCGCTCACGGGCAGCACCGGTACCCCCGGCGCCGTCGTCGCGGTGTCCTCCACGAGGTGCCCGAGCGTCGCCGGGTCCGGCACGAGGTCGGCCTTGGTGAGGACGACCACCGGCTGCGCGCCGGACTCCCAGGCCAGGGCCAGGAAGCGTTCGACGCGGCCGAGGTCGAGTTCCACGGCGAGGGACACGGCCACGACCGCGTAGTCGACGTTGGCCGCGAGGATCTGCCCCTCGGAGCGCTTGGAGGAGGTGGAGCGCACGAAGGCCGTACGGCGTGGCAGATACGTCCGTACGTAGCGCGGGTTGCCGGTGGGTTCGACGGCGACCCAGTCGCCGGTGCACACGACGCGCAGCGGATCGTTCGGTGTCACGAACGCGGTGTCCGCGCGCATGACCCCGTCGGCGGTGACCACGTCGCACTGACCGCGGTCGACCCGGATCACCCGCCCGGCCAACAGCCCCTCGGCGTCGTACGGGAGGAACTCGTCCGCCCATGCGTCGTCCCAGCCGTAGGGCGTCAGAGGGTGGAGAGGGAAGGAGAGAGGAAAGGAAGACAAGGGAGACCCTTCACAGGGGCGGCCCCGGCACGCGCGCTCAGGCGCGAAGGAAGGAGGAAGGTCAGCCGGCGGCCACAGAGGTGGACTTGATGAACTTCTGGATGCGGGCAGCGCCCATCTCAAAGACAGCCATCGGTCACACCTCCTCGAACCAAGTCAGGTCAAGTCACCCGCGGCACCTCGGGGGGTAGCCGCTCGAACACCACCAACCGTAGAAGGTGAACGCGCCCCGACGCCACCGAATTACGGCGCGCCCACGGCGCTGGAGCGATCCGAACCGCATGGCCGAGTCCGATTCGGGGCACCGACGTGCTCCCGGTCACCATGCGTCGATGACCGGCGCGTCGGTTTCGTGCTGCCGCCAGGCCTCGCTGAGGCGCGCGAGCC
Source organism: Streptomyces sp. NPDC005808 (assembly GCF_042871385.1). NCBI lineage: Bacteria > Bacillati > Actinomycetota > Actinomycetes > Kitasatosporales > Streptomycetaceae > Streptomyces > Streptomyces sp. NPDC005808. Next base: position 49,028 of record NZ_JBIAIK010000002.1, on the reverse strand, counting down.
GGTTGGCGGCGGCGATGCCGCGCAGGGCCGCGACCTTGCCGTCGCTGACTTCGAACGCCACGGCGCCCGCGACCCGGCCGTCGACCACGGCGAGGACGGCCGGGGAGCCGTTGACCCGCGCGATGTGGATCGCGGGCGAGCCGCCGGCCAGCCGCCGCTTCGCCGGCGTGGGCTTGAAGGCGGCCCGCACGAAGGTGGCGACCCGCTCGCGCGTCTTGTACCGCAACAGCCGCTTGGTCAGTCCGGCGCCGTCCGAGACCGCCGTCACGTCGTCGGTGAGCAGCGCCACCAGCCGTTCGGTGCGCCCCGACGCGGCGGCGGCGAGGAACTCCTCGACGACCCGGCGCGCGGACGCGGGGTCGGCCTCGCCGCTGCGGCGGCGCTCGGCGGCGACCCGGATCCGGGCCCGGTGGACATGCTGCTGGCTCGCGGACTCGGTGACGTCGAGGATCCCGGCGATCTCGGCGTGGCTGTAGGAGAAGGCCTCACGCAGGACGTAGACGGCCCGCTCGACCGGTGAGAGGCGCTCCAAGAGGGTCAGTACGGCCAAGGACACCGACTCGCGCTGCTCGAAGGTGTCGGCCGGGCCGAGCATCGGGTCGCCGTCGAGGAGTGGCTCGGGCAACCACTCACCGGCCGCTCGCTCGTGGCGCGCCTGCGCGGAGCGGAGCCGGTCGAGGCAGAGATTGGTGGCGACCTTGGTCAGCCACGCTTCCGGCACCTCGACCCGTTCGCGGTCCGCGGCCTGCCAGCGCAGGAACGTGTCCTGCACGGCGTCCTCGGCGTCGGCGGACGAGCCGAGCAGACGGTACGCGATCGAGGCCAGCCTGCCCCGGCTGGCCTCGAACCGATCGATGGCCGCGATGTCCATGCGGAGCAGCCTATGCGGCGACCCGCACACCGGCCGGGTCAGGCGCGGTGGCCAGGCGGCGCCTGCGCTTCGGCATTCCGAAGGTCGGGTGGGCGATGCTCCACCCGGACGCCTTGAGCACGCCCGACTTGAGCCGCGCGGCGGCCTTGCCGCCCAGGTACCAGGACTTCGACCGGACGTCCCCGTCCACCATCTGGAAGATCGCGTCCCGCCGCCCGAGGCTGACGTGGTTGCCGTAGTACTTCAGCCCGGTGGCCGGGACCTCACTGCCCGTCAGGCGCGCGATGATCGCGGCGGTCGCCTGCATGTTGGTGAAGCCGGCCGATGCGCAGGACATCGGCAGCGGTCGGCCGTTCTCGCCGATCGCGTAGGCGCAGTCACCGGCGGCGTAAACGTCCGGGTGGGAGACCGAGCGCATGGTGCGGTCGACGACGATCTGGCCGGTCTCGGCGACCTCCAGGCCACTGGCTGCCGCGATCGGGTGCACGGCGAACCCGGCCGCCCACACGGTCACGTCGGCCGGGATGGACACCCCGGTGACGCGGTCGGCGATCGCCCGTGTCGGCTCGACGGCTTCGATGCCGGTGTGCTCGTGGACGGTGATGCCGAGCCGGTCGAAGGCCTGGCGCAGGTGACGGCGGGCCTTCGGGGAGAGCCAGGCGCCCAGTTCGCCGCGGGCGGCGAGCGCGACCGAGAGGTCGGGCCGGGACTCGGCGAACTCGGTGGCGGTCTCGATGCCGGTCAGCCCCTCACCGACGACCAGCACGGTGCCGCCCTCGCCCAGGCGGGCCAGGCGCTCGCGCAGACGCAGCGCCGAGGACCGGCCGGTCACATCGAAGGCGTACTCGGCCACGCCGGGGACGCCATGGTGGGCCACGGAGCTGCCGAGCGCGTAGAGAAGCGTGTCGTACGCGAGATTGTCCTCGCCGTCCTCGCCGTCCTCGCCGGTCACGGCGACGGTCCTGCGCTCGGGGTCGACGCCGGTGACGCGCGCCAGGCGCAGCCGCACCCCGGTGCCCGCGAAGACGTCGGCGAGCTTGCGGGACGCGAGGTCCTGGCCGATCGCGAGCTGGTGGAGCCGCATCCGCTCGACGAAGTCGGGCACGGCGTTGACGACGGTGATCTCGGTATCGGCCGGGGAGAGGCGGCGGGCCAGGTTTCCGGCGGCGAAGGCTCCGGCGTATCCGGCGCCGAGTACGACGATGCGGTGCTTCATGATGTTTCTCCTGTCTCGTTCGCGTGGCCCTTGAACGAGACGACGCCCCGATTGCTGACAGGAGCCGGGTGTGACGCGGGTCACCAGCCAAGACGGGTGACTGGGTCTCGGGCATCCGAGCCCGACTCACGGCCAGGGAACCACGGCCCTGGGCGGGCTCGTGTCCTGGTACGGGCGTAAGGGGAAACCGGGCGAGACCGGGCGAGACCGGCGGGGGAATCATGCAGATCATCGAGGTGACCGGGTTTGCCGTCCGATCTGCTGTGATCACCATGAGGCGGAAAGGGACGCCATTCGAATTCGTGATCTTCCCGATGCTGCATGTGGCTTCGCCGACGTTCTACTCCCAGGTCCGCGTCAGACTCAGGGAATGCGACCTCATAGTCATCGAGGGGATCCGGGGGAAGTCGGCCGGAGTGAGTGCCCTCACCCTTGCTTACCGGTTCGCCCCACGCCGGCGGCGCAACGGTCTGCAGGAGCAGCGCGATGAACTGCTGCTTCCCGAAGACGTTCCGGTCATCAATCCGGATGTGACCGCTGCGGAGGCGATCGCGGACCTGAAGACACTGCCTCGGTGGACGTACGTGCTGCTCATGGTCGCGGCCCCGCTGATGGGTCTGGTGTTCGCGCTGCGCGGTCCGCGCGCCTTCCTCGACGAAGACCTGGTGGTCGAGGATCTGCCGGCCACGCTGCGGGCGGAGATGGCCGACGATTCTGTGGAGCGTGCGCTGACCGGTCGGCGCGATCAGCGGTTGCTCGACGCGCTCGGCGAGATCCACGCGGAGCGCGGCGACGAACCGATCCGGGTGGCCGTCGTCTACGGAGCCGGACACGTCCCGGCGATCGTGTCGGGGCTGTGGGACCGCTACGGGTTCCGGCCGCGTGAAGCGGAGTGGCTCACCGTCCTTGTCCCGGCGTAGATCGCCGGGTGACCCGGTTCCGCGCGCCCCGGCAGACGGTGGCGCGATCGCCGGGTGCCCCGGTACCGCGCGCCCCGGCAGACGGTGGCGTCGGGGCGGCCCCGGTGCCCGCGGACACGGCGCGCGGTCTCGGCGTCGTACGGAGGAGGGCGCGAGTCCGCGACGCCATCGAATTACGGCGCCTCCGGGACCCTCTCCGCGAGATGGTCCTGAAGGCGCCCCAGCGGCCACACCTCGCCGATCTTGTGCTTGATGTCGAAGAGGTTCGCCGCGTGGACGTCCGGATCCCGGTCGCCCACGGCCTCCTCGACCACGACCGGGATGAATCCGTGCTGCATGGCATCGAGCACGGTGGCACGGACGCAGCCGCTCGTCGACAGGCCGCCGATGAACAGGGTGTCGATGCCGCTCGATGTCAGGTAGGCGGCCAGCGCGGTGCCGAAGAAAGCGCTCGGGTACTGCTTCGGCACCGTCAGTTCGCTCGACCTCGGGGCCAGTCCGTCGATGAAGTCTCCGTACGGGCTGCCCTCGGCGAACACCCGCAGGGCGGGGACCTTACGGAAGAAGAGGCCGCCGTCACTGCCGTCCGCCCGCAGCCGCATCTGCGTGACGATCACCGGAATCCCGGCCCGGCGTGCGTCGGCCAGCAGGACCCTCATCGCCTCGACCGCCGGTTCGACTCCGGCGTAGAGCGGACAGTCCGGGTCGACGTAGGCGCGGGCCGGGTCCACCAGGAGCAGGGCCGGGGAAGTGCCGGGGGTGAGCCGGCCGCCGAACCCGGCGCGTTCGTAGTCCTCCTGCTGGGAACCGGTCATGGCATCGCCCTTCGGTGGTGGCGAGTTGCGGGTCGGCGTCCGTGGCGCGGTCGGCCGCGCCGGCGGCGTCAGCGGTACGGGGGGTCCGCAGCGACCTGGGAAGCACCAGGCAGATCACCGCCCCCGCCACGGCTATGCCCTTGAGGACCGCACGCCCGGCCCGCCGGGGAGGCTCACCGGGGAAGCGCGCGCGACTTCATCAGCGGCTGGACGCGTGTACCGAAGTTCTCGAGGCCTTCGAGGAAGTCGTCGAAGACGAGCATGACCCCTTTGGTGCCGTCGACCTCGGCGACGTCGTCGAGCAGCTTCGCGACGGTCTCGTACGAGCCGACCAGTGTGCCCATGTTGAAGTTCACCGCGCCCTCGGGAAGCGAGATGGTCCGGGCGGTCGAGGAGTCGTCGGCGGTCGTGTCCGTGGCCGTCTCCCCCGCCATGTACGCCAGCGCCGCGAGGTCCGCGTTGTCGTGGTAGTCCCGCCACTTCGCCTGGGCGGCCTCGTCGGTCTCGTCGGCGATGACCATGAAGAGCGAGAGCGCGCCGACGTCACGGCCGGTCTTCTTCACCGCGTCCACGAGAGTGGCCGTGCTGTCCGACAGCGCGAGCGGGGTGTTGACGCCGCTGCCCAGGATGAAGCTGTAGTCGGCGTGCTCGGCGGCGAACTTCATGCCGGTGCCGCTCTGCCCAGCGGCGACGATGCCGATCTGCCCGTTCACCGGCCGCGGCGACAGGACACAGTCGTCCATCTCGTAGAACTCGCCCTTGAAGTTGCTGACGCCCTCGCTCCACAACTCCTTCATCACGGTGACGTATTCGACCGCGCGGGCGTAGCGGTTGCCGAAGTGCTCGTCCCCGGGCCACAGGCCCATCTGGGAGTACTCGCCGGGCGCCCAGCCGGTGACGATGTTGATGCCGAAGCGGCCGGGGGCGATCGAGTCGACGGTCACGGCCATGCGCGCGACGATCGCGGGCGGCAGTACGAGGATCGGCGTGGAGGCGTACAGCTTGATCCGGTCCGTCACCGCGGCCAGGCCCGCCATCAGTGTGAAGGACTCCAGGTTGTGGTCCCAGAACTCGGTCTCGCCGCCGAACCCCTTGAGCTTGATCATCGACAGCGCGAAGTCGAGTCCATGCTCCTCGGCCTTCTGCACGATGGCTTTGTTCAGCTCGAAGCTCGGCAGATACTGGGGCGAACTCTTCGATATGAGCCAGCCGTTGTTGCCGATGGGGATGAATACGCCGATGTCCATGCCGCTCCTCGCTGGCGGGGGTGAGCCTGACGGGTGACAACGCGCGTGCGTGATCGGGGGGTTCCAGAACGACTGCGACTGTATTCGTCGATCGTTACTGCGCACCTGCCGATCTGTGAACGTTGCACTACACGGCGGCCGCACTACCTGCGGTGCCGGAGATTCTCCCGGTTTCGACCCATTTCACTCGGCTGGTCGCCGAAGGTGAAAGCGAACGATATCCTGCTCCAACTCGGCCTGGAATCTCGCCTGTTGGGATGCATCCCGTCCGTAACCGAAGCGGAAGGTGCGAATCCTGGGAAGCGGTGCGTCAGCTGAGGCGGCAACGGTAAAATTTTGCAGCATGAACGCACGTCTGGCGCTGCTCAGTACGGTCGATTCCGGCATCGCCGAGAGCGAGGTCTTCCGGCTGGCACTCCAGCACGCGGTGGGCGAGCTGAACGCCCTCGGGGGAACGATTCACCTTCGCGGTCCCATGTCCGCACTGCGCCTGGTGTCGTCCACCGGCCTGCCTCCCGCGCTCACCCGGCCCTGGGAGATCATCGACCAGGGCGGCCCGCTGGCCCCCGCCCGGGCCCTGTATCAGGGCAGTGGCGTGTGGGTGCCGCTGAAGCCCGGTCCTGAGGCTCCGGAAGTCACCTGGCCCGGCACCGGGCTGGCCTCCTTACCCGTGTTCGGCGGGGAACGCAGCATCGGCGCACTGACGGTCCTGACGGGCGAGGCGGGCGAGCCGACCCCGGAGCGGTGGGACTTCCTGCGGGCCGTGGTCGACTGGACCGAGGAGCGCATGGGCCAGGGACCGCCGCCGTCCGGACCCTCTCAGGCGGAGCTGAGCGGCAAGCGTGACCGGCTGCGGCAGGCTCTGAAGGAGGTCAGTGTCGGCTCCTGGGACTGGGACATCCAGGGCGGCGAGCTGCTCTGGGACGATGCGGCCCTGGCGCTCTACGGCACCCGGCCGGAGGACTACACCGCCAGGGTCGAGAACTGGATGGTGTGCGTCCACCCCGACGACCTGGCGCCGACGCTGGACGCGGTGGACCGGGCGATCCGCGACCACGGCGTGTTCGAGGCCGAGTACCGGGTACGCCGCCTGGACGGCACCTACGGCTGGACACAGGCCCGCGGCCGGACGACGTACGACGAGCACGGCGAACCCCTCCGGATGGTCGGCGTGGGCTGGGAGAGCAACGAGTCCCGTTCCGCCCGTGACGCGCTCAGCCGAGCCCTGCGCCATATGAGCGACGGCTTCCTCTCGGTGGACGAGGAGTGGCGGATCACCTTCGCCAACCTCCAGGCGGAGCGCACCCTCGGCTTCTCCGAGGAGGAACTGTTCGGGCGCGTCCTGTGGGAGCTGCCCGCCGCCCGGGGTGTCCCCGGCCTGGAGAACCGCTGCCGGACGGCCGCGGCCGAGGAGAAGCCCGTCGGCTTCGACGTCCACATGGGCGACCCCGACCGTCGCTACCACCTGCGGCTGGTCCCGGGCCCCGACGGTCGCACCCTCTACCTCACCGACGTCACCGAGAAACGGCAGCACGAGGAGGAGCGCCGGGCGTCCGAGCGCGCCGCCGGCCAACGCGCGGCCCGAATAGCGGAGTTGACGACCTCCCTCGCCAAGGCGACGACCTCGCAGGACGTGGTGGACGCGGTCGCCCGCCGGGTGCTGCCGCCGTTCGCGGCCACCGGAGTCCTGGTGCAGGCCCTTGAGGGCGACCGGCTGTACAACGTGGGAGCGGTCGGCTATCCGGACGACTTCCTCCCCATCGTCGACAACCTCCCCCGCACAGCCGGCGAACCGTCCTGGGACGCCATCGCCTCCGGTACGCCCTTGTTCCTGTCCTCCGTGCAGGAGTACACCGCGCACTCACCGGAACTGGCGGGACGGCCCAGCCGCGCGGGCAAACAGGCATGGGCGTTCCTGCCGCTGACGGCGTCCGGACACACTTTCGGCGTCTGGGTCGTGGCCTTCGACAGCCCGCGCCGACTCACCGACGAGGAACGCACCCTGCTGACCACCATCAGCGCCCTCGTCGCCCAGGCTCTGGAGCGGGCCCGGCTCTACGACGCCGAGCACACCCGTTCCCGCGAACTCCAGCGCAGCCTGCTCCCCAGGGACCTGCCCGACCTGCCCGCGTGCACGGCGGCCGCCCGCTACCTTCCCGCCGGGCAGGGCATGGACGTGGGCGGCGACTGGTACGACATCATCCCGCTCTCCGGCGGCCAGGTCGCCCTGGTCGTCGGCGACGTGATGGGCCACGGTCTGCCGGAGGCGGCCACCATGGGCCGCCTGCGCACAGCGGTCCACACCCTGGCCGACCTGGAACTTCCGCCCGACGAGATCATGAGCCATCTGAACGACCTCGTCAGCGGCATGGGCGAGGAGTCGTACGTGACGTGCCTGTACGCGCTCTACGACTCGACCACCCGGATCTGCTCCATCGCCCGAGCCGGCCATCCGCCGCCGGCGGTGGTCCACCCGGACGGCACGGTGTACTTCCCGGACGCGGAGGCGGACCCGCCGCTGGGCGCGGCCGAGCCGCCCTTCGAGACCGTCGAGTTGACGGTGCCGGAGGGAAGCCTGCTGGTGCTCTACACCGACGGGCTCGTGGAGTCGTCCAAGCGGGAGATGGACGAGGGAATGGCGGACCTGGCGCACCTGCTGAGCGCGGCGCACGGGACCGAGACCGGCGCGGACCTGGATCAGCTCTGCGACACCCTCACGGCGGGCCTGCTTCCCGCCGAACACCCGACGGCCGACGACGCGGCCCTCCTCATCGTCCGCCTGCACGCCCTGCCCGGCGACCGGATGGCCTCCTGGCCCCTCCCCGAGGATCCTCGGGCAGCCGGCCAGGCCCGCCGCCACGTCCGCGAACAGCTCCGCGAGTGGGGCCTGGACGACCTGACCTCGACGACGGAGCTCCTGGCCAGCGAACTGGTGGGCAACGTGGTACGTCACGCCAAGGGCCCCGTCAGCCTGCGCCTCCTGCACGGCGCCGAGCTGATCTGCGAGGTGTTCGACGGCAGCCTGACGATGCCCCGAATCCGCCGCGCGACGGAAACGGACGAAGGCGGCCGCGGCCTGCAACTGGTCACGGCCCTCTCCCAGCGCTGGGGCACGCGCTACACGGAGACGGGGAAATGCATCTGGACGGAACAGTCGCTGCTCACGCCGGACAGCCGACACGAACCGCCGTCCGACGCCCTGGAGTTGATGTTCCCGAACGTGGGCGCCTTCACGGGGGACCTGGACGCGCTGCCGTTCGGGGACGAGGATCTGTAGACCGGAAGGCGGGCCGGCAGGCCGAGCGACATCCTCCGTATGGTGAACGGAGCGCCCTCGCTCATACGTTCACGAACGAGAGCGCACCATGTCCGGCTTTGTGCGACACGACCATGACGCGGGGCGGGTTCATTCGTGACGACCGGCACGGCAGCGCACGGCGAACAGGCGCTCAAGGAACAGCGGTACCGGATCCTGGTGACCGGCTACGCGATCTCGTCGTACGGCACGTTCCTCAACATGGTGGCGCTCAACCTGTACGTGTACGCCGTGACGGGCCGGGCGCTGGCCGTCGGCGTGTTCATGGCGGTGCGGTTGGCCGCGGGTTTCGTCGCCGGCCTGGTGGCCGGTTCGGCGCTCGCCCGCTGGTCCGCGAAGGGGGTCATGCTCTGGGCCAACGTGGCCCAGGCCGCCGCACTGCTGCTCCTGATTCTGGCACCGGACGGGCTCCACACCGTCGCGCTGTTCGTCGTCTCGGCGGTGGTCGGCTTCTCCGGCACCGTGTTCATCGTCGCGCTGCGCAGCTCCATTCCGGACATCGTGGGTGACGACCGCAGGACCTGGGCGAACTCCTTCATGGTCAGCGGGCGTTCGCTGGCCATGGTGGCCGGGTTCGCGTCGTCGGGTGTGGTGGTGTCCCTGCTCGGCTACACCGCGGCCTTCCTGGTGGACATGGCCTCCTTCCTCGTCTGCGCCCTCACCGTCGCGCTGCTCCCGATCGCTCTCAGCCCCGTGGGCCGCGAGGGCGCGGAAACGGCCGCCGACGACGGCAGTACGAAGGACACGCAGGACACACAGGACACACAGGACACGAAGGACAAGCGCCGGGTCCTGTCCCGTTTCCTCGCGCTGGGCGCGGCACCGGCGCTCGCCCTGATGGTGCTGCTGCGCGGCGTCGACGCCCTGGGCTCCTCCTCGCACAACGCGGCACTGCCCGTGTACTCCACGGAGGTCGACGCCGACAACCCGGCCGTGTTCGTCAGTGTCTTCTGGTGTGTGTGGGCGCTCGGCAACATCCTTGTCCAGCAGGTGCTGCAGCGGTACACCGGGCGGACGGGCCGCTCGGTCGGAGCGCTGGGCTTCGGGCTCGGCACCATCGCGATGTCGGGCGCCTTCATCCTGGCCTTCGCCGGGCTTCCGTGGGCCACGACGATCGCGATCGCCCTGCTGGCGGGGGCGGCCGACGGGCTCACCGAGGTGTCGTACACCTCGCACCTGCAGAGCCTGCCGGGCTCGGTGCGCACCCATGCGTTCGGGACCTCGGCCACGGTGGAGAACCTCGGGTTCGGCGTCGGCATGATCGCGGTCGCCGCCGCGCTGGACTCCTTCACGGCACTGTCGGTCGTCGGTGTCGCACACGGTGTCGCCATCGCCGTCGCGCTGGTCTTCGTGTTCCGGGTGCTGCGGCAGCGAAGAGCGCCGGAGGCGGCGTCGGCACCGGGCACCGGCACATGAAAGGCTCGACGATCTCCAGGAGCGGCGTGGTCCGGGCCTTCGACGCCGACGCGGACGGCACCGTCGGTGGCAACGGAGTGGCAGCCGTGGTGCTCAAGCCGCTCGCGAAAGCGCTCGCCGACGGCGACACCGTGCACGCGGTCGTGCTGGGCTCCGCCGTCACCAACGACGGTGCGGGCAAGGCCGGTTTCGCGGCTCCCGGGGTCGCCCCCAGACCTCGGCCCGTGGGCCGGCGGGGTCAGCTCTCGCTCGTACAGTTCGCGCCGTTCAGCGTGAAATCGTCCGGGACCGAGTTGGTGCCCTGCCAGGAGCCGAGGAAGCCGACGGTGAAGGCCGCGCCGGCCGTGACTGTCTTGTTGTAGTCGGCGGCGGTGGCGGTCACCCGGGAGGCCTGCTGGAGGAAGGTGCCGTCCCACATCTGGGTGACGCCCTGGCCGTCCTGGAAGGTCCAGGAGACACCCCAGGTGGCGAGGGCCTTGGTGGAGGTGACGGTGACGGTGGCCTGGAAGCCGTCCGCCCACTGGCCGGCGATCTGGTAGCGCACCTCGCAGGTCGGCGCCGCGCTCTTCGTGGGTGCCGCCGCCTTCTGCGTGACGTCGGCGGCGGACGAGGGCTTGCCCTGGGGTGCGGTATCAGGGTTCGGGGCCGTGCCGGAGACGGGAGCCGATTCCGACGGATCGGGCGACGCCGACGCGCTTGACGGGCGGGCGGTGGCCGACGGAAGCACGGTTCCCGGCTCCACCACGGGCAGCCGGTTCCCCGACTCGCCGCCCGCTGTGGTGGTGCCACCCTCCGCGGCACTGTCGAAAGGCATCAGCGAGACCGTCAGGGCCAGCACCGAGACGACGACGGCCGTGACCAGGAGCGCGGTCCGGCCGATCCGGGGCACAGCCGCCCAGCTCTCGGCAATGCCCGTATCCACAGCCGTGCCCCGGCGCCCGCCCAGCAGACCGGCGTCCGCCGCCCGGCGACGGCGCTCCAGATACGCGAGGCCGCCCCAGCCGATCACCCCGCTCGCGAGCGCGGAGGGCAGCCCGCCGCCGTGCAGGCGCAGACAGGCCGCCGCCTCGGCGCACTCCACGCAGCGCGAGAGATGCCACGAGAGATCCTCCGGCGTCTCGGCGCCCGGCGAACGGGTCACCGCGTCGAGGAGGCGGGCGTAGCTTCGGCAGTTGGCGTCCATCGGGGTGTCGAGGTGGTTGCGATGGCAACGGCCCCTGAACAGCGCCCGCACCTGGGCGAGTTCCTCGGCCGCGGACGCCGGGTCGAGGCCGAGCCGTCGGGCCATCGCCGGCAGCGGCAGCGCCTCGACCTCGGTCAGCCACAGGAGTGCCGCGTCCGGTTCCTGCATGTCCCGCAGGCCACGCAGCGCCAGCGGGCGGTGCAGCGGTGGCCCCGTATAACGGGCCGCCTTCTCGGAGTTGAGCCACAGGCGGAGTTCGGGGTCGAGCCGGTGGCCCTGCCCGTACTGCTCCCAGGCGGCGGCGGTGGTCCGAACCGAGGTCAGCAGCAAGGGAATTCGGGGCAGCCGGGCCGTTCGGCGACCGATACCCTTCCTTGCGGAACCGCTGGCGCGGGACTCACGGATGCCGTGCGTGAACGCCTCTGTCGCCAGCTGTGTGGCCGCGGCGGAACCGGACGTGCACAGATCGGCGTACGAGAGGACCACGTCCCAGCACTCCGAGAACAGTGCGGCCTCGGCGGCGTCCTGGGGGGTCGGCAGGTCGGGCATCGGTGGCTCCTGCGTCAACTGCATCCATCTGCCAAGTCATGCCATGGGGTGTCAACTCGTGCGTTACGCAAGGGAGTTGGGGCCGTTTCCACGGCGAGCCCGAGCCTTTCACGCTTCCCACACAACTGACAAGCCGCCCTAGACCTGTCCACGTCAATTGACGTGGAAGGCGGTTGCGCGTTCGGGATTTCAGCCTTCCGGACACCCCAGGGACACGCCTACAGGCCGGACGGCTCCGTCACGGGCTCGGGAGCCCGCGCGGGCAGGCTGTCCATGAAGGAGCTCACCGAGAAGACGGCGTTGCCGGGGCCGGGCGGGCCGTATCCGGGCGGGGACGCGAGGCCGAAGTCGTCCATCGTGGAGCGGTAGGCCTCCAGCAACCGGATGTGGTACTCCAGCGGCGCGCCCTGGGGGTTGGCCTTGCCCAGCGGGGTGGTCGGCTCCGGGCACCAGGTGGTGAAGCGGGGCGTGATGCCGTGCGACATGAAGAAGCGCAGTCCCTCGGTCGTCGACGCGATGGCCTCGTCGACGGTGGTGAAGCCGAAGGGTTCGGCCATCTCCACGCCCGCCACGAAGTTGGGGATGACATTGCGCGCGCCGAAGACATCCGCCGAGTCGAGGATGCGCTTGTGCCACTCGTCGCGGCCGACGTAACGCTCCTTGCCCGGGCAGTACATCTTGAAGAGGTACTCGTCCCACACCTCGTAGTTGGGGTGGTAGATCTGCACGCCGTAGTCCTTGAAGCGCTGTACGTCGTCCTTCGGCAGCGCCTGTGCCACGACCTTGCCGATCCAGCGGCCCGGGAAGTGCTCCTCGATGGCCTTGGCGTACATGCCGTAGAAGTCGGCCTCGTCACGGCCCTGGAGCTTCGAGGTGATCGCGCCGCCGGTCAGCGTGTACGCGGTGGACGCCTTCGTGGTGTCGTACCGGTCGATGATCTCCAGGGCTTCGAGGACCTCGTCGACGTCCTTCACGCCGGTGTACGGACGCCCGGCGGCCTTGTGCTGGCGCCAGTTGTGGTTGATGTCGCAGTACTGGCACTCCTCCTTGGCGCCGAAGTACTGGCAGACGCGGAAGACGGTGAGGTAGATCAGGTAGCCCCACTGGATGGTCGGGGCGACCTCCATCACGGACTTCCCGTTGGAGAGGGTGTGCTTGTAGTACTCGGGCATCGGCGGCACCCCGACGTCGGAGATCCGCTTCCCCTCGAGGTAGAGCCCGAGCACACCGTCCTCACCGGCGGCCACGCGGTACGGCGAGGACGGGTTCACGCGCACGGACACGACGGTCCGGCGCAGGTCGTACGGGCCACCGGTGAGGATGATCTCCTCGGGCGGCCGCCTGAGCGCCGCCTCGCCCAGCTCGGGCAGGGTGCCGTGGTCGAAGGAGAAGATGAAGTACGACTTCGGCTTGACGTCGCCGCCCTCGTTGTCGGAGAGAGCCGACGGGTCGAAGGCCAGGCCTCCCCTGAGCAGGTCCTCCTTGAAGACGGCTTCCCGCGGCACGTGCGGGAACCGTTCCATCAGATCCTCGACCAGCGCGGTGCGACTGCCGCCCATTCCGATCTCCCTCGCTCCCCGTGTCCGAACTCCGTGCTCGACTCCTCACGGTATGCCCCTCCCTGTGCGCTCACCGTGCCGGGTCCCCATCGCTCCGGAAATTCTCAGCCCGTCCGGCGTTTGAGGACGAGGCCGTCCAGGCCGAAGCGGGGGCCTGGGGGGGCGGCAGCCACCCAGAAACGGGACGGGCAGGGGCGGAGGGGGCGAAACACCCCGCCCCCGCCGAGGCACCCGACGCCCCATGGGGTACAGCGCCCGGGCAAGGTAGTTTCCTCGGGATGACACAGACCCTGACCAACTGGGCCGGCAACATCACGTACACCGCGAAGGAACTGCACCGGCCGCACTCGCTCGACGCGCTCGCGACGCTGGTGGCGGACAGTGCGAAGGTACGCGTACTGGGCAGCGGGCACTCTTTCAACGAGGTCGCCGATCCGGGCGACGACGGCGTACTGCTCTCGCTGACCGCGCTGCCCCCTGCGGTGGACGTCGACACGACGGCCCGTACGGTACGGGTGGCGGGCGGCGTCCGTTACGCCGAACTGGCCCGCCGGGTGCACGGGCACGGGCTCGCCTTGCACAACATGGCGTCCCTGCCGCACATCTCCGTGGCGGGTTCCGTGGCGACCGGCACGCACGGCTCCGGGGTCACGAACGGTTCGCTGGCCACCGCCGTGCGCGAGGTCGAGCTCGTGACGGCGGACGGATCGACGGTGACGATCGGCCGGGACGACGTGCGCTTCGACGGCGCCGTGACCTCGCTGGGCGCGCTGGGTGTCGTCACCGCGCTCACCCTCGACCTGGAGCCGGACTATCAGGTGGCTCAGCACGTCTTCACCGAACTCCCCCTGGCGGGGCTGGACTTCGAGACGGTGGCCGCGTCGGCGTACAGCGTGAGTCTCTTCACCGACTGGGTGCGGCCGGGGTTCCGGCAGGTGTGGCTCAAGCGGCGCACCGACCAGGCGCCGGCCGAGTTCCCGTGGTCCGCGCCCGCCACCAGGGCGATGCACCCGGTGCCCAGCATGCCCGCAGGCAACTGCACCCAGCAGTTCGGTGTCCCCGGCCCGTGGCACGAGCGACTCCCCCATTTCCGCGCCGAGTTCACCCCGAGCAGCGGGGCCGAGCTCCAGTCCGAGTATCTGCTGCCACGCCCGGACGCCCTGGCCGCACTGCACGCGCTCGACGCGATCCGCGAGATGATCGCGCCGGTGCTCCAGGTCTGCGAGGTGCGGACCGTCGCCGCCGACCGCCAGTGGCTGAGCCCGGCGTACGGCCGGGACTCCGTCGCCCTGCACTTCACCTGGGTCGAGGACACCGCGGCCGTACTGCCGGTGGTGCGGCGGGTGGAGGAGGCGCTGGACCCCTTTGACGCGCGGCCGCACTGGGGCAAGGTGTTCACCGTGCCTGCGGCGGTGCTGCGCGAACGGTACGCGCGGCTGGGCGAGTTCAGGGCGCTCGCGGCGGCGCTGGACCCGGCGGGCAAGTTCACCAACGCCTTCGTGGGGGCCTTCCTCCATCCCCTTTCCTGACCCCCCTGTCGAAAGCCCGCCACGGGCCATGACCTTGCGGCGCGCCGAGTCCGGCCGACACAGCTCCGGCGTGTCCCGCCTACCGAGCGTGCGGATCGCCCTCTCCTGGTACATAACCAACCAGACCATCACCCTTCTCTGAGGACCTGGAGACCGATGTCCTTCCGCACCGCTACCGCCGTTGACCATGTCGAGGACGTCTCACCCGGCAGCGGGGCGCTCCCGCCACGCGCGTGGTACGCGACCTCGGACGCCGACACCCTCTCGCTGAACGGCAGTTGGCGCTTCCGGCTCTCCCCCACCGCCGACGCCGAGGACGACTCCTTCGCCGCGGTGGGATACGACGCCGGGAACTGGGCGGAGATCTCGGTCCCCGGCCACTGGGTCCTTCAAGGCGACGGGGCGTACGGAACGCCGGGTAGCGGGGGGTACGGCACGCCGGGCAGCAGGGCGTACGGCGCGCCGATCTACACCAACCATCGCTATCCCTTCCCGGTCGATCCGCCGAGGGTGCCGACCGGCAACCCGACCGGCGACCACCTGCGGGTCTTCGACCTGCCCGGCCGGTGGCCCGCCGGGGACGGCGGCTCGGTGCTCCGCTTCGACGGTGTCGAGTCCTGCGCCCGGGTCTGGCTGAACGGCACGGACATCGGCGAGTACAAAGGGTCCCGGCTGCCGCACGAGTTCGCGGTCGGCCATCTGCTGAAGCCGAGCGGCAATGTGCTGGCGGTGCGGGTCCACCAGTGGTCGGCGGGCTCGTACCTGGAGGACCAGGACCAGTGGTGGCTGCCGGGCATCTTCCGGGACGTCACGCTGCTGCACCGGCCGGCGGGCGGCGTGCTCGACTTCTTCGTGCACGCCTCGTACGACCATGTCGGCGGTGCGGGGACCCTGCGCGTCGACTCCGACGTCGAGGGCCGGGTCACCGTCCCCGCCCTCGGCATCGATGTCGCGACCGGCGAGTCGGTGACCGTGCCGGTGCAGGCGTGGACGGCCGAGACGCCGCGCCTCTACCACGGGGTGCTGACGACGGAGGGCGAGCGCGTACCGCTACGGATCGGCTTCCGCACGGTCGTACTGGAAGACGGCCTCATCAAGGTCAACGGCAGGGCGATCCTCTTCAAGGGCGTCAACCGGCACGAGTGGCATCCCACGAGGGGCCGCGCGCTGGATCCGGAAACGATGCGGCAGGACGTGCTGCTCATGAAGCGGCACAACATCAACGCCGTCCGCACCTCGCACTACCCGCCGCACCCCGCCTTCCTCGACCTGTGCGACGAGTACGGCCTCTGGGTCATCGACGAATGCGACCTGGAGACCCACGGTTTCACCGAGCAGGGCTGGCGCGACAACCCGGTGGACGACGAGCGCTGGACACCGGCGCTGCTGGACCGTGCGTCGCGGATGGTCGAACGCGACAAGAACCACCCGTCCGTGGTCATCTGGTCCCTGGGCAACGAAGCCGGCACCGGGCGCGGGCTCACCGCCATGGCCGAGTGGATCCGAGCCCGGGACAGTTCACGGCTCCTCCACTACGAGAGTGACTTCAACTGCCGTGACACGGACATGTACTCACGGATGTATCTCGATCACGCGGAGGTCGAACGGATCGGCCGCGGCCTGGACGGCGGCTCGCACAAGCGGCGCCAACTCCCCTTCATCCTCTGCGAGTACGGGCATGCCATGGGCAACGGGCCGGGCGGACTCGCGGACTACCAGCGGCTGTTCGAGTCGTACGACCGCCTCCAGGGCGGCTTCGTCTGGGAGTGGATCGACCACGGCATCAAGGACGAG
Source organism: Streptomyces sp. NPDC005808 (assembly GCF_042871385.1). Taxonomy (NCBI): domain Bacteria; kingdom Bacillati; phylum Actinomycetota; class Actinomycetes; order Kitasatosporales; family Streptomycetaceae; genus Streptomyces; species Streptomyces sp. NPDC005808. Next base: position 32,613 of record NZ_JBIAIK010000002.1, on the reverse strand, counting down.
CGGTACGGGTTCGCGTACGGCGGTGACTTCGGGGAGGAACTGCACGACGGGAACTTCGTCTGCGACGGGCTGTTGTTCCCGGACCGGACGCCGTCTCCGGGGCTGGTCGAGTACAAGAAGGTGATCGAGCCGGTCCGTATCGAGGGCGACGGGCCGGACGGCACGGTCCGGATCACCAACGCATACGACTTCGCCGACCTCTCGGCGCTCACCTTCGAGTGGTCCTACCAGGTGGACGGGGACACGGTGGGGGCGGGCGCGCTGTCCGTACCCCCGCTCGCGCCGGGCGAGTCGGCCGAAGTGAAGCTGCCGGCGCCGCCCGCGGACGGCCGAGGGGCCGAGACGGGGTGGACGGTGCGGGCGGTGCTCGCGGCCAGGACGGCGTGGGGTCCGAAGGGACACCAGGTCGCCTGGGCCCAACTTCCGGTGAGCGAACAAGCGTTGGATCCCGTCGTCCAGTCCGCCGGTCCCGTCCTCGGCGTGCGGCAGATCACCCTCGGGCCCGCCGTCTTCGATGCCCGGACCGGCGCGCTGAAGACGGTCGGCGGGGTCGACGTCACCGGGCTGCGTCTCGACGTGTGGCGCGCGCCGACCGACAACGACGAAGGCGCGGCCTGGCGGCCGGACGAGCGACTCGGCCCGCTCTGGCGCAAGCTGGGGTTGCACCGGATGCAACACCGGCTGGACGGGGTCGAGTTGGACGACGACGCCTTGACCGTACGATCCCGGGTGGCGCCCGCGGCCCGGGAGGTGGGCCTGCGCACGGTGTACCGGTGGACCTCGGACGGGACGCGACTGCGGCTGACGGTGTCCGTGGCGCCGGAGGGTGACTGGACGCTGCCGTTGCCGAGGCTCGGGATCCGGTTCGGACTGCCCGCGTCGGCTGACCGCGTGAAGTGGTTCGGCGGCGGGCCCGGTGAGGGCTATCCGGACACCAAGTCAGCCTCGATGGTGGCTCGTTGGGAGTCATCGGTGGACGAGCTGCAAACCCCGTACGTCCGTCCGCAGGAGAACGGCGCGCGGGCCGACGTCCGCTGGGCGGAGATCGGCGGCCTGCGCATGGAAGGTGATCCGTCCTTCTGGTTCACGGCCCGCCGCTGGACGACTGAGCGGCTCGACGCCGCAGACCACCTCACCGACCTGGAGCCGGGCGACACGGTCTGGGTCAACCTCGACCACGGCCAGCAGGGCATCGGCTCGCAGTCGTGCGGGCCCGCCGCGCTGCCCGAGTACCAACTGCGGGCCGCCCCGACGGAGTTCTCGTTCGTCTTCTCGGAGATCCACGACTGACACACCGGCGCACAGCCCGAACAGACTGACACACCGGACGCGCACAGCCCGAACGACAAGAGGGCGGCGGCCTCCCCCGCTACCGGGGTGGCCGCCGCCGCGCGCCTCAGTGATCCGCACAGCAGGGCGTCGGGTCCGGCACCTCGAACGGCACCAGAGTGCCGCCCGCCGCCGGCATCGCCGCGAGCACCAGTTCTCCGTCGCGCCACGCCGGGCGTACGTGATCGCGGGTGACCAGCGACTGGTCCGGTGACGGTGAGCCGGACGTGCCGAGCACGGTGACGCGGTCGATCGCGGAGCGGGCCAGCAGCTCCGCGACCGTCACCGTGCCGGTGAGCTCCGAGACGCCGGGGTACAGCACCGCGCGGCCCACCGCGTCCGGGGCCTCGGCCGACACCTCGTACCCCTTGACGGTCAGCCACTCGCGGACGGTGCTCAGCGCCGCCTCCGAGGGGACGGCGAAGGACAGCGCGACCCGCGGCCGATCACCGCGCACCAGGTGCGTGCAGCCGAACGAGCCCTCGGGCAGGGCGAGTTCGGCCTCCAGCGTTTGGAGCAGGTGATCGGCTTCGAGCAGGGCGGACACAGAGGTGTCGACCCCGATGACGTACGGCTGGTTCACGACGGGAGGACCCACACCGGGTTGGAGTAGAACCACAGGTCGAGCCACGGGTCGGCATCGCCGACGACGTCCAGGGCCGGGCCGTGCGGGTCGACCGCCGCGCCGTTGATGCCCGTTGCTGAGCGGTTGCCGTCCGTTCCCCGCAGACGGACGTACAGCGGACGGTCGACCTGGCCGAGGGAGTACGTGATGCGCACCGTGCCGGACGACTTGTTCACCTCGTACGACTGGACGACCTTCGCCGTCGGCGCACTGAAGGTGTCCTTGTCGGCGGCCTCGCCCGTGACATCGCCCTGGATGACATCCACCCGGGCCAACTTCGGTACGAACCCAGCCCAGTTGGAGCCACTGGCGAGGGCGACGTCGACCGTCAGGGTCACCTTGGTGCCCTTCTTGACGTGCAGCGCGCCGCCGAGCGTCGCCCACTTGCCGCTGCCCGAAACACGCGCGTCGAGGCCGCTGATCAGCTGCCCGTGGTCGACCCAGACGCGGCCGGCCCGGATGCCGTCCATGACCGCGGCGTACGAGAAGCCGTCGGCCCCGACGTGCGTACGGCTGTACTGGCCGGGCCAGTAGTCGCTCTGGGCGAGGTCGACCTTGCCGCCGTACACGGCGTCGGTGTGCTTGCCGTTCAGGGCGAAGTCGGTGTCCGGGCCGCCTCGCTTGGCGGTGTCCGCGTAGACCTGGTGCGAGTCGGAGTTGGCGGTGATCCACCAGGGCTTGCCCTCGGCGAGGAGGCTGTCCCACAGGCCGCCGACCGTGGAGGTCATCCAGTCGAAGCCGCCCCAGGTGCGATAGCTCTCCAGCGGGTAACCGGCGAAGGAGTCGGCGCTCGGGTTGTTGTCGTAGATGCCACGAGCACGGCCCGGGCCCAACGGCGCCGCGATACCGGCGGCCTGGTGGCCCGGCGCGCCCTCGAAACCGACGGCGATCTGCTTGCCCGAGGGCGCCGCGTCGCGCCAGCCGCGGATCTCGTGCGGCGAGTCGACACCGCGCCGCGCCGGGTGGTTGGCGAGCATCAGCGCGTCCTTGACCTTGCGCCGCTGCACCTGCTCCGAGAGGAAGACGAGTCCCGCCACGGCGAGCGCCTCGTTCGCGGGCGAGGAGCCCGTGGCACCCGTCACCCGGCCGTCGTAGGCGGTCTCGAACTGCTTCAGGACGGACACCTCGTTGTCGCCGGGGTGCACGAAGACCGTTCCGTGCTCGGCGCCCGGTATGTTCCACTCCAGACCCTGGAAGACGAGCGTGTCCTCGAACGTCTCCCGGGCTTCCCTGATGTCCGGGTTGACCTTCTCCACACCGATCTTGGCGTGCGTCTCGTTGCCGTGGTCGGTGATGACCAGCCAGTCCATGCCGTGCCGTGCACCCTGACGGACCTGGTCGCTCACGCGGTACTTGCCGTCGTCGCTGTACTGGGTGTGGATGTGATGGTCGCCGGCCAGCCACAGGAACCCGTTGGTTCTGCGACGGCTCTCGGAGGCGTACGCCGGGGCCGCCGCCGCGCCCTGGGCCAGCACGCCGCTCGCGGCGATGCCCGCACCCAGCAGACCCGCGCGGCGCAGCATCGTACGGCGCGACTGCTGGTCGGGGCTCAGCGCCTCGTCGGGCACGGAGGTGTCGAAGGCGGCGGGCAGAGCCGTGCCCTCGTGAGTGTCAGCGTGATCGTGGGTGTGGTCGTGGTGGTGATGCCCGTGCCCGTGAGCGTGTCCGTGCCCCATGTTTGCCTCCTGAGATCAACGCCCGCATATGCGGGGGCGCGAGATGGAGACTCGATGTGAAACATGAACGTTGGGCGGCTACCGGGTGAGCGCTCGGCGACCCGGGCGCGGCGGTCTGGACCAGTCAACATCACATACCCCAACTGCCGTGTCTGTCACGACAGTTGGGGACGTCCTGCGAGTTGCGGGGTGCGGAATCAGCGCTGGTAGCGCCAGGGGCCCGTGATGGCAAAGAGAATGCCGGGGTTCTGGATGCTCGCGAACAGCGTTTTGCCGTCCGGCGAGAAAACGACGCCGGCGAACTCGCTGTAGTTCGGGTCCTCCGCGGTGCCGTCGTTCAGCTCGTTCCGGGCGATCGGGTACGTCTGGCCCGACTCCGTGGCGCCGAAGAGGTGCTGGATGCCCTCGCCGTCCTCCGCGATGATCACACCGCCGTACGGGGAGACCGTGATGTTGTCCGGACCGTCGAGGACGCCGTCGTTCGCGTCCGGGTCGGGGTTGACGCCCAGGATCAGCTTGAGTGTCAGCGTGCCGCGGGCGGGGTCGTAGAACCAGACCTGCCCGTCGTGCTGGACCGGGCTCTCCTCACGGGCGTAGGACGAGACGACGTAGGTGCCGCCGTCGGCCCACCACATGCCCTCCAGCTTGCGGGCGCGGGTGACCTGCGTGTCGGTGAACTGCTTGCGCGTCGCGACGGTCTTGGCATCGCGGTCCGGAACCGCCACCCACTTGACGCTGTAGGAGGTGCCGGCCTTGGTGGCGCGGGACAGGTCGTCGACGAACTGCCCCTTGGAGTCGAAGCACTTGAAGGCCTCCAGTACACCGGCGGTGTCGGAGAGCGTCCGCAGCTTGCCCCGGCCGTGCTTGAAGCCCTTCGGCGGAGTCCACCGGTAGAACAGGCCGTTGGGGCCCGAGGCGTCCTCGGTCAGGTACAGGTGACCGCGCTTGGTGTCCACGACGACGGCTTCGTGGTCGTACCGGCCGAGCGCCTTGATCGGCTTCGGGTCCTGGTTCGCACGGCGGTCGTACGGGTCGACCTCGAACACGTAACCGTGATCCTTGGTCATGCCGTTCTCGCCGGCCTTGGCGGAGTTCTCCTCGCAGGTCAGCCAGGTGCCCCACGGGCTACGGCCGCCGGCGCAGTTCTGCTGGGTGCCCGCGATGCCGACCCACTCGGCCACGTGCTCGCCGTCCTTGGAGACCTCGACGACCGTGCAGCCACCGGGGGCGGCGGGGTCGTAGACGAGTCCCGGGGTGAGCGGTACCGGGAACGGGACGGCCGTGCGGGAGTCCTTGATCTCGTGGTTGTTGACCAGCAGCGTGGAACCGCGAGTGCCCTTGAAGGTGGCCGTGCCGTCGTGCTTGTTCGGCGTGAACTCACCCGAGTCCATCTTGGTGACACCGGCGTGGGTGACGACCTTGTAGGAGAACCCGGCCGGCAGCGCGAGCAGCCCCTTGGGGTCGTCGATCAGCGGACCGTACCCCGTCTCGCTCTGGTGTCCCTGCGAGACCTGCTCGGTGGCGTCGATCTCCTGGCCCCGGCTCTTGGCGTCCTCAGCCGTCTCGGCGGCGTACGCGTACGAGCTGGCGGTGGACAGCACACCGGCAGTGCCGATGAGGGCGATTCCCGCACCGGCTGACGTCTTGGCGAAATCTCTTCGGGTGGTAGGCACGTTGGTCTCCTGTGTGGCACGAACCGGGGTTTGCGGTGGGGGGGGCGCCGCACACAGTTCCCTGCGCTGCCGAACGCTAGGTGAACGCCGCGCAACGTCTGTGCGAGACACCGAACATATGGTCCATACCTTAGCCCGCTCGTGAGCTTTCTCTCCTTCAGCGCCCAGGCGGAAGGCTCGCACGGGCCGCGCCCCCGAGCCTCCTCGGTACGGCGATTTCCGCCCAGACGGTCTTGTACGTCCCGTCCTCGCGCGGCTCCACACCCCACCGCTCCGCCAGCGCCACGACGATCAGCAGCCCGCGCCCGCCGCCCTCGCCGTCCGACGACTCCTGGAGGACGGGCAGCCGGTCGGCCCTGCCGTCCGCGACCTCCACCCGTACGACGTCCTCGCGCAGCACCAGCCGTACGCGGAAGTCTCGCCCGCGCACCCGCCCGTGCCGCACCGCGTTCGCCGCGAGCTCGGCGACGACGAGGGTCACGGCTTCACTGACCTCCGACAGGCGCGGCACGCGGGACTCGATGGTCCGCTACAACTACTGGAGACCCCGGAGAACGAGTGGTTCGCGTACTCGGAAGGCCAGAAGACCGGCCAGCTGATCACCGACCGAAAAGCGATCAGCGTGCTCCAGCAGCGGTATGCCAAGATGCGCTCACAGGCTCTCACGCCCGACGACTCCGTGAGCCTGCTCCGGGAGATGCGAGGAGCGTTACGAGCACCACCACGACCCAACTCGCCTGGTTCAAGAGCAGTTACAGCGGCTCGCAGGGCGACTCGTGCGTTGAAGTGGCTCTCGCCTGGCGCAAGTCGACGTACAGCAGCGGCAGCGAAGGCGACTGCGTCGAAGTCGCCGCCTGCCCCACCACCATCCACATCCGCGACTCCAAGAACATCCGCGGCCCCCGACTCGCCCTCTCCCCCACCGCGTGGACGGACTTCGTGGAGTTCGCCGCGCGTCGGTGACTCAGGTTTCGACCATCCGGCGCCCCTTTAAATGAGTGGCCCGCGCCTTGGCCAGGCGGGAGGATCCGGCACAGAAGCGTCTGTCTCCGGATCTCCCGGAAGGAATCCGAGGTGCCTGTGACCGTGCCCCAGTCGTCCGAGCCCCAGTCCTCCCCCGAAGTACGCACGGCGGCCGGGGTGTTGCGCGGCAGCAGTGAGGCGGGGCTCGCGGTTTTCCGCGGTATCCCGTTCGCCGAACCGCCGGTCGGCGCAAACCGATTCGCCGCACCGCAGCCCGTACGGGGCTGGGACGGCGTACGGGACGCGCTGTCGTTCGGCACGCCGCCCCCGCAGGCCGGAGCGTTCGGCATGGACGCGCTGTCGCAGGACGCCGAGGGCGACGGTGACTGGCTGACGGTCAACGTCTGGTCGCCGGATCCGGCCCCGGGGGCCGGGCTCCCGGTGATGGTGTGGATCCAGGGCGGCGCCTATGTGATCGGCACGTCCGGCCTCCCGGAGTACGACGGCGGCCGCCTGTCCCGCGAGGGCGGCGTCGTCGTCGTGACCTTCAACTACCGTGTGGGCATTGAGGGTTTCGCGCAGATCGAGGGTGCGCCCACCAACCGGGGCCTGCTCGACCAGGTCGCCGCGTTGACGTGGGTGCGGGACAACATCCAGGCGTTCGGCGGCGATCCGGACCAGGTCACGGTCTTCGGCCAGTCGGCGGGCGGGGGGTCGGTCGCCGCGCTGCTGGCGATGCCGAGGGCCGCCGGGCTGTTCCGCCGGGCGATCGCGCAGAGCGTGCAGAGCACGTTCTTCACACCCGCGCTGGCCGCCGACATCGCTGCCGCGTACGCCTCGGAACTGGGCCTGCGCCCCACTGTGGCCGACCTGTCCGGCGTGACCCCGCCGCGGCTCGCCGCGGCGGGCGACGCGGTCACCGCCAAAGCGGCCCAGTGGGCGGATCGTTGGGGCCGGGCAGCGCAGCGGTCGATCCTCATCTCACCCGTCATCGACGGCGACACCCTGCCGGTCACTCCCTGGCAGGCGCTGGCCGACGGCGCGGGCCGGGACATCGAACTCCTCGTCGGCCACACCCGCGAGGAACAGCGACTGCTCACCGCACTCGACGGTCTCCTCGGCCAGGTGACCGAAGAGCAGGCGACGGCCGCCCTGCGTTCCTTCGCCCCCGGCGCCGACGGCGCCGAGCGCTACCGAGCCGCGTTCCCGCTCGCGAGCCCGGACGACCTCTACGAACTGGTCAACTCCGACTGGCTGTTCCGCATGTCGAGCCTCAACCTCGCCGAGGTCCAGGTCGCGGCCGGCGGCCGTGCCCATGTCTACGAACTGACCTGGCCCGCCCCCGGTATGGGCGGCATCCTCGGCGCCTGCCACGGCCTCGACGTGCCGCTCGTCTTCGGCAACCTGAGCGACACCCAGGCCGCCATGCTGATCGGCGAGACCCCCTCCCAGGAAGCCGAGACCCTGTCCGTCCACATCCGCACCGCGTGGACGGAGTTCGCCACCCACGGCACCCCCGGCTGGGACCCCTACACCCCCGCCCAACGCCTCACCCGGCTCTTCGACACCACCCCGACCGTCACGACGTACCCGGAGGAGAGCTCCCGCGTGATCTGGCAGGACCACGTCTTCCCGGCGCTGCCACTGACCGGCCGGTAGCGTCCGCGTCGGCACGACAGGTCGGGGTGAAGGACGAAGTACTCCATCAGACGCGCGCGTGTCTTTTCACCTCAGACCGCCGTCCGCTCCACGGGGATCCACAACTCCGCGTCGGCCTGTGTCCCGTCCTGCGACAGCCGGGTCCGCAGGATCTCGGGTCCCGGCCTGCTCTGGTAGGGATTGGACGGGAACCACTGAGTGAACACGTCCCGCCACAGGTATTGGAGCGTCTGCGGAAACGGCCCAGAACTCTCGAAAACGGCCCAGGCACCGGCCGGCACGGTGAGCGCGTCCATGTCCTCGGGCACCGCGGCACCGGTCACCACGCCGTGGTAGTAGTCGAGTTCGGTTCCCTCGGCGCGGCTCTCGGCCAGATTGTCGCTCACCGAGATGAGCCCCTGCGGCTCCTGGTCGGACAGAGACTCGATGCGCCGGATCGTCTCCTGGCCGAGCCCCCGGATGAAAGCGGCGATGCCCGGATTCACCCCCTCGTGCACGAGCGGGACCCGCGCCTTCCTGCCGACCACACGGAACTCGTCCTTCTCCACAACCCTGTACCGCATGCTGCTGCTCCCTTCGACGATGAGGCGGAAGGACATCCGGGGCTGGGACTGCAGACTCGCGCCGAGCCGCCTGACCTCGCCGGGACCGACGCCGTGCATGGCACGGAACGCCCGCGCGAACGCCTCGCCCGAGGAGTAGCCGTACCGCACCGCGATCTCAAGGAGCGTCCGCTCCCCGGCCAGCACCTCGGCACCCGCGACCGTCAGCCGCCTGCGCCGGACGTACTCGGACAGCGGGAGCCCCGCCAGCGCCGAGAACAGCCGCCGGAAGTGGTACTCCGACGTCAGCGCGATCCGCGCGAGTTCGGACACCTCGATCCGCTGATCAAGGTGGTCCTCGATGTGCTCCATGGCCTGGTTCAACCGCTCCAGCACCCGGGCCCCCTTCCCTTCCGATCACCACGTTAGGAAGGACCCACCCTGCCGGACCCGACATCCTGTGCCCGCTCCGGTGGGGTGGCAGAGTCACCCGCGACGCTGAGCGCCTGCACTCGGCGTACGTACGTCGGCAGTAGAGGCCGTTGCTCCCCGCAAGTGCTGGACCGGCTCGGTCTCAGTGCGCGGGCGCCTCGGTGACCGCGACCTCGCCGATGCTCCGCTCGATCTCCTCGGGGCGCGGCGCCGCGGCCCGGGCCCAGTAGTAGATGGCCAGGGAGAAGGCGGCGATGAGCAGGACGTCCCACCACAGGCCGATGTGACCCTCGCCGCCGAAGCCGCCCTGCCAGGAGATCAGGCCCATGCCGACCAGGTAGGCGGGCAGCCACTGGGCGGCCCTGAAGTTCATCCTGGGCGCGTCGGGCAGGCCCTTACGCGTGGCGTAGAGGGCGTAGCCGCCGAGCAGGACGTAGCCGAGGATGATCGCCACGCCCAGCCGCCAGAGGGTGTCCCAGCGGGCCCAGTAGATGATGAGGTTGGCCACGACGAAGGAGAGCGGGGAGATCAGCTTGCCGCCGGGCAGCCGGTAGGGGCGGTCGTGGTGCGGCAGCTTGTCGGCGAAGACACCGTAGGCCAGCGGCGCACCCGCGTACATCAGGACGCTCGCCGAGGTGATGAAACCGACCAGCTGCTGCCAGCTGGGGAACGGCAGGAAGCAGATCACCCCGGTCACGAAGGAGAGGATCAGGCCGAACCACGGCACGCCACGGGCGTCGGTCTTCTCGAACACCTTCGGGGCGTAGCCGTTCTTCGACAGGCCGTAGGACAGGCGCGAGGTCGCGGTGGTGTAGATCAGGCCGGTGCCACCCGGAGAGACCACGGCGTCGAGGTACAGCACGACGGCCAGCCAGCCGAGGCCCACCACCGTCGCCAGACCCGCCCAGGGGCCGCTGATGCCCGGGTAGTCGAGCCCGGCCCAGCCGTGCGCGAAGGAGGTGTGCGGCAGAGCGGCGATGTACACGACCTGGAGGAGGACGTAGATGACCGAGCCGATGGCCACCGAGCCGAGGGTCGCGCGTGGCAGGTCACGCTTCGGGTTGCGGCTCTCGCCCGCCAGCTGGATCGCCTGCTCGAAGCCCAGCAGGGCGAAGATGATTCCGCTGCTGCTGATGGCGCTCAGTACGCCCTTGGCGCCGAACGGGGCGAAGCCCTCCGAGGTGAAGTTGCCCGGGTGGAAGTTGGTGAGCGCGATGATGAAGATCGTGGCCAATGGGATGGCCACTTTCCACCAGGTGGCCGCGCTGTTGGTGTGCGCGAGAATGCGGACGCCGAGGAAGTTGACCACGACGAACACGGCCATCAGAAAGACGGCAACGACGAATCCGCTGGTTGTCAGGGTGCCGTCGGAGTGCTGGAACCCCTGCGCGAACTGCCAGTGCCCGGCATAGCCGATCATGGCCTCGACCTCGATCGGCGCCACGGTCGCCGCCTGCAGCCAGGCGAACCAGCCGAAGGACATGCCGGCCAGGCCGCCGAACGCGTAGTGGGGGTAGCGGGCGGTGCCCCCCGCCACCGGGAACATGCCCCCGAGTTCGGCGTGCACCAGCGCGAGCAGCACGATGGCGACCGCGCCGATCAGCCACGATATGACGGCCGCGGGACCGGCCATCACCACGGCCTTCTGGGCGCCGTAGAGCCAGCCGGAGCCGATGATGGATCCGACCGAGGCCCACATCAGTCCGATCAGACTGACGTCCCGCCGCAGGCCGCTCGGGCTCCTTGTGGCCTTCGGGACAGCGCTGTCGACGCTCACCATTTCTCAGGGGCCTCTCATATATGAGCAATGCATTGAACAGATGAATTCAATGCACAAGAGGTCTTAGGCTAGGTTCGGATTGCCGCTGCGGAGAAGGCCGTTGCATTACTCTTGACCGTTACAAGGGTTGTTCCTGGAAAGCACTTCAGGATTTCTGTACCCGGGAATTCAGAATTGCTCCGCCGCGGTCAGGTGGGGCGGCGGCGTCCCGAGGCCAGGCGGCCCGCCTCCGCATAGGCCCGCACCAGCGGACGCCCGTCACCCGCGCGCCAGGCGAGAGCGAACCGGCTCGGTGAGATACCGCGCACCGGGCGGGTGACGATGCCGCCCCGGGTGAGCAGGGGGGCGTTGCCCGCGGCGAGCAGGCAGACGCCGCGGCCGTCCACCAGCGCCTCGTACGTCTCGTCGGCGCTCGCGCACTCCGCGCCGATCCGTGCCGGGTGCCCGGCGCGGTCTTCCTTGGCGAGCCAGTGGTCGCGCAGCACACCGGCCGACTCAGGGAGGGCGATGAACGGCTCGTCGAGGAGGTCACGGAGATCGATCTCCTGCCGGGGCGCGAGGCGGTGCGTGTCCGGCAGTGCGACATGGCGCTGCTCCTCGGCCACCACCACCCACTCGTAACGCTCCGCGTCCGGCATCGGCAGCCACACGAACGCCGCGTCCACCGAGCCGTCCGCGAGCCCGGCGCTCGAATCCTCCCAACTCACCTGCCGCAGCCGCACCGTGGCCGCCGGATGGACCTCGCTGAACCGGGACCTGATGGCCGGCAGCAGGCCGCCGCGTCCCGGACTGGTGCTCATACCGACGACGAGTGTGGCCCGCTGCTCGGTCTTGGCACGCTCGACGATCTCGGCCGCCGCGTCCCAGTCGGCGAGGACCCGGCGCGCGTACGGCAGGAGGGCCGCGCCCACCGCCGTCAGGCGCACGCCCTGCCGGTCCCGCTCGAAGAGCTCCACCCCCAACTGCCTTTCCAGCATGCGTATTTGCTTGCTCAGCGCGGGCTGGGAGACGAAGAGGCGCTCGGCGGCGCGCGTGAAGTGCAGGTCTTCGGCGACCGCGACGAAGTAGCGCAGGTCCCGCCCGTGGACATCCATGGCCATAACCATGGGCTATCACGAGGGGTCTTGGACGGGCGAGTGGGTTTGCGGCGAAGCTCGACGTATCGAAGGCCCTCGAGGCGTCGAAAGCTCGACACCTCGAAAGCACCTATGCCACAAGGGAGTTGGACATGAGCAAGGTATGGCTGGTCACCGGCGCCAACAGCGGTTTCGGGCGGGCGTTCACCGAGGCGGCCGTCGCCGCGGGAGATGTCGTGGTGGCCACGGCTCGCAGGCCCGAGACGCTGGCCGACCTGGTGGCGGCCCACCCCGACCAGGTCGAGGCGCTCACCCTCGACGTCACGGACCCGGCGGGGATCACCTCCGTCGTGGCCGATGTGGTGGAGCGGCACGGCAGGATCGACGTGCTGGTCAACAACGCCGGCCGGACCCACGTCGGCGCCGCCGAGGAAACCACGGACGCCGAGCTGCGCGAGCTGTTCGAGCTGCACTTCTTCGGGCCGGTCGCGCTGGTGCGGGCCGTGCTTCCGCACATGCGGGAGCGGCACTCCGGAGCGATCGTGCAGCTCAGCAGCATGGGCGGACAGATGTCGTTCGCGGGGTTCTCGGCGTACAGCGGCACCAAGTTCGCCCTTGAGGGCTTCTCCGAGGCACTGGCGGGCGAGGTGGGTCCGCTCGGTATCAAGGTCCTGATCGTGGAGCCGGGCTCGTTCCGCACGGGGCTGTTCGGCAACGCGACCACCAGCGAGGAGATCGCCGACTACGCGGACACGGTCGGCGCCACCCGTCGGATGGTCGCCGGATCCGACGGTTCCCAGCCCGGCGATCCGGCGAAGGCCGCGGCGGCGGTCCTGACCGCCCTCGCCGCCGAGGCCGCCCCACTGCGGCTGCCCCTCGGCAGTGACGGTGTGGACGCGGTGGTCGCCCACCTCGACGCACAGCGGGTGGAGATCGCCGCCTGGGAGAAGGTGGCCCGGGACACGGCATTCGAGGCGTGACGGCGGCTGCTGCAGCTGCGACAGCTGCGTTGACTGTGGTGAGGTCGGGCGTGCCCGGCGGTCGGCCGGGATGTCCGACCCCACTGATCTCAGAAACAACACAGACGGCGTACATGTATCTCACATGAATGGTTCGCACTCTGTACGCAGGACCCGTATCCAGAGGAGCGCCGTCATGAGCGATCACGAGCCGCGAAACCCCAACGAACCCGTTCCCACCAGCCCCGTTCCGAGCCCTGCGGCAGGGCCGCCGCCGGTGCAGCCCGAGGAAGCCCGCCTGGCGAAGGCGCGGCGCGTGCTGAAGACCAGGAAGACCGCGTGGACCGTCTCCGCCGCACTCGTGTGCGCGGTGGTCGGACTTTCCGTCGCTCTCGCCACGTCACCCTCGGCAACCACGGCGGAGCCCGTCGGCTCCAGCAGCAGTGTCGCGAGCGCTCCCCCGGTCGGCGGTCCCGCGGCCGGCGGTCCCGCGGCGGGTGGCGGAGGATCCAACGCCCGCTCCGGACCGGCCGAAGGGGGATCGCTCGGCACCGTCAGCAGTGTGACCTCGTCGGGCTTCACCCTGACCACGGCCACGGGCGAGAAGGTCACCGTCAATGAGGCGTCCTCCACTACGTACCTGAACGGGACGAGTTCGACCACGGCGAGTGCCGTCACGACGGGCGCCAGCGTCCTCGTGCTCGGCTCGGCCGACGGAACGACCATCACGGCGTCGCAGGTCACCGTCCAACCGAACGGCGACGGCGGAGCCGCTGCTTCCACGGCCGCGGGCGTGGTCCCCTTCCAGCAGGGTTCGCCGTCAGAGGCGAAGCAGGACGGGCAGATCCCGGCGAACTACACCGAGGGAGACGGCACGATCGTCAGCGGAACGACGGCGGACAAGGCGACCGAAGCCGCGTTGGCCGCCTACCCGGGTGGCGTCGTCGACCGTGTGGTGCAGCTGAGCGGCGGCGAGTACGAGGTCCACTACGTCGGCGTCAACTGGCCGCACCACGTCTTCGTCGACCAGGACTTCAAGGTCGTCGGCGCCGATTAGCCGCCGCGTCCCTGTCGTCTCAGTTTCGCCGGCACCGGTGGGCCGCTCACGCCGTACGCCTCGCCGTGATGAGTTCGTGCAGGGTGCGTTTCGTGACGCTGCCCCCGTTGCGGTTCTCGATGAGGTCTCCGACGCAGTCCAGCAGGCCGGTCAGCGCGGTGGCGTCCAGGGCGCGGTGGTTGGAGAAGGTGCACAGGAGGTCGAGGTACTCGGGGGCCGAGTACGTGATCTCCTGGGCGAAGCGCCGTACCTCCACCGTGTCCAGGTGGCCGGAGCGGTCCATTTCGCTGGTGTCGGGGAGCAGTTCGGACTCGTCCGGCATGCGCAGACCGGGCGGAGTGGTGGGGTCCCAGCGTTCGTAGCAGCCTTGGACCAGATCGCAGAAGTCCTGGTCCCAGCTCCCGCCCGCCACGTGCTCGGTGGTGACGAGGGCGAGGGTGCCGCCCGGGGCGAGGGCGGCTGCCGCCTTGGGCACGCGGACAGCCGGGTCGATCCAGTGGAAGGCGGTCGCGCTGACCACCAGGTCGAAGGGCTCCTCCGGGAGGGGCCACTCCTCGAAGGCCCCGACCTCGACGCGGGCGTTCGGGAAGGGCCGCAGGTTGCGCCGGGTGACCGCCGCGACCGTGGATCCCAGCTCCACGGCCGTGATCCGGCAGCCCAGCCGGGCCAGCGGGACGGTGAGCTGTCCGGTTCCGGGGCCCACCTCAAGGACGCGGCTTTCCGGGGTCAGGCCGGCGGTGGTGATCAACGCCTCGACCAGTGGGGGCGGGTAGGCGGGGCGGGCACGGTCGTAGAGCTCGGGGTCCTCGTTGAAGACGTCTCGCAGCATGCCTCAAGGCTAGGCAGCCGGACCTCCGACCCGCATCCCATATTGTGGGCGAAATGCCCGCTTGATGGACGTCGGGAGGTGTCTGGGGTCGGTTCGACTAGCGTCGTGACATGACCAGCGACACCAGCGACACCATCGGCACTTTCGCCGACGCCCTCGCCGACGGCCCGGTCGTCCTCGACGGGGGCATGTCCAACCAGCTCGAATCGGCCGGGCACGATCTGAGCGACGAGCTGTGGTCGGCTCGGCTGCTCGCGGAGCGGCCCGAGGCGATCGTCGAGGCGCACCTGGCCTACTTCGATGCGGGCGCGGACGTGGCGATCACGTCCAGTTATCAGGCCACCTTCGAGGGCTTCGCCAAGCACGGCATCCCGCGCGAACGGGCGGCTGAACTCCTTGGCCGCAGCGTCGAGTTGGCGCGCGAGGCCGCCCGTCGCGCACAGGCGAAGGGCGTCACACGGCCGCTGTGGGTGGCCGCGTCGGTCGGACCGTACGGGGCGATGCTCGCCGACGGTTCGGAGTACCGGGGGCGGTACGGGCTGAGCGTCGCGGAGCTGGAGCGGTTCCACCGGCCGCGCCTGGAGGTGCTGGCCGCCGCCGCGCCCGACGTGCTGGCCCTGGAGACCGTGCCGGACGCGGACGAGGCGCGAGCCCTGCTGCGGGCCGTGCGCGGGCTCGGCCTACCGGCGTGGCTGTCGTTCAGCGTCGACGGTGACCGGACGCGGGCCGGGCAGCCCCTGGCGGAGGCCTTCGCCCTGGCCGCCGATGCCGACGAGGTCATCGCGGTCGGCGTGAACTGCTGCGCCCCGAAGGATGTGGACGCGGCGGTCGCGACGGCCGCGCGGGTGACCGGAAAACCGGTCGTCGTCTATCCGAACAGCGGGGAGGAGTGGGACGCGCAGGCGCGGGCGTGGAACGGACGGTCCATGTTCACCGCCGAGCAGGTCGAGGGGTGGCGCCGGGGCGGGGCGCGGCTGATCGGAGGGTGCTGCCGGGTGGGGCCCGGAGCGATCACCGCGATCCACGAGGCGTTGGGGAGCTGAGGGGGTGCTGAGGAAGCTGACGGGGTGCTGAAGGAAGCTGAGGGGGTGCTGGAGGAGCTGCGGAACCGCTGGGGCGCCGAGGGCGCGCTGAGGTTGGCGTAACTCCTGGGAAGCACGGGCTCAATGGGGACTTCACGGGCGGGTGATGAGGTCCGTGTACTCGTCAGCGATTCCGAGCGGACCACGGACCACGGAGACACCCTTGAGCGACCCCACCCCCGAACAACTGGACACCTACGTACGGACCCGCCTCGCGCTGGCGGGTTTCGAGCTCTCCCTGCTGCCCGAGGTGTTCGACGCCGACACGGGGGTGCCCACGCAGGCCCAGGCACTCGCCTCACTGAAGTCGTTCGTGGCGTCCACGCCGGGCGCGATATCCGGGTGGACACCTCCGGCGGACAGCCCCGCGTACGCGCAACAGGCCTCGCCGCCCCTCATCTACCCGTCCATCACCGAGGCCTGGACCGGTAAGGCGGGCGACCGATGAGCCGTGCCCTCAACAGACGTGTCTTCCTCGCGAGTTCGGCGGCGTTGGCGAGCGGGCTCGCCGTGCAGAGCGCCACTCCCGCGAGCGCAACACCCACGAGCGCAGCCACCAGCGCTCCCAAGGTTCCCGACATCGACGTACGCAAGGCCGCCCAGCAGGACCCCTCCGAGGCAACCCTCACCGAGGCCGTGGTCCTCATGCGGCGCGGAAAGCTGACGTCGGCGACGCTGACCGAGGCGTACCTGGAGCGGATCCAGCGGTACGACGGCACGTATCAGGCATACGCCGAGGTGACCGGCGACGCGGCGCTCTCGGCGGCACGGAAGGCCGACCAGGGGCGGAGCGGGACGGGCGGCGTGCTGCGCGGGATCCCTCTGTGCATCAAGGACAACTACTTCACCAAGGGCGTGCCGACGCGCTGCAACTCGTACATCTTCGAGGACTTCGTGCCGGACGAGGACGCCACGGCGGTGGCCCGGCTGAAGGCGGCCGGCGGCATCGTCCTGGGCAAGGGGCAGATGGGGCCGCTCGCCACGACCCGGGCCACGCTGCCGAACGGGACGGTCACGACGGTCAACGCCTGGACGCCCGAGGACCCGAGTGTCGACCCGGGCGGCTCCTCGACCGGGCCCGCCTGTTCGGTGGCCGGGCGTCTTGCGTCCTCGTCGATCGGCACGCAGACCGGCGGCTCCATCGTGCTGCCGTCCAATCAGCAGAACCTGACAGGCCTCAAGCCCACCATGGGCCGGGTGTCCATCCACGGCATCATCCCGCTCTCCTTCACCCGCGACCACTCGGGGCCGCTCGCGCGCGACGCCATGGACGCGGCGCTGATGCTCCAGGTCATGGCCGGACCGGACACCCAGGACCCGCGCACGCTGGGGCTGCCGGCAGTGCCCGATCTCATCCGGTCCGCGACGCCCGTCGTCACGAGCGGCGGCGCGGTACGGATGCGGCGCGCCACCCGGATCGGCGTGCCGGCCGACTTCCTGAGCGCGCAGAAGACGCTGCGCGGGGCCTTCCTCGACCAGCTCGACGCGATCTCGGGCGTCACACTGGTCGACATCACCTACCCGGACGACTGGACGCTGCTGACCGGCACCTTCAACGCGGCCCGGCTCGCCGAGCGCAGCGAGCCTTTCCGGCACTGGCTGCGCGTGGACCCGGCCAAGTTCGGTGTGTCGCTGCTGAGTTGGCTCCAGGGGCTGATGCTCTCGGGCGACGAGTGGATCACGGCTCAGCGTGCCAAGAACCATCTGCTGCGGGAGGTCCTCGACGGGCTCATGGACCGCTGCGATGTGCTCCTGCAGACCGGTCCTGTGCCGTTCGACATCCTGGGGCTGCCCGAAATCGGGTTCCCCATCGGCTTCGACACGGCCGGCGTGCCCGTCGGCGCGATCCTCGGCGGTCAACCGTACGAGGAGGACCGGCTGTTGGAGGTGGCCGCCGCGTATCAGGCGGTCACCGACTGGCATACCCGGCGCCCGGCCGATCCGACGACCACCTCCGCCCTGCTGAAGGCCGCGACCGTCCGGCCGCAGCTCTCGGCCGAGGAGGCGGCAGCGACCTCCGCGTGACGTCGCCCGTCAGCGGGACGGAGAGAGTCGCGGCGGCGAGGCGGGCTGAAACGGGGCGCGACCCCGAGAGGAGGGGACGGCCGGCGTCGGAGGGGCGAGAAGACCCCCCACGCCCACCTCAACCCGTCGTGCCCACCTCGTTGTTGGGTGCCCCGTCCCCCACCGGGGGAAGATCCCCGCGCTCCACCGGCGCGGTGGCGGTCGGGGCGGGGGCCGGGAAGAGGGCAGCCAGTTCGACGTTTCCGGGGCGGTGGCTCGCCGTGGCGGCGTCACGGAGGACGGCCCGGGTGATCATGGCCGAGTCCGCGCTCACCCGAACGACGACGTCCCCCTTCTCGGGCAGCAGGTACTCGTGCTGCCCACTCCCGCCGCGGTACCAGACGTCCCCGTCCCGCTCACACCCCGCACAGCTCTCCGCCGTCACCGTGCCCCGGTCCACATAGAGGTGAATCTGACCGCCGGTCTTCTCGGACCAGTACACGCTGGAGAAGCCGTCACCGCCGTACACACCCACCGACTGCTGGGCCAGGGTGAAGCCGGGTGCCTCCGTGACGTACACGAGTTCCGGTGCGATCTGCAACGCCCGGGCACGGGCGTCGAGTTCGGCGCGGTCGGGGCCGGCCGGCGGGGGGTCGAGCGTCCCGGCCCCCGCCTTCTCCGTGCCGCAGCCGGCGAGCAGGGCGGGAAGCAGTAACGCCGGAAGCAGCACACGCACACGCATGGTTCGGATCATGCGGCCATCCTGCCTCACTCGCACAGGTGTTTCATATACGGACCCGGAGCTTCATATGCGGACCCGGGCAGGAGGAGCGCGTGTCCGATTCCTTCAAGACCCACCGCCCACGTCCTGCCTACCGTGACCGCATGACTCCACGATTTGACCTGATCGGCATCGCCGTCTCCGACATGTCCGCCTCCCTCGCCTTCTACCGCCGCCTCGGGCTCACCTTCCCCGAGGGCTCCGAGGACCAGCCGCACGTCGAGACCGAACTCCCCGGCGGGCTGCGGCTCGCCCTCGACACCGACGAGGTGATTCGGTCCTTCCACGCCGGATACCGGCCTCCGACCTCGGGCGGCAGGGTCTCACTCGCCTTCCTCTGCGCCAGTCCGGCGGAGGTCGACTCCGCGTACGACGACCTGATCGGCGCCGGCCACCACGGCGAGCTCAAGCCCTGGGACGCCGTCTGGGGCATGCGGTACGCGGTCGTGCGGGACCCGGACGGCAACGGCGTCGACCTGTTCGCACGGCTGCCGGAAGCCGAATAGCAGCCGACCGCCGACGGCGGCCCCGCCGGCATCCGGAATCCGGCCGTCGCTACCCGCGCCCGAGCAGCTGCCGCAGTGGCATCCCCGCCAACTCCCGTACATCCCGAGCCAGATGGGCCTGATCCGCGAAGCCCGCCCGGACTGCGGTCTCCGCGAAGGACACCCCGTCCCGTGCGAGGGCCAGCGCCCGCTGGAGCCGCAGCACGCGAGCCAGCGTCTTGGGCCCATACCCGAAAGCGGCCAGTGAGCGGCGGTGCAACTGGCGGGCGCCCAGGCCGAGTTCATCAGCGACGGCGGCCACAGGGCGGCCCGCGTCCAGGGCCGCCACGACCTCCCCGAGCAGTGGGTCACAGGGCTCGGCGTCGGCCGCCCGTGCCAGCGCCACCTCTTCGAGCGCGCTCACGGGGTCGGCGGCGGAGTCGACCCGCGCGGTGAGCCGTCGCACCTCCGATGCGGGCCAGATGTCCGCCAACTCCACACGCTGGTCGCGGAGTTCGTGGGCGGGTACGGCGAGGAACGCGGGAGCCGTGCCGGGATAGAAGCGGACGCCCGCCCAGCCGCCGAGCACGCCCTCCGGGACGTAGGCGCGCGTGTCCGGACCGGCGACGAGCAGCCGCCCCCGGGTCCACAGCAGGTCCATGCACCCGTCGGGCAGTACGGGCCGCGCACCGGGCGTGGACGGGGTGTTCGTCCACACCACGGCACCGGAAAGCCTGGACGCCCTCTCCGCGTACACGTACGACACGCTACGCCGCTCGTGTCCGGTGCTCCTGCGGACTGACTCCGTACACCCGCTTGAAGGCGCTGGAGAGCGCGAAGGCGCTGCCGTAGCCGACCTGGCGGGCGATCGCGCCGATGGTGTCCTCGGTGTCGCGCAGCCGGTCGGCGGCCAGGGCGAGGCGCCAGCCGGTCAGGTAGGTCATGGGGGGCTCGCCGACGAGTTCGCTGAAGCGGCGGGCGAGCGCGGCGCGCGACACGCCCGCCTTGGCGGCGAGGGTCGCGACGGTCCAGGGGTGGGCCGGGTCGTCCTGGACCAGCCGCAGGACGCGGCCCACCACGGGGTCCGCGAGAGCCTGGTACCAGGCGGGCGCCTCGGCCTCGGGGCGGGAGAACCAGGCCCGCAGGGCGGCGATGACCAGCAGGTCGAGCAGCCGGTCGAGGACGACCTCCTGGCCGGGTTCGTCGCGGACGATCTCCTCGGCGAGGATGTCGGTGAGCGCGCAGTCCCACATGTCGGCGGTGAGCGTGAGAAGCGGCGGCAGGGCGTCGAGCAACCTGCCGCTGATCTCGCCCTGCATCATGTACGTCCCGATCAGCATCACCGCGGCCCCGTCGAGCCGGTCGCCCCAGCTGCGCACACCGAGGTCCCAGTGGCCCTTCATGGAGCGCCCGTCGGGATAGCTGCACTCCCCGCCCGGCAGGATCACCGCCTGCGGGACCGCTCCCGGGGCGTCGGACACGGTGTACGGGTCCGGGCCGCGCGCGATGGCGACGTCGCCCGCCCCCAGCCGCACCCGCTCTCCGGCGTCCGCCGTGATCCACGCTTCACCGCGGACGAGCAGCATGATCGTCAGAGGGGCGCGGTCCTCCACGCGGATGCCCCAGGGCGGGTCGAAACACGCACGGATCATGAAGGCGCCACGGGCTCGTGGCCCCTCCAGAAGCCCTGCGAGTGCGTCCATGGGGCCAGCGTAGACGCGCACATATGGGAATGAGCGGTTCAGCGATGGTTCCTTGCGGCGCACCGAAGTTCACTGTCCGTATGACGGAAAACACGGCAGGTACGAAGGACGTGACGGTACTGGTGACCGGCGCCACCGGGCGCACCGGCAGCCGGGTCGCGGAGGCCGCGCGGGCGGCCGGGCTCACGGTGCGGGCAGGGTCCCGTTCCCTGGGCACCCGCTTCGACTGGGCGGACCGCTCGACGTGGGCGGACGCCCTGCGCGGCGCCGACGCGGCCTATCTCGCCTACCCCACGGACGTCGGCTCCCCGGCGGCGACCGAGGCGGTCGGCGCCCTGGCACGCGAGGCGGTCGGGCTGGGGGTACGGCGGCTCGTGCTGCTGTCGGCGCGCGGCGAGGAGCGGGCGCAGGCGACCGAGGAGGCGCTCAGGACGTCCGGCGCGGACTGGACGGTCCTGCGGGCGGCCTGGTTCGCGCAGAACTTCAGTGAGGGCCCGCTGGTGGAGGGGCTGGTCCACGGGGAACTGGTGTTCCCGGCCGGTGAGGTGCAGGAGCCCTTCATCGACGTACGGGACATCGCGGACGTCGTGGTGGCCGCGCTGACCTCGGGCGACCGGTACGTCGGGCAGGACGTCACCCTTTCCGGGGGCCGGCTGCTGACCTTCCGCGAGGCGGTCGCGGAGATCTCCGCGGCTACCGGCAGCGAGCTGAGGTATGTCCCGGTGACGGCGCGGCAGTACGGCGACACCCTGGCCGGGTTC
Source organism: Streptomyces sp. NPDC005808 (assembly GCF_042871385.1). Taxonomy (NCBI): domain Bacteria; kingdom Bacillati; phylum Actinomycetota; class Actinomycetes; order Kitasatosporales; family Streptomycetaceae; genus Streptomyces; species Streptomyces sp. NPDC005808. The sequence goes on along the minus strand of NZ_JBIAIK010000002.1, from coordinate 11,197 downwards.
GGGATGCCGCCGGAGGAGGTCGACCTCCTCGTCGAGGTCTTCGAAGGCCTCCTGGACGGCCGCAACGCCCATCTCTCGAACGGCGTCCAGCAGGTTCTGGGGCGCCAGCCGCGGGACTTCACGGATTTCGTCCGGGAGGCCGCGGCCGCCGGAACCTGGAAGGCCTGAGTCCTGCCGGGTCCGGCACCAGGGACTGGCACCAGGGACTGACACTGCCTGCTGGTGTCAGTCGCCCGGCGGCGCATCCCCGTGCTTGTGCTGCGGGTGGTGCGTGTTCTTCACATGCGCCCGCAGCCGGGAGGTCACGTCCTCCGGCGGGAGGAAGCGGGACCAGCGCTCGGGGAACTCGGCGGGCATGTCCGGGTCGTCGGAGTCGTCGAACTCGGCGTCGTGCGAGCGGGACGCGGAGACGCGGGCGACGTACTCGGCGACCTGGGCCTCACGCAGACGTTCGTTGTTGGCGCGGGCCGCTGCCGTGGCTGCGGCCGGCCAGACGCGGTCGATGGCGGCATTGACCGCGGCGCCGACCAGGACCGCGAACGCGGAAACCCCGATCCACAGCAGGACGGCGACGGGCGCGGCGAGCGAGCCGTAGATCGTGGGGCCCTCGACCGTGTTGGTCAGGTAGATGCGGAGCAGAAAACTGCCGAGGACCCACATGGCGAGGGCCACCAGGGCACCCGGCACGTCCTCGACCCACGGGGAGCGCACCGGCACTGACACGTGGTAAAGCGTCGTCAGGAAGACGATCCCGAGGACGATGACGACCGGCCAGTACAGGATCTGCACGACCGTCTCCGACCACGGCACGATGTTCACCACCGCGTCCGGGCCCGCCACCATCAGCGGCAGCGCGATCGAGCCGATGAGCAGCGCCACGATGAAGAGCAGGAACGACATGATGCGGGTCTTCACGATCCCGCGGGTGCCGTCGAGGCCGTACATCACCGTGATGGTGTCGATGAAGACGTTCACCGCGCGCGAACCCGACCACAGGGCGAACAGAAAGCCGAGGGAGATGACGTCGGGGCGGCCGCCCTTCACCACGTCGTGCAGGATCGGCTCGGCGATGTCGTGCACACCCTTGTCCGAGAGGATCGTGCGGGCCGCCTCCAGGATGTTGTTCTCCAGGCTGGCGATCGTGTCGGCGCCGGTCCAGTCGTCCACGTAGCCGAGCAGACCGATCATGCTCAGCAGCAGGGGCGGCACGGAGAGCAGAGTGAAGAACGCCGCCTCCGCTGCCAGACCCAGGATCCGGTACTCCATGCACGAGTTGACGGTGTCCTTGAGCAGCAGCCAGGCGGTCCGGCGCTTCGACACGTTCCTGTACAGCGCTTTGGCGCGGTGAAGACGACCCGAGGGAGGCCGTTCAGGTGTTTCTTTTGCCTGGTGCACGTCCTTACCGTATCCGTATGGCAGCCACCACCCACACAGTGACCAACCAGCCTCCGCCCCTGGTCGGATATGACGTCTTTGCCGCCGACCGGGCCCTCGTGGAGGCGGTCGAACGGCACCTCGATCCAGCACTCCTCGACGAGGCGCGCGAGGATCTGTCGGCACTGGGACGCACCTCAGGTTCCGCCCAGGTACAGGAGTGGGGCGTACTGGCCAACGAGAACCCGCCCAAGCTGCGCACCCACGACCGCTACGGCAACCGGATCGACGAGGTCGAGTTCCATCCGTCCTGGCACCGGCTCCTCGGCAAGGGGGTGTCGGCCGGGCTGACGGCCGCCTGGTCGCGGCCCGGCGGGCATGTGCGGCGCGCGGCCGGTTTCATGGTCTGGACGCAGGCCGAGGCCGGCAACGGCTGCCCGCTGTCCATGACCCACGCGGCGGTGCCCGCGCTGCGCACCGACCCGGCGCTCGCCGCCGAGTGGGAGCCACGGCTGACCTCCACCGTCTACGACCAGGACCTGGTCCCCGCCGACCGGAAGCCCGGCGCGCTCTTCGGGATGGGCATGACGGAGAAACAGGGCGGCAGCGACGTACGCGCCAATACGACGGCTGCGCGACCGCTCGCCGAGGACGGGACGTACGAGCTGACGGGCCACAAGTGGTTCTGCTCGGCGCCGATGTCGGACGGTTTCCTGGTGCTGGCGCAGGCGACCCCTGGCGGGGACAAAGGTGGGTTGACCTGCTTCCTCGTCCCCCGTGTCCTGGCGGACGGCACGCGCAACGTCTTCCGCATCCAGCGCCTCAAGGACAAGCTCGGCAACAGGTCGAACGCGTCGAGCGAGGTCGAGTTCGACGGGACGTGGGCCCGCCGGGTCGGGGACGAGGGACGCGGGGTGCGCACCATCATCGAGATGGTCGCGGCGACCCGCCTGGACTGCGTGCTCGGTTCGGCCGCGCTGATGCGGCAGGCCGTCGCGCAGGCCGTGCACCACTGCACCTACCGTGAGGCGTTCGGCGGCAAGCTTGTCGACAAGCCGCTGATGAGGAACGTACTCGCGGATCTGGCGCTGGAGTCCGAGGCCGCGACGACACTCGCGCTGCGGCTGGCCGCCGCGTACGACGACGGGAGCGAGCAGGAGCGGGCGTTCCTGCGGCTCGCGGTGCCGGCCGCCAAGTACTGGGTGACCAAGCGGTGTACGCCGGTCGCGGTGGAGGCCCTCGAGTGCCTGGGCGGCAACGGGTATGTCGAGGAGTCCGGCATGCCGCGGCTGTTGCGCGAGTCGCCGCTCAACTCGGTGTGGGAGGGCGCGGGCAATGTCCAGGCGCTGGACGTGCTGCGTGCGATCCAGCGGGAACCGGGTGCGCTGGATGCGTATCTGCGCGAGGTGGGGCAGGCGCGCGGCGCCGACCACCGGCTGGACGGGGCGATCAAGAGCTTGCTGACCGAACTCGCCGACCTGGAGGGGATCGAGGGCCGCGCCCGTCGTCTTGCCGAGCGGGTCGCGTTGGTGCTCCAGGGGGCGCTGCTCGTCCGGCACGCGCCGCCGGAGGTCGCCGACGCGTTCTGCGGCTCACGCCTGGGCGGCGACTGGGGCTCGGCCTTCGGCACGCTGCCGCACAGTCTGGATCTGGCCACGGTGGTGGAGCGGGCACGGCCGGTGTCGTGATCGCCTTGTCGACGGCTGCCAGAGTGCCGGCCGACTGGCACGGGGGCGGTGCTGCGTCGACTGGCACGGGGGTGGTGCTGCGTCGACTGGCACGGGGGTGGTGCTGCGCCGACACGGCACCACCCCCGCTTCAGGCCCCGTTCAAGGAGCACGGCGCCGCACGGGCGACGCCAATGTCATTTTCAGGGGAACTTGTGACCGTTGGCGAGAGTTGCAGACCGTTGCATTCCTTCTGTGCACCTTGCGCGAACCCCCGGCGTCGGCGGTCGGGAGCAGGCACGATGTGGGATGACGGCGGCGTCACACCTTGTACGCGGTTGGTACGCGGTACCGGTTTCGGGAGAGCTCAAGTGAAGACCACATCGTTCGACCCGGCATCGTTCAACCTCGCCCGGTTCGCCCCGCTGGACGCGTCCGAAACGGCGCGGCGCCTCCAGGAAACCTGGGCCTCGACAGTCAGAGGTGAACGGTCCACGATCGCACCCCGTCCCGTCATCGGTCAGTCCTGGCAACGGGTGAAACGATTCGGCGTCAATCCCGAACAGGGCACGGACAGCGTCCTGTTGCAGCCGGAGGAGATCGAGCACCGCCGCACCTCGACCGCGCTCGCCGACGTGATGCCTGTCCTCAGCGGCGGTCTCGGTTCGGTCGCCGACGCCTCCCTGCAGATCATGGTGGTCACGGACCCGGAGGGCCGGGTGCTGTGGCGCGAGGGCCACGCCGGTGTGCTGCGTCTGGCCGACAGCATCTGCCTGGAGGAGGGCGCCGCCTGGAGCGAGGACACTACGGGCACCAACGCGATCGGCACCGCGCTGACCGCCGGGGCCGCCGTCCAGGTGCACTCCGCCGAGCACTTCCTGCGCACCCTGCACAACTGGACCTGCGCCGCCGCTCCGGTGCACGACCCGCGGGACGGGCAACTGCTGGGTATCGTCGACGTGAGCGGGCCGCAGAGCACCTTCCATCCGGCCACCCTCGCACTGGTCGACTCGGTGACCCGACTGGCCGAAAGCGAACTACGCGGCCGACATCTGGCGTCCGTCGAACGGCTGCGCGCGGTGGCCGCGCCCATCCTGTCCCGGCTGGAAGGCAAGGCGCTGGTGGTCGACACGCACGGCTGGCTCGCGGCCGTCACGGGGATGCCGCCTGTCGACCGGGTCCCGCTGCCCAACTCCTTCGGCGCGGGCCGGTACTGGCTGCCGTCCCTCGGCACCTGCGTCGTGGAGCCGCTGCCCGGCGGCTGGCTGCTCCGGGTTGCCGAGGCCGACACCTCGGGGTGCGCGAGCCGTGTGGTCCTCGACCTCAGCGACCTCCGGCGGCCCTGCGCCACCGTCGCGGGCGCGGCCGGCAGTTGGGCACAGGACCTGAGTCCACGTCACGCCGAACTTCTGTACGTGCTGGCCGTGCACCGCCAAGGGCGCAGCGCCGCCGAGCTCGCCCTCGACCTCTTCGGCGACCCGACCCGCACGGTCACGGTCCGTGCCGAACTCTCCCGGCTCCGCCGCCGCCTCACGGGCCTACTGGACCACCGCCCCTACCGCTTCCGCGAGGAGGTGGAGGTCGAGGTCGTCCTCCCCGACGACCCGACCGGCCTGCTGCCGCGTTCGACGGCACCCGCGGTGGTGGGTGCGCGAGTTGGTCAGGGGTGATCGCCGGGCGGGGAGTGCGAGTGGGGACGAGCGGAGGCGGGCGGAGAGTGCGGGCGGAGAGTGCGGGCGGAGAGTGCGAGTAGAGGTGGGCGGTAGGGGGCGAGCGGGGGTGCGTGGCGGGGGCCAACGGGGATGAGCGCTGGGGGCCAACGGGGTGGGTGGCGAGGCGAACGGAGGTAGCGGCGTCCACCGCGTACGTATTTCGTCAGTGTCTTCCGGTGTATGTGACCTGGCCCGTGGGTCTCTGCCGTAGCATCCCCTCACAGGCCACCCCACCCGCCTCTCCGTCAACGCACCGAGTGCGAGAGACAGTTGGCCTGACTCGGGAGGACGCATGAAGCAGCGCGGCAGGCATCGTCGTCGTAAAAGGGGTCAGGCACTGCGGGCCACGCTGGCCGGAACCGCCCTCGCGCTCACCGCGGCAGCCACCCTGATCAGCGCCTCCCAGGCCACGAGCAGCGGCAGTCCGGGCGCGCTGACCCCGCTCACCTCGTCCTCGGGCACCGCACAGCTCCGCCTCGACGAGACCCTGGCCGACCAGGGCACGCTGGACACGCTCACCCGGCGTATGGGCGGGAACGTCGGTGTCGCCGCCGTACTGGACAGCGCCGACCACTCGATGCGGAACGAGGACGACTGCGCCGGCTCCGAGCGCGCCGCGCTGCCCGTCGAACCGGCCGCCACGCGCGCGTACTGCTGGGACAACGCCGACGCGAAAGCCCGGCAGTGGCTGCCACGCTCCGTCACGACCTCCGGGGACGCCCACGAGGACGGCACCTGGGAGGGGCGCCGGGTGATCCTGGCCGGCTGGACGCACCGGGATCAGCAGGCCGCCGACGACCCCCGGACGGGCGAGCCGACGCAGGACGAGGGCCTCGCCCGGGTCGCGTTCATCGACACGACCGACCCGCACGCCCTCACGTACCGCTACGCCCTGCTCGTCGTACCGCAGGACGGCGGTAAGGACTTCGAAGCGGTCCGCTCCCGGCTGGGCGGCATGGTCTGGTACCAGGACAAGCTGATCGTCACCGCCCGCAACGGCACGGCCCTGCTCGCCTTCGACATGCGCCGCATCCTCGAGACCGACGTGACCAGCGGCGCGATCGGCAGAGTGAGCGGCGGCTACTCGGCGGACGGCTATCAGTACGTGCTGCCGGCCATCGCCTCGTACGACCTGGCCGGCGGCTCGTGCACCACGGGCGACGACCGTTCCGTCCCCTGTTTCGGCTCGCTCTCCCTGGACCGCACCTCGACCCCGGACAGCCTGGTCGCCACCGAGTTGTCCACCCCCGACAGCACGGACCGCGCCCGCGTCTGGCGCTACCCCTACAGCGGCGCGCCCGGCCGCACCGGCCTGCTCGCAGCCGACTCCAAGGGCCGTGTCGACGCGGGCGAGGTCTACGAGACCAAGGCCACCGGAGTGTCCGGCGTCCTCTCGCACAAGCCGGACGGCACGCACGAGGCCGAGTGGTACGTCGCCCAGACGCCGGCCGGTGACACCAGACACGCCACTCTCTGGCGCCAGACGGACAGCGGGGCCACAGCGGCCACGTGCACCACGGACCTCTCACACGCCTGCTGGGGCCTGGGCACCGCGTCCCTGTCGTACTGGCAGGAGACGGACGAACTCTGGACGCTGACCGGCACGGCGGGCACCGACTCGGCCGCGGGGCGGGTTCTGTACGCGGTTTCGCTGCCTTCGGTCGACGGTTCGCTCGACTAGGGCAGAGGGAAGGACCGGGCAGAGGCCGCCTTTGGAGGCCGCCTCGCTCCCGTGGTTCCCTGGCCCGCATGAGCAACGTCACCGTGACCACCTGGTCCCTTGAGCAGACCGCTCCGACCGACCTGCTCCCCGCGATCGCGCCGGACGGGGACGTCCGTGTCGTCCGCGCCGAGGTCCCCTCGCCCGAGTTCAGCCGGTTCCTGTACGCGTCGGTCGGCGGGGACATCCGCTGGACCGACCGGCTCGGCTGGTCGTACGAGCGGTGGCAGGAGCTCCTGGACAAGCCGGGCGTGGAGACCTGGGTCGCATACGACCGGGGGACGCCCGCCGGGTACCTGGAGCTCGACCCGCAGGACGACGGCGTCGTGGAGATCGCCTACTTCGGGCTGATCCCCGCCTTCCGCGGACGCCGGATCGGCGGGCACCTCCTCTCCTACGGTGTCGCGCGGGCCTGGGACCTGGCCCTGCGCCTGCCGGGGCGGGCCGGAACCAAGCGGGTCTGGCTGCATACCTGTAGCAAGGACGGGGAGCATGCGATGGAGAACTACCTGCGGCGTGGTTTCAAGCTCTTCGACACGGAGGTGACGGAAGAGAGCGAGGTGGCGGTCCCAGGCCCCTGGCCCGGGGCGCGGGCCCTCTGATTATTCGCTGACCTGCGGCGTCATGGGATCCTGACGGTCCTCGGCAGGACGCGGGGCCTGGTCAGGGGACCGAAAACATCACCGTCTCACGATCCGGGACCAGGGTGTCCACATGATGGATGATGGTGGACTGGCCCGAGACCCCCGTGACACGCTTCTGTCATGTCTGGAACTGGGATTGCCTTGGTGAGTCGGCGGCACGTCGACCTCGGCCGCGTATCCAGCGCCATCTGTCCGGTGAGCTGACAGCCCCGGCACAGTCGGCATTTCCCGCTTGCCTCCCCCTGCGCGATGGGGCGCACGTACTTCCGTATGTGCCCGTTCACGCAGGCGAGGGACGCTCTCCGCTCTGTCCCCGCAGTCCCGAAGGACGTATCAGCCATGGCCGCCACCCCGCAGGATCCCGCCGCTGTGCCCCGCCGCAAGGTGAGCCGTCACCGCGGCGAGGGTCAGTGGGCCGTGGGTCACTTCACCCCGCTCAACGGCAACGAACAGTTCAAGAAGGACGACGACGGTCTCAATGTGCGGACACGCATCGAGACGATCTACTCCAAGCGCGGCTTCGACTCGATCGACCCCAACGACCTGCGCGGCCGGATGCGCTGGTGGGGCCTCTACACCCAGCGCAAGCCCGGGATCGACGGCGGCAAGACCGCGATCCTGGAGCCTGAGGAGCTGGACGACAAGTACTTCATGCTGCGCGTGCGCATCGACGGCGGGCGGCTGACCACCGAGCAGCTCCGGGTCATCGGCGAGATCTCGCAGGAGTTCGCGCGCGGCACCGCCGACCTCACCGACCGGCAGAACGTGCAGTACCACTGGATCCGTATCGAGGACGTCCCGGAGATCTGGGAGCGCCTCGAAGCGGTCGGGCTCTCCACGACCGAGGCCTGCGGTGACACGCCCCGCGTCATCCTCGGCTCGCCCGTCGCCGGGATCGCCGAGGACGAGATCATCGACGGCACGCCCGCGATCGACGCGATCCACCGCCGGATCATCGGCAACAAGGACTTCTCGAATCTGCCCCGCAAGTTCAAGTCCGCGATCTCCGGCTCGCCGCTGCTCGACGTGGCGCACGAGATCAACGACATCGCCTTCGTCGGCGTGAACCACCCGGAGCACGGCCCCGGCTTCGACGTCTGGGTCGGCGGCGGCCTCTCCACCAACCCCAAGATCGGCCAGCGGCTGGGCGCCTGGGTCCCGCTGGACGAGGTCCCGGACGTCTACGAGGGCGTCATCTCGATCTTCCGCGACTACGGCTACCGGCGGCTGCGCACCCGCGCCCGCCTGAAGTTCCTGGTCGCCGACTGGGGCATCGAGAAGTTCCGCCAGATCCTGGAGGACGACTACCTCAAGCGGAAGCTCGTCGACGGCCCGGCGCCCGACCAGCCGATCGCCCGTTGGCGCGACCACGTCGGTGTGCACCGGCAGAAGGACGGCCGCTTCTACGTCGGTTTCGCGCCGCGCGTGGGCCGGGTGGACGGCACCACACTCACGAAGATCGCCGAGCTGGCCGCCGCGCACGGCTCGGGCCGCCTGCGGACCACCGTCGAGCAGAAGATGATCGTGCTCGACGTGGAGCAGGAGCAGATCGACTCGCTGGTTGCCGGGCTTGAGGCTCTCGACCTCACGGTCAGTCCCTCCCCCTTCCGGCGCGGCACGATGGCCTGCACCGGAATCGAGTACTGCAAGCTCGCGATCGTCGAGACCAAGGCGCGCGGTGCCTCCCTGATCGACGAACTCGAGCGCCGCATCCCCGAGTTCGAAGAGCCGATCACCATCAACATCAACGGCTGCCCGAACGCCTGCGCCCGCATCCAGGTCGCGGACATCGGTCTCAAGGGCCAGCTGGTCCTGGACGACGACGGCAACCAGGTCGAGGGCTTCCAGGTGCACCTGGGCGGGGCGCTCGGTCTGGAGGCCGGTTTCGGCCGCAAGGTCCGTGGCCTGAAAGTCACTTCGGACGAGCTGCCCGACTACGTCGAGCGGGTCCTCACGCGCTTCCAGGAGGAGCGTGCGGACGGCGAGCGTTTCGCCACCTGGGCCACGCGTGCCAGCGAGGAGTCGCTTTCGTGAGCGCGGCGAGCGAAACAAAGGACTCGGTATGAACGAGCGGGCCGCCCCTTTCTACTGTCCCTACTGCGGTGACGAAGACCTTCGTCCAAGTGAGCAGGGCCACGGCGCGTGGGAATGCGCGGCGTGCAGTCGGGCCTTTCAGCTGAAGTTCCTCGGGTTGCTTTCCCGGGGTCTTCAGCGAAATGACGATGGAGGGGCAGAGATATGACGACGATTCAGGAAGAGCGCACGGACGAGGACTTGAGGAGCCTTGCCGAGCAGGCAGGGCGTGACCTCGAGGACGCGTCCGCCCTGAAGATCCTTCAGTGGGCGGTCGCCACCTTCGGCAGGAAGTTCTGCGTGACCTCCTCCATGGAGGACGCGGTGGTCGCCCATCTCGCCTCACGCGCGCTCCCCGGCGTCGACGTCGTCTTTCTCGACACCGGCTACCACTTCCCGGAGACCATCGGCACCCGGGACGCCGTCGAGGCCGTGATGGACGTCAACGTCATCACGCTCACCCCGCGCCAGACGGTCGCCGAGCAGGACGCCGAGTACGGCCCCGCACTGCACGACCGCAACCCCGACCTGTGCTGCGCCCTGCGCAAGGTGAAGCCCCTCGAGGAGGGGCTCACCCGGTACAGCGCCTGGGCGACGGGCCTGCGCCGCGACGAGTCCCCGACCCGGGCGAACACCCCGGTCGTCGGCTGGGACGAGAAGCGCCGCAAGGTCAAGGTCTCCCCGATCGCCCGCTGGACGCAGGACGACGTGGACGCGTACGTCGCCGAGCACGGCGTACTCACCAACCCGCTGCTGATGGACGGTTACGCCTCCGTGGGCTGCGCGCCCTGCACCCGTCAGGTCCTCGAGGGCGAGGACGCGCGGGCCGGCCGCTGGGCCGGACGCTCCAAGACCGAGTGCGGGCTGCACGGATGACCATCTCAGAGACCCTGGAGAACCAAGTGACCGGAGCCACCATCTGGCTCACGGGTCTGCCGAGTGCCGGCAAGACCACCATCGCGTACGAACTGGCCGGGCGGCTGCGCGAGGAGGGCCACCGTGTCGAGGTGCTCGACGGCGACGAGATCCGTACGTTCCTGACGGCGGGCCTCGGCTTCAGCCGCGAGGACCGGCACACGAACGTACAGCGCATCGGCTACGTCGCCGACCTGCTCGCCCGCAACGGCGTGAAGGCCCTGGTTCCGGTGATCGCGCCCTACGCCGACAGCCGCGAGGCCGTCCGCAAGCGTCACCAGGTGAGCGGGGCGGCGTACATCGAAGTGCATGTCGCGACGCCGGTCGAGGTGTGCAGCGAGCGGGACGTGAAGGGGCTGTACGCCAAGCAGGCGGCGGGCGAGATCTCTGGGCTCACCGGCGTCGACGACCCGTACGAGGAGCCCGAGTCGCCCGATCTGCGGATCGAGTCGCACACCCAGTCCGTGCAGGAGTCCGCGGCCGCGCTGCATGCGCTGCTCACCGAGAGGGGTCTCGCATGACGACCGTCGTGACTGTCTCCCAGGAGACCGGCAGCCCGTACGCGCTGTCCCACCTGGATGCGTTGGAGTCGGAGGCGGTGCACATCTTCCGCGAGGTGGCGGGCGAGTTCGAACGACCGGTGATCCTCTTCTCCGGCGGCAAGGACTCCATCGTCATGCTGCACCTCGCGCTGAAGGCCTTCGCCCCAGCCCCGATCCCCTTCACCCTGCTGCACGTGGACACCGGCCACAACTTCCCCGAAGTCCTGGAGTACCGCGACCGCGTCGTCGCCCAGCACGGGCTGCGCCTCCACATCGCCTCCGTACAGGACTACATCGACCGCGGAGTCCTGCGCGAACGCCCCGACGGCACCCGCAATCCCCTGCAGACACTGCCACTGACGGAGAAGATCCAGACCGAGCGCTTCGACGCCGTCTTCGGCGGCGGACGCCGCGACGAGGAAAAAGCCCGCGCCAAAGAACGCGTCTTCTCCCTCCGCGACGAATTCTCCCAGTGGGACCCCCGCCGCCAACGCCCCGAACTCTGGCAGCTCTACAACGGCCGCCACGCACCCGGCGAACACGTCCGCGT